>CANFMT010000030.1 GCA_947448415.1 Burkholderiaceae bacterium | reverse complement strand
TTTTTTCAGATCAATCATTTCTGACATCCATGGAAATGGATTCTCTTCATTTGGGAACATCGCGTCAAGTCCTATTTGCAAACATCTGCGATTACAAATGTATCTTAGGTACCCTTTGAACATCGGAGCATTCAATCCGAGCACTCCGCGAGGCATCGTATCTTCGGCATAACGGTACTCTAATTCAACCGCTTTTTCGAAGATCGATTTGATCTCGTCTTTGAACTCGGAAGTCCATAACTGCGGGTTCTCCAGCTTGATTTGATTAATTAAATCGATGCCAAAATTGCAGTGCATAGACTCGTCGCGAAGGATGTATTGATACTGCTCAGCAGCACCCGTCATTTTGTTTTGACGACCCATTGCAAGTATTTGCGTAAAACCAACATAAAAGAACAAACCTTCCATCACACAAGCAAAAACGATGAGTGATCTAAGCAATGTTTGGTCAGCTTCTAATGTGCCAGTCTTAAAATTTGGGTTGGTTAGTACATCAATATAAGGAATTAAGAACTCATCTTTAGCGCGTATTGACTCAATCTCGTTGTACGCATTAAAGATTTCAGACTGATCTAAGCCTAAAGATTCCACAATATATTGGTACGCATGGGTATGAATTGCCTCTTCAAAAGCCTGGCGCAATAGGTATTGGCGGCATTCTGGGGCGGTAATATGGCGATAAGTGCCCAAAACAATATTGTTTGCAGCCAAAGAATCGGCAGTCGTAAAGAAACCGAGATTGCGTTTAATAATGCGACGCTCATCTTCTGTCAGTCCATTTGGATCTTTCCAAAGCGCGATATCGCGGTTCATGTTGATCTCTTGCGGCATCCAATGGTTTGCACAGCCAGCTAAATACTTTTCCCAAGCCCATTTGTATTTAAATGGAACTAACTGATTTACGTCAGTCTTGGCATTAATCACACGTTTATCAGCAGCGTTTACACGTAAGGCCGCGCCACCAGATAAATTGGCAGATGCCACTGGTGTAGGTGCTGCAGCTTGCGGTGCCATTGCAACTTCATCTAGCTGTGGGCGTTGTGGCTCCACTGCAACCGGCTGCGGTGCAAGACCAGCTTTCGCTAGTGCTGGAGCAACTTCCTCTTCCCAATTCAACATAACTTTCTCCTAATTTCTTCTTTTCTTATATCTGACCAATAAGCAAATCGCTTATTGGCATGCTTCACATTCTTCGAAACCAGCATCGCCTGGGCGCATTGTGCAAACTGGACCATCAGCTTCAACGCCGCCAGCAGCGCTTGCAGCAGCAGCTGCATCAGTACCATTTACACCGCCACCACTAGAAACAGAGTTCAATTGACCGCTAGCAACTGTTGATTTCTCAACGTGGGTAGCAGCCATAGTGCGGAGGTAATAAGTGGTTTTCAAGCCGCGCAACCATGCCAACTTATAGGTGTCATCCAACTTCTTACCAGATGCGCCAGCCATATAAATATTCAATGACTGAGCTTGGTCAATCCATTTTTGACGGCGGGAAGCGGCTTCAACCAACCAGCTTGGCTCCACTTCAAAGGCGGTCGCATACAAATCGCGCAAATCTTGAGGAATGCGATCGATCTTAGACAAAGTACCGTCAAAGTACTTCAAGTCAGCAATCATGACTTCATCCCAAAGGCCGCGATCTTTCAAATCACGTACCAAGTACTCGTTTACCACTGTGAATTCACCAGAAAGGTTAGATTTCACGAACAAGTTTTGGAATGTAGGCTCGATACAAGCTGAGACACCAATGATGTTAGAAATTGTTGCTGTTGGTGCAATGGCGACGCAGTTGGAGTTACGCATGCCGTGCTGCTTGATGCGAGCGCGTAATCCAGTCCAATCCATTGTGGATGAGCTATCTACTTCAACGTAACCGCCGCGCTCAGCAGCCAACAACGCTACTGAATCCTGTGGAAGGATACCGCGATCCCATAAAGATCCTTTGTAGGTGCTGTAAACGCCACGCTCTTCAGCTAATTCGTTTGAGGCCTGGTAAGCATAGTAGCAAACTGCTTCCATGGAAGAGTCAGCAAACTTTACAGCCTCATCGCTAGCGTAAGGGATACGCTGCATATGCAAGCAATCTTGGAAGCCCATGATGCCCATACCGACTGGACGGTGCTTCAAGTTTGAATTACGTGCCTTAGCAACCGCGTAGTAGTTGATATCGATTACGTTATCGAGCATGCGCATTGCTGTGCGAACAGTTTTTTGGAGCTTCTCGTGATCCAAAATCATCTTGCCATTAGCATCGGTAGTCATGTGAGCAGTCAAATTCACGGAACCAAGGTTGCAAACTGCAATTTCGCTGTCATTAGTATTGAGAGTGATCTCAGTACATAAGTTAGATGAGTGCACTACGCCAATATGCTGTTGTGGGCTGCGGATGTTGCAAGGATCTTTGAAAGTAATCCATGGGTGGCCGGTTTCAAACAACATTCCGAGCATTTTGCGCCACAATTGCTGGGCTGGAATGCGGCGGAATGGCTTCAATTCGCCACGGTCAGCTTTTTGCTCATAAGCAACATATGCCTCTTCAAAAGCCTTACCAAACTTATCATGCAAATCAGGGGTGTTAGATGGAGAGAACAGAGTCCAGTCACCGTTTTCCATGACACGCTTCATAAATAAGTCAGGAATCCAGTTTGAAGTATTCATATCATGAGTACGGCGACGATCATCACCAGTGTTCTTACGCAATTCCAAGAATTCTTCGATATCTAAGTGCCACGTTTCCAAATAAGCACAAACGGCGCCCTTACGCTTACCACCCTGGTTTACAGCCACAGCAGTGTCGTTTACCACTTTGAGGAATGGCACCACGCCTTGTGATTTGCCATTAGTACCTTTGATATGGCTACCTAAGGCACGAACATTGGTCCAGTCATTACCCAAGCCACCAGCAAACTTAGACAACAATGCGTTTTCTTTTAATGCCTCGTAGATGCCGTCAAGGTCATCTTCAACAGTCGTCAAGTAGCAGCTAGAGAGCTGTGGACGTGTAGTTGCTGAATTAAACAATGTAGGCGTACTGGACATGAAATCAAATGTAGAAAGGATTTCATAGAACTCAATCGCACGACGCTCACGATCCAACTCATTTAAAGACAAGCCCATTGCCACGCGCATGAAGAAAGCCTGTGGCATTTCAATACGACGGTCTTCAATGTGCAAGAAATAGCGGTCATACAAGGTCTGCAAACCGAGGTAGTTGAACTGCAAATCACGGCTAGCGTTCAAAGCGGCAGCTAGGCGTGGCAAGTCGAATTCACGCATACGTGGATCCAAGAGTTCTGCCGAGATGCCTTCATTGATGTACTTAGCAAAGTAAGTGCCGTACTCAGCCTGCATATCACCCTGGAGAACCTCTTTACCAAGAATTTCTTTACGAATCACGTGCATCAAAATACGAGCAGTAACTTGACTGTAAGCGGGATCTTTTTCGATCAAAGTACGTGAAGCCAAGATTGCAGAGTCATACACCTGCGCCATTGGCACGCCATCGTACAAATTCTTGATGGTTTCAGTGATGATCGGTGTCGCATCAATATGATTGCCCAAACCTTCGCATGCAGCCTCGATCACAGTGCGCAAGGCAGCCATGTCGAGCCACTTCTCAACACCGCTATCGCTAACTTTGATACCAGACTCACCAGCTTGATTAGCGGCTTGAGCGTCCTGAGAAACTTCCTGTTGAGCAGCGCGCTCTTGGTTGCGTTTCTCACGATAAAGAACATATGCACGTGCAACGTTGTGCTCACCACTGCGCATCAGCGCCAATTCCACCTGATCTTGGATGTCTTCAATATGGAAAGTACCGCCGTTTGGACGACTGCGTAACAGGGCACGGACCACGGAGTGAGTTAACTGCTCCACTTGCTCGCGTACACGTGCAGATGCAGCACCTTGACCGCCATTAACCGCCAAAAATGCTTTGGTTACAGCAATCGCAATTTTGGATGGCTCAAATGCCACAACTGAGCCATTGCGGCGAATGATTTTGTAGTCAGACAATTGGGTTGCCTGGGTGCCACCAACACCACCAGCAACAAAGCTGGCAGAAGGGGCCTGATTTATTGCCCCCGCAGGACTCATTCCTGGGTTATTCGCTCCAGCGGATTGGTCTGCTGTCTGTGGATTAGCGTATGTCATGTTACTCCTGCGTCTATATATAGTTATTTGGACAAAATATCGTTAAAAAACAATGGGGTATTGCTGGATTCAAACACTACATCTAGTGTCATGAAGTGCATTAGGCACTAAGTATAGGGAATTATTTGATAATTGGTAAGCTATTTATGACAAATTCTTATTAGTATTTTTACTAAGTTTTCCACTTATTTTGGGGCTGTTTTAGCTTGGAATTTTTAGCCTGCTTTAGACAAAGGCTAAAAAAGTAAGCGTACGCTCACATACAAAAAATAGACTATCTAGAAATTAGCCCAAAGGGCATTTTTTCTAAAGAGATTCCTGTATCTTTTTGGAACTTTTTCCAATCAAAATAAATTCCAGGGTCTGTTTTCCGTTCCGGGGCAATGTCGCTGTGTCCAGCAAATTGCAAATGAGGGTAAGTGCTAGTCAATTTCTGAATAAGATTTGCCAAGACTTGATACTGAGTAGCTTCGAATGGCGTATCGCCATCCCCCTCCAGTTCAATACCAATTGAAAAGTCATTGCACTTTTCTCGACCCAAGAAGGATGACGCTCCAGCATGCCAAGCCATATCTCGGGTGGACACAAACTGAATCAACTCTCCCTTGCGAGCAATCAAAAAATGGCTAGATACTTTTTGATGGGCAATCTCCGCAAAATAAGGGTGGCCATTTGGGTCAAGTTTATTTTGGAAAAAATCAACGATGTGGTGACTGGATACTTTATTTCTGAATTTACCAGGCGGCAAGCTGATGTGATGGATCACCACTAAATCAGGAGCAACATTTTCCGGCCTAGCATCTTGGTTGGGCGAAATCCTCCACTGCGCATCACCAACCCAACCATTCGAATCAAGGGCAAGAAGATGCTCTTTTGAGCAATAAAAACGATCCTCACAAATAAAGGCCTCTGACTTCGGTAAATGTACTTTGCAGCACTGGCACTGCACCATCGCCTTAGGTATTATGGCTTTAGAGCCCTTATCAGAATTGGCTCGCCGAGCATTTCGCTGATTGAATTCTGCCTGTTTTTTACCCTTTATCCAAAGATAAAAAAGTCCTGCGCCAGCAATTAAAAGAAGCCATTTATACAAGGATCAAGTCCGCTGAAGAATCACTTCAACTACAAAACGGCTGCCAACATACGCCAGCAATAAAGCAGTGTATGCACTTAATACCCAACGTATTGCAGTTCTACCGCGCAATCCCACTCGCCAACGGGCAATCAACAATCCCGCAAATAAGAACCAAGAAACCAAGGCAAAAATTGTTTTGTGATCAAACACCAGTGGCTTACCAAATAGCGTTTGAGAAAATAACAAGCCAGAAAATACAGTCAAACTCAAAAGGGCAAAACCAACGTAAAGCAAATTAAACAAGACACTTTCCATAGTCATGAGTGGCGGCAAATCCTCTAACCAATGTGCTGCGCGGCTATTGGGAACAATTGCCAATTGACGATGTAAAGCACGATCCTGAATGCTCATCAGCATGGCATGCATTGCAGCTAAGCTGAGCAAGCCGACAGAAACGGTGGCGACAACAAAGTGCCCCTTAAACCAGGGATCAGCAACCGCCTTAGGAGATATGAGCGTGCCAGGGAAAAGCCAGGGCAGCAAAGAACAAACCAATGCAAAGACCAAGGCCATCCAACGTAAACTGGAAATAGGCAAAAACCAAGACTGAAACCAGTAAAACGCCAAACCAACCCATGCGATTAGGGATAAATCCTGAGCAAAACCAAAAACAAAACCTTCAGGCGTAAAAACTGAGTTATGCAACTGGACCGCATGAATGGCCAAAACTCCAAAAATAGCCCCTTGAATCAAAGCATTAGAGAGCGCAGACTCAGCCATCTCTTTGGGCCTGAAGCTCAAAATAAGCAAAAGAGTCAAATAAAGTACGGATGGCAGCCATCCATAACTTGAGTAACCTAAAATATCCATCTGGAAAGTCTAATCGATAAATGCTAGAAAACCTCACCGACCGCCTATCTCGTGTTGTGAAAACAATGCGAGGACATGCTCGCCTCACTGAAGAGAACACCGCAGAAATGCTGCGGGAAATCCGTTTAGCCCTATTGGAAGCTGACGTAGCGCTTCCAGTTGTTAAATCCCTGCTCGAGCAAATTAAATTTAAAGCCCTTGGTGAAGAGGTAGTTGGCAGCCTAAGTCCTGGACAGGCTCTCGTTGGCGTTGTGCAGCGTGAGCTGGCGCAGGTAATGACCGGTGATACCAATCAAAGTGGTGAACTAAATTTAGCCACTCAGCCTCCTGCGGTCATCCTAATGGCTGGTTTACAAGGTGCTGGTAAAACCACCTCCGTAGGCAAACTTGCAAAGTGGTTGCAAGAAAAGAAGAAAAAGAAAGTATTAACCGTTTCTTGTGACGTATATCGCCCTGCTGCCATTGAGCAGCTAGAAACTGTTACCAAACAAGTAGGTGCAGAGTTTTTCCCGAGCAACGTTAATCAAAAACCCAATGACATTGCTCTTGCAGCCTTAGATTGGGCGCGCCGTCATTACTTTGATGTGGTTCTGGTCGATACCGCGGGTCGCTTAGGTATTGATGAAGCGCTGATGCAAGAAATTAAAACCCTGCATGCCAGCCTAAATCCGATCGAAACCCTGTTCGTGGTTGATGCCATGCTTGGCCAAGATGCAGTTAATACTGCTAAAGCCTTCCATGAGGCCCTCCCCTTAACTGGCGTGATTCTGACTAAGCTAGATGGCGATTCACGTGGTGGCGCGGCGCTATCTGTGCGCCAAGTAACGGGCGTACCTCTTAAATTTATCGGCGTTGCCGAAAAGATGGATGGGCTAGAAGCATTTGATGCAGAGCGCATGGCCAATCGTATTTTGGGTATGGGAGATATTCTGGCCTTAGTTGAGCAAGCACAACAGCACGTTGATGTTGCCAAAGCAGAAAAATTAGCTACCAAGATTTCCAAAGGCGGCTTTGATCTCGAGGATTTTCGTGATCAACTAATGCAGATGCAAAAGATGGGCGGTATGGCAAGCCTAATGGACAAGCTACCTAGTCAGGTTGCGCAAGCCGCCTCCAAAACCAATCTGAGTAACGCTGACAAACAAACAACCCGCATGCGCGGAATTATCGACAGCATGACTCCCCGTGAGCGCAGAAAGCCAGAACTATTAAAAGCCAGTCGCAAGCGTCGGATTGCTGCAGGCGCTGGCGTTGAAGTGCAGGAAGTAAATCGCTTGCTAGCGCAGTTCGATCAAATGCAAACCATGATGAAGCAGTTCAAGGGCGGGAAAATGGCTCGCGCTATGGCAGGCATGGCAGCCAAAGGAGCCGCCAAGGGTCTTGGCGGGCTCTTTAAAAAATAATCTACTAATTTAGGCGATTGTATCTTTGGCTGATTGAACAGCGAAAATCACTTTGTCTTTGATTTGAGCTAGCGGGATATTCTGAGACTCGGCATCTGTGCGGCCTTTAAATTCCACTTGAGAATCTGCCAAGCCACGATCGCCAATCACTACCCGGAACGGCGCACCAATCAACTCCCAGTCAGCAAACATCGCGCCTGGACGCTCATTGCGATCGTCCAAGATGACATCAATTCCGGCTGCTAAAAGTTCATCGTGCAATTGGTCACAAGCAGCTTTTACTTGCTCAGACTTTTCGTATCCCATTGGGCAAATGACCACCTCAAATGGAGCCATCGAGATCGGCCAGATGATCCCCTTGTCATCGTGCCCTTGCTCGATTGCAGCACCAAGCAGGCGAGTAACACCAATGCCATAGCAACCCATCACCATTGGCTGTGCTTTGCCCTGTTGATCCAGGTATGTGCAACCCATCGCCTCTGAATAACGTGTGCCCAACTGGAATACGTGGCCCACTTCAATACCGCGGCAGATATCAACAACACCTTTGCCATCTGGAGAAGGGTCGCCAATCACTGCATTACGAATATCCAGAACTAATGGCTCAGGTAAATCACGTCCCCAGTTCACACCAACTAAATGATGTCCAGCATCGTTTGCGCCACAAACAAAATCAGCCATATTGGCGACAGTGCGATCTGCAACCACCGTCACATCAGCACTCACCCCAACAGGACCCAAGTAGCCTGCCGGTGCATTACAAGCTTGCTTGATTTCTGCTTCAGAAGCAAAACGAGACTCAGTCATGCCTGGTACTTTACTAGCCTTCACTTCATTTAACTCGTGGTCACCACGAACCAACAACATAAAGAGCTTGGCTGGTCCACTTTTCTGATCGGTAGCAAACAACAAGGATTTCACAGTTTGCTCAAGTGGAATATTTAAAAACTTTGCCACATCCCCACAATTTGTTTTATCAGGGGTCGGAACTTTACTCATTGCAACAGATGCAGTAGCACGACTAGCGAGCAAAGCCAATGACTCTGCTGCCTCGAGATTGGCTGCGTAATCAGAATTAGGGCAATAGACAATTGCATCTTCACCAGTATCAGCAATCACATGAAACTCTTGGCTGCCCGATCCACCAATAGCGCCGTTATCCGCAGTAACAGCACGGAACTCAAGACCCATGCGCTTGAAGATACGCGTATAAGCATCGAACATCTTTTGGTAGGACTTTTTTAAGCCTTCTGTATCTCGATCAAACGAGTAGGCGTCCTTCATGCTGAATTCACGGCCACGCATAATGCCAAAACGTGGGCGGCGCTCATCACGAAACTTAGTTTGGATTTGATAGAAGTTCACAGGCAATTGCTTGTAACTCTTAATCTCGTTGCGAGCAAAATCTGTCACAACCTCTTCTGAGGTTGGTTGAATCACAAAATCACGATCATGACGATCTTTAATGCGTAACAATTCAGGGCCCATCTTTTCCCAGCGGCCAGTTTCTTGCCACAATTCAGCTGGCTGAACCATCGGCATCAGCAATTCAATTGCCCCAGCACGATTCATTTCTTCGCGAATAATGTTTTCCACCTTGCGAATGACCTTCAAGCCGAAGGGCAAATAGTTGTAAATGCCCGCGCTAATCTTGCGAATTAAACCTGCGCGCACCATGAGTTTGTGCGAAACCACCTCAGCGTCAGAGGGAGCTTCTTTTAAGGTGGCGAGAAATGATTGTGAGGCTTTCATGTATGGATATAATCAAATCATTGATTTTAAAGGATTTGAGGCACGATCATGCTTGACCGTGAAGGGTATCGCCCGAATGTCGGCATTGTCCTCCTCAACAGCCGTAACGAGGTTTTCTGGGGGAAACGCGTTGGGCAGCATTCGTGGCAGTTCCCACAGGGTGGGATTCAGCATGGTGAAAGCCCTGAGCAGGCCATGTACCGCGAATTGCATGAGGAAGTTGGCTTGCTGCCAGAACATGTCCAAATTATTGGACGGACTAGGGATTGGCTTCGTTATGACGTCCCTGAGGAATACCTGCGCCGTCAAAACTCATCACGTGTCCATAGAGCAGCCTATCGAGGCCAAAAACAAATTTGGTTTTTGCTGCGCCTAGTCGGGCTAGATAGCGATATTCAATTGCGCGCGTCCGAACATCCTGAATTTGATGCCTGGCGCTGGGTTCCGTTTTGGATTCAACTTGATGCTGTCATCGACTTCAAACGCGAAGTCTATCAATTAGCTCTATCAGAATTAGCCCGTTATCTTTCTCGTGGTTTGAGAATGCAGCAGCTTGCATGGGGCACCCCTTTGGATATGATCCAGTCTTTCTATACAAATTACGAAGATCCACCTGAGCAGACTCCCAAATCGGAAAAATAAAAATGAATGCTGTATTTAGCAAACTCAAAACTTATGCAAGCAGCTTGATTGCGGTCTCACTCTTAATCGCTTGTACCGGCGATCCCATGCAAAGCGGGCTAGATCCGTTTGCCCCAATGGTATTCAAGGAAGGCGCAACTAAGATGCCCTTGAACCCTCCCAATAAATCCACTACCCTGCCTTTTTATGTATCCCAAACAACTATTTTTAAGTTTGCGATTGATACTAGCTCGATTCTCATAGGGCCTGATGGTGTAACTCGCTACATTGTTGTCATTACCAATCCAAGCGGTGGTGAGCAAGCCCAATATGAAGGAATTCGTTGTGATTCTTATCAGTGGCGCCTCTACGGCACCTTTGATAACAATAAGTGGAATGAAAATCCCTTAAGTTCATGGAATGCGATCAAACCTCAAATTCCAAATCGTTATCAAGCAGCTCTAGCAGCAGGAGCGATATGCAGCTTTAATAATCAAGAAAAAAGTCTTAATACAGTATTGAACTCGCTCAACCCAAGGAGTTTTACTGGGGGTACCAAGCCTACCAACTCATATGGCGTTGTGGAGTAATCGCCCTTAACTCAATTAGGGGCTAATTGAGTCCCAATTTTTTCTCCAGACAACAGTCTGTTTAAGACATTGGGCTCTCGACCCGAAGCGATAACAGTTATGGCGCCAGTCTTCGCTGCTACCTTAGCAGCTAGTACCTTAGTCAGCATGCCACCCTTACTTAATTCGCTGCCAGCGCCTCCAGCCATTTTCTCAAGCGCAGGATCTCCAGCAATCGCATCAGCCAGAAGTGTGGCATCTGGATTCTGACGTGGGTCAGCAGTAAATAAACCACCTTGATCAGTCAAGATCACTAGCAAATCTGCACAAATTAAATTGGTAACTAATGCAGCAAGGCTATCGTTATCTCCAAATTTAATTTCATCAGTAACTACCGTATCGTTTTCGTTAATGATCGGAACAACGCCCAGCTTTAATAAAGTATCAAGGGTTGCCTTAGCATTTGCATTGCGTTCAGCATGGGCTAGATCAGCGTTAGTTAAAAGAATCTGAGCGCTACGCAAATTAAAGCGGGCAAAACAAGTTTCATAAACTTGTACTAAACCCATTTGGCCAACTGCGGCGGCGGCCTGCAGCTGGTGAATTTCTTGTGGACGCTTTGCCCAACCCAAGCGCTGCATACCTTCGGCAATCGCTCCCGAACTGACCATCAGAACCTCATGCCCAGCTTTCAGTAAGACTGCCATTTGCTCTGCCCACATGCCAATGGCAGCATGATCCAAGCCTTCCCCATTATTGGTTACAAGGCTAGATCCTACTTTAACAACAATCCGTTTTGTTTGGTTGATATTCATAACAGCAACAAATATTAAATAAGTTCTTTAATCGGGGGCTTTATCTTGAGGGTGCTCTGTATAGCGAGGATCTTGAGCGCGCTCTTCCGCGTCATCGCGATCTTTACGCACAGAATCTAGATAATCTTGCAAGGCATAACAAAGCTTATCGCAACCCAATCCGGTCAAAGCGGAGATCTCAAAAACAGGGCCCTTCCATTTAAAGCTCTTTACAAAGTCGGCGATTACTTTCTTGCGATCCTCTTCAGGAATCATGTCGACTTTGTTTAAAACCAACCAGCGTGGTTTTTCAACCAAGGCTTCGTCGTACTTACGTAGTTCATTCACGATGGCTTTAGCATCGGCAACCGGATTAATATTTTCATCAAACGGCGCAATATCAACCAAATGCAAAAGTACGCCTGTACGTTGTAAATGGCGCAAAAAGCGATGGCCTAAGCCAGCACCTTCGGCGGCACCCTCAATCAGACCAGGGATGTCAGCAATTACAAAACTGCGCTCACTACCAACGCGCACCACGCCCAAATTAGGATGCAAAGTGGTAAATGGATAATCCGCAATCTTTGGACGCGCATTAGAAACTGCAGTAATTAAGGTCGATTTACCAGCATTAGGCATACCCAATAAACCTACGTCAGCCAATACTTTTAATTCCAGCTTCAGTTTTCGGCGTTCACCTTCTTTGCCGTTCGTCTTTTGACGTGGCGCTCTATTAGTAGAGCTCTTGAAATGGATATTGCCCCAACCACCAACACCACCCTGAGCCAAACAAAGGCGCTCACCATGAGTGGTTAAATCGGCAATCGGCTCGCCAGTTTCGTAATCGGAAATGATGGTGCCTACAGGCATACGTAATTCAATGTCATCACCAGCGCGACCATAGCAGTCAGCACCGCGCCCTGGCTCACCATTTTTTGCGGTGTGCGTTTTGGCATAACGGTAATCAATCAATGTGTTGATATTACGATCGGCTGTCGCCCATACGCTACCACCCTTACCGCCATCACCACCGTCAGGACCGCCAAATTCAATAAACTTTTCGCGGCGCATAGAGGCGCTTCCGGCGCCACCTTGGCCGGCAATAACTTCAATACGTGCTTCGTCTATAAATTTCATAAATAAAAAAGGCCTCGCTTAGCGAGGCCCGTTCCTAAGAGTTAAATTCGGAATAAATCTGAATCAAACGTGTCTCAGTCAGGCGCCTTATGAACGAGGCAGGACTGAAACTTGGGCCTTCTTCAAAGCACCCTTCACGCCGAATTCCACTTGACCGTCAATTAAGGCGAACAAAGTGTGATCTTTACCAATACCAACGTTAGCACCTGGATGAACACGTGTGCCACGTTGACGAATGATGAT
>CANFMT010000029.1 GCA_947448415.1 Burkholderiaceae bacterium | reverse complement strand
TTAAGGTTATCTGTACCCCAAAGAACCATTGCTACCGATTCTGGCAATGGATTTCCATCAGCTTGATATCTCTCTAGTAGTTTGTTCGCTTGATACTGTCCATCTTTCATGGCGAACTTGCTAGGAATGCGGAATGGATCAAAGCCATGAACATTTCTACCAGTAGGGAGCACCTGAGGATTTCTGAGTACATCGCCACCTGGTGCTGGGCGAATGTATCGCCCCTCTAGCGCTTTCAAAATGCCTTGCATTTCACTATCAGATTGCATTTCACGATGCATGTTGACAACCTGATTTAACTCTTCTCTTAAGCTAGGCGTCAAAGCGAGCACTTGGTCCTTAGCAAACTGCTCAAGACTTTGGCTATGAATCAATGTATTCATCGTCTCTCTAGAGAAATCCTGAATTTCTCCTTCTTGCACAGACGCATAGCTCATCAACATATCTAAACTTTGCTCAGTACTCATTTGGTCGCCTAAGATATGCAGGCCGTAAGGAATCAAGGTGTACTCTAATTCCAGAATTTGCTCTGTCAAATGCATTACGGCCTTATTGACAGTATCGGCGTCTAGTGATTTCCAAGCGGGCTCTGCCGATACGAATTCCAATGCAACTGCTTGCGCTTGCAATGCATCTAAAAGATCCTGCTCGTTAGCATCCCAAGCATGAGCCATCTCTTGACTAGTTTCTTGAGGAACTGCTTTACGCCAATGCTCTACAGCCTCTTTAAGCTCTGACAGGCCTTGATACAAACCCGCCTGAGATACTGGTGGGGTTAAATAACTAATCAGCGTTGCGCCAGCGCGTCTCTTGGCAATTGCTCCCTCAGAGGGGTTATTGGATGCATAAATATAGAGATTTGGTAAATCATTAATTAAACGATCAGGCCAGCATGAACCTGACATGCCTGATTGCTTGCCAGGCATAAATTCAAGGGCGCCATGGGTACCAAAATGCAAGACAGCCGAAGCAGCAAAATCTTCGCGTAGGTAACGATAAAACGCTGAGAAGGCATGCGTAGGTGCAAATCCCTTTTCATATAACAAACGCATTGGATCGCCCTCGTAGCCAAATCCAGGCTGAAGCGCGACAAAGACATTGCCAAATTGTTTACCCAACACAAAGAGTGATGATCCATTAGTCAGAAGCTTGCCAGGTGCAGGGCCCCACTGAGCCTCAATCTCTTTTAACCAAGGCTCGCGTTTAATGTGATCGTCTGTACTGATCTGAGCATGGACATTTGCATCAGTGCCATGTTGTTTTGCATTGCCAATGAGGATCTGATCCCTAAATTCATCTAAAGAATTTGGAACATCAACGGTATAGCCCTCTGCTTTTAGGCTCTTTAGAGTATTCAATACAGACTCAAATACGCTCAAATGCGCAGCTGTTCCAACTCTTCCAGCATTTGGCGGGAAATTGAACATCACCAAAGCGACCTTGCGATTAGCGCGCTCAGATTTACGCAGTGCAATGAGTTTACTGACTCGTGCTGCCAACATGGCAGTACGCTCAACACAGGTGTGCATATCATGGCGATTAATACTGGCTTCAAATACGCATGCTTTATGGCACCCAGTGCATTGCACGTCTGCCTCACCAGCACGACCACCAAACACCATTGGGACAATCGCACCATCCAACTCTGGGATAGCAATCATGAGCGTATTCTCAACCGGCAACAAGCCACGATCTGATCCACCCCAATCATTTAATGTCTGGAACTCGAGGGGTTGCGCAGCAAGATAAGGAACATCGAGCGATGCCAATACTTCTTCTGCGGCCTTGGCATCGTTGTAAGCAGGACCCCCCACAAGAGAAAAACCGGTCAATGACACTACAGCATCGACCATATTTTTTCCGTCCTGGAAAAAGAATTGCTCAATCGCTGGCCTTGCATCAAGGCCCACTGCAAATATAGGCAATACCTGTAAACCTTGCGCCTCTAAAGCAGCAATCACTGAATCGTAATGCAGGGTATTACCAGCCAAAATATAAGATCTGAGCAATAACAGACCCACTCTACCTTTAGACTTTTTATCACTCACCAACTTCGGTAGATCACTTAAAGACTCGCTCATGCGACCCTGAAGGCGTGGATGGTAGATACCGTTATCCGGATAAACCACTGGCTCGACTAATTTCTCTTTGGTTTTTAATACTTCACGCTCACCAGCGGCATAACGATTCACTAAATTTTTGACCATGTGGTACAGGTTCTCTTCAGAGCCACCCAACCAATATTGCAGAGTTAAAAAATAAGCTCTTACATCCTGAGCGCCACCAGGAATAAATCGTAAAATTTTTGGCAAACGACGCAACATGCGCATTTGAGCAGCGCCACCAGTTTGAGACTTTTCTTTATTTCCTCTGAGTCGCTTAAGCAAACCAATCAAGCCGCTAGCAGGTTTGCCCATATCAAATCCACCCATGCGGGTTAGGCTCACCACTTCGCCTGCAGACATGGCACACACCATCGCATCGCAATGGTCTCTTCTCGCTTTAAGTGCTTCGATCACTGGTTTAAAGTGATCTTCCATAAAGAGCATTGTCACAATGAGGATGTCAGCTGACTGAATATCCGCAAGACAGCTTTCTAGTGCCTTGCTATCGACTGTCCAGCTTGATGCCGCATGAATAGTTAGCTCTAAGCTAGGCATTTTCTTTTTCAGTGCATGACGAGCTCTCTCGGTCGCACTAGCTAAGTGCGTATCCATCGTGATGATGGTGACTCTCATTGACGGACGCTTATCTGCCATAGTGAGCCTTTGCATCGTAGAGAGTTTCTATCGTAATTTGGCTAATGCCATGCTCTACTGCAAATTTCTCAGTATTGCGCCGCGCCTTACCTCTGACAAAGAACGGAATTTTTCCCAGCTCTTTTTCAGCGGCCGCATCCCAAAGATTGACTGGATTAGCCCCATTAAAGACTTCAGTGTTAACCTGGGCTGCTTGAACGGGATCTCTCTCGTTAGCATTCGCCGCAACCGGAGCGTGCTCTTTTGTACTTGCACTTCCATGGCCTAGGTGAGATGGCGCTGCCTTAGCGCTAAATTCAAAGTCATCACGGAACATCATGATGAGGTGCTCTTCTAGACCCATCATCAATGGATGAATCCAGGTATCAAATAAAACATTGGCACCTTCAAAACCCATTTGGGGCGAGTAGCGTGCAGGGAAATCTTGAACGTGCACTGGAGCAGAAATTACCGCACAAGGAACACCTAATCTCTTGGCAATATGGCGCTCCATTTGAGTGCCTAGAACTAGATCTGGAGCTAATTCAGAAACTTTTTGCTCGACCTCAAGATAATCATCAGTAATCAGCGCTTCAATACCATACAATTTGGCGGCCTCACGAACTTCACGAGCAAACTCACGACTGTAAGTTCCTAAGCCAACTACCTTGAAGCCAATTTCTTCTGCAGCAACCTTGGCTGCAGCAATAGCATGGCTTGCATCGCCAAAAATAAATATTCGCTTATCAGTGAGATAGGTTGAGTCAACTGATTTTGCATACCAGCGCGCCCGCTCCTCTTGATTGGCTAAGGTAAGCTTAGGATTGAGATTGGCAAGTTGCGCCACCTCTTCAATGAATGCTTTAGTCGCCTTAGTGCCAATTGGGATGATCTTTGTAAATGGCTGCCCAAAATTTTTATTCAGCCAAGTACAAGTCAGCTGGCTAATTTCAGGATAGAGTGACACATTGAAATCGGCTGCAGGGATCTTGGCCAGATCAGAGACAGATGCATTTAAAGGGGCCACTACTCTGACTTCAATGCCCATGGATTCCAATAAGCCGGCAATCTCCTGTACGTCATCACGATTACGAAAACCTAAAGCGGTTGCACCCAAAATATTGCAGCTGGGTTTTTGACCTTCTTGCTTATTAGCTTCAAGCCTCTCTTGAAACTGTTGTGCTGAGATAGATTTATCTACACTAACTAAACCACGAACAATGTGATAGAAAGTTTCTGAAGCACCCCAATTTTCTTTTTTCTGATACGAAGGTAATTCCAGTGGGATGACTGGGATTGGCAAACTCAATGCTCTTGCTAAGCCGCCTGGATCATCTTGAATCAATTCAGCAGTGCATGAAGCGCCAACAATCATTGCTTTTGGTTGAAAGCGCTGATAAGCATCATTTACCGAATCCTGAAATAACTGCGCAGTATCACCACCTAAATCTCTAGCCTGAAAAGTGGTGTAAGTCACTGGAGGACGCTTACGTGAACGTCCAATCATCGTAAACAAAAGATCTGCGTAGGTATCACCCTGAGGAGAATGCAGCACATAATGCAAGTCCGTCATTGAAGTAGCAATACGCATTGCTCCAATATGTGGAGGGCCTTCATATGTCCAGAGCGTTAATTGCATCCGTTTCCCCTAGGCCGCTAATCTCATACTGCGATTTAAAGGTCGTGCAAAGAGCTCTGCTAAATCTGCAGCCTGCTCATAGCCGTGCACAGGACTAAATACCAATTCAATAGACCACTTGGTTGTAATGCCTTCTGCTTCAAGAGGATTTGCCAAACCCAAACCGCACACCACGATGTCAGGCTTATCTGAGCGGCATCTATCTAACTGTTTCTCAACGTCCTGCCCTTCCACAATTCGGGAGTTTTCAGGAAGTAATTCCAACTCTGCTTCAAGGTGTTGCTTGTGAAGATAAGGCGTCCCTATTTCAATCACCTTCATGCCGCACTCTTGGGAAAGGAAACGGGCCAATGGGATCTCTAATTGAGAATCCGGAAAAAACGAGATACGCTTGCTTTCCAGCATTGGTATATAACGTGCCAAAGCCTTCTGAGCGCGCTCAATTTTGGGCTGTGTAGCCTCATCAAATTTCTCAGCACTCACTCCCCATTGGTTTGCGGCTGCTTTTAGCCAAGCACTTGTACCCTGAATTCCAAATGGGAATGGTGCTGAGATTCTTTTGGCACCGCGCTCCTCAATCAGCCTTGCTGTTTCAGCCAAAAATGGTTGCGCAAGAAGATATTGCGTGTTGCCATCAATTTCTATTTTTTGCTGAGAATTTTTAGGCGGGAAAAAGGAAACTTTGCCAATGCCAAGCTCAGTAAAAAGACGCTGAAATTGATCTTCGACAACATCAGGTAAGCAGCCGACAACCAATAGCTTTTTCTCACCAACTGCTACTGGTTTTGGAATCTCCTTTACCAAAGATGCGAGGCATGCATCCTCACCCTGAGTAAAGGTCGTTTCAATTCCGCTACCTGAGTAACTCAAGATACGGCAATGATTTAAAAACTCTTTATTTAATCTCTGCGCAGCTCGTGAGAGGTCAAGCTTAATGACCTCAGAAGGGCATGAGCCTACTAAAAATAGCATTTTGATATCAGGGCGCCGAGCAAGCAGAGCCTTCACTACACGGTCAAGCTCCTCATGTGCATCGGCAATACCCGCAAGATCGCGATCATCAATAATTGCAGTAGCAAAGCGTGGTTCGGCAAAGATCATCACGCCAGCAGCCGACTGAACCAAGTGGGCGCAGGTACGGGAGCCTACTACCAAAAAGAATGCATCCTGAATCTTGCGGTGCAGCCAGATAATTCCGGTTAAGCCACAAAAAACTTCTCTTTGGCCGCGCTCTTTATAGATAGGAATATTTTTTCCTACGCTACTGATTTGATCTTTAGGCAAGTCTACGATTGCATTCATGCAGTGACCCTCTCACTCATTTGCAAACGCGCCATGCGCAATTTGTATAAGAATTGACCCGCATTAATAAAATAGGATGCGTAAGCAGCTAAGGCCAAGTACATCAATCCACGCTGACTCATTTCACCCGTGAAAAGAAAGTAAAGATAGAGCGTATGAAGTGAAATGACCAACATACTAAATACATCCTCCCAGAAGAAACTCTCTGCGAAGAGGTATTTGCCAAATACAACCTTTTCCCAAATGCTGCCTGTTAGCATGATTAAGTAGAGAAATACCGTTTTAACCACCACTGAAATAGTTGCCAATGCATATCCATCTCCTGTAATGAGGTATCTCAGCACTAAAGAGAGGCTAATTAAGCACACTAGGAATTGAATGGGGGCCAATATGCCCTGCACCAAAGTCCAAACCGTGGCGTCTCGTCTTGCACGCTGTTCTTGGTTGTAAAGTGGCTTACTAGTCTTCATTTTTTGAGGCTGCCCTATCGGCTATGTGTAAACAAAACTTTACGCCAAAATTGCTCTACAAAAACTAGTACTTTCCCTGATATAAGCACCTATATGTAAGTATAAACCCTAGTTTATACAAATTTATTGCTTTAAATTAATCATAAGTGTAATAATTATTTTACATTTAGTTGTCATTTATCAGGCAGGTACTATCTTAAGGGCTATTTAGTGAATTTATTAGCTAAAAAAGAACTCATTAGAGAAGTGGTCAGCACCCAATTACCAGGCTTAATTGGGGAGATTGAACGCAAAGTAGATGGCTCGGCCTCTAGGACCTCCTCAAATCAAAATTGGGTTCAATCACCTAGAGTTAAGCAAGATCAGTATCGCCACTCGCTAGATGAAGAGGAAATAAACAAACTCACCAATCTTTTGCTGGCTACCGAAGAGGGTTCATTTGAACTCGCCATCACCGTACTGAAAACCCACGGCGCATCAATTGATTACATCGTCTTAGACCTCATCCCAGAAATTGCTCGAAAATTGGGTAAGCACTGGGAAGATGACAGCATTAGCTTTGCGGATGTTTCTATTGGCGTCACTAGGCTTGAGAGGGTCATTTACAAGCTTGATTATCTCTTTCAGGCAAATCAGCTTGAGCGACAGCAAAATAAATCAATCTTAATCTCTGGCTGCCCTGGTTCACAGCATTCACTTGGCACACTCATTTTTGCCAACTTCATGACATTTTCTGGCTGGCAGGTGCATCGACCAAATAAAGTCAATATTGACTCCATGGCTGAAGGAGTTGAGTCAAAAATTCATCAGGCGCTTGCAATATCAGTCGCGACAAATGAACAACTTGAAGAACTACCGAACCTGATAAGGTTACTCAGACAAAAATCGAAGAACCCGAAAATCATTGTTCTTGTTGGTGGTCCGCTTTATAATAAGGCGCCCGAAGCTTTTGATCATATTCAGGCAGAAGTCAAGGCATTTACTCCCGAGGAGTCCGTTCAGAAACTTGATCAGCATCTCAGCCAAATAGAAAAATAATATTTAGATAGATAAGCAGAAAATAAAACGTGACCAAAATTTATCATTTAGATTCTTCCGAACTAAATACCTTGGATGTGGACTTGGCAGCTGGGCTGTTAGCTCTATCGGTAGATTTAACACTCATCATCGATAAATCTGGCGTCATTGAAAAAATCATTGATGGCTCGAAGCCTGTTTCAGAAAATACCTCATCTCTAGTGGGGAAAAAATGGTTAGATACTGTAGCAATCGATAGTCAACCAAAAGTCAATGCGCTACTAAAAACAAGCGAAGATCAGTCCGAACAAAAATGGCGTCAAGTTAACCAGGAGATCGATGGGACAACTTCGCTCCCGATTCAGTTCAGCACAATCTATTTTCCCAAACAAAATAAATTAGTTGCCATTGGCAAAGATCTTAGTAGCATCTCCATGCTGCAACAAAAATTAGTTGAATCTCAACAAGAAATTGAGCGTGATTATGCGAATCTTCATGCCATCCAGAATCGTTATCTACAACTCTTTAATAGTATTGATCAAGCCTATCTGATTGTGGATAGTCAGACTTTAAAGATTGTTGAAGTGAATAAATCAGCCGGTTTTTTAGTGGGTGATCTGAAAAAGATTCAAGGCAAGCTCTTTGTTAATCTATTTCCCACTAAAGATCATGAGGCGATTCAAAGTTATCTCTTGGAATCTAAGTCTGGAATACTGCAATCTTCTTTCCAGTCTACCTTAGAAAATTTAAAGGAGAATGTTGAAATTTCGAGCTCGCTTTTACGCGAGGGAAATCAAAACGTATGTTTAGTATCTATTAAACCAAAGTCTCAAACGGCAAATCTTGGTACCGCCAACGAGCAAGCTGCATTGCTCTCACAAGCCATGGAAGATTTCCAGGATGGATTTATTGTTTGTAGCAGCAATGGAGTAATTCTGACTACCAATAATACGTTTGTGTCGATGTCCCAATCAACACAAAAAGAGAGCATCTTAGGTAAATCTCTAGAGATATGGCTTGGAAGAGCAAGTGTTGATCTCAAAATTCTCTTGGGTACCGTGCGTGAACATGGCTCTATTAAGGATTACGCCAGTACTATCACAGCAGATGATGGCAGCTCGCCTATTGATGTCCGAATATCTGCCGTTGGCTTTAATAGCGCTAAGCTTTCATTGGTCGCCATCGGTATTCATCAAGTTTCTAAGGCCTCAAGTCAACCAGCAGATAAACCTGACAATCTTGGTAAGAATGCTAGAGAACTAACGCAATTGGTTGGTAAGGTGCCTCTCAAACAAATCGTCACTGAGACTACTGATATTATTGAAAAATTATGTATTTTGGCTGCACTTGATCTCACGATGTCCAATAGAGCATCTGCTGCTGAACTGCTGGGCCTTTCCAGGCAAGGTCTCTATATCAAAATGAGACGATTTGGCATTGTGGATAGCAATGCCGCAGATGATATTGATGCCTGAGTTCGAATGAGTGATCAGACAGCAGTATTAGGTTTAATTGATATTGCTTCACACTCTAGAGCATGGGGCTTCTTAAGATACATCCTCGGTAAATCCCCCTTTCAACACAATCCCGGTCTGCAGTTTTGCAAAGTATTGGGCTCAGGCTATAACGGGGGGTTTAGCACCAAACCTAGCCTCACCAAACAAGGCTTCTTTTGCGTCTTTGATAGCGCTGACAATGCCGCCCGTTTTGAAGAATCCTCTTCTATCGTTAAGGCTTATCAAGATCATGCCCATGAATTCTTTTTGGCTAGCGTGCAGCCTTACTCCAGCCGGGGCTCTTGGTCCGGATTTTCCATGTCATGCTCAGATCCAAGCCCTTCAATCAATGCCCCTATTGCATCCTTAACTAGAGCATCCATCCGACCAAGCAAGGCAAGGCAATTTTGGGCAAAAGCAAAACCCGCAGAAGATGCTATTGCAATGGCAACAGGAAAAATTCTGACAGCTGGTGTTGGGGAAGCGCCCTACTTTCGTCAAGCAACTTTCACTATTTGGGATAGCGCTCAATCCCTTGAGCAATATGCTCAGCAAGGCGCCCATCTTTCTGCGATTAAAGCGGCATATGGTCAAGCTTATTTCTCTGAGTCCATGTTCACTCGATTTAGAGTCATAGAGGCCCAGGGAACTTGGCAGGGTAAGCATGTCCAAATCCCCTAAAATTCTGATCGTTGGCGCAGGTATTGGTGGACTTACTGCCGCTCTTGAACTTGCGCATCGCGGACTTGATGTCACCGTATTAGAAAAGAGTAGTGCTCCCGGCGGAAAGATTCGTACTATCCAAGTAGATCAGACAGCAATTGATTCTGGACCAACTGTATTTACGATGCGCTGGATCTTTGAACAACTCTTTGCTGACTGCGATGAAAGTTTTTCTGCAGAATTTGAATTAGAAGCGCTCGATATTCTCGCCCGTCATAGCTGGGGAGAAGCCCCCCTTGATCTCTATGCCAATACCCAGAAGAGCGCTGACGCGATTGGCCAATTTGCCGGCCCCAAACAAGCTCAATTATTTTTAGAGTTCTGTAAAACAGCTAAAAAAGTATATGAAACACTGAATAAGCCTTTTATTGAATCGCCTCGTCCAACTTTATTAGGCATGATGTCCTCCTTAGGTGTAACCAAGGGCAAAGTACTCTGGGATATTGGGCCATTTAGCAATCTTTGGTCTTCATTAGCAAGCTATTTCCCAGACCCGCGATTACATCAATTGTTTGGTCGGTATGCAACCTACTGTGGATCATCTCCGTACCTAGCGCCAGCCACACTCATGTTAATTGCTGAAGTGGAAATGAAAGGGGTATGGTCTATTAAAGGCGGTATGACCAAGATCCCGGAAGTAATTGCGCGTTTAGCTCAGAAAAAAGGCTGTCATTTTCAATATGGGGCTGAGGTTCAGTCTCTAAAATTTTCAGGTGAAAAAGTGAGCGGCGTTCAACTCACCTCAGGAGAGACGATTGAGTGTGATTACCTCATCTTTAATGGTGATATCAAGGCTCTACAACGCGGCTTGCTGGGCGAGAAGGCAAATTCCGCAATTCCCCAAAGCTTAAAACAGACTGATTCACTCTCTGCAGTCACTTGGTCTATGCGTGTAAAAGCCTCAGGATTTCCTCTTGTTAGGCATAACGTATTTTTTAATCAGCCCTACCATAGCGAATTTACAGATATCTTTGAAAAACAAAAACTTCCAAAAAACCCAACGGTCTATATTTGCGCTCAAGATAGGACCGATTTTGCAAACCAAACTAATGACTATGAGAGACTTTTTTGCCTAGTCAATGCTCCCGCTAATGGTGATAATCAATTTGATGATGAGGAAATAGAACAATGCGAACAAAAAGCTTTTTCACTCATGCGCCAGTATGGCCTTCAACTACAGGATGCGCAGATCACGCGGACATCCCCTCACGAATTCAACAAACTATTTCCGGGACGCGGTGGAGCTCTGTATGGTCAAGCTACCCACGGCTGGATGAGCTCCTTTCAGCGCCTAGGATCTCAGTCGCAAATTCAGAATCTTCTCCTAGCGGGAGGCAGCACTCATCCGGGGCCGGGAGTTCCTATGGCAGCGATGTCAGGACGATTGGCGGCCGCAACACTGATGGCACACCTCGGTTTGACCAAGCAGTAGATCCCGGTAACTATCTTTGGTGGTATGTCGATGGCCTCAGCGATGATGGACTGTATGGATTTAGCATCATTGCATTCGTGGGTAGCGTCTTCTCCCCCTATTACGCCTGGGCTAATAAAAGAAAACTGGCGCCCGCAGATGACTACTGCGCTATCAATGTAGCGCTTTATACCCCTACCAAAAAATACTGGACGATGACAGAGCGAGGTCAAAATGCCATTGAGAGAACTGCACATCAGTTTACCGTTGGACCCAGTCATCTTCATTGGGAGAATAATGCTCTGACGATTGAGATTAATGAGCGTGTCCCACTTTTAGGTAAAAGGGTTCAAGGAAAAATCACCGTATTCCCCGAGCAAGTCTTTAACCAAGTAGTCGCACTCGATGATCATGGCAAACATCGCTGGGGGCCTATCGCACCCTCGGCAAGAGTAGAGGTTAGCTTTACAAACCCTTCACTGCAGTGGCAAGGAAATGCTTATTTTGACTCTAACGAAGGTGATGAGCCCATTAGCAAACCCTTTAGTGAATGGGATTGGTCAAGAGCACACCTCAAAGATGGCAGTACTGCAGTCATCTATGACGTCAGACAAAAGAACGGCAATGAGCGCGTCATTGCCAGCAAATTTAATACGGATGGCACCGTAGAGTCATTTGTAGCGCCAGAAAGAGTTTTACTTCGTAAAACCGGCTGGGGCATACAGCGCAATATGCGCTCTGAAAATCAGGGGGATAAACCCAAAATTTCCCTGCTGGGGACCTTTGAAGATACCCCGTTCTATGCTCGCTCGATGATCAAATCATACTTACTCGGTGAAGAGGTGATTTCAATGCATGAGACCCTGAATGTGAAGCGTTTAGAATCCAATATTGTGCAGTTTATGCTACCTTGGAGAATGCCTAGAAACCCTACTCGGCTGTTCTAAAGCAAAAGTGTCAGACTTTTCTTAATGTTGCGCTAGAGAATTAAAAGACTGCACTTTTCTGCGCTCAATCTTTTCCATTAAGCCAACCACCCAGATCAATCTATCTTCTACTGAGCCGGTGTAATGGGCATAAGGAGCCTCAGGCTCAACGGCATCCACTAAAAATTGAATAGATGGAATTTTAGTGAGGCTATGATTTAATTTACTACTGTAGATAGTCGATTGCAGAGACTTTAATAACAGCAATATCTTTTTCTTCTTAGAAACTACCGCTCTGTTACTAATACTATCTAAACCTTGTCGTTCGATTTGCCGACTTATTTCAGAATAGATAAGCCCTGCAGCAGCAATTGCAGAACGACAATTGCGAGGTAAACCTACAATGCCATAGGAAGCACGCTCATACATCTCATCTGCATGTGTTATCAGCCTCTGAATCACTCTAGATATAGCATCATTGAAAACAGGTTTTTCTAACCAATCATCAGGATCAATACCCTCCGCTACCAACCAATCTCTTGGTAAATATAAGCGCTGATTTCTGGCATCTTCACCGACATCCCTAGCGATATTGGTAAGCTGCATTGCTAAACCCAGCTCGCACGCACGCTCTAATACATTGCGGTCACGAACACCCATAATCAGAGTCATCATGGCGCCTACCGTCGAAGCCACTCTCGCTGCGTAATCACATAACTCATCAATGGTTTGATACTGCCTGCCATTGCGATCCCATCTAAAGCCCTCTACCAAGGCCTCTAAGATCTCTCGTGGAATTAAAAAGCGCTCCACCACAATTGCAAGGGCCCTGTCAGCTGGAATATCTACTGGATTTTGTGCATAAATACGATCAAGGCGATATTCAATTTGCTTGATCACATTTTCTGGGGCATGTTGATCGTCCACCATATCATCAAGCAATCGACAAAAAGCGTATAAAGCAATAGCTGAATCTCGTATCTTGGCCGGTAGTATTTTGGCCGCCGCAAAGAATGATTTGGAGCCATCGCGCATTAGATTCTCGCAAGACTCTAGATCAATCTGAAACCCATATTCTGAGGTAATGGCTCTATCAAGCATAATGAACCACCATTTTTGCGGGAGCAATGAGTGAATCTAAAGCTTTGGCTGAAGAGAGCACTCCTGGTATGCCAGCGCCTGGATGAGTGCTGGCGCCAACCATATAAAGACCTTCAATGTCTTCGCTACGATTATGAGGTCTGAACCAAGCGCTCTGCGTTAAGAGAGGCTCAAGACCAAACGCGGCACCTTTATAAGAAAGCAAGCGATCTTGAAAATCTTGTGGTGTCATCACAAATGATTCCACCAGGTTTTCTTCTAGCCCGGGCAGGACTGTTTCACTCAACATCTTAGCAATGGACTGCCTATAGGACTCTGCAACCTCGCTCCAATTAGTGCCGCTATCTAAGTGCGGTACTGGTGACAAAACATAAAAAGTATCGCAACCATCTGGGGCAAGACTTGGATCGGTCGCTGTAGGGCGATGCAGATAAAGACTAAAGTCTTTTGCCAAATGGTGACGTTTGAATATATCGTCTAACAACTCTTTATAACGCTCTCCCAATAACATCATATGGTGCGGCACTTGCGGGTACTGTTTTTTTGTACCGAAATACCAGACAAAAAGACTCATGGAATACTTACCATTTTCAATCTTTTTATCAGTCCAAACTTTTCGATACTCTGGATCAATTAGATTTTTATAAGTCCAAGCAGTATCGGCGTTCGAAACCACTTTATTGGCGTACAAAACATCGCCGTTTTCTAATGTGACCCCAGTCACTTTGTTATCAACGATATTAATTTTCTTCACTGTACTAGCATAACGAATCGAGACGCCTAGCCCATCCAATAGCTTTACGAGCCCCTTGATAATCGCGCCAGTGCCCCCCATAGCGGAGTGAACGCCCCATTTGCGTTCTAAGGAATTAATCAGTGCATAGGCAGAGCTGACTGAAAACGGATTTCCACCAATAAGCAAAGGATGGAAGCTCATCACCTCTCTTAATTGAGGGTTCTTGATATATTTGGCTACTAGGCTATACAGATTATTCCAGGCACGCATCTTAATCAAATTCGGCATTGCTTTGACTAAATCACCAATACTGTCAAATGCAACATCGCCCAAATCTTCAAATGCAAGCTTGTAACAATTTTCTGCCTCATCTAAAAATCGTAAATAACCTAGCAAGTCTTTTGGGCTAAATTTAGCGACCTCTGCTTTCATGCGCTCTAAATCGCCGGTGTAATTAAAAACACGTCCATCAGCAAAACGAATTTGATAAAAAGGATCCATTGCACGAAGGTCAACGTCATCCGACATCTTCTTGCCGCACAACTCCCACAATTCCTCCAAAAGAAAGGGGGCTGTGATGATGGTTGGGCCAGCGTCGAATGTAAAGCCATTACGGCGGTGCACATACGCCCTACCGCCTGCACTACCGAGTCTCTCAAGAATCTGCACATCATAGCCTTTGACAGCTAACCGTATTGCAGCTGCTAGACCCCCAAATCCAGAGCCGATAACAATTGCTCGATCGGGATGCTTGCCATAGCTATGGACCGCTGTGTCCTCAGGAATCTTAAATTGATCGACCTTTTGATCCATTAGGACACCTTTAGTTCAAATCCTTGACGACCAACTGCATCAACAAGGATTTGGCTATTAGTCTATTAGTTTTTAGCAACTTGATTGCCCTCTTTGGGCTTGCTATTAATAGGAGCAAGGAAGGGGTAATCCTGCAACATACTCTTACCATAAAGAGGTTTGTTGACTCCCTGATGACAAGTAGCACAATTAGCTTTAGCCACATCTCCGCCTGGTCCCTTGCGGTTATCAGGGAATACTGAGGCCAAGGAGTCCATATAGTTTGTATTCACGTCCTTCAGCATCTGAATACCATGCCATGCTTGCACACGCTGTGGAGTACTTTGCTCCCAACTACTAAAGGCACGACTGTTGTGACAGAAAGTGCAATTTGCTCCAAGCGAGTGAGACATATGGGACATCACACCATAAACATTTTCAGTGCTTTGTAGAGATGCTTTATGTCCCGTTGGTAATGCTGTATCACCAATCACCCTTGCTGGACCTGCGTTTTCTACAAAATAACTACTGAACGCATTATTGGGCAACGAGGCAAAGGCACTTCCTACCAGTGGATCATTTTGACCATTCTTATTCCCCAACATATTTCCGCCACGTTTTTCAACTGTATTGAACCAAACATTTTGCGGAATATTATTACCACGGTGACAGGTGTAACAAGTCACTCCCGTTGTCTTCACGTGATCGCTCCAGTTGCCATTAATACTTTGATTCATCTGAATCATTCTTCTGGCCACTGTCTTGGTATAGAGAGAATCGTCAGCAAAATTTGCAACGTTGTGGCAATAGGCACACCCCTGGTTAGGCGCAACCCAGGAAGTCATCGACACCATGAATGCACCAAACTGCGCAGTACTGAGATTACCCAAGACTTTGACGTTTTTATAAACTGCGCTAGCTTTCGGGCCGTCCGGCGAAGAAGGCATTGGTGGTGGTAATTCATTCAACTTAGCAAGCTGCTCATTAGTACGGGGATTAATAATTTGATCCATACCAGTTCCACGAAAGCCTGTTTGCTTAGACTCGATTGGTGGTCTTTCACATGCCGTCAAAAACAGCATGGCGAAGATACTCAAGGCAAGTGCAATTTTTTGAGTCCAATTTTTCATTATTTATCCCCTTTGGCTACTGGGGCTGCTGGCGCTTTTAATGCAGGGTCAGCCACAGTTCCGTAAATTGCTGGATAAGCTGGAGCAATATTGTGTTTCACTCCCCATAAATACCAGTTATCTACTACCGTACCGGTTAACAAAATTCCAATACCACCTGTCAACGGAGTTAATACTGCGAACCACCATGCCCAACGGTGAATAGATTCCATCGTTGCATTAAAGCCCATCGTCCATCTCCAGAACAATGCAGCTCGTTCAGAAGCCGTACCTCGATCAACAATCTGCTCAATTTCTCGCTCGCCACCAAAACGACTCACAGCAAGAATGGTTGCACCATGCATTGCAAATAAGAGCACTGAGCCATAAAGAAAGACAATTGAGAGCATATGAAATGGGTTGTAAAACAGATTTCCATAGCGGATTGAGAATGCTGATACCCAATCTAAGTGGGAAAAGATCCCAAAGGGTACGCCCTCACTCCAGCTACCCATTAATACAGGGCGTATTAAACCGAGCACTAAAAACAACCAAATTGCTGATGCAAATGCCCAAGGTACATGAGTACCCATACCGAGCGCTTGCGCTCTCCGGAATGTGCGCAACCACCACAACATAATGGAGATCGTTGTAAACAAGCCAACAATTAACCACCAACCCCCTTCATTCATGGGCGGAAATGTCAGACCATACTTAGGTGAAGGTGCATCGAGTGATAACCAAAAGAGTTTTCTCACAAACTGCAGTGGATTCCAGCCAACCTGGGCCAGCATATTCATACCAATAATGAAAAATGCGGTCATACCAAAAATTAAGGATGCAACTCCAAGACGTCCAAGGTACACAGGGCCAAGTTGCGCATTACCAATTCGACCCATGAGATGACTAAAACCAATCGTTTTAGTTCTCTCGCGCATATCGTATGCGTTAATTGGAACGCCATGACTAGCGGGACCGGTCACTTGTGTTTGTGTAAAAAGATTTTGATATTCCATCATGCTCTCCGCATTTTCATTTGAGCTAAAACTATCCCCAGATTGGTAGGTTCAACCACCATGTCCACCACTCAGGCCAACCTTTAGTCCAAAATGGTCCACTAATTACAATGCACACAGCACTCCAAAAGACTGCTGCTAATGCCAGAAATAAACCTAAGCGATGGATACCCAATGTACCTACCGAGTAGCCGACAATATCTCTAAAGAAGGTATCTTCATGTTCCGGCGTTCTCACGGTATGGCCAGGCTGAGGATTGGTTGAGGACAAAATCAAGGCACCATGCAGTGCGAGTGCTAATGTTGTTGTAAAGAATAGAGTCACTGCAATCATGTGTGCAGGGTTGTAATGAAAGTGCAAATACTGGTAACCCGTATTGGATACCCAATCTAAGTGGCTCAAGATGCCATAAGGAAACCCATAACCCCAGGCGCCCATCAGAACTGGTCTGATGACCACTAAAGAGAAATAAGCAAAGATTGCCATACTAAAAGCAGCTGGTACATGCAGGCCCATACCCAGCTTGCGAGAGATTTCCACTTCTCGCATAGCCCATGATCCAAAAGCTCCTAAAGCGCAAATGGTAATAATTTGCCATAGGCCGCCCTCCATCATTGGCGCTACCCCTAGGCCATATTTAAGATCTGGAGGTGCGATATTGATTTGCCAGGGATTGAAAACACCTGCCTGCGAGGTACCCCAAAAAATCATTGCAGTTCCTAAGAACGCAAAAAAGAGAGTTGTAACCCCAAAAAATCCGACGTAGAACGGGCCTACCCAGAAATCAAAAAGATCTCCACCCACTAGAGTCCCACCGCGAACGCGGTATTTTTTTTCAAAATTGAGCATGGCCATATAGCGCTCCTAACATATTGAGAATATTTCTCAAAACTAATTAATCGTACGTAGACGAATACCTATTTCTAGAAATTCGCCTACGATTTGCACATCTAATTACTTCTTCGCTGCTGCAATTGCTGCTTTGTACTGCTCTTGACTCATTCCATCCAACCATTTGTACTGAGCGGTGCTCAATAAAATGAGATGAATCATGGCTGCCAAAGCAAATAGAAAAACGCCCTGTGCAACCATCGCACGTAACGGGTCGTATAGTTTCCATACTCTCCACATAATATTTCTCCTAATTTAAGTAAGACATAAAGCTGTAAACACCCGACTCAACTGACTTAAAGAATGAACCTCCGTCAGCCTCTGAAAATAACCAACTTTTCTGCGAGGAGGGCAACACAACCAAAATGAGGGCAACTACAAAGATCACCACATAACTAACTAAGAAAATAAACTTGAAGGACATGGTGTCCTTAAGATCATTTTTATTGATTAAATCTGTATTGGTCTTCATATTCATTACTCCTTTTAGCTGCGCTATTTACTATGTACTTACTACTGCATCAAAAGAACCATGGACGCCATGCCCATACAAGTATGTGCGCGACGACTGCGATAGCAACGAACCCTAAAAGACCTTGCACATAAAATGCATGGAATTCTTGAGCCTCTGCATCGGTAAGCCCAGATATAGATCTGTTTTCACTCATGATGACAACTCCTTGAAACTGACCTTACGGTCTTTTCTACATC
>CANFMT010000028.1 GCA_947448415.1 Burkholderiaceae bacterium | reverse complement strand
TAAAGGCGGCTTGACTGTGATGGTTAACGGTATCCGCGCATTCTTGCCTGGATCACTCGTTGATACACGCCCAATCAAAGACACCAGCCCTTACGAAGGTAAGACGATGGAGTTCAAGGTTATCAAGCTCGACCGTAAGCGTAACAACGTAGTATTGTCACGCCGTGCTGTTGTTGAAGCTAGCCAAGGTGAAGAGCGTGCTAAGTTGATGTCTAACCTTAAAGAAGGCGCTGTGGTTACTGGCCTCGTTAAGAACATCACTGATTACGGCGCATTCGTTGACCTCGGTGGTATCGATGGCCTCTTGCATATCACTGACTTGGCATGGCGTCGTGTGCGTCACCCAAGCGAGATGTTGACTGTTGGCCAAGAAGTTACCGCGAAGATTTTGAAGTTCGATCAAGAGAAGAACCGTGTTTCACTTGGCGTGAAACAGCTTGGTGATGATCCATGGGTTGGCATCGCTCGTCGTTACCCACCAAACACCCGTTTATTCGGTAAGGTTACTAACCTGACTGACTACGGCGCATTCGTTGAAATCGAATCTGGTATCGAAGGTTTGGTACACGTTTCTGAAATGGATTGGACTAACAAGAACGTTGCTCCAAGTAAGGCTACTGCATTAGGAACCGAAGTTGAGGTAATGGTTTTGGATATTGATGAAGACAAGCGTCGTATTAGCTTGGGCATCAAGCAGTGCAAAGCAAATCCATGGGAAGAGTTCTCACGTTCACAGCAAAAAGGCGACAAGCTGTCTGGCGCAATCAAATCAATTACTGATTTTGGTGTGTTCATTGGCTTGCCTGGTGGTATCGATGGCTTGGTTCACCTCTCAGACCTCTCATGGAATGAGCCAGGCGAAGAGGCCGTTAAGAAATACAAAAAAGGTGATGAAGTTGAAGCCACTGTATTGGCTATTGATGTTGAGAAAGAGCGTATCTCTCTTGGTATCAAGCAATTGTCTGGCGACCCATTCAACAACTACACATCGGTCAGCGACAAGGGTAGCCTCGTTACTGGTACCGTGAAGGCGGTTGATGCTAAGGGTGCAACGATTCACTTGGCTGATGAAGTTGAAGCTTACTTACGTGCTTCTGAGATCTCAACAGATCGTGTTGAAGATGCACGCAATGTATTGAAAGAGGGCGACAGCGTTACTGCAATGATCATTAATATTGATCGTAAGTCACGTGTAATCAATCTTTCAATTAAAGCTAAAGACAGTTCTGATCAACAAGATGCAATGAGCAAGCTCCAAGGTGATGCGCAGTCTGGCACAACCAATTTGGGTGCTTTGTTAAAAGCAAAATTGGACAATCAAGGCTAAATCAATATCGCCGCTTTCCACTAGGGGAGCGGCGATTTTTTATTGATAGATCATGACAGATCAAGAGCAACAAGCAATTACCCGCTCCGAACTAGTGGAGAGTCTTGCGGAACAGTTTCCGCAGCTTCTGCCTAGGGATGTAGAGTTGGCGGTAAAAACATTACTGGACACAATGACCCAAGCTTTGGCTGAGGGGAAACGTATCGAGCTGCGCGGTGTGGGAAGTTTTGTGCTTCACCATCGTCCTGCGCGCACTGGTCGCAATCCAAAGTCTGGTGAGAAGGTATTAATTCCTGAAAAACGCGTTCCACACTTCAAGCCAGGTAAAGAATTGCGTGAACGAGTCGATTACAAGCCGTTAATGCAGGCGGGCCCCAAAGAGGGTTCTGGTGCCTAGTATTCAGGCTAAACCTCAGTGGTCCATTCGGGCCATTTTTTTATTTAAATTCTGCGCAGCATGATTCAGATTTCTACATCCTGGTTACTGATCTTGCCGATCATGTTTGGCATTGGTTGGGTGGCAGCACGCTGGGATTTGCGCCTAGAAAATAAAATGGATGAGCGCGAGCGGATGCGTCAGCAACGCTCAACTTTCAAAGGGCTGAGTCTCTTGTTAAATGAGCAACCAGATCAAGCGATTGAAACGCTTGTCAAGATTGCGCAGTTAGATCCTGAGACTGTTGAATTACATTTTTCTCTGGGAAATTTATTCCGGCGCCGTGGTGAGACTGAGCGTGCCATTAAAGTTCACCAGCATTTGGCAAATCGTGATGACTTAAAGCCTCGTGACCGTGATCATGCTGCCTATGAATTAGGCCGTGACTTCCTGAGAGCTGGTTTATTGGATCGCGCTGAATCGTCTCTCAATCGCGTGGGTGATGGTAAGTTCGCTATTCCGGCAAAAGAAAGCCTGCTAGAGATGTATCAAGTTGAGCGTGATTGGAAAAAAGCCATTATTGCTGCGACTGAGTTAGAGGGGTTGCAGGGAAAATCGCATCAAACAGAGATTGCTCAATTTCATTGTGAGTTAGGGCAAGACGCTTTACGCCGCAAGGATTTCTCTGAGGCGGAGCAGTCTATACAGCGCGCTTTACAAGCTGTACCAAACCATGCACGTGCCCTAATTTTGCAGGGTGACTATTTCATGGCAACCGAACGACCAACTCAAGCAATTGAAGCTTGGGGCATTATTGCCAACTCCCATCCAGCCTATATGCATTTATTGGCTGATCGTTGGATGTTGGCGCATACCGAATTAGGTAAGACTGAAGAAGGTCTGGATTGTTTGTGTGAACTACTGAAGACCCAAGCTTCTGGCGAGTTGCTCGATATCACCCATAAGCAATTGATGAAAATTCGGGGTCCTCAAGCAGCCAACGTGATGTTGTCTGAGGTTATTCAGCACTCCCCAAGCTTAAGTGCTCTATCTAAATTGGCAGAAACTCGCTTAGCAATTGAAGAGAATGGCGCGCATCCAGAGAGGATTGCTGAACTGCAATCTATCCTGAGCATCTTGCGCCAACGCACTACGAGTTTGGCTCGCTACACCTGCGGTAACTGCGGTTTCCGTGCAAGAAGATTTTATTGGCAATGTCCTGGTTGCAATCACTGGGAGGTTTACTCCCCAAGACGTAGTGAAGGTGTCGCACCTAGCGGCCCTTCAATGTAAGAATTTAATAGAATCATCATCAAGTTATGGTTGAATGGTGATTTAGATAAATACAAAGAAACTAGGAGCTCATTTGAAAGTCACAATTATTGGTAGCGGCTACGTCGGTTTAGTTACTGGCGCATGTCTCGCTGAGCAGGGTAATAATGTTTTTTGCCTTGATTTGGATCCTAAGAAAATTGAAATCCTTAATTCTGGTGGCGTGCCGATTTACGAGCCAGGCTTAAAGGAGATGATTGAGCGAAATCGTGCTGCAGGGCGATTGCAGTTCTCTACTGATATTGCAGCTTCAGTTGCTCATGGCGAGATTCAGTTCATTGCTGTTGGTACTCCACCAGATGAAGATGGCTCTGCAGATTTGCAGTATGTTGTTGCAGCTGCGCGCAATATTGGTCGTCACGCTAACACCCCTAAGGTAATCGTTGATAAGTCAACTGTTCCTGTGGGTACTGCCGATAAGGTCTCTGCTGCCATTGTTGAAGAACTAGAAAAGAGAAATTTACCTATCGATCTTTGTTCGGTAGTGTCCAATCCTGAGTTCTTAAAAGAAGGCGCTGCCGTAGAAGACTTCATGCGCCCAGATCGAATTGTCATCGGCACCGAAAATACTCCTGCGGGCTTGCATGCTAAGGAGCAAATGCGCAAACTCTATGCCCCATTTAACCGCCATCATGAGCGCACCTATTACATGGATGTGAAGAGTGCAGAATTAACTAAATATGCGGCTAATGCAATGTTAGCAACCCGTATTTCTTTTATGAATGAACTAGCTAATTTGGCTGACTTAGTGGGTGCAGATATTGAAGCTGTTCGTCAAGGTATTGGATCTGACTCGCGTATTGGATTTGGCTTCTTGTATCCGGGAACTGGTTATGGCGGATCCTGTTTTCCAAAGGACGTCTCCGCTTTATCCAAAACTGCCAAAGAGCACGGCAGGGATCTCAAGATTTTGGATGCAGTTGAGGCGGTGAATGAGATTCAGAAGTATGTTTTAGTTGAAAAGATTGAAAAACGCTTTGGCAAAGATCTATCGAATATGAAATTTGCATTGTGGGGTTTAGCATTTAAACCTAATACTGATGATATGCGTGAGGCGCCAAGCCGAGTCATCATTCAAGAATTGATCAAGCGGGGAGCATCTGTAGTCGCCCATGATCCAGTGGCTATGCCTGAGGCAAGACATGCTTTAGAGCTAGACTTCAAAGCTTATCCAGAGGGTCTTGGCAAAGTAACAATGGTTGATAACCCAATGGCTGCTTTAGATGGTTGTGACGCCCTGGTTATCGTGACTGAATGGAAGGCTTTCCGCAGCCCTGATTTTGATCAAGTCATGCAAAAATTGATACGCCCGATTATTTTTGATGGTCGCAACCTTTATGAGCCAGCATCCATGCAAGAATTAGGTATTGAGTACCACGGCATTGGTCGACATAATTAAGTAGCATTGCATATAGAATAAAAATTAAAAAGTAAATCATGGAAAAAGCGAACCGAGAACAGTTTTCCCAAGCGCGCTTGCTAGTGGTTGGCGATGTCATGCTTGATCGCTATTGGTTTGGTGATACCAATCGCATTTCTCCAGAGGCACCAGTGCCGGTGGTACAGGTTGGCAAAATTGACGAGCGCTTAGGCGGTGCTGCTAACGTGGCTCGTAACGTAGCTGCATTGGGCGCTAAGACAACTATCTTAGGTATCGTAGGAAATGATGAGTCTGGTAAACGTGTTGCTGAGCTTCTCAAATCGGGGGGTGTAGACAGTCAGCTTGAGGTTGATGCTAATGTCCCAACCATCGTTAAATTGCGAGTTATTGCTCGTCAGCAACAATTGATTCGCTTGGATTTTGAGGAGCCACCCAGTCAAAAGGCGCTTGCTCACAAGTTAGAGCGTTTTGAAAAGCTTGTTAGCGATGCGGACGTGGTGATTTTGTCTGATTACGGCAAAGGCGCGCTTGGACAAGTTGCTTACATGATTGAGCAGGCAAGAGCGCAAAAGAAAATGATCTTGGTAGACCCCAAGGGGGAAGATTATGAGAAGTATCGCGGTGCAACGGTATTAACTCCTAATCGTAGCGAATTACGCCAAGTGGTGGGTAACTGGATCAGCGAAGAAGATTTAACTAAGAAAGCTCAAGACCTTAGAAAGTCCTTAAATTTAGAGGCCCTATTATTGACGCGTTCTGAAGAGGGTATGAGTTTATATACTGAGGCCGGTGTGAACCATGTCAAAGCACAGGCTCGTGAAGTATTTGATGTGTCTGGCGCAGGCGATACAGTAATTGCTACTTTGGCAGTGGCTTTAGCTGCGAAGTGGCCATTAGAAAAAGCAATGGCTCTTGCGAATCGTGCTGGCGGCATTGTGGTTGGTAAATTGGGTACTGCAACTGTTACTTCAGAGGAATTACAGTGACTATTATCGTAACTGGCGCAGCGGGTTTTATTGGCGCAAACATTGTTCAGGCGCTCAATGCGCGTGGTGAGAAAAATATTATTGCGGTGGATGATTTACGTCCTGCTGATAAATACCGCAACCTTGCTGACCTAGACATTATTGATTACCTTGATAAAGATGAGTTTCTTGAGGTCATCAGAAGCGGAAAGTTGGGTAAGGTAAGGGCAGTGTTTCATGAGGGTGCTTGCTCTGACACCATGGAAACCGATGGCATTTTTATGATGGCCAATAACTATCGTTACACCATGGATTTATTAGATATTTGTACTGCTCAAAAGGTTCAGCTCCTCTACGCATCTTCGGCTGCAACCTATGGTGGCTCCGATGTATTTGTGGAGAGTCGCGAGCATGAGAAGCCGCTTAATATCTATGGCTACTCAAAATTCTTATTTGACCAAGTCATGCGCAAGCGCTTTTCTGAAAAAAGTAATACTGCGCAGGTGGTTGGTTTCCGCTATTTCAATGTATATGGTCCGCGTGAGTCTCATAAAGGCCGCATGGCGTCAGTTGCCTTTCATCAATATCACCAATACAAGGCTAATAGGCATGTAAAACTATTTGGTGAGTATGGTGGTTATGGTCCAGGTGAGCAAAGTCGTGATTTTGTCTCCGTTGAGGACGTAGTCAAAGTAAATCTATTCTTCTTGGATCACCCAGAAATCAGCGGTATTTTTAATTTGGGTAGTGGTCGCGCGCAGCCTTTTAATGATGTTGCTCACGCAGTAGCAAATGCGATGCGCAGCTTAGATAAAGCCGCCCCCGCAAGTTTGGATGAGCTGGTTAAAGAAAAGGCGATTGAGTACATCCCATTTCCGGATGCGCTAAGAGGTAAGTATCAGTGCTTCACTCAGGCGGATTTGACTAAACTTCGCGCAGCTGGCTATAACGAGCCATTCTTGAATGTAGAGCAAGGTGTGGGTCGTTATATCGAATGGTTAGAGGCAAATGCTGGTTTCTTGGCCAATCCCTTAGATAGCAAATAAGATTGCGTTAATGAAGTCACTATTTGCAATTGCCCTCTGGGTAATTAGCTTTGGAGTATTGGCACAAGTTTTTGATATTCCCCATTCAGAGGAATCCCCAACACGAACCCTACTAGTTGGTATCTCAAAGCCCCGTGCAGTTGTGCTTCTATTTCCTGGCGGTGGAGGTGTCGCAGGTATATCAGAGACTGGTTTAGTAAGAAGTAGGCACACTTATGCACGTTCATTGGGTATGTGGGAGCAGTACGGCATTAATGCTGTGCTAGTTGATAGCCCATATGACTTAGGTGATTTGCGAAGAGGGAATCTACGTGGTCGTAAGGATCACCTTACGAGAGTAGATGAAGTTGTTAAGTTTTATAAGGCGAAATTTGGATTGCCAGTTTGGATTTTTGGCCACAGCATGGGAAGCTCTACAGCCACTTACTATGCAAATCAATTGGGTTCCTCAAAAGGGGTATTAGCAGGAATTATTATTGCAGGAACTATCCACACCGCTTCCCTTGATGACGAGGTGAGTTTGCCAGTGCTAGGAATTCACCATCTTTATGACGCTTGTTCAGGAACCCCTTTATCTGAAACCAAAAGAATTATTGAAGGTAGGCCCGCTAAATATATTTCTAAGCTAGAAATTATTGAGGGTGGAGTTACTGAGGGCAGTGTGTGCGAGTCGTTTGCTTATCATGGCTTTAACCAAACAGAGTCAGAATTTGTGAAGCGCGCTGCCCAGTTTATCTTAAGCCAATAGACATCTGTCTTGTCAGTTATTACTGATTCATCGGTTGATCGCATAATTTAGTCAACCTACATTCTTTCTATTCGTTGTAAACGATCCACGCGCATTTTGTGTTCGTGGATTTTTTATTAACTTTAGGAGAGTGTATGAATAAATACTTCAGTAAGGATGGATTAAGACGCGTTTTAAGTGCTGCGACTTTTATTGCGGCGCTGACATCGATTCCTCTGGGTGTAGTTGCATCACCAATTAATGTGAATACTGCCACCCAGAGCGAGCTAGAGAGCATTAAGGGTATCGGGCCGGCTAAAGCTAAAACCATTATTAGTGAGCGCTTGGATGGCGGCCATTTCCAGGATGCCAATGATTTGCAGAAGCGTGTGCGCGGAATTGGTATGAAATCCGTTGAAAAAATGGTGGATAACGGTTTAACCATTGAAGCGCCAAGCTCTTTTCGTGAGCCCAATGGCCGCTCCAAAAAGGAGGGCGCCACTACTAGCAGACGTCATTCGCGCAATCAAAATGGTAATCGTAATCAGTCGGAGCGTGCGGGCTCAACTCGCAGAAATTAAACCCTTTCGGGTGTAGTGATGCTTATGGCTAAAATGAGCCTATGAGCAAACCTTCTTACCTGACTATTTCACAGACCGTGGGCAATACGCCCTTGGTTCGTTTGCAACGCATTCCAGGCATTGAGAATGAGAATCGCAATAACGTGATCTTAGGTAAGTTGGAAGGTAATAATCCAGCCGGGTCGGTGAAAGACCGACCTGCGCTGTCGATGATCATGCGCGCACAAGAGCGCGGAGAAATTAAACCAGGTGACACCCTCATTGAGGCAACCAGTGGAAACACAGGTATTGCATTGGCAATGACAGCAGCAATGCTAGGCTACAAAATGGTTTTGGTGATGCCAGAAAATCAAAGTATTGAGCGTCGCCAAAGTATGGCTGCCTATGGAGCTGAATTAATTTTGACCGCTGCCTCTGGGGGTATGGAGTTTGCGAGAGATTATGCTTTGCAGTTGCAAAGAGAGGGTCGCGGTAGATTATTGGATCAGTTTGCTAATCCAGATAATCCAAGAGCTCATATTGAAACCACTGGACCAGAGATTTGGCGTGATACAGATGGACAGGTAACCCATTTCATCTCGGCAATGGGTACTACTGGCACTATCACTGGCGTATCGACTTATCTCAAATCTATGAATCCTGAGATTCGTATTATTGGGGCTCAGCCGGAAGAGGGCTCGCAAATTCCAGGAATTCGTAAATGGGCCCCTGAATATCTTCCTAAGATTTATCAGGGCGATAGGGTTGATCAAATTGAATATGTTTCTCAAGCTGATGCTGAAGAAATGGCTCGCCGTCTAGCGGTAGAGGAAGGCATCTTTTGCGGCATCTCTGCTGGTGGGGCCTTGGTTGTAGCCTTGCGTATTGCTCGTCAGGTTGAGAATGCCACGATCGTCTTTATTGTTTGTGATCGCGGCGATCGTTATCTATCCACCGGGGTATTTCCAGCCTAGGCTTCAGTAAGGCTTAAGTAGATTTCACCTTTTTCTTTGCCCCAGGTTTTTTGGCCTTAACCTTTTCGCTAGCAACCTTGGGTTGTGTTGATTGCGTTGATTTAGTAGACGTATCAGTTATTACTGGCACAGCACTTTGATTCTTATATCCCAGGGCTTCTGCAAACTCTGCCACACTTTGTGCATAGAAGTAGCTTCGGTTGTACTGAACAATCGTTAAGAAATTATTGAGTCCAACAAAATACTGCACTTGATCAACCCCGTCTCTGTCTGGATAGGGTAAGTCAACAATAAAGGCTTTACTCTGAGGTTCAACCCCGCCGCTTTGTATGTCTCCTTGTTGCTTAGTCAGAATTCCTTTTTCAATTAGCTCTTGTACTGTGTATTTCAGTTTGGGCTCTCCATCAGCCAACTCTTTTGCTGCAGAAATGCCGCTTGTTTGAACTGGGAAGGAAATTGGCATGCCGGATTGCCAGCCGTGCTGTTTCATGAAGTTAGCAACACTCGCAATCGCATCTTTGGGGCTTTGTTTGAGGTCAATACGTCCATCACTATCACCATCAACCGCAAAGCTGCGAATGCTGCTGGGCATAAATTGGGGTAGACCTATGGCGCCAGCGTAAGAGCTGTTTTGATTTAAGCAGCTACTAAATCTTGTTGGATTCATGCCTTGAGCACTATTCTTGGCTGGCAATTTACCGCCTGCCTCAGCCCAGCACAGCAAAATAAGTTCTTTAAGCTGGTCTTTGAAAAGCTGTTCTCTGGCTGGTTTATTGGGTGTATCTGGGTAGCTAAAGGCTAAGGTGGATAAGACATCCTTTACTCGAAAATTACCCGTTTGGCGCCCATAGATGGTCTCAATCCCAATAATGGCTACGATGATCTCTGCTGGAACCCCATATTCTTGCTGGATTTGGCTTAAAAAAGCCTGATTCTCATCCCAAAATATCCTTCCAGCCTTTAGGCGGACAGGTTCTATAAAACGCTTGCGATAAGCCACCCAATTTTTCTTAAAAGTGCCCGATGGGGGTAATACCAATTTGCGTATAGAGGGAATCGTTTTAGCATCTAAGAAGCCTGATTCTAGGGCTGCGAGGGGGATTTCTTGGGCCTGAGAGACCTCGGTTAGTAGCTCACTAAGGTTTTGGCTAAAACGGGTCTCTACGACCACATCATCGGACTGGTTTACGATAGGTTGCTGCGGATTCTTTTGCTGAGTGGGGGCACTAGAACAGGCCGCAAGAGCTGCGCTTAGCAATAGGCAGGAGACCCGAGTTGCTGTGCGCATGGTATTGGGGTTTTGAGTATTAAACACGTTCAGTTGAATGATAAAAATTATAGTTTTAATAATAAGGACTTTTGAGTAATGACTACAGGATACATAACTCATCCAGATTTTCTAAAGCACGAGATGGGAAGTCATCACCCAGAGTGCCCAGAACGAATTCAGGCAATCAATGACCAGTTGATTCGTAGTGGGGTCGATGGCTTTTTGCAGCATCTAGATGCGCCGCTGGCTACTGAAGATCAACTTGAGCTCGTTCATAGTCCTGATCATGTGTCGTTTGTGCGAGATCGTGCCCCAGAGAGCGGTTACTTCATGCTTGACGGCGATACGATCATGAATCCTCATACCTATCGGGCTTCACTTCGTGCTGCAGGCGCTGCCATTGCAGGCGTAGATGCGGTTATGAAGGGTGAAGTGGAAAATGTATTTTGTGCGGTACGCCCACCAGGCCACCATGCTGAGCCAACACGCTCAATGGGATTTTGTGTATTTGATAACGTCGCTATTGCTGCCCGCTATGCTATGGAAACCTATGGCATTGAGCGCGTAGCAATTATTGATTTTGATGTGCACCATGGCAATGGAACTGAAGCAGCATTCTTCAATGATCCTAATGTGCTGATGTGCAGTTTCTTTCAGCACCCCTTTTACCCCTACAGCGGTCTCGATCACGCTAATAATATGGTAAACGTACCATTGCCTGCCTCTACCCGCGGCGATGTAGTGCGATCTATTGTGGAAGAGCGGTGGTTACCGGCACTACGTAATTTTGAGCCAGAGCTCATCATTATTTCCGCGGGCTTTGATGCACACCGTGAAGATGACTTGGGTCAAATGGGTTTGGTGGAGGATGACTACGTATGGATTACTAAGCGCCTAAAAGAAATTGCCAATGAATTCGCGCAAGGTCGAATTGTGAGTTGCTTGGAAGGCGGGTACAACCTATCTGCTTTAGGTCGCAGTGTTGTTGCACACATTAAGGCATTGGCTGATATTTAACGTTAGTAGTAAGAGTAATAAGTTGAGAGCAATAAGTTAAGAGCAATACTGATTATTGAAAGCAGATGATGGCAAATATTTATGAGCAGGGTTTAGATCGTAATTCGGCGAATTTCACACCAATCACGCCACTCTTATTTTTAGAACGTTCGGCAGAGGTCTATCCCAATAAGACCGCCATCATTCACGGAAAGTTACGCCAAACCTGGGCAAAGACCTATGAGCGTTGCCGTCGTTTTGCTAGCGCCTTGCAAAAGCACGGCATTGGATTGGGCGATACCGTAGCCGTTATGTTGCCAAATACACCGCCTATGGTAGAGGCGCATTTCGGTATCCCGATGTCAGGGGCTGTTTTGAATGCTCTTAATACCCGTTTAGACGCAGAATCGGTGGCTTTCATGTTGAATCATGGTGAAGCCAAAGTAGTTATCGTTGACCCAGAGTTTTCAGGGGTGATGAAAAAAGCCCTTGAAATTGCCAAGAAAGAATCAGGCCGTGAATTCTTGGTGATCGACGTTGAAGAAAAAGAATTTGACGTCCCAGGTGAGAGGTTGGGTAAGTTAACTTATGAGCAATTGTTGTCTCAGGGCGATCCTCAGTTTGCATGGCAAGTTCCGGCAGACGAATGGCAGGCTATTTGTTTAAATTACACATCAGGTACAACAGGTAATCCTAAGGGGGTTGTATATCACCATCGCGGTGCTGCTATCAATGCCATATCTAACGTGCTTGACTGGGATATTAATAAGCACCCTATGTATTTGTGGACCTTACCAATGTTCCACTGCAATGGCTGGTGCTTCCCTTGGACGATTGCTGCTCGCGCAGGCGTTAACGTATGTTTACGTCGCGTAGATGCGCAACATATTTTTGCTGCTATTAAAGAGCATGGCGTTACTCACTATTGCGCAGCGCCGATTGTGCATAACCTGTTGGTCAATGCACCAGACGACTTAAAGGCGGGCGTTCCAGCAGGGGTGAAGGGATTGATTGCTGGCGCAGCACCTCCCGCATCCATTATTGAAGGTATGGAGAAATTGGGCTTTGATTTAACTCATGTGTATGGCTTGACTGAGGTATATGGTCCAGCAGCGGTATGTGTAAAACAAGATGAGTGGAATGATCTCGACATTGGAGAGCGTGCTCGCTTAAATGCTCGTCAAGGTGTACGTTATCACTTGCAACAAGCCATTACAGTTTTAGATCCAGAAACGATGAAGCCAGTTCCAGCTGATGGTGAAACTATGGGCGAAATTATGTTCAAGGGCAATATCGCGATGAAGGGTTATTTGAAGAATTCAGCGGCAACCAAAGAGGCGTTTGAAGGGGGCTGGTTCCATTCTGGCGACTTAGCGGTCATGAATCCCGATGGCTATGTAAAGATGAAGGATCGTAGCAAAGACATTATTATTTCTGGGGGGGAAAATATTTCCTCTGTTGAGGTAGAGGATGTGCTGTATCGCCACCCAGCCGTCAATGCTGCCGCAGTTGTCGCCAAACCTGATCCGAAGTGGGGTGAGACGCCTTGCGCTTTCCTGGAGATTAAGCCTGGGGCCAATGTCACTGCAGAAGAAATCATTGCCCACTGTAAGCAGCACTTGGCTGGTTTTAAGGTCCCTCGAGCAATCGTATTTTGTGAGCTCCCTAAGACCTCTACCGGCAAAATTCAGAAGTTTGAGTTACGCAAGCAGGCGGGATCGGCCACTGCTATTGATGTATAGCCCTTGGTCTTCAGGGCGGATAAAATAGATCATTAACCATTATTGAGAATTCCAAATGAAAATCTTAGTAGCAGTAAAGCGCGTTGTTGATTACAACGTCAAAATTCGGGTGAAATCCGATAACTCCGGTGTTGACCTGGCTAATGTCAAAATGAGCATGAATCCTTTTGACGAGATTGCAGTTGAGGAGGCAGTCCGCTTAAAAGAAGCCGGTATTGCTACTGAAATTGTGGTGGTCTCTGCTGGAGCAACACAATGTCAGGAAACTTTACGCACTGCTTTGGCAATTGGCGCTGATCGTGCCATTTTGGTAGAAACACCAGCGGACGCTGACTTGCAGCCTTTAGCTGTAGCCAAGATCCTTAAAGCGCTTTGCGAAAAAGAACAAGCTCAAATCATTATTCTTGGTAAACAAGCGATTGATGATGACAGCAATCAAACGGGCCAGATGTTGGCGAGTCTTTTAGATATTCCGCAGGCTACTTTTGCATCCAAGGTGATTATTGCGGATGGTAAGGCCACCGTGATTCGCGAAGTCGATGGTGGTTTAGAAACCATTGCTCTCACTTTGCCTGCGGTCATTACAACTGACTTGCGTCTTAATGAGCCGCGTTATGTGACATTACCAAACATCATGAAGGCTAAGAAAAAGACAATCGACATTGTTAAGCCTGAAGAACTGGGTGTAGATATTGCCCCACGTCTTAAAACAATCAAAGTAGAGGAGCCGCCTAAGCGCTCCGCCGGCGTAATGGTTGCTGATGTAGCAGCCTTGGTAGAAAAACTTAAAAATGAAGCGAAGGTGATCTAAATGGCTGCTCTTGTTATTGCTGAACACGATAATCAATCTTTAAAGGCGGCAACTTTAAATGCAGTTGCAGCTGCTTTGCAGTGCTCACCAGAGGTAGACATTTTGGTTGCTGGTAATCAATCTGATGCCGCTGCAACTGCAGCCGCCCAAATTGCAGGTGTGCGCAAAGTCATTCAAGTTGATGCGCCTAATCTGGCTGATCAATTGGCTGAGCCTTTGGCAGCGCAAATCCTCTCTATTGCTAATAACTACAGTCATATCTTGGCACCAGCAACCGCTAATGGTAAGAATGTGTTGCCACGGGTTGCTGCAAAGTTAGATGTCGCTCAGTTATCTGATATCACTAAAGTTATCTCTGCAGATACTTTTGAGCGTCCGATCTATGCAGGCAATGCTATTGCCACTGTGCAATCAGCTGATCCTGTAAAAGTCATTACTGTGCGCACAACGGGTTTTGATCCTGTGTCCGCTACTGGTGGTTCAGGATCCATTGAAAAAGGGGCTACTGCTGATAGCAAAGCCCAATCATCTTTTATTGGTCGTGAATTGACTAAATCCGATCGTCCAGAACTGACTGCTGCCAAGATTATTGTTTCTGGTGGCCGTGGCTTAGGTTCTGGTGAAAAGTATCAAGAGCTGATTGCTCCATTGGCTGACAAACTTGGAGCAGCCTTAGGTGCTTCTCGCGCAGCGGTCGATGCTGGTTACGTTTCGAACGACTATCAAGTAGGCCAGACTGGCAAGATTGTTGCCCCTCAGCTTTATATTGCTGTGGGTATCTCTGGCGCTATTCAGCATTTGGCGGGCATGAAAGACTCCAAAGTGATTGTGGCGATTAACAAGGATCCAGAAGCGCCGATCTTTGGGGTTGCTGACTATGGCTTGGTTGCAGATTTAAATACTGCAGTACCGGAGCTAACAAAAGCATTGAGTTAAGTGGATTTAAGTTCATTACTAAATTAATTGTGATTATTTGATTTGAATACAGAGGAGTAGCAATGCCATATGTAGCCCCGGTGAAAGATATGCTGTTTGTCATGAACGAACTAGCGGGGCTATCAGATGTGGTTGCTTATCCATCTTATGCAGATGCAGGTGCTGACGTAGATTTGGCGCCAGCAATATTGGAAGAGTCTGCTAAGTTCAATCAAGATGTGGTAGCACCACTCAATTGGACGGGTGATCAAAATCCTAGCTCCTTTAAAGATGGAGTAGTCACTACAACCCCTGGATTTAAAGAAGCGTTTGAGCAGTTTGGGGCTGCAGGTTGGCAAGGAGTTATGCATCCCGCAGAGTTTGGTGGCCAAGGTTTGCCAAAGTTAATAGCTACAGCTTGCTTTGAGATGGTTCACTCTGCTAGTTTGTCATTTGCTTTGTGCCCAATGCTGACTGATGGCGCAATTGAAGCACTGCTCACAGCAGCTAGTCCTGAGCTTCAAGAACGTTTTGTTCCGAATATGATTTCCGGTGAGTGGACTGGCTCTATGTGCTTAACAGAGCCACAAGCTGGATCTGATTTATCCATGGTGCGTGCGCGTGCAGTACCTGAAGGTGATGGTACCTACAAGATCTTTGGTACCAAGATCTACATTACCTACGGTGAGCACGATATGGCAAAAAATATTGTCCATTTAGTGTTGGCAAGAACGCCAGATGCGCCCGAAGGAGTCAAAGGGATTTCATTATTTGTAGTTCCTAAATTCTTGGTAAAAGCAGATGGCTCTTTGGGTGAGCGTAACGATGTTCATTGCGTATCTATTGAACATAAGCTTGGTATCAAAGCTAGTCCAACAGCCGTTCTCCAATTTGGTGATCATGGTGGGGCAATTGGTTATCTAGTGGGCGAAGAGAATCGCGGTCTGGAATATATGTTTGTGATGATGAACGCCGCTCGCTTTGCCGTAGGCATGCAGGGTATTGCAGTTGCAGAGCGCGCCTATCAAAGAGCTGTGCAATATGCTAAAGATCGCGTACAGAGTCGTGACTTAGAGGGGTCTCCTGGCCCAGTGGCAATTATTCATCAGCCCGATGTAAAGCGTATGTTGATGACTATGCGTGCCTATATTGAGGCATCACGAGCTTTGGCTTATTACGCTGCTGCTGCATATGATGCACAGCATGCTAGCCCAGATGAGGTGGCTAAAAAATCGAATCAAGCGATTTATGAATTCTTGGTACCTATCGTCAAGGGCTTTTCTACAGAGATGTCGATTGAGGTTGCAAGCTTAGGCGTGCAAGTTCATGGCGGTATGGGCTTTATTGAAGAGACCGGAGCAGCTCAGCATTATCGTGATGCCCGCATTTTGACTATTTACGAAGGTACAACTGCAATTCAGGCAAATGACTTAGTTGGTAGAAAAACCGTACGTGATGGTGGTGCTGCTGCTAAGGTAATCTCTCAAAGAGTTGCTGAAACTGAAAAGGCTTTGTCCGTTAGCGGGTCTGCAGATGCTAAGGCAGTACTAAAGCAGTTGAGCTTAGCGCGTGGCGCATTTGATGAGGCAGTTGTCTATATCGTTGCAAATGCCAAGACAGATATTAAGGCTGTTTATGCGGGAAGTTTTGCTTACTTGAGATTATCCGGCTTAGTTTTAGGTGGCTGGCAAATGGCGCGTGCATTACTGGCTGCCGAGAGATTGCGTGCTGATGATCCGGCTTTTTATGGCGCCAAGATTGCAATAGCCCGTTTCTTTGCCGAGAATTTAATGCCACAAGCGCAGGCTCTGGCAATTTCAATTCTAGAAGGTGGCCACTCCACTAATTCACTGGAGCTTGAGCAGTTCTAAATACAATGTTGTAATTATTTCAGCGGTAAATTTAAAAAGCTATCTGCAATGATTGAGGTAGCTTTTTTGTACTCCTGCAAAACCAAAAATTCTTTAAAAAGGCCCCCAAATCGGGTTTTTGGTAAAAGAGAGAGTACTATGGTTATATGAAGAAATCTAATATCTACATTCGGTTTCTAAGACTAGTAAGAGCTCTTAATTCTAAAAGCCATGTTCGGAAGCTTGATTCAATAGAAATCCAATTGCTGGACAACATCATGTTAGATGATCAAGAGAATCGCGCAGTTTTTGTGAGCGACCTTTTAGGCCTTAGAGCTTTGGGATCGCAGGCCACTCTTCATGGCCGAGTGAAAAACTTACGTTATCTAGGCTATATTGATCTCATTACCCAAGTTGATGCTCGCAGAAAAAGAGTTGTGCTAACCAACCAGGCACACAAGCGTTTTGAGATGCTCTCGGATTGCATGGAGCGTGCCCTCGAGGTCCCAGTCTAATTAGCCAATTTGATTTAGGCGCCAAGCTATCTGCAATTATTGAGATAGCTTTTTTGCTTCATGAATTTGCGAGATGAAAAATTGCTCAAATGAAACGGCTAAGAATGTCATCATGACGCCGGCTCCAAATACGAGTGAGAATATAACGGTAAGAATTGCGGGCCAGCCAGAGCGGGTGCGACGGTGTTCTTCAATGCCAGGATTAAACTGTGCATCCCATCTGTCATCAGGACGTAATCCAAACGCAATCGTGGTGAGCCAGCTTGCTTCAATTGCAATGAAGCCGAAGGTAACTAGCACCCAACCTGGTGCTGAATGAAAGTGAGCGCCCTTCAGAATAGTCCAGCCAGCAATGCCGCCAATCAGAGCGAATAATTGCACCCATGCCCAAAAAGATTTGAGTCCTTGCAAATAAAAACAGTTCAATCCGCTGCCCGGAAAAAAGAATCCAAGTGCGCAAAATAAAAGTTTGTGTTTTTTCATGATTCTTTATTTAAATTGTGTTGCCAATAGATTTATCTACTTGCTGGCGTTTGGCTTTTGAGTAAAGCTGAGCACTTCACGATCACTGCCAATCATCAGTAACTGGTCACCGTTACGAACAATACTGCGGTAGTCATTTAGCTCGTATAAGAAATCATTTTCTAGCTCCATGCGTTGTGGAGCGCAGGCCATTTTTGTGCTGGCAATTTGTTTGAGCGTAAACCCGCGAGAATCTTCATCTAGGGTTGCTGTGAAGCGATTGCAACCAGTCGAGCCGCTGATACGTTGCCCATTGGCATCAAAAATGATCTGTATTGGGTTGCTGGCATCTCCCTGGGGAATGGGGCGTGTACGCACCTCTCCATTGCTATTGGGGGCCAAATTCCAGCGTGTCAACTCCCATTTTGTATTTCGAAGCTCTGTGCTTGGAGGGCTGGTTTTGGCATTGCATGGGGGGATAACATTGGCGCAAGCGGTTAAAAGACTCAGGCCTAGGCAGGAAAGTGTCAAAAATAGACCATTTATAGGGTTTCTGGATAGCTTGAATGGGGCTATTTTATGAGTCATATTTAAGTAAGTTATTGTTTTATATATATTTTTTACTAATCAATGACTTCTATTCTACTGTCTTAAATGCTTAAATAGGTGGAAGAAGTAGGGGTTTTCGTCTAGAATATGAGGTTTTCCGCTCTACCGTATGTTTGGTCGGTAGGCAGGAGCCCAAAGTTTTTTGTAGAAATTTCATTGGGTTGTAATCAACCTGTTTTCATTTTAGATTTTAAGGAATAAGTATGGTCGTCATTCGACTGGCACGCGGCGGTTCTAAGAAGCGCCCTTTTTACAGCATCGTTGCTACTGATAAGCGCAACCGTCGT
>CANFMT010000027.1 GCA_947448415.1 Burkholderiaceae bacterium | reverse complement strand
GTTTCAGGACTCTTAAAGAGGGCTTTTTTGACAGGTTTTTGGTCTAAAAGCTATAATCTGAGATCTTCAGTGGCGGACGTAGCTCAGTTGGTAGAGTCCCAGATTGTGATTCTGGTTGTCGCGGGTTCGAGCCCCGTCGTTCGCCCCACTGTATACCTTAAGGCTCCCAATATTTATTGTGGAGCCTTTTCTATTTCTAGTTACTTTGCATGTTTATTTCTAGCAAGTCTTGCAAATTCAGCCGCCATATTCGACATCTTGACCGCTTCAGCAGCAGCGTCTGTAGCTCGTTTGGTTGATTGCGCTGCTTCTGCTGAAGCCTGTACAGAAGAAGCCTCCGCTTGATGAGCAACTGCAGCAGCAGCCGCTGCGGCGGCGGCTGAAGCTGCTGCGGCTGCTTGAACCGCAGCTTCAGCCGATAAAGCGGCAGCTTCTGCTGAGGCTTCTGCAGCCTCAAGGACAGATTTGCTTGCAGCCTCTTTCGCTGCTAATGCACATTTATTGGTGGCAAGTGCCGCTTGCTCGGCAGCAATGCACGCTTTCTTGGCGGCCAATGAGGCGTTATTAGTGAGCTCTTTGAGAGAGCTGAGGGCCTCTGTATAACGCTGGTTAACAACAATATAGCCTTGACGAAGATTGCTCACCTCAGTCTCAAGGCTAACGAGTTTTGAGTAAATCTTGTCGATATCTTCTTTCATATTCACCTAAGCAAGCATTAACTTTTTGATAATGTGCCTAATTAGTCAATATTGCAATTTTTATTCCTTATTCTTGAGAAAATTACTTATTATTTAAATAATCATTACACTTGCTACATTAGTGGAATATAGTCATCTGATTAGATCTATTTTCATATGGTGCCCTATCAGCAAATATTGCTTATCCATTAATAGAGGTACACGCATTGGAATTGCCAGTTTTTTGGCATGTATGTTCGCTTTCTCTCAATTGGCTATTTGCCAAGAAATTCCTAACCTACAAACTGGAGTAAGTGCGCTAGAAGAGTTATCTTTTAGCGATTCTACTCGCCCAGCGATATTTGATGCAGCTCCCTACATTGAAGTTGGCTCTAGTTTTGATCAATTGACCAATAACTATGCCAATTGGAGTAGCCAATATCTTAATCTTTCATTACCGCTGCATGAGAATGGCTTGGTAAATATTCAGGCACAGAATGTTCAGCGTTTTAGCATGGTTGACCAAGAGCTGGATATCACCTATGCCTACCCAGTGAAATACGGCGTGATTAATGTTGAGGGCGGATATTCGGCTAACCCTAATTTTTTACCGCAGACTTCAGTAGGATTGGGTTGGAATGGTAGGTTAGCGCAAAACTTTGGCTACATCATTGCAGCAAATCAAAAGCAATATTCACAGTCTTACTCCAATGCCTCTACAAATTTATACAACCTTGGGCTAGAAAAGTATTGGGGAGAATTTCGTTTTGCCTATGTTGGGATGATTTCATCTATCAATCGTGACCAAGGATCATTTGCCTCTAAAGTCCAGGCCCAGTGGATAGGTGAGAGTAATAATCGCCTGGGTCTGACCTATGCTCAAGGTATGGAGCCTACTGTTGTGGCGCTCAATAATTTGTCTAGCATTCAATTTCAGTACGTTCAGATTGATGGTTTGTATTGGATAACAAAAACTATAGGCATCACTTCAGCGGCTTGGCATGGCAAAGAAGGTTCTTACTACCAACGTAATGGCGGGCAGTTGGGCCTACGCGTTTCTTTTTAAGGCGATATGAATATATTAATTACAGGCGGCGCGGGGTTTATTGGATCTCACCTTGCTCATTACCACCTTGCAAAAGGGGATGCCGTTCATGTGGTTGATGATTTATCGACTGGTCAAATCACTAATATTGCCCCTCTATTTAACAACCCCAATTTTCAATTTGTAGAAGCTAATATCGTCACTTGGGATGGACTGAAAGAGGCGGCCCGATGGTCCAATCGTATTTATCATATGGCTGCCATTGTTGGGGTGAAGAAAGTCTTAGAGGATCCTCGCGCAGTGATGGCTACAAATATGGCGGGAACTGAGCGAGTATTTAGGGCGGTAGCTGAAGTCAATCCCATGTCTCAAGTGATTGTTGCCTCAAGCTCTGAGGTCTATGGTTTTAATGCCAAGTCAGCATTCGTGGAGACGGATGACATCGTTTTGCGCTCGGCGGGTCGTTTGCGTTGGTGTTATGCAATTACTAAATTGGCCGATGAATTTTTGGCCTATTCTTTTTTTAAAAAATCTCATATCAAAGTGGTTATTGCTCGATTGTTTAATACGGTCGGACCTCACCAGACCGGTAAGTATGGCATGGTCTTTCCTAACTTTATCGGACAAGCAGTTCACGGAGAAGCTGTAACCGTCTTTGGTGATGGCACACAAACTCGATCCTTTTGCAATGTGGAGGATACTGTTAAAGCGCTAGATCTATTAGCCTTAACTCCTGCAGCCAATGGTGAGATTGTCAACGTGGGCAATGACCATGAAATCTCTATTGGCGATCTAGCTAAATTAATTATCCAAAGATCTGGCGGTACATCGGATATTGAATATATTGCTTATGAAGCTGCTTATGGGCTTGATTTTGAAGACATCACCCACCGCCGACCAGTGATCCAGAAATTGCAAACATTAACAGGCTTTAAGCCCCAGTGGAGCTTGAATGACACGATTGATCAGCTCATTGCGCTTGAGCGAACATGCACCCAAAGTGAGTAAGCTATCTATCTAGAATTTAGCCCCTCGGTTTCACCCATCTTTGTATTTTTTGCATACGGAGTACTCCTCCTTTTTGTGCTCGTCATGTTGCTCTCGATAGGCGTGATTTTTTATAACCTTGTTGCCAATTACCAAGAAAAAAAGTATTTAATCAAGCGTGATCTTTTGAAGGAGGGTATTACCGCCTATTTAAAGCGGGAGATGAACAAGGATGGTCTTAAGGCGCTGGTGCTAGCAAACCAAAAATATCTAATCAGTTTGTTAGCCCAAATAGCACAAACAGCTACTAAGTCTGATCGCCACAGGCTGATTGATATTCTGGTTGAGTGTGAATCTACAGCAATAGTCGATAAAGAATTACACCAGCTAAATGTTGGCAATTGGCATGACAGACTAAATGCAGTAACGTATCTGCCATTTATTGCTCACGCTAAAACGATTGAGACGCCATTATTGAGTGCCCTTAAGGATGAGTTTTTGGATGTGCGGATCGCCGCTGCCAATTCACTTGCGCAATTGGGCATGGTTGGTGCCATAAAGCCGATTCTCATTAACTTAGCGGTCGACGGTACATGGCCAGTGCAACGCTTAATAGAGATCGTCGGCCAGTTTGATGTTGATGCAATAACTTATTTAACAGCTTACTTGGAAGATCCTCATGCTAGTTATTCTGGCAAGCAGGTGGCAATTGCTAGCCTAGGAATCATCAAAGATGAGACATCTGTAGCCTTCTTAAAGAAACTTAGCAATGATGAAAGTGTTGATATTCGGGTTTGGGTATATCGATCGATGGGTCAACTGGGATATGAATCTGCTTTGGCGCCCTTATTGCTTGGCATGAAGGATGAAGCCTGGGAGGTGAGGGCAACTTGCTCAAAAGCTTTGAAGCATTTTGCAGGTAGGCAGAGTATTGACTCGCTGCAAAAGGGGATGAGTGACTCAGTATGGTGGGTCAGATTGAACTGCGCGACATCGCTCATTGCTATGGGGGTACCTGGTAAGTTGGCCTTAGAGAAATTGCATGATAGCCCCGATCAATTTGTTCGTGATATGAGTCAAATGGTCCTCTCTCAAAACGCAAGCAAGGGGATGGTATGAGTCCCTGGCTTGAGCAAGATCTCATTTTCATCACGCGCCTATTGATTCAGGGGATATTGATTTATTTCCTCATGATGCATTTGATCTATTTGCTTCTGATTATTCTAGGGGCGCTTGAGCAAAAAAAATATCACCAAGGAATTCATTTTGGCGAATTCAAACGTATTAGTGAATCTAAATTAACTTTACCTATCTCAATCGTTATTTCTGCTTATAACGAAGAGAAGATGATTGTCGATACGGTTCTCAATAGCTTGCAGCTACGCTACCCGCAGTTCGAAGTCATTGTGGTGAACGATGGTTCTGAAGATAGTACTCTCAAGATACTTATAGAGCGATTTAATATGTATCCCGCTGAACTGGTCTATAAGAAACAGTTGCAGACTAAGCTGATTAGGGCAGTTTATCGTTCTAATGACTTCCCATCTCTATTGGTGATTGATAAAGAGAATGGTCGTAGAGCGGATGCTAATAATGCAGGCGTGGATTACGCACGTTACCCGATTATTTGCCAGATCGATGCCGATTGCGTTCTAGAAGACGATGCCTTATTAAGAATGATTCGTCCATTTCTAGAAGATGAATCTGTAGTGGCTGCTACCGGCATGATTCGACCATCTAATGGATTAATGGTTAGTAATGGAAAGATCGTAGATCGTTCCTTGCCTCAGCATTGGCTGCCCATGTTTCAGTATGTCGAGTATTTGCGTGCCTTTCAGTGGGCTAGGGCAGGTTTGTCCCGCCTTAACAGTATGCTGTGCATGTCTGGCGCCTATACCTTCATTCGGAAGGATATCTTTTTAAAAGTAGGTGGGGCTAATGTCAATGCAGTAGTTGATGACTTTGAGTTAACGGTAGATATTCACCGTTATATCCAGGAGCATAAAAATTTAGGGCCCATGCGAATCGCTTATGTACCTGACCCCGGTTGCTATTCAGAAGTTCCAGAAACCTTAAAAGCCCTTTCTTCACAGCGAAACTTTTGGCAGCGTGCTATTTTGCAGTCCATGATTTGGAATCGGGATATGTTTTTTAATCCGCGCTATCGCATGGTGGGTATGTTTGGCGTACCCTTTTTCTTTATCTTTGAGGCCCTCTCGGCCTTAGTAGAGGCTGCATCTTATCTATTAGCGCCATTTGCCTATTACTTTGGAATAGCTACCTTAGATGATGTTTTCTTGCTATTCATCTTTGGCGTAGTACTGGGCACAGTGGTATCAGTTTGTGCTGTATTACTCCAAGAATTTTCTCGTTTTAGACAAGATAGAACGAGAGACTTAATTCGTATGCTCAGCACAGGCTTCCTAGAACAATTTGGCTACCACCAGTTTCATACCTATAGTCGCTTGAGGGGTATTTATGACCTTATCGTCAAGGGAAAGATCGCTTACGGCTATCGAGTGCGCTCTGGCTACCTCACCCCCACTAATCAATAAAAATGAAAGACTCAAAATGACAACCATTGCAATCGTTGGACTGGGATACGTGGGTATACCGCTAGCAGTAGAGTTTGGAAAGAAATACCCGACGATAGGGTTTGATCTTTATAAGGAAAAAGTTGAGCTATTCAAGCGGGGGGTGTCACCCACAGATGAGATTACCGCCGAAGAGTTGAGCTTGGCAACCCATCTAACATTTACCGATGAGCCTGAGCAATTAAAAAGGGCGGACTTCATTATCGTGGCCGTACCAACGCTTATTGATGAGGCTAACCAACCCGATTTTTTACCCCTCAAAAACGCTACTGAATTGGTCGGCCGTAATATGAAAGTGGGTGCCACGGTCGTTTATGAGTCAACGGTCTACCCAGGCGCTACTGAAGAGGTTTGCATTCCGATTTTGGAATCCGCCTCTGGTATGGTCTGGAAGAGGGACTTCCATGTAGGATATTCACCAGAGCGCGTAAACCCAGGAGATAGAACCCATACTTTGGTGAAAATCATCAAGATTGTTTCTGGAGATAGTCCGCAGACCTTGGAGAATGTTGCAGAGATCTATAACAAGATCATTACTGCAGGAATCTTCAAGGCATCTTGCATTAAGGTGGCGGAGGCTGCAAAAGTGGTTGAGAACACGCAACGAGATCTCAATATTGCCCTGATGAATGAAGTGGCAGTGATTTCACATTTGGTGGGTATTGATACTAATGAAGTGATTGATGCTGCGTCGACTAAATGGAACTTTATGTCAGTGCGACCAGGATTGGTAGGGGGCCATTGTATTGGTATCGTCCCTTATTACTTGACCTATAAAGCAGAGATGTTGGGTTATCACCCCGATGTAATTTTGGCAGGTAGACGTATCAACGACGATATGGGTAAATATATTGCTGACCAGATCGTAAAGCAATTGATAGCCAGAGATATCAATATTAATGGAGCCAAAGTAAATATCTTTGGCTTGGCATTCAAGCCGGATGTACAAGACACTAGTAATTCCAAAATAGTCGATGTCATCGCTGAGTTAAAAAGCTTTGGAGTCAATGTTTTTGTCTACGACCCAGTTGTTAAGGTAAGCGATGCTAAAGCGCGTTACAACATCGATCTGATTCCGTGGGATGAACTTCCTGTAGCAGATGGCCTAGTGATGGCTACGCCTCATCAATTATTTCTAGAGATGCCATTTGATAGCCTTCTATCCAAGGTAATTAAGGGTGGCGAATTCTTTGATATCTACAGCAGCTTTGATCCAAGCATCATTGCTGAGCATGGGCTGAAGGTTTGGCGCTTATAAATCGCTATAGGCAGAAGATAGGAACATAATCAAAATATGACCAAAAAAAATGTGGGTAACTTTGTTGCTGATAATGCTGCCGATCTAAAAAGAGAGATGGATAGACGGGGCTCGGCTTTATCCGCTTTAGCTCAGGCAGCTGCAACGCTTGCGAGAGCGAATTCAACTGATGAATTGATTAAGGATGTATGTGATGCTATTTCTTCTCAATCACCTTATGTATTGGCTTGGGTTGGCAAGGCTGAAGATGACCCTGAGAAAACAGTTCGAGTCTTGGGTGGTTCTGGGGCGGCTATTGCTTATACCAAGGACCTTGTGATTAGTTGGTCCGATCAGGCTCATAGCGGCATGGGGCCCGCTGGAGCTTGTTTGAGAGCCTTTAGCACCATCATCGTGACTGACTCTGAAACTGACACGCACTATTTGCCCTGGCGTGAAAGGGCTCGAGCATATGGCATTCGTTCCGTAATCGCATGCCCCATACAAGATGGCCCTGAAAATCTACGCCGCTGTTTATTGGTGTATTCGTCTGAGCCTAACTCTTTTGGAGAAACTGAGGTTGAGCTCTTTCAAAGTCTTGCGCATGAAATTGGCTTTGGTCTGCGTTCGATTGAGCGACAACGACTGTTAGATGATCAAATTCACGAAAAGCAACTAACGCAAGAACGGCTGGCTAGTGCATTACGTTCCACCATCGAAGCGATGTCTAGAACAATGGAGTGGCGAGACCCCTATACAGCAGGGCATCAAAAGAGAGTGGCTCTAATCTCAATGAGAATTGCCGATAAGTTAGGATGGAGTAATGAAGCTTCCCAGGCTCTCTATATGGCAGGAATGGTGCATGATATTGGTAAGGTAGCAGTACCCTCAGAAATTCTAACCAAACCAACACACTTGACTGACTTAGAGATGAAGATGGTGCAAGGCCATGTAGAGGCGGGTTATCAAATTCTGAAAGATATCCCATTTCCGTGGCCGATCGCTGAGGCGGTTTATCAACATCATGAGCGTTTAGATGGCAGCGGCTATCCTAATGGATTAAAGGGTGATGAAATTTCTCAAGGGGGTCGTATCTTAGCCGTTGCCGATACGATCGAAGCGATGTCAACCCATCGTCCCTACAGACCAGCAAGGGGCTTAGCTGCTGCGATGGAGGAGATTCGAATGGAAGTAGGTTTGAAGCTAGATTCAGCAGTGGTGAGTGCCGCTCTAGAGTTGATTAAAGAGGGCAATGAGCTGCAAAAAATTATTGAGTCTGTCTAACGATGATTCTGGCACTTTCCCTTTATTCATTGGCCTTAGTTGCTCAACTCATGGCGGTCATTTACGCCATCTATCTTTTTATTATTTCAAAATCATATCGATTGGCGGGTGGTTGTCTCGCTATTGGTCTTAGTCTGATGATTGGCCGACGAATTAATCCGATTATCTTCATATGGAATGGCGGTGAGATCAATATTATTGATGCCTTCTTGGCAGTGCCGATATCAGGTTTTCTTCTATTAGGCGTATTGCAAATCAAAGCCTTATTAAATCGCTTAGAAGTACAGAATTTTTTATTGGGTCAAACATCCAAAATTGATCCGCTCACTACAGCATTAAGTCGTGCCGAAACTTTTTCAAGATCTGAGCTAGAAATCCAAAAAAGTTTTCGCAGTAAAAAAAGTATTGCTTTCCTGATGGCCGATATTGATCACTTTAAAAATATCAATGATGTCTATGGCCATCCCATAGGAGATGTCGTACTCACCAATTTGGTCAAGACCTGTCAAATGGAGTTGCGCGAGATTGATATTTTTGGTCGCGTAGGCGGCGAGGAGTTCCTCATTGTTTTACCCGAGACTTCATTGGAAAAGGCGAAAGAAGTTGCAGAGCGCTTACGCATCTTAGTTTCAGAAAATATCTGTGCAACAGTGCAGGATCAGGATATTCGGATTACGATCAGCGTTGGACTGGCAATGTTTGACCCTCTCAACACTATGGACCACGCTCCAAGCTCAATCCTAAAAGATTGTTATAACGCCTGCGATAAGGCAATGTACCGCGCTAAGCAGGCCGGCAGAAACCAAATCAGCACATAAGAAGAGGTAGAGCTTAGAAGCAGAACTACTGAAGCGCTGCTTTTGCTGACAGCTCTTTCTTGAGTATTTCCATATTAGGGCTGTTTTTAAATTGGTCATCAGGATAGTAGCCAAAATTATGAATACCCTTAATTCTCATAGAGCGCATCCATGAACTCAGCTCTTCTGTGGGTATCGCTTTATTTGTGCGCCAATCTTTAGCTTGTAACTCATAGAGGAGCTTCTCGTTAGCCTGCGGTAGAGCTTGGGTAACATCAATGAGATTGTTAAGCCATTGGCTTGGATTCTTGGCTTTTTCCATGTAAGGCATTGCCATGAGTGCTACCCAGTTGTAGTTTTGCAGTCCATTGGGGATGGATTGGGCAAACCATTCTTCTGATTGCGGATTTAATGCAACTTCAGCGTAGTAGTTGCGCGCAAGACTAATCGGTTTGCGGTATTGCTGCGCAGCATCCCTCATCTCCAAAGAAAACTGAGTGAGTAATTGGGTTTTTGATTTGTACCATTTCTCGTTGTAAATAGGATTCCGAGTAATTTCTGCAATATTAGGCGGAAGCCCCCAGTTTTTCGCGTAGTACTGAAGTGCAGTAGCACTTGCATCTTCTTTATCGGAGAGGGTGGCATCATCATGAATCAGGATGCCTTCGAAGTTGGCATAACGTCCCAGATCGGTATAGATCCCCTTGATAAATTTGCGTGAGCGCTCCGAGAAAGGGCTCAGTCTTAGGTAGCCAATACCTTTACTGCCATCCGTTGAACTTACAACATCTAATTCACGGAGTTTTTCGGGGCCTGGATTAAATGCCAAGAGAGGCATCCAAGCAAATACTCGGACACCTGCCCGAGTCTTGAGTTGCCAGCTTGCTCTGCCAAAAATATCTGCTTTAACTGGCATATAGTTGTTCTTAAAGTACAGACTCTTGGCTACGCCACTCGCATCATCGTCTGAAAAGGCTTGAAGATAGACAGTAGTTACTCCGGAGGCTAGAACACGTTCAATTAAGCTTCCTAAATTCTTTTCTTGTTGAACCGGGTCTTTATCGTATACGTAATCCAGATCTACATGCATCACCCGCTCAAGCGTTGGAGGATACTCGCGAAGGTTGGCAACAAAATCATCGATTTTGGGATTATTAATCAGGTAGATTCGGCGAATACTGTCTACCGCTTGCAATTCAATATTTTCCCCGTCATCTAAAGTAATGGCGATATCCATACCCAGACTCTTGGCAATTTGTTGTCCGGCACTGTTATACCTACCATAGGGCCATACAATAATTCTGGGGGCTTTGCCGGTGTGTTGTTTTATCCAAGCGTTGTTTTTGATTAAATCCGATTGAATGCGATTGAGGTAATGTTCCTCAGATTCATATTGATGAGTGCTCTGACTATATTCAAAAGTAGTCAAGGCTGGCATGTCATTACCCTGAGGGTTACCTAAAACGCCATGATGCAAATCATAGGTATGAGAAGCGATCTCTACTAAGCCACTGCTGGTAATTTCTTTTAATTCTTTAAGGGATAAGAACTTGGAGCGCGGCACTGGCTTGCCAGCATAAGAGACGGTACCATTCTCGGGTACTTCGAGCCATGAACCCACAATCGCTAGCGTAGCTGGGTAGTTAAAGGCTTTTAATAGGGGTAGAGCATGGGTATAGAAGCTCTTATAGCCATCATCAAAGGTGAGTACGATGGCTTTATCTGGCAATGGCTTACCACCATTTTTCGCATTGACCACATCCTGAATTGAAATAACGTTATAGCCATTTGCTTTAAGCCATGAAAAGTAATTAATCAGGTTATCCGCAGTCACATCGTCAGGCTCTGTAGTAGCTGTCATTTCCTGAACAATGTCATGAAAGCATAAGACCTTATATTCTTTGGCACCCCATGCAAGATTGCTCAGTAAAGCGAAAGCGCAGAGAAGGAATTTGATCTTTTTCATTAGAAGCGCGACTCAAAGTTGAGGTAGCCCGTGGTGTAGCTTGACTTTACGCCATTAAATGGGAAGCTGGTTCTACCAACTCCCCAGCTCAGGGTTCGTTTATCGCCGACATTAAAGTCTTGGCCATAACCAAAGTTATTCATTGGCTGAGCCATATATCCAGATTGGGTGACCACTCCATAGGAGCCAAATAGTCGATGCCAGAAATCGTATTTCTTGGTCTCGATGTCGCGCCACTGGAGGATTCGAAGATTGAGCGTTCCTGAATATTCCGTTTGGTTAATTGGGGCGAAGTAACTCACATTGGAATTGGTATTTTGTTGATTGCCAATCCACCCTGAAATATCCACTTTATAGTTGTATTCAGTGAGGAGGCGCTGATTTACATTGCCATAAATTTCTTGCTTATTGTTGTTGGGGAGTGCCCAATAGCGATAACCAATTAAGGCATCGGTAGTATCACCATTTTTCCATTTGACATTGGCTCCGCCAACATTGCCTCCTGAAGTAGCATAAAGAGATCCCGGCATGAGATAAAAGGCATTCTTTTCATAAGAGGCGCCAATAGTCCAATAGTCATTTAAGGTTTGGGTACCCTCAGCACGAAAATATCCTGCGCTACCCACTTCTAGCTCTGCTTCTTGATTAAGTCCAGTGTACTGAACGCCTCCACCCACACCTTGGTCTGTTACCGGAATGGCGGGGCCACTGTTTAAACCGCGATAGCGCGCAAAGCCCCTGAAGTTCTCATAAATGGGTGCACTATAGACGCGTAGATCGCTCGTACGGTTATTGTTAGTTTGGCCAAAGTATTGACCATTACCCAATACAAAATTGCCAGTAACGTAACCTTCTTTATAGGCATCGAGTCTTTCGCCGGCATTTTTAACGGCATTGATATCTGAATATCCTGGTCTTAGCTCATTTACTGTGCTGATGAAGGTGGATATATCGCCTTGACTCATTCTGGCATTAGCAAAACCAATTCTGGCTTCGACATCTTGGGGGTCTTGCTTTGCAGCTATAGAGTAATAGTCCTGAGCCGCCTCAGACATTCCTTGCGCTTCTCGTATGCTGCCTGCTGCTTTCAGTAAATCCGCATTTGACGGAATTTCACTTAGGAGTGGGATCAGTTTTTTATCTGCCGCTTGATACTTTTCTTGATACGTCTCAAAGTTGACTGACTCAATGACGGCGCTTGTATAGTCAAAATCTTGCTTAGGTAAATATTTAGGACGAGCTTTGAGTTGCGCGGTCAATTTATCTAGCACCACTTTAGCGGCTGGGTATTTATCTTGATCTGTGAGATTGAAATATTGCGCCAACTCAATTTCTAAATCATCTGGATGCTTATCGTAAAGTTTTTGCAAGATTTCTCCTGCTTGAACGGGTTTCTGTTTACCGCTATAGCTTGACGCTGCTGCTAACAACGCATAGTCGGGAACCACTTTTCCTTGTGCAATGAGCCGCTCATACAGTGCGAGGGATTTATCCCATTCATTTCGTTTGTTATAGGCTACGATCAAATCATATTCAATCGAAGTGATTTGATCTTCGCTTGCCCCAATGGATTTAGCATAAGCGAGGGCTTCATTTAGCGCTTGTATGCCTTTATCAACGGCGATAAAGCGATTGGGTGCTACTGCAGAATCTGCAATAGCCCAACGCAGGTCTTGTGCTCCTGAGTTATGTATCGCCCGTAATCTCTGATCCTTGGTGGCGTTCCAAGATTTCTGATCAATGAGATACAAAGCGAGATGCGGGATGCCCATATCGAGTAATACTTGGATGATTTCGCGCTGGGTTCCAGGATCTTTGGGATCATAGCGATTGATATCTTCATAGATTAATAGTGCGGCATAACGATCGCCAATATCTTGTAATGCTCCCGCTCTCAATTCCCAGGCAGAATGATTGTTTGGAAAATCTTTTAGAAAGCGCGCACTCCAATACAGGGCAGCTTCTGAATTTTTCTGATTACGTGCCAGCACCACCATCTGTAATTCGATCTTCTCGTTCTTCCCGGTGTTTCCCAGAATAAGCTTCGCAATTTCTTGTGCTTTTGCAAAGGAATCTGTACTGACGTAACAAGAAAAAATCGCTTCTTGTACATATTCTGGAGAGCGTCGTAGGTAGTTGTTATTACTCAGAGCAATCACTTCATTGCAAAGCTTGGCATTGCTCGCAACGGCAATATAGTCGGATTTATAGCGCTCTATCTCGGGATGAGCCCGCATTAGGGATTTGAGAATCTGTGCTGAAGCGCTGTAATTGCCTGATTTATTCAGCGCTAAGGCTTTCTCATAGTCTGCTTGCGCCGCAGGGGTTTGCCCATGGGCAAGATTAAACGATATGAGAAATAGAGCAGCAATAGGATGGATGAAGTGAATCAATCGCAATTTAGCTCTTTTCTGTCGGGATAATTTTACTTACACGATTATCTGCATTGACAAAAACTTGCACGGATCGAAGTTTATGCCAGTGCTCAACATCTGCAGGCAATATTCCTAGCTCTACTTCAAGCTCACTCATTTCAACCGAAGGCGGGAGGTTCTTTATGTACTTGGTGTTATTAATGATTTTCCTTCTGGTAATTGCTAAAAAGCATATCCAGGCAACCAAACCAAGAGAGCAGTAAACATACAAAGACAGTCTAAGCCAGATTTCCGACCAACGCGGCGCGGCAGAAGTGCTAAGTTCGAAGATGGGGTCAGACAGATAATCGAAGATGAGCCAAAGTAGATTATGGAGAGTAAATAGAATAATGAACCACGCCCCGATGGTTAGGGAAATATCCCGCATTCTGGCCCATATCGAAATGTGGTCAGCATTAATAACGGGCGGCCAGTGAGGCAATGGATGATCTTTCATCTAACACCCCTATCTGGGCTAACCCATGTGCCCTTAACATCTTTAGGCCTAAATAGGGCCTTTGTAAATCCAACGACACAACTACAGGTTTGTATGCACCAATACACTAATGGGTACCAAATAATCCAAGCAAATGATCTAAAGGATGTTTTTTCATATTGGCGATCTAGTCCAAATCCAATTAAGGATTGAATGAAATACGTCGCAGCCAAAATAACCCCCCAAGAGGTTGGCAGAAAGTTTTTATAAATCGTTAGGGCATCACTGGTAAAAAATTGATTGATATTTAAGATGGTGAACCAGATCACAATACAAAATGCCCAGATCGTGCTAATAAAAAAGTTACTCCAAATTAAGAGGAGCGACCAAGCAAAGGGATGGGATTTTAAAATTGCCATTGTTGCCCCAAGGGCTGCTTGAGAGCCACCCTCAGACCAACGCAATCTTTGTCTCCATAATCCGAGTAGTGTTTCAGGCATCAAAATCCAGCAAAGCGCGTGCGGTTCAAAACCAATCGCCCACCCTTTTGCCTGTACTCTAAAAGTGAGATCCACATCATCGGTCATGGCTGCTGGAGCCCATAGGCCAGCCTCCATCACAGCCACTTTTCTAAAGGCGCAGACTACCCCGGATACGGTAAATAAGGTTCCATACAGAGCTTGGGTGCGCTTGATCATGCCAACAATGGAGGAGAACTCCCCAACCTGCAGCTTGCCAAGCAAGGTTGTTCGATTTCGAATGCGAGGATTGCCGCTGACTCCACCCAATCTATCATTAGTTAAAAATCGGTAAACCAGCCAATGGATAGCATGAGGATCTAATAAAGCATCACCATCAATACAAACCAATAAATCTGCACGTGCCATTAATAATCCGGCATTTAATGCAGTGGACTTACCTTGGTTTTCTACGAGATGGGCAACACGAAGCTTTGGGTATTGATGAACTAACTGATCCAGTATTTCCCCGGTGTTATCACTTGAGCCATCATTGATTGCAATCACTTCATAGTTGGGGTAGTGGGATTCCATCAAAACTGCCATGGTTTCGTGTAACTGCTTTGATTCATTAAAGCAGGGAAGCAGCACTGAAACTAGTGGAGTTTCTGGTAATGGCGGTGGTAAGGTGTAGATTGGTCGGTGACGCTCTCTAATGAACCAATATAAAAGAGAGCCGGCAATCCAATACCAAGACATTACAAAGGGATAGCCGAAACAAAATCGCGCCATCCATTCCAGAACTTGTGGTGTAAATATAGAGTTAAAGAAAGACATTGCCATCTACACGGCTAGAGCTATTGTTTTCATTTGTATTGTTTAGTTGTTATATCAATAGCATATTTATTACTAAGGCAACTTTTACTATTTTAATCGGCATTATCCCTAGGGATAATATCGTTAATAGAGTAAGGTCTTTATGATATTGTTAATACTTAAGGTAAGTAAGCCAATTCTTCAATTTGGTGCATAAAATCTTGGTAATTTAGCCTGAGGATTCTTCAACACCATGAGAGATGTGGCTCCAAGCCTATATAAACACGTTTCATACCTCATTGAGATTGCGCTTGGTCTCGTCCTGCTTCTCAATGGTATTTTGTTGCTAATTAATTCCTCGGCACTACTTTCATTCAGAGAAAAGTTCTCTAACTTTCTGAGTGCTGAGCAGCTCTTAAACAAATCTGCTCAAGAGTGGCGAGTCTTGATTGAATTTTTCCATGCAATCGTGGCCACTCACATCATGATAGTGGTCTTGCTTTTTGCGGGCATAGTGATATTTCTAGCTGGACTCCATACCAAGAAATCACTGTAATTCTCTTGAAGGCTGCAAGGTTGAGATCATTCGTTTACTATGAAAAAGTTTGATTTTTCAACAATCTTATTTGGCATATTGCTTTCAGTGATAGCTGTGTATTTCATGTTGAGATCAAGCCCAAGTCAAAGTGCACCAAGCTCATCCATTGACAGTGTTCAGATTGGTGAACTCTTATGGGATCAAACTGAGATGACGATTAGTGATGTTAAAACGTTTGCTAGCGCTACAGGCTTTACCAGTCAGGCCGAAAAAAATGGCGGCGGGCTTTCTTATGAGGCAGGCTTTGTGCAGAAGAGGGGGTGGACCTGGAGATCGCCATACGGTGTTCCTGCGGATGATGCAGAGCCAGCGGTACATCTCAACCAAAAGGAAGCGGAAAATATTTGTCGTTATTTCGGCAAGCGTTTGCCTACCGATGCGGAATGGACAAACGCTGCATTCGTAGAGCAAAGAACTAATCCTCCGAGCGGATATGTCAAAGGGCAACGCTATCCATTTCCGGGTGGAAGCACTCCAACTCCATCGCACTGTTTAAATGGTTGTGGTGATTACAAAGGGCTTGCACCAGCTGGTGCATTAAATCGTGGAACGGGCCACGTTGCGACAAAGACAACCAGGCCAGGTGTCAATGGTTTATATGACATGGGCGGTAATGTTTGGGAATGGACAGCCACCGAGAGGAATGGTGGATTTATCACCCGTGGCGCATCTTGGTGGTACGGCCCAGAAAGACAGCAAGAGCCTGATATCGAATCTAAACCTGCAGATATCGGTGTTGTTTACATCGGCTTTCGCTGCGTAAAAGATCGTTAGGGAAAATGAGTGGCCAAAATAAATAGTAGAAAAATACTAATTATTTCAATAAATCCTATAACTTCCCCTTATTTCATGATTAACTGATTGCAATTGACATACCTCAGATATAGTTTTGTGATTAGACAATTAGATTAAATATAGTTATTCAATAAAACTTTAGTTATAGCTTTGACACTGACCGATCTACTCCGACCCTATAAGTCATATACCAAAAAAGGGGTGACCTATGCCGCATTGGCTGGAATTGCGCATGCTGTCATTTCCACTTTTCTGCTCAATCACTTTTCAGGTGTTGTTGGCGAAAGTGTGATTTGGATTCCTGCTGGTATTGGACTAGCAGTCATGCTCACATTGGGCTGGCAATATTGGCCATTTATATTTGTTGGCGCAACCTTAGGTGAGATGGGGGGCGGTCATCATCTTGGGATGGCGATGCTCTTGGCAAGCGGCGCGCTCATTGGATATTTCATTGTGGTACTTTTACTGCTGCGCTATTTCAAGTTTGACAAGCGCATTCAATCTTTGGGTGATTACGCGCGTTTATTGGTCGCTAGTTTTATCGGTGCCGCTATTAGCACTACCATCAATATTTTCTTCTTAGTGCAGGGTGGTTTGTTGGTGACGGGTGTTGTGGCAGGCGTATACCAAAAATGGTTTGTTGGCGACTTCTTTGGATTCGCTTTCTTTGCGCCGATTCTCTTAGTGCTTACAGAGCCCTGGATGCATCATTGGCCTAAAGAAAAAATAATCAGATTCTCTCTTTATCTTTTGCTTGCATTGTTATTTGGGCAGGCCGTTTTCTTTGGTTGGTTCAGAGAATACTTTGACCTTACTGGCAGGGGGTTTGCCGCCCTATTTATTATTGCTCTTTTTGGTTATCAATTTGGTCGCCAAGGCGCCATGCTGTATTTTTGCTTTCTGCTCCTGCAGTCAGTATTGAGTGTCTTTTACGGCGATGCATTTTTCGATCGTCAGTTAATGACTCATCATGCTCCAATGGTGATTTGGGCGTATTTAGGAATTGCCTGTTTTGTTGGCCTTGCTATCGGCCTGGTGGTCGAAAGTTTCGAACGCAAAAATCGAGAGCTTACGAAGGCCGCTAAGGACATCAGAGACTCAGAAAGTCGCTTTCGCGATATTGTAGGAAATACCCCGGTGCTCATGGCCTCGTATAGTCTTAGTACTTACATCATGGATTATGTAAATCCTTTTTTCACCAAAGATTTGGGGTATACCACTGAAGATCTCCAGCAGCCAAATGCCTGGTGGGCTTTGGCTTATCCAGATCGCGATTATCGAAAAGAAGTAGAGAGTAAGTGGGGCAGTCGCATTGAGGAGGCAAGCAAGACTGGATCCCCTTTTGTGCCGATCGAAACTTACACCACATGTAAAGACGGGCATGTCAGACTGATTTCTTGGGGTAGCTTTTTTGCTTCTGACCGAATGATCATTTACGGCATTGACATCACTGAACAAAAGAGTGCAGAGGATTTGTTAAAGGTTACCTCAGCTGTATACCGTGCCATGGGTGAGGCAGTTGTCATTTGTGATGCACGAAATAATATTCTCCTAGCTAATGATGCCTTTAGGAGCCTTACTGATTATTCTGAAAATGAATTGATTGGATATGAGTTCTCTGATTTCTTGGTCAAGCGCCATGGCGCTCGTTCTTATTCTGATATTTTTACTTCATTGGATGCGGTTGGACGCTGGGAAGGGCAGGCATGGTTTAAGGTAAAAGAGGGCGAAGAACAATTACACTTTCTTTCCATCTATTCAACTTTTGATGTGGATGGAATGCCTTTACAACGCGTTGCATTGATCTCTGAGGTCACTGACCAGCGCAGAGCTCGCGAGCTTATCGCTCAGCAAGCTAATTTTGATCCCCTGACTGGCTTGCCGAACCGACGTTTGATGTTGGACCGACTAGATCAATTGATTAAACAGTCCGCGCGATTAAAAACCAACTTAGCTGTCATCTATCTTGATCTTGATAACTTTAAAGACGTCAATGATAGTCGGGGGCATGATTTTGGCGATGAAATCTTAAAGGCGGCCTCACTCCGCTTACGTTCTGAAGTTCGCGACACGGATACCGTTGCACGTATCGGTGGAGATGAATTCGTAATCCTGTTGGGACAGATTGATCGGTCTGAAAAAGTGGATATGGTGGTTCGGCAAATCATAAAAAGTATGAGCGATCCCTTCCCTGTGAATAATCAGATGGTGTACCTCACTGTCAGTTTGGGAGTATCTATTTTCCCGGAGGACGGTCAAGATGGGAAGACCTTGCTATTGAACGCCGACCAAGCAATGTATGTCGCAAAATCAAATGGCAAAAATGGCTCGCAATACTTTACGAGTGCCATGCAAATTAAAGCAAATTACCGGGCAAATATGATTGCTGAGCTACGTAATGCGATTGAGAAAAAGCAATTCAAGCTCGAGTATCAGCCTATTATTGATTTGCAGACAGGTGCCATGTCCCATGCTGAGGCTTTACTGCGCTGGCATCGTCCTAATGGTGAGATTGTGATGCCCTCAGAGTTTATCGATATTGCCGAAGAGTCTGGCCTTATTTTGCCGATTGGTAACTGGGTAATCAAAGAAGTTCTGCTCTTCATCAGAATGCTGGGCATTCATCAAGCCCCCGCTATTTCTATTAATGTCGCAGCATCTCAATTTAGCTCCACTGATCATTCTGTAATCGAATGGGTGGATTGGATTACTGAAGCTGGAGTTGCTCCCGATAAAATTATTTTTGAAATCACCGAGCGAATGATGCTTACCCAGTCTCAACGGGTAATGAAAAAAATTGCCATACTGCAAGAGGCCGGTTGTCAATTTGGTCTGGATGATTTTGGTACTGGTTACTCATCAATAGTATTGCTGAAAAACTTTAACTTTGATTATTTAAAAATCGACTCTCACTTCATCGCTAGCTTGACGTCTGAGAGTTTGGATGCATCTTTGGTATCAGCCATGATCTCTATGGCCAAAGGTTTGGGCTTGGGTTCAATTGCAGAGGGGGTAGAAACCGAAGGCCAGGCCGACATTCTGAGAAGTATGGGCTGTCAATACGTTCAAGGCCATCTGTTTAGTAAATCTCTAACCCCAGAGGATTTCAGAAGGAAATATTTTCAGTAATTGTCTATATTTCTTGATTTAGACAATTTAAGGCATAAAAAAATACCTGATTGTTGGATTTAGACAACTAAGTGTCTAGTACTTTTGTACTTTTATACTGAAAAACACTGTCTAAACTCAAAAAGTATCTGTATAAATGATCTCCCGGCCATTTATTTTTTTGGACAGATAGACAAATGATCTCGAGTAAGGCGCTGATAGACCAAACAGGTATATCGCGTGCCACCCTTAATAACTATATCCAGCTTGGCATTTTGCCTAAGCCAGATGTCCAGTCTTTGTCTGCCAGTGCAGATGAGGGCGGGGCTAGGGTACTTGGCTTTTTTCCAGATGATGCATTGGAAAGAGTGCAGGCAGTACAAGTTCTAAAGAGCCAAGGGCTATCGATGACTCAGGTTGCCGAACGTTTGGCGCAAACGGATGCTTTGCTTGAGGTGCAAGAGTTGCAGTTAGAGACTGCGACCTCTCGTCCAGCAATGCGTCCTATTGGTAAGAGCAATTCCACGCGGCCTGCCAATCCTATCTCTGGCGCACTAGGCAATCTTTCCTTATCGCTTGATACTCTGACTCATCCAGCCTATATGCTCAACTACAACTTTGAGCTCACCTGGTTAAACGAGCCTGCGCGTAAGGAAATTTTTGGTTTTATTGCGCCGCCTGCTAAAAGTGCAGATAGAAATTTATTGGAATTGCTGACAAAGCCCGAGGTGTGTTTGACTATCGAGGACCAAAAATCCTTGGTGGGTATTTTGTTGCAGCTAGCAAGTTCTCGGATTACCTATGATTCTCTTGCTAAATTGGTTGCACAGACTGATCCTGAATTATTGCCGCTTTTAGAAGGGGTAACTGAGGGAGGCGTATCTAAAGAGCAGACTGTGAATGCACTAGAGTTTTTCCAGCGAGGACCGCGTGGTCAGATTATCGGTTACCGCGTTTATGCGGTGTATTTCCGTGAGGGCATTTTGGTTGTACATGCTCCAGGCGAAGAGCGTGGCGATGATTTATTAAATTTCCTATCCCGTCGTGATCAGGTGATTCAGTCCTTGCTCAGCAAGCGACTTCCAGTGATGACCCCTTTGGCAGTGCTAGTAGCGGATTTGCAAAACTCAGTACGCATTTGTTCAGAGTTACCTCCGGATGAATATTTTTCGCTGATTAATCAAATTTGGGCAACCATGGGGCCAATCCTGCGCAAGTACACCGGTACTCATGGCAAGCACGTTGGTGATGGTATGGTGTATTACTTCTTTCCACAGGCTGAAAGCAATTATCTTTTCAATGCCGTTGCCTGTGCAGATGAGCTGCGTCAAGTGATGCGCAAAATTAGCGCAGAGTGGCAGCTTAAGAAAAATTGGTTGACTGAATTACAGCTGAATATTGGTTTGCATGAAGGTCAAGAGTGGTTGGGTAGCTTTCAATCGGCCAATCATATTGAATTTGCGGTACTGGGTAACACGATTAATCAAGCCTCAAGGCTCAGCGATTTTGCAAGGCACGGCAGTATCTGGGCAACCAAGGATCTGATTAGTAAGCTCAGCGTTGATGAGCGCAGTCGAGTGGAGTTTGGCGTGCTTCGCAAGAGTGCTGAAAATGGGGATCGTTTTGTGCCTTCCTCTTACGCTCAGATTGAATCACTACTAGATCTCAATCAAGATAAGTTTGAGAAGCTAAGAGGTATATCTCAGTTAGCCGTAGCTGAAATCAAACGCGTGAGCAATACTCGTTTGTATTAATCAGAGTACAGCTAGGCTTTCAGAACTACTGAGTATTTTTCGATAAATAGTCTGCGGGCGGTGGGTTGTAGCCTGGGATCTTGGTCACATCTACAGCATCGATCTGGCTGTCATCTAAAAATTTGACAGCATATTCCTCATAAACCTTTTCCCAGATGAAAATATCAAACAAGTCTGGGTCAATATGTTGGTTCACTTTCATCTTGCCCAGAATTTCAAGAGACTCGCTCAGGGTCTTCCCCTTTTTGTAAGGGCGATCTTTGGCGGTTAAGGCCTCGAAGATATCGGCAATGCCCATACAACGGGCTGGTACAGACATTTGCTCGCGAGTCAGACCCTTGGGGTAGCCTTTGCCATCCATTCTTTCATGGTGGCCGCCAGCGTATTCAGTGACATTTTTTAAATGCTTTGGCCAAGGCAGTTTTTCAAGCATGCTGATAGAAAGGCTAATGTGCCGGTTGATGATTTGACGCTCTGATTCATTCAGGGTTCCAGCACGAATCGTGAGATTTTCAATTTCCTCTTCACTGAGGAAGGGCTGCTTGGTACCAGAAATATTCTGCCAAACATAGTGCTTGGCGATGTCATGAACTCGCTGGATATCGTCGTCTTTCATGAATTCACCGCCAATATTGCAATGGCTTAAGAAGTTGAAATCATCAATTAACTGTTGGCGACCTTGCGTTGCTTCATCTTCACTGATTAATTTTTGGGCCAATGCCAGTTCAATATCTCGAAGAACCACTTCTGCTCGTATTTCAATTAGATCAATGCGATCAAAAATTTTCTCAAGCTTTGTAGCTTTGTCAACAATATGAACTGGGGTCGTTACCTTACCGCAGTCATGAAGTAATCCTGCAATTTTGAGTTCTTGGCGATCCTTACTATTCAGTGAAAAACTCTTTAGAGGGCCAACATTACAGCGATTGACTGCATCGGCTAACATCATCGTTAGATCTGGCACGCGATTGCAGTGGCCTCCCGTATAAGGGGACTTATCATCAATGGCGTGGTTGATTAAACCAATAAACGACTCAAATAATTCTTCGAGACGCAAAATTAAGAGGCGGTTTGTAAGGGCTACTGCTGCTTGCGAACTTAAGGCCTCAACAATTTCCTGACATTCGCTAGAAAAAGCAATGACTTTGCCAGTATTGGGATCAATGGCATTAATCAGCTGGAGAACACCAATAATTTCTGATTCATGATTTTTCATCGGTATCGTCAGAAAAGACGTAGAGCGATAACCGTTTGCTGCATCGAATGAATAGGTGCCAGCGAAATCAAAGCCAGGCTCATTGTAAGCATCTGGAATGTTAACAGTCTCGTCTTTGTGAACTGAGTAGGTCACAATTCTGTTGAGCTCAGGTTTTCCTTCTGCGTTAAATAGGGGTATCGAGGGTATGGTGATCGGTTTAGTACTTTTGCCACCCAAATGCACACCCTTACTTTTGGTATGGACGATTTCAAATTGCAGATGATTTTCGTCAACCATCCGATATATAGTGCCGGCATCTGCATAAGAAATCTGCATGGCTGCCTGAAGAATATTCTCAAGGAGTTGATCAGTATCTTTTTCGCTACTTAAGGATGATCCAACCTTAAGAAGGTGTTGCATGAGGTTTTTGCTGATGGTTTCTTGAGGCATATTTACTTTAGTGGCAATTGTTCCTTGATTATCTACAAATGCGCTGAGTTGATATTAGTAGATGTAAACCAT
>CANFMT010000026.1 GCA_947448415.1 Burkholderiaceae bacterium | reverse complement strand
GATTGTGTCGATTGCAGAATTCAATGCGAATTCAGCTTTGGCTTTAGAAATCTCCGCGTCGTCAGCAATCGCTGCGATTAGTTCGGCTTTGTTCAAGTGAAGCTCCTTATAGATATTGATGTCAGCGCACATTACGCTTACATGATTTTAACCACAAAAAATTACAAAAATAAAGTTGCGCTACAGCAATTTTTTACTACGACTACAAATTACTCATCCAAAACAGTGATATCAGAAACAAAATACTCGGTATCGCCAAAACAAGTTGTAGGCAAACCAATATGTTGGTCATACTTTAAAGCAACTTTTTTACCTAAATTGGCATTTATTTTTTGCGCCACAGCATCTTCACGCACCGTAAAGAGGAATTTTTCAGACATCGTCCCTGGCATAGAAACCATCGCCAATTCGCCCTCCCAGGTTTTGCATATATAGCCACGATTAGAGAATTTCTGCACATATCCTGCGCGCTCACCACTTCCGTAGCTCCAATTGAGCATGATCCATGTATAGACCGAAATACCCACTAAACCAATTAAAACAAGGCTTAAGAGCCACTTTATAAAGCTTTTCATAAGATTTTCTCCGATAAGTCTCCACTTAAACCCTAGTTTGGTCTTCGTGACTTCGTGCTCAAGTATATGAGCATCCGTGCACAAGAAATAGTCTATTCAAGGTTGATATACAAATTAAAATGGTGACAATTACCTCACTTAGACAAAACCTATGCAAATTCGTCACATCATCTTTTTTATATTTGTAGCGTCAGCGATTTATGTCTATTTCAGAGGAAAGGTTCGTTTTGGGCTTGTAAGATCCCTTACCGATTACCAAGTACTTTTAGCTCCAATAAATACCCTTTTATATTTATTCTCGAAAGTAAAAGCAGGCGCTTTTATTCCTGTAGATAAATTTCCTGAAATGCGATCCATACAAGATAACTGGGAAATGATTCGGGAAGAGGCGCTCTCACTGCAGGAGGAGGGCTCTATTGCAGCAGCGACTGGCTACAACGACATCGGCTTTAATTCCTTCTTTAGAACAGGATGGAAGCGATTTCACCTCTGCTGGTATGGAAAAGAGGTGCCGTCAGCCCAAGCAAAATGCCCTAAAACAGTAGCGCTTCTGAAATCGATACCATCGGTCAAGGCCGCAATGTTTGCCTCTCTACCCCCTGGGGCAACGCTAGTACGCCATCGTGACCCTTACGCTGGATCCCTGCGTTATCACATCGGTCTGGCTACTCCTAACGACCCTAAATGCTTTATTGATGTGGATGGAGAGCATTATTTCTGGAAAGACGGTGAAGCTGTCGTATTCGATGAAACTTATATTCATTTTGCAGCCAATGAGACGGACCAGCAACGAATCATCTTATTTTGCGATGTAGAGCGGCCTGTTCATACAAAAATAGTTCAATTGATTAATCGCTGGTTTGGGCGTTATGTGATGAGCGCCGCTTCTTCTCAGAATGTTGAAGGCGAGAAGATAGGTTTTGTAAACGTTCTGTTTACCTACTTTTATCACTTGCGTGCGCAAGCCAAAAAACTGAAAGCTAAACATCGCTCCGTGTATTACATTGGCAAATGGGTGCTCATTTTGGGAATTTTGTGGGCAATCTTTTGGTAATTTAGGGCGCCAATATCTGCACAATGTGCTCAACACTGATGGGGCCCCATATTTCCACACGTTTTTTTCTACTATTTTGCCCAGAGACGAATTGAATTTGTTTCTGGGGCACTCTTAACTGCTTAGAGAGCCAAGCCAATAAAAGCTCGTTTGCCTTGTTTTCCAAGGCTGGAGCTTGAAGAGAGATTTTTAAACACCCATCATGAAGCCCAACCACCTTAGTCTGTTTTGCGCCGGGCTGGCAATGTAAATTCAACGTAATTCCTGCAGGGGTTTGTTTTAGCCAAATGGGTGTCATGAAAGTACTTTAAACTGAAACCATGACGATAAAGAATTCTCAAGCTTTAGAGCAGCTGTTCGCCAACAATCGCGCCTGGGCCGATAGTATGGTGGCACAAGATGCCAATTTCTTTAAGCGCCTAGTTTCTCAACAGGCGCCAGAATATCTTTGGATTGGATGCTCTGATAGCAGAGTCCCCGCCAACGATATCGTGAATTTATTGCCTGGTGAATTATTCGTTCATCGAAATGTCGCCAATGTAGTCGTTCATACTGACTTAAATTGCCTCTCCGTTATTCAATTTGCAATTGATCTGCTTAAGGTGAAGCATATATTGGTTGTTGGTCACTATGGTTGCTCTGGCGTTCACGCTGCGCTCACCGACAAACGGGTTGGTCTTGCTGATAACTGGTTAAGGCACGTTAAAGATGTGCATCAAAAACATGAGCGCTATCTTGGCGATGCTATTCCAACGCCAAAACGTCAAGATCGATTGTGCGAACTAAACGTGATTGAGCAGGTTGTTAACGTTTGCGAAACAACCATCGTCCAAGATGCTTGGGCACGCGGGCAAGAGCTTACCGTTCACGGCTGGGCTTATCGCCTTGAAACTGGTCTCGTAAATGACTTAGGCATGTCAAGCAGCTCAGAAGAAGAAATGACTGAGCGGTACGCAAAATCCATAAAGCGTTACGAATAAGAACAAAACGCATTTGCTTAAATCTCTTTCTAATCAAGCGGGCGTTGCCCTACTAAAATTACTCTCGATCTTGCCTTATAGGCTACTCATATCGATTGGATATGGTCTTGGGTATATTGCAGCGCGCATTCCGAGTGATAGAAATCGCGTTGTTAAAACGAATTTACATTTATGTTTTCCCAAATTAAATCCCGCTGAAATCGATAATCTGAGCAAGCAACACTGGCGCTTACTTGGTCGTAGCTTAGTAGAAAAAAGCATCATTTGGTGTGGTAGCTCAAAACAATTGAGTAGGATGATTGAAATTAAATCGGCAGTCGACCTCTCAAGTAAAAAGCCGCGCATTTTAGTAAATATGCATTTCACGGGCATTGAGGGCAGCATTATTTTGAGCGCACTCTCCAAAGAAAAACATTGGCCTCGCACATCAGGGTTTTTTCAAAAAATGAAAAATCCTTTTTTCAATAAAAAGATTATTGATTGGCGAAATCGTTTTGGCGGGAATTCAATTGATCGCCAAGGTAATGCCAAGGCCATCATCCGAGAAATCCGCAATGGGGATTTCATTATCATTGCCCCGGATTTAGATCTTGGCATCAAGGACTCAGAATTTGTGCCATTTTTTGGAATTGAAACCAATACCATTACAACCATTTCCCGCCTAGCAACAATTACTGGCGCAGATGTCTGCTTAATGACCACAACCTTAAAAGCAGATGAGTCAGGCTACCTCTGTGAAATTGGAGCCCCCCTCGACAATTTCCCAGGGCCCGATCCCAAATCAGATACCGCACTCCTTAATCGTTACTTTGAAGAACAAATTCGATTGCGCCCCGCTGAATATTATTGGGTTCATAAGCGCTTCAAAAATCGACCAATCAATGAGTTGAACCCCTACAACCCTTCTAACTAAAGGACTTTTGTCCTATCATTAAGGGATGACCGAACGAATTGGGCTATTTGCCGATCTCCATAGCAATTTAGAAGCTTTTGAAGCTTGCATGGCGCGTGCCGATGAACTAGGCGTCACTCGCATGGTTTTCCTAGGCGATCTCATTGGATATAACGCAGACCCTGTAGCTGTGATTGAGCGAATTGCTAATCTAGTAGAAACCAAAAAAGCTATTGCTATTCTTGGTAATCATGATGAAGCCATCTTTAAAGATAGTCGCAATCAAATGAATGCAAGTGCCAATGCGGCAATTGAATGGACCAAGTCGCAACTCAATCATGGTCATGTTGAGTTTCTACAAAATTTACCCCTCATGATTCAAGAGGAAAAAATTTGTTTTGTTCACGCATCCGCACATAATCCCGCAGACTGGAACTATGTGACTGATAGTATGAGTGCTTGGCGCTGTGTACAAAATTCTGGAAAAAGTTACACCTTTGTGGGTCATGCGCATGAGCAAGCTCTTTTTTATCAAAGTGCTGTGGGTAAATTAATTCGCTTTGCCCCACATCCGGGCGATGAAATTCCAGTACTCCAACACCGCCAATGGGTAGGTGTCGTTGGTTCACTTGGCCAACCTAGGGATGGGAATCCAGAGGCGTGCTTTGCAGTGTTTGAACCCAACTCCGAGGCGCTTACCTTTCATCGCACGCCCTATGACCAATTTACGGCAGCAGATAAAGTACGTCGTGCCGGTCTGCCAGAGGACTTAGCCAATCGCCTTATTACTGGCAAATAAATCAATGCCAATGAATACCGAAATTGAAGCAGTAGACGACATCTTCCAAGAAGGTAAAGTTGTTGATGGCTTTGTGCTGGGCAATGAAGTACATCGCGGCGGGATGGCAAGCCTCTTCTCTGCCACCAAAGAAGGTATCGATATCCCTATTCTTCTCAAGATACCGCGTGTTGGAAGAGACCAGCCCGTTGAAAGTTTGATCGGCTTTGAAACTGAGTTAACTATTTTGCGCTCTCTCAAGAGCCCCTATGTTCCCAAATACTTAGGTGCCGGCAATATGGCTACGCGCCCTTATATTGCTATGGAGCGGGTTGAGGGTCGACCGCTTGAGGACTACATCAAAGAAGGTAAAGTTTTTACGATTGATGAAGTGGTGCGTATTGGCGCTGACTTAGCACAAGCAGTTCAGTCACTTCACTCACAAGATGCCATTCATCTAGACATCAAGCCTGAAAATATTTTGATTGATGGCAAGGGTAAGTTAACGTTAATTGATTTTGGCTTGTCACACCACGCTCGTTATCCAGACTTACTTGCCGAAGAGATGCGCAAAGGCATTGGTTCTGCCCCTTACATTTCTCCTGAGCAAGTAGCAGGCATTCGATCTGATTCTCGTAGCGATATTTTTTCTATCGGCGTAATCATGTACGAGCTGCTTACTGGCGAACTGCCATTTGGCAATCCACAATCTATAAGTGGCTTACGCAGAAGAATGTGGGCTGAACCATTTCCTCCGCGCTCAATCCGCAGAGAAATCCCGCGCTGGTTGCAAGAAGTTGTCTTAAGATGCCTTGAACCTCGTGCAGCTGATCGCTATCAAAGTGCTGCGCGTTTGCGCCAAGTGTTACGAGACCCCGAGGGAGTAAGCCTCACAGAACGCGCCGATCGAGTTGAGCCTCCTAGCTTCTGGGAAAACCTTAAAGGGATGTTTAAAGCCGCAGGTTATGAACCGTCCCCAAGTCCGCGCCCAAGCATGGGTAACTTTGATGCGCCCCTCATGCTTGCTGCAATTGATACGCGGCAGTCTGATGAAGACTTGCGTGAGCGTATGCAAATTACTGCAAAAAACTTACTGCAGGCCTATCCAGAAAGTCGCTTAGTTTGCTTAAGCACCATTGCAAGCACACCAACTTACGAAGGCAATCATGAAAGTGAAACTGCTAGTGGTATTGTGCGCGGCCATTTAGTACAACTGATGGATTGGGCAAAGCCGCTCAAACTACCACCAGAACGAATTTCTTATCACGTACTTGAAGCTTTGGACCCCGCTTCTCGCATTGTTGAGTTCGCAAAAGATAATGACGCCTCTCTCATACTTATTGGCGCATCACACAAGCTACCTAACAAGGTAGCGCCCTGGAGAACCTCTATGACAAAAATTGTTGAAGAGGCGCCCTGTAGCGTTCATATTGTTAGAACCTAGATTCAGGCCAGCCATACTCCCCGAGGTAATAATTGACGGATAATGCAGACATGGAAGAAAAAGTACGCGTCTCTAAATTACTCTCTGAACTAGGTCTGTGCTCAAGACGCGAAGCAGATTCTTATATTGAGCAAGGTCTCGTCACTGTAGATGGTGAAGTAGTAAATGAGCTTGGTATTAGGGCTTTTCGTCATCAAAAGATCGAACTGCAATCTGGCGCTAAAGCACAGCAAGCATCGCGCATCACGGTCATCTTGAATAAACCTGTTGGCTACATCTCTCACTATGATGATGAGCAAGAGTATCAACCTGCAGCTTCACTCATTACCCCTGAAAACTACTTTGCTAGCCCATTAGACAAAGGTAAGAGCCCTCGCTTTAATACCAAGGGCTTGGCGCCAGCAGGAAGACTAGATATTGACTCCACAGGGATGCTGGTCTTAACCCAGGATGGACGTATTGCTAAATTATTAATTGGTGAAAATAGTCCAATCGAAAAAGAATATCTGGTGCGTGTTGAAGGCAAACTCTCTTTTGAAGACTTAGATCGATTAAGACATGGCCTTTCTCTTGATGGAGTGGCACTCAAGCCCGCTCAAGTGAGTTGGCAAAATGAAGATCAATTGCGCTTCGTATTGCGCGAAGGCAAAAAACGTCAAATTCGTAGAATGTGTGAAATGGTAGGTCTTAAAGTATTAGGCCTTAAACGCGTCAGAATGGGTCGCATCTCACTAGGCCCCCTGCCGCCAGGACAATGGCGCTATGTAAGGCCTCAAGAACAATTCTGAGCATCTCACCCGCTTATAATTGCGTCCAAACCTAGTTTAATAAGCGCAGAATTACCATCGATACCACCACCTCCAGCACTCCAGGCGCAGAAGTTCTTAGACGCCGTAGCTTTGCCATCATCTCCCATCCAGATGCCGGCAAAACAACGCTCACAGAAAAACTATTGCTTTATGCAGGTGCAATTCAAATTGCTGGTAGCGTTAAGGCTCGCAAAGCAAGTCGCCATGCAACTTCTGATTGGATGGAAATTGAAAAGCAACGTGGAATTTCGGTAGCAAGCTCTGTGATGCAGATGGAGTATCGCGACTGCATTATCAACTTACTAGACACCCCAGGACATCAAGATTTCTCTGAAGATACTTATCGTGTTCTGACTGCCGTTGACTCTGCGTTAATGGTGATCGATGCTGCTAACGGCGTTGAATCTCAGACCTTACGGCTGCTTGAGGTATGTCGTGCACGTAACACGCCTATCGTCACCTTCATCAATAAAATGGATCGTGAAGTCAAGCCGCCAATGGAGTTGATGGATGAGATAGAAACTGCTTTGGGTATCGAAGTCGTTCCGTTTACTTGGCCCGTTGGAATGGGTAAATCATTTGCGGGTGTGATTGATATTGCCAATTCACATATGCGCATGTTTAAGGCGGGCGAAGATCGGGTTACCGAAGACTCTCACGCGGTAGTGGACATCAATGATCCAGCCCTTAAAGAGCGCCTAGGCACTGATTTAGAAAACGCTCTAGCTGAGGTAGCCCTCATTAAAGAGGCAATGCCGGCTTTTGATTTAGAAGCCTTCCTGGCTGGACGCCAATCTCCTGTTTTCTTTGGCTCTGCTATCAATAATTTCGGGGTCCGTGAAATTCTAAATACCTTAGTTGAGCTTGCGCCATCGCCGGGCTCACGTAAAGCGTTACAGCGTGAAGTAAGTCCCGCTGAAAACAAATTCTCAGCAGTAGTATTTAAGATTCAAGCAAATATGGATCCTGCGCATCGTGACCGCGTGGCTTTTTTACGTATTTGCTCCGGTCACTTTCAGCGAGGCATGAAACTAAAAATTTGTCGCAATGGCAAAGAAGTTCGCACTAACAACGCGCTCTCTTTCTTGTCTCAAAGGCGAGATATTTTGGATGAAGCTTTTCCCGGGGACATCATTGGCCTTCCTAATCACGGCCTACTTCGCTTGGGTGACACACTGACCGAAGGCGAACAATTGCAATTTACTGGTTTGCCTTTTTTTGCTCCAGAAATTTTTCGCATGGTTGAGTCTGCCGATCCGCTGCGCACAAAACAACTTCGTACCGGACTAATGCAACTTGGTGAAGAGGGTGCTATTCAAGTCTTTAGGCCTATGGCCGGCGGCACAATGTTACTTGGAGCATTTGGTCAACTGCAATTTGAAGTGGTAAGCCATCGCTTACAAACGGAATATGGGGCGGAAGTTCGCCTATTGCCAGCCCGCTATAGCCTAGCTCGTTGGGTAAGCTCTGATGATCCTGTGGCTCTAAAAAAGTTCACGCAAGAGAACATTCACCGCATGGCAGAAGATGTAGTGGGCGCATCAGTCTTCCTGGCGTCGCACAAGTCTGAGCTTGATGTTGCCCAACAGCGCTGGGAGTCTATCCAGTTCCATGCCCTAAGAGAACATGCTGGCTTAATTTATCAATCAGACCTATCGGGCTAGTCATCCCCCGTCTTTAATACATCAACGTGGTGGGTTGCAATTAAACACAACCAATAATTGGGTGTCACTACTTTTGAACGAGGCCGTTTTTCCATACTGCGCACAATAAGCGCTCGCTTTGTTTGTTAGTTGATCCATTGACTCACCACTACTGTTTAAAAAAGTAACGTGATTTGCATCAGATGCGTCGGTATACACTGCGGCACATGAAGCCAAAGCAAATATACCGATACTGCTGATAAACAATGGCCTAAAGAATGTATTCACTTGAAAATATTTTTTTGATGCGTAGCTCATGACTTCTCCTGAAAAAATATCTTAATAAATTTGTTGGTTATCCTGCTCGCCCAAGGCCTATAAATCAGAATACAAACAAAAGCAACAGGATAAGCTACCAACCAAACCTCAAGCCAGATCCAAAAGAAATCTGCTGGCGCACCAACTCTAACAAAGGTAGTGGCAAGCGTAATACTGAAAGACATTAAAAAGCCCATCACAAGGGCAAAAACTAGGCTGGGCAGATTCATCATTACGACATCATAGCCTCTCTGTTATTCTGAATTGTGATCACTATTGTGCGCCCTAGACAGGGGAATCTCTTCAATCAGTTTTTGAGATTCATCATTCCAATAATCTAGGAAATTTCATGGCTGTAGGCCAAAATCAAAGAACCAGAAAAAATGACTCCATGCTCACCAAAACAGGTAAAGCACGCTTAGGACCCCTCAACACCGCTCAACTCACCAAGCTATTGGAAACAAGCACGAAACCAAAAGAGAAAAGCAAAATTTTACGAGCACTTAGCAAACATAAAGTTGTTGTTGCCTAATTAAAAAGCCCCGCAAACCGGGGCTTTTTAATTGCTATATTGAAAAAAATTATCCGCGAAATAATTTACGATCCTTTTATCAGCATTCTTTTACCCAACATAACGGTCGAAACAACTAAAACCGCAAAAATCAAATTTATTAAGGTAAGCGAATCACCAAGCAAAATACTTGCTGCTACCAGAGTACAAAATGGTTGGATAAGCTGCACTTGACTAACGCGCGCGATGCCGCCAATCGCTAACCCTTCATACCAAAAGAAGAAGCCAAGAAACATTGAGAACAAACCTAGGTAGGCAAAACTGATCCACGCTACTGTACTCGCATGGATATATTCAGGGCTATAGGTGAACCAGGACATCACCAGATTAATCGGCAAGGAAACAACCAGCGCCCATGAAATAACAGCGCGCGGGCTCATCTTCTTAGAAAGCTCTCCGCCCTCTACATAGCCAATGCATGCACTAATACCACCCAATACCAAAAGACCGTCAATATAAGTAAAGCTACCCGAGCTCTTTAGCAAGGCATACAAAACAACTAGGGCGGCGCCCAACAAAGACACCAACCAAAATCCCAAGGAGGGCCGCTCTTTAAAGCGCAGCACACCAATGACAGTAGTAACAAGAGGCATCATGCCCAAGATCACGGCGCCATGTGAGGATGAGCCATGAGTCATTGCTACAGTAGTAAGAATTGGAAATCCAAATACAACGCCCAAAGCTATTACTACAAACTTCACAAAATCAGTTTTAGTAGGAGCGGCCTCTTTTTTGAGAAAAAGATAGGCTAGAGCAACCAAGCCAGCCAAGGCTGCCCTCCCAAAAGCAATGAAATAGGGATTAAAACTTAAAACGGCAATCTTGCTAACCGGGAGAGTTAAGCTAAAAATAAGAATGCCGATAAATCCAATCAACATTCCTTTACTTTCTTTATTCACTATCGCCTTTTTCTGAGTTTGGTTTGATTGTATTAACAAACATTGAGATGTGGGTTGTAATATGTGAATACTCTTTATGAAACTCAATGCCCACATTCACGCCATTTATATTGCGCCATCTGCAGGCGAGCAGATGCGCTCTATCAGTAGCGCTCAGATCAGCGCTGAGATAGGGATCAGCGGTGATCGCTATGCACTGGGTACAGGCGCATATTCAAGGACTCAACCAACCAAGGTTCGCAACGTCAGCCTAATCACTTTGGCGGGCATCGATATTGCAAATGACTGGCTTAAAACACAAAATATTCAAACTTTTGACGAGGCACAGACACGTCGAAACATTGTGTTAATTGGAATATCCGCAAAAGAGCTAAATAATTTAGTGGGTCAGCAATTTCAACTGGGCGATGTTCTGATGTTAGGCACAGAACTTTGCGATCCCTGTGAAAGGCCAGCAAAACTTCTTGGAAAATCACATTTTATGGAGGCATTTGAGGGCAGAGGCGGCATTAGAGCCAAAGTTATCAAGTCTGGTTCTATCGCTGTAGGCAATAAGTTGTTTACTGAAAATGAGCAGACATGATTGAATATCGGGACGATGCCAAGATTACGGCTAAACAAGCGATTGATCTATATACACGCTCTACCCTTGGCGAGCGTCGCCCTATTCATAGCGAAGAAACGTTTGATGCAATGCTCAAGAATGCCAACCTCACAATCACCGCGTGGGATAGAGAGAAGTTGGTAGGCATTGCACGCACACTCACTGACTATGCATATGTAGCCTATTTAGCAGATTTAGCAGTCGACCAAGAATATCAACGCTTGGGTATTGGTAAGCAGCTCATTAAAGAAACCCAGTCTCAACTTGCCCCAGAGTGCATGATTGTTCTTCTGGCCGCCCCAAAAGCCAATGAATATTACGAGCATATTGGCTTTGAACACAATCCACGCGCCTGGATGCTCAAAAAATAATTACGCCTTTATCATTAGCCGATGACTACCACCCGCTTTTGCTTAGTACGCCACGGAGAAACCGATTGGAATGTTGAGCGTCGCCTTCAAGGGCATACCGATATTGATCTCAATAAACGAGGGCTAGCTCAGGCAGAGCAAATGGCCAATGCCCTTAAAAGAATCGACCTTGAATTTGATGTTTTATACACAAGCGATCTTCAGCGCGCAGCTAAAACTGCGCAAGCGATTGAGCGACTGTTTAAAGCTTCTGCAATCGTCAGCGCGGCGCTACGAGAGCGCCATCTTGGCGTTCTTCAGGGAATCACTACGGCTGATGCCCCAAAGGTTGCTCCCGATCTTTGGAAATCACATCTGAGTAGAAATATCATGGAAGATTTGCAAGGCGGCGAAAGCATCCAACAATTTGCCAATCGAATTCAGGCAGCGTTAGAGCAAATCCGTATAGAGCATCTTGGAAAAACTATTTTATTAGTGAGTCATGGTGGGGCGCTGGATATGATGTATCGCATTGCTAGCAATCAAGCATTAGATGCTGAAAAGGCTGTAACAGTACCCAATGCATCTTTGAACTGGATTAGCCATGATGGAGTTGGCTGGAAAGTTGATGACTGGGCAGATACCAGTCATCTAGAAGATCTAGCATTAGATAATCTAGATCTTTAAGGGCTACACAAAGCAACCCTTAAAGCCGGCATCATTTATTTTGTGGGTTGCAGTTTGCTTTGATCAGCAATACAAAAATTCACAATCACATCTGCAAAATTTAGATAACGGGTATTACTTTTTCTAAAACGATCTAGCTCTGCAGCAATGGGGGATGTAACGCCCTTAAAGCCGGCATCTTCATAGCCAGGATGATATGGGGCTTCTTCAACAAATTTGTTAGTCATACATAAACCTTATAAAGTCAGCGCTCAAAAACAGAGGGTTGATGAGCAATAGCAATCAAAGCCCAGCAACAGCGGGCAGCAAAGTAATTCACTAAGAACTGCTAAATTATTTAATTGTGGTGTGCATAGAAACTCTCCCAAATCAGCCCATCACTAACATAGCCAAGCTAAGTCGATGGATGCCGCTCCCCCTGTCCTTGATACCTGAGAGATTCACCCTAAGCCCAGCTTAGGGTTTGCTCCTTCGGTGCACCATAAAGATGGTGACTCTCCAGACGGCTATTTAGGATAAGCAGTACCTTCCTGGTGGATACCTGAGCGTTCATGGGAGTTTGCGCCTTCGGTGGAGGGATGACCCTCACTCTCCTGCTTGTGTAAATTATATCCTGAGGAATAAAGAGACAAACTAGTGATTTGCACCAATATGTTAAAAAGTCATTGCCAAGATAGATACCCCCGAAATTAGCATCACCAACTCCATTAGCAATAGAAACTTTTTTTCTGGCAAGGCCAAAACAATCTTCTTGGAAAAGATGGATCCAATCAATACGCAGCTACCAATTAAAAGCCCCTGAATTATTGCTGTTGAATTTAAAAAACCAAGCCGATGAAAAGTGATGCCTTTCGTAAAAAGAATAGCTAGGGTGCTGGCAGCTTCTGTGCCCAAGAACGCGCCCTTACTTAATCCATAGGCTAAGAAAAATGGAGTATTAATGGCGCCCGTAGTCGCAACGATGCCTGTTAGATAACCAATGCCTGCGCCAACCAAGCTCATTTGCCAAAGCCTTAAATAAAAGTTTCTTTGACGCATCCAGCGACGAATAGGGATCAGCAGAATAAGAAAAGTGCCAAGCGTAGCCTCAATGAGCTTTTCATTAAGCGTAACTAAGGTGTTGACGCCCAAGATGGTAAAAGGGATTGCCGTGAGGCCATATACAAAACAAACCCTCCAATTAATCACACTCCACCATAAAAAAATGCGAGAGAGATTTGCGACTGTTGCCACCAATGCAATTACCGGGATTGCTTGAATCGGTCCATAAAAATACACTAGGGCAGGCATCAAAATAATAGTGGTGCCAAAGCCGATCACGCCACCTAAAACACCGGCAGCCAAACCCAGGGCCCCGAGAACTAAGGCCTGAAATATAAGCTCAGGCAAGCTCATTAAACTCTAAAAAGGGCTGATGCAAATTCATCTAACCCTAGACTCAAGCCATAAAGCAGCTCCATGAATATCTTCTATCTGCCTTGACATGCAAGGGGTAACTGCCATTCAAGCTTGCCTTCGCTGTAATTACAATTTATCCCGATTGGCGAAGTGCTGCTTGCACCGCATCCGCCCAAAATTATTGCAAATAAAACTGCGCCAACTATTTTTGATTTTTTCTTCACTCTAATCAACCCTTGTTCCGATAGATAACATTATTAATGCCTATGTTATCTGAAAGCACTTGTCTAATTACGATTGTTCAAGCACCGCCAATAAACATATAAAGAGACCAGCACAAATTTAAAACTACCAAGACAATAAGCGTTCCAAACGTGAGCTGCATTCCCAATATGCGCTTACTAAAATCCGGCGGAGGAATATTGATACCTGCCGCATGAACAAGGCGCCCAATAATGAAGGTGACTCCTGGGAAGGCAACCAACCACCGCGGAGCGCCATTTAACTCTAGACAAGCCATGAGGATCAAACCAAAAGGAACATATTCGGCAAAATTACCCTGAGCGCGGATGGCCCTTTCTAATTCCTCATTGCCGCCATTCCCTAAGCCCACTTTGTTTTTTCTTCTGAGATTAATAACGGCAAAGGAGAGTTTGATAAAGATGAAGGTTAAAAAAGCCGCAATGATTGAGGTAACCAACAACATTGACTTCTCCTTAGATAGCTTCTAATACTTCACTCAGTGAGCCGCCTTCATAGTTTGGCTTTTCGCCAATCTCCTCATAGGGGTGGCCAAGGCGATTGACCCAAAATACATCGAAGCCATACCATTTGGCAGCCAAAGCATCCCAAGCGTTACTTGATACGAACAGAATTTCTTCCTTCGCAACTGGGAATGCCTTTAGTAAAAGCTCATAAGCCTGAGGTGCGGTTTTAAATAGCCGCACATCTTCAATCGTGACAACCTTATCCAAATAGGGCTTTAAGCCATTGCTCTCCACTACAGTGGTGAGCATTTCTCTACTGCCATTAGATAGTATTGCGGTAGAGAGGCCCTTCTCTTTGATAGTTTTAAGAACATTCAAACCATCTTCAAAGCCTACAAGTTTTGCATATTGATCCATTAGCCGCTTCTCATGCTCAAGTGTAAGACTCAAGTGCATACGCTTGCAGACATAACGCAATGATCGAATCGTTAGCTCCCAAAAAGGAAGGTAGTATTTTCCTCCGCCCGGACTTGGATCGCTCATCGTCACTAAACGGGTATATTCAATTTGGCGATCGCGCCACATCAAAGCAAATGCTTGGCCATGCCCAGGAAATAATTCTTCTGCCAACTCCCCAATAGAGTACACATCAAATAATGTTCCATAAGCATCAAACGCGATTAACTTATACATGCCTGCCCCTGCTTGAGCGAGAGATCATTCGCCTTGTTGACGACTCTTCAAGCAAATAAACGAATGACTGTGTTGATATTGTCGACATCTTCCAAATTCCAGAGCAATTTAATGGCCTTATTTGCATTTTCTTTGCCCATTACCGAGCTAGTATTGCCTAAAAATTTTGCCTCTAAACTTTGATCTGACATAGGGTTGGCTACGGTACCAGTAGCATGATCAATCTTAGCTTCATAGCTCTTGCCGTCTTTCGTATGTATCACTGCGGATGCTTGATCAAGGCGGTATGTAGAAACCGGGGTCACCTTAACCACTTTTCGCAACGCCTGCACTTTTGGTTGTTGGGATTTTTCATTTGTAAACTGAGCAACGCCACCCGCTTGATCAATATATGAAACGGCAGCGGCATGGTTTGCACTAAATTTAGACATTAATCCTGAGCCAGGGGCATCCACCCCCGTGATACGAATCACATCAGGATGCACAAAAATTTCAAGCACATCAATTTGATCTGCGGGCACTTTGTATTCTTGTGATGCTTTAATAGATGCATCAATCAAGGGATGCAAGACCACTCCGCAAGCATAGGGCTTATATCCATTTCCATTGATCATCCATGGGGCACCAAAATTCGCAGTAATCATTGGAAGATCTTGAGTCTTGCTATAGATACGAGTAAAGCCTAGATTGCCTTCCAAAATTTCTGGTGAGCTAGTGAATCCATTTTTTGCAAGCATCGATGCAAGAACGCCGTGATAGGCAGATTTGCCAGCATGCAAAGACTTACAATCACTACCACGGTTTTGCTGCATACCGGCGGCTTGCGTACAGCCAATTCCCAAAGCATTTTGAGTTTGGACTGCATTTAATTTTCGTAAGCGCGCCGCTCCGCCAGTAGCTGCAACCGTTCCCAGGGTTCCGGTCAAATGCCATCCTCCGCGATGGTGCCCAGGCATTCCCTGACCCACACGAATACCGGCCTCAAAAGCAGCAACTAGGGCAGTAATAATTTCTTTTCCTGAAGATTTTTCATGCTCGCCAATAGCCAGTAAAGCAGGCATTGTTGCGGTGCTGGTATGCAATATCACGCCGCCCAAATGAGTGTCATCAAAATCCAATACATGCCCCATCTGCCCATTTGCAACAGGCGCATCGAGCATGCTTAGTCTCAGGCCCTTTTGACCAAAAACAGTAATCGTTGGAAGTGAGCCCATTTCTTTTAATGAGCGAATTAAAATTTTTGGCGTTGGGTGCTGACTGCCAGCAATTGCACATCCCAGCCAATCCAATGCCGCACGCTTTGCCTCGTGAATAGCCTCTGGAGAAAGTTGTTGGTATTGAATACCCGCAATGAAACTTGAGATTTGGCGCGTTATTCCCAGCCCTGTATTCCCGGCACCGTAGGACTCAGTCTTGTCTGCTTTTTGTAGGCCAGCAGAATCATCCGGCTTCTCTGAAGATGTGGCCGACTGAGCCATTGCTGTATGGTTTGCCATATAACCCGCGCCCAACAAAAGGCCGGCACCTAATACTTTGCGTCGATTAACTTTCATCATTTGTCCTTAAAATTATTTTCTTCTAATTTATTTACGTAAGTTCTTAGCGTTATTAAGTGGATGCCGCAGAATCCTTGTAGGCGCTGGCTAAAACCATTCCCCAATGAGGATCGGCTTTAGGAATCGAACTATCAAACCTTTGCGGATAGGAGCGTAAAGCGTTACAGGTTGTACTAAGAATATTTAGCAAAACAGGTTTTCCAAATTCTTTTTCCAAAATTGGAGCCGCATGAATAGCGAACCATAGACCACCAGGCATCAGAAGAGCCTGGGCATCAGGAGCCTCGCTTAGTGCCTCACGGCCCAATGCCAGAGCGAGTTCATGATCGGCCAATGCGCTTGCTGCTTTGTTTTGAGATAAAGATCGGCCACGTGATTTACAAGTTAATACTTCAATACCAGCATCTGCCAAGTAAGCAGTTAGTCCAGCATTTACTGCATCAGACCATCGAGATGCAATTGCAATTTTGTTAGCGCCTAAATGTTTCAAGGTGGCGATGTGTGCTTCTGCATCGGTATCACACTCCAACCCAGTCCTTGCGCTCGCCTCTTCAAGGAGGGCCAGCATGCGCTTTCTGCCTAAAGCTGCTGCAACCGGGACTCCGCTTAATGCAATGCGATCAACGGGTTTTTTGGCCAATAAATCTAATGCTGAATAAAACGCAGGCATCTGATCCTCTACAGACTCTAATGTGTACTCCGCTAAATTTAGTCCTGTAGTTACCAGCATCATTCCATCTGGCGCCACCTTATAAAACTGGTACGAATCTAAATCGGTATAGCGATGCGGAATGATGTAGCCCAACTGAAACCATGGCGCGACTGGAGTTAATCCGGCTTCAATCCCGCGCTCTTGACTACCTTTGACCATTTAATCATCTCCTTACTTATATAGTTATTAAGTGCTTCTGGCGAAGTGCCGAGAGGCTCAATTCCATTGGCAGCCATCATAGAATTAAATACTGGATCCTTTAGGGTCTGTAACAGCTCCAAATTAATACGATTCACAATATCACGTGGAGTATTGGGGGGCGCTAGCACTGCATACCAAACAGTTGAGTCATAACCTGGGACACCTGCCTCAGCAATCGTTGGGACAGATGGCAGACTTGATAGGCGCTTGTTACCGGTAATTGCTATGGCACGCAATCTTCCTGCTTGAATATGCTGCATTGAACTTACAGCCGGGGCAAATAAAACCTTAACGTGCCCGGCCAATACATCAGACAGAGCTGGGCCACCACCCTTATAGGGAACATGCGTCATCGGTATTCCGGTCATGCTGATCAAAAGCTCTGCGGCCATATGTCCACCGCTACCGCTACCTGAGGTCGCATAAGTTAGCTTTCCCCCTTCGGCCTTAGCAAGAGCCAAAAACTCTTTGAGAGAATTTACCGGCAATGAAGGATTAACCAATAAGAGATATGGCGCTTCTGCTATCAGTGAAATAGGTGTGAAGCTTTTAATGGGGTCATACGGAATCTTTTCGTAAAGCGCTCCGTTTACAGCTAGTTGGGGTGTCAATGCTAAAAGCAAGGTATATCCATCACCAGGAGATCTTGCAACATATTCCATGCCAATGCTTCCACCAGCCCCGCCACGGTTATCAACCACCACTGTTTGACCCAGACGGTTTGTTAACTGCTGCGCCAAGGGTCTTGCAAGACTATCCGTACCTCCAGCGGCTGGATACGGAACGACTAATTTAATAGGCTTATTCGGATAGGTATCTGCAGCATTGACGCAAGCCATATGACATGCGGCAAAAAATACTAAGATCGTGCGAAAAATAAATGTACTCATAGCCCCTCAAGAGGTGAATTAATGTAGCCGTTATTTCATATTTGATAATAGCAAGCTCTAACTCCAACCGCTCAAGAATAGGGGTAATTGCAAAAAACTAGGTATAGCAAGTAGTTTGGCATATTGGTGGCGGCACTTGGACCTGGTGTGGAATCTACTTAGACTTTGAAGATGTCTTATCCTATATCTATACCAATAAAGATCTGCTTATGAAAAAACTGCTCGTTGTTTTGGTGACAATGTTCATTTATAGCCTATCGATGGCAGAAATTATTCAAGTTCCGGGGCCTGATGGTGAAACTACAACTGCTTATTGGGCCAATCCAAATTCAAAAGCAGTTTTGATTTTCATGCCAGGTGGAGATGGGGCTTTTAATATGTCCTCAAAAAATCCAGCTAAACCGCCTTGGGTGCTATCCAAATTGTATGATGCGAGCCAAAAAGGTCCTGGCCTAGATCTTGTCTTTATTGATAGTCCATACTCTCTTGGCATGCGAGGTGGAAATATTGCCCCTAGATATTCGAAAGATCACCTATCGCGCATGTTGAGCGTAATTCAATTTTATAAAGAGAAAACCAAAAAGCCGCTTTATCTGATTGGACATAGCAATGGCACTATTAGCGAGGCGGAATTTTTAAACCAATCACCTGATAACCAAAAACTTTTAGCAGGCATTATTTTCAGCGGTAGTCGTAATGAAACGAGTATTGATGGCCCGCTCAATATTCCAATTTTATTTTTACATCATGAGAATGATGCGAACGGTAGGTGGACCTCTTACTCCAACGCTGAGAGCCTATACAAAAAAGTTAAAGCTTTAAATGGGGCGCCAACAGACTTCTTAACGATTCATGGTGGTGACGCTGGCGGCGATCCATCCACCAGTGGCTACCATATGTATGAGGGGTCTTTTGATGAAGCAGCCAATGACATTTGGAATTTTATTTTCAAACAAAATATAACTAACTAAAAGCCACCTTCGGGTAGTTTAGGCGTTTCTTGAAGTCCTAAGGCGACCCTAGTGGGCGCGAGGATGCTTACTCTAATGACTCTTCAAATAATCAATTACCCAAGCTGGATCACTATCGCTTGGGAAAATTGGATAGTGAACTGCCTCGATCACTCCATTATTAGCAATTAATGTAACCCGTTTTAATAGTGTCATTCCTGCGGCCACAAAAGTTGGCATATTCAATGCCTTTTGAAATTGATAGTTCACATCACTAACTACCGGGAATGGGAGGTGAAGTCTAGCGGCCATCTCTTTTTGATATTCCGTAGTCTGAACACTTAAGCCCACAACCTCTGCGCCCAATGCTTGAAGCTCTTGATAGTGATCCCTAAATGAACAGCTTTGTGGCGTACAACCTCTTGCTCCAGGAATTTGATCCCAGCCATCAGGCAAAGCAACATTGGGTTGTCCTGTCATTGGATAACAGTAGATCACTAGCTTGCCTTTGATATCACCAAAATTAATGGCTTTACCATTAGTGGTATTTAAAGAAATGCTAGGCAGCTTCATTCCCTTTAAATGATTAGTTAAGCCATCATCTTGGGGAATGGGCAAGTCTGTAGGGAGTTGGTTTAGATTTGTCATGTATAAATTCTATAGAAAAAATTATACCCAGGGCCGCGGCAAAACAAACTACCCAACGGCGGGTTTGGTGTTTCTTAAGCAAGCCGGGTGGAATCGACTAAGGCCGAGGATGCTGGATGCTTATCCTCTAAACATAAAGTAGACCGCGCCCAAGAGGCATAGGCCAGCCCAAATGTAATCCGTCTTAAATGGCTCACCCATATAGAAAACAGCAAATGGCACAAAAACGGCCAGAGTAATCACTTCTTGAGTAATCTTAAGCTGTCCAAGTGAAAAGTATTCAAACCCAATTCGATTGGCTGGAACTTGAAAAGCATATTCGAGCAAAGCAATTGCCCAACTTGCGAACACCGCCACCCACCAAGGCTTTGAAGATAAATTCTTTAGGTGAGCATACCAAGCAAATGTCATAAAGACATTAGAGAGCATTAGTAGGCCAATAAAGGAAATTGGGCCAAAGAAATTAGATAAGTTGGGCATATGGCAATCTTAACGAGTTTGCCGAGCCCACATGAAAAAACCACCCGAAAGTAGTTTTAGTGTTTCTTGGTGGCCCGAGGTGTACTCGAATCACCGACACAAGGATGTTTTATCCTGTAGGTGCCTTTGGGGGGAATTAAATACCATCTAAACCTAGGAAATATTTTATGGATCGCAGGCCCTTTATAAAACTTGGGATATTTGGATTGCTTGCAATTAAAGCCAAGTTATCGCTCGCAGACGCGTGGTATCAGTTCAACTTTTCCCAATCAAAACAAGGCTACTTAAATCGTATCCAGACGATTAAGAAATCGGGAATCCTTCCCATCATTGATGTTGAAAGCTCTTATAACCCAACGCATTTTGATCCGGAAGATTTCGTACGTACCATGGATCGATTGGGCATCGCTCAATCTTGCCTATCTCTCGATTCGCCTCGGGGTGGGCCAACATGGAGCGATGCCGGCAATCAACTAGCAATCCAATTTCCAGCATACTTTATTCCCACCGGAAATGGCGGAATTTATCCAGCATGGACATCCAGTCCCCAAAAATTTCTTGATGAAAATATACGCAACATCGTTCAACAAAAAATTCCTTTAATGGGTGAGTTTGAATTTAGGCACTACCCATCACCACGCCAAGTTGGGGGAAATACAAATCGTGATGTGGACATTCCGCTTGATGGGCCCCTGGGACACGGGTTATTTGCTTTTTCTGAAAAGACGGGCATTCCATTTCAAATACATTATGAAATTGAAGATGGGCTATTGGGGCCTCTTGAAAAAATGCTTAGTCAATACCCAAATGCCAAAGTTATTTGGTGTCACTTCGCTCAGATTCGCTACTCATCCAGATCTTCAATTTACTCTCCTGAATATCTGGGCGACTTGCTTGATAGACATAAGAATCTATATGTTGATACTGCTTTTGGTGGGCCTAAATCAATCTATCCATTGAGCGGCGAACCTCATGCTCGTTATTGGGCAAATCAAAATGCTTGGAATAAGCTGATTATCTCAAGACCTTACAGATTTTTAGCTGCTCTAGATCTAGCTGGAGACAGAATGGGAATGTTTGAGGGCTGGACTCAAAGACTAAGGGAAATCTTAAATGGGCTTCCCGAAAAGACTGCGGAAATTGTGGCCTATAAAGCCGCATGGAAGATTCTCTTTAATGAAGATATCGCTTAGCGTAAACACGATCCTATGAATGAAAAAACCACCCGACGGTGGTTTGAATGATTCTTTTTAGCACCGGGCGGAATCGACCAGGACAGAAGATGCCTGATCCCACTAGCAAGAGGACAATAATTACGGCAAAGGAATGGATAGAATTGCTTTTAGTGTAGTTTGGTCGGCGCCATGGCTAATACCCTTACCAACTCCAGCCTGAAATGCAATTGGCTTGCCGTCAAAATACATCATGGCGTAAATCACATTATTCATATTAGGATAGACGATCGGTTGATTTACTTGATTCATATTAGTGTAGAGCTCACTTCCTAAGGCCCACTCGGTAGTGACATTACGCGATATTCTCGTAGCCGTAGCAAATACTGGCCCCTGATGTACCTGAGGCTGGGATAGCGCCTGATCAAAAATAGGGTTAAAAGCCACCAACCATTCATCAATATGCTTACCAACAATAAATCGCACCTCTCCGTTGTAACGCGATGCTTCATAAGGATATGGCGTATCTGCAACCTCAAAATTAATGCCAGCAAAAAATGAATCGCCCTTTTCCTCTTGATAAGGTAACCATTTAAGCCTTGCTTTGACGCCCGCGTAATTAAATGAATTATTGTTATTTGAGTAGCTCAAATAAAACCCCGCCTCAAGATCATGTCCCAGACCATAGGCAAGCTCAGGCGTCACGCGAGTATTGTTGTTATTCACAACCTCCCCTGAATAGCTTTGTTGCTGATTGCCTCTTGGGGTCGTGTTTAGATGTAACTCAAGACTATATTCACCCTTGGCATTAATTTCATCATCGTAAACTTGAATTTCATCTTGTAGATATGCATAAGCAATGGAAGGGGCCACAAGAGCGAATGCAGATAGCATTGTGAGGGTCAATATGGCGCGGTGAATTTTCATTTGAAGCAATCATAAACAAATATTGATGCTTTGTATGTCACCCGCCAACCCACCAAAAGAAAAAACCACCCGAAGGTGGTTTTGGTATTTCTTGGTAGCCCGGGGTGGAATCAAATCACCGACACTAGGATTTTTAATCCTCTTCTCGACCTTAATAAAAAGCACAGATCGGTAAAAGAATGTTAACCGCAATAAATCCAATCCCGATATACCTCAGGGAGGTCTTATCAAGTTGCCGAGAAAATTCGGATTCTTTTTTCTGCTGGTAGCAATAAACCGAAATTAATGAAGCAATTACGCATAGAGTGATGGTAAATAAGCCAATAGCAGTAACCAAGTCTGCCAATCCGAAATAGCCTGAGGAGGGCAATAAAGAGTGTGTCATATACGCGTTAGCGATAACACCAAAATAAGATGCCGATGGAAAAGCATAGCGTGATCCGGTCTCTGATGGGTGAATAAAAAAGCTACAGAAGGTAAGCAATACGCCAGCGTAAAGACCGATGAATAATTTCAAAAAAACACCTACGCTATTACGCTTAATTGTCACTCCATAGTTATATTCACTAAATGTAGTTCGCTTACCCTCCTCCACCCTTGGGTCTCCATAACTTGTTTTATAGGTATGCGGCTTTACCACTGTACTCATTCCGGTAATGTCATAACCAGAAACTTTTACCCGAGAGCTGATACCAGACGCTGGATCAGGGACATAACGCATACGCCTCACATCATTTGCCGAATCCTCAATATAAATATTGAGCATATGATCATCCAAAGGAACTCGCGTCGTATTAAAGAATTTCGTAACCCTGGCAACCACCTTGTAAAGCTCGTAATTGGTGCCATCAGGAGCAATATAACTATCTTGAAGCTCTTGCTTTTCGATCTTTCCATCAACAAGCCTGAAATATTTTCCAGGATTAAGCGACTTATCTCCTTTCCATCGAAACCAAATATAAAAAGTTGGCGTCCAGTAGGAATCTTTTATTGAAAGGCTCTCTATGCCGTCTAAGTAGATGCCCACATTTACTGGTTTAAAGTCGACATTAGGAGGAAGAGGGTCGGGAGGCGTCTTACCGGGCTCCACTGCATCCGGACTCATCCTGAGAGAATGATTTCTGTTAGCAACATTCTTCTCGCCCTGGATAATATAAATAATCAATATGGCAATCAAGACATATGTAATTGAAATACCGATCGCCCAATATCTAAGAAAGGACTTCTTCTCTGAGAAAAGTGCTGCCGACATATTTACAACTCTCCATTTGAGTCAGATATTAACTGAGCTTTAATTTTGAAACAGTTTAACTATTTTCTGCTGAGGAGCCTGCATCCAAGACAACAGATCAAGATCTGCCGAACCAAAAGAAAACCACCCGAAGGTGGTTTTGGTGTTTCTTGGTAGCCCAGGGCGGAATTGACCGGGACAGAAGGTGCCAGACCCTACTTGATATTTTTCTCTTTAATCACCTGAAGTATTAATGGCATCATATTTTTAGCCCACAATTGGCAACCCTGCACGGTCATATGCCCTCCACTTGACCCCATATCAAACTGCCGGTGATCACGATCAACTGGAATGCCCTGAATCCAATCGCCGTAGTAATAAGCCCCATATTTTTTCGCCATTTCACCAGCCTCTTCAGGTGATTGGATTAGCTTATGCGATACATAGATGGTAGGCATTTGAATTTTCTGAAGATGGGCCAAGATCTCTTCTGATGGGCCCAAATTAAATCTCGGATTTCTCTCATTGGGGCCTGGCTCAAATATCACCATCTTGGTATTAGGATAATTCTTCAGCCCCTGCTCTAGCCTTGGCATCATAAATGCTGGTCTATCTCCATCAACTCCGGCATTAACGGCCTGCGCATCAATTTTATCTAAGGCTAACAGCTCGTTTAGCTTTACTGTGAATGCCTGACCAGCATTCTTACAATTTGTATTGCTTGTCCCCAAGGCAAATATCTCAAACCCGAATGAATTGATTGAGATTAAGCCCAGAACCAATGGAATGATTAGTTTTTTCATAATCAAATACTAACAAACCCAAGTGAAAAAACTACCCGAAAGTGGTTTTGGTGTTTCTTGGTGGCCCGGGGCGGAATCGAACCAGGGCCTAGGATGCCTGATCCTATCCTTTCTTTAAATGGCCAAATGAAAGTATTCGCTCACTACCTTATTGTCATAAAAACTTCTTCTGGGTGACATATTCAATCATCAGAATAGCAGTGTCGCAAATTACATAACTGGGGAAACGATGAAATCAACATCGAATATTTTTCAAGTCTTATTAGAGGCTTACAGCGAGTATCGCAAGACCTATATCTCTAGCAAGTATTCTCGCTTAGAGTCCTATTAAGCCATTCTCAGATTTACGGCGAATCATCCGCCCGATCAAAAGAAAATAGCCCAACATGTGGGCTATTGAGATTTTTGGTGGCCCGGGGCGGAATCGAACCACCGACACAAGGATTTTCAACTCTGTCCCCCAGACTAAACTCCCGCTAGATCTCAAAAGGTTCACCCCACCATAGGCAAACTTTGTGCACAAAACTTTCGTGGGTGTTTGTATGAGACTGATT
>CANFMT010000025.1 GCA_947448415.1 Burkholderiaceae bacterium | reverse complement strand
GATCCAATGGCCGACGGTCCTGTGATTCAACGATCATCCGAGCGCGCTTTGACCCAAGGTGTCACATTGCATAGCTGCTTGGAAATGGTAAAAGAATTTCGCAGAAAGGATGCTAATACCCCGGTTGTATTAATGGGGTATGCAAATCCAGTTGAGCAAATGGGGGCAGAGCGTTTTGCCAACGAAGCAAAGGCTGCTGGGGTGGATGGTGTATTGGTTGTTGATTACCCACCTGAGGAATGTGTCGACTTTGCTGCGCGAATGCGTGTTGCTGGAATTGATCCTATTTTCTTGTTGGCACCCACCTCATCGCATGAGCGTATTAAAGAGGCTGCCAAAATAGCTTCTGGTTATATCTATTACGTTTCTATGCGAGGCGTAACTGGTGCTTCACACCTAAACACGCAAGATGTAGCTAGCATCATCCCTAAAATCCGCAAAGAAACCGATATTCCGATTGCCGTGGGCTTTGGAATTAGTGATGCTGCTAGTGCTAAGGCTGTTTCTGCCAGTGCTGATGCTGTCGTGATTGGTAGTCGAATTATTCGCCTTTTAGAGGATGCGCCGCCTGGGCAGGCAGTACAATCACTGGAAACCTTCATTCGTGAGATTCGTGACGCACTAGATGCTTAAAAACTAATGAGCTGGATAGATAAATTACTCCCACCCCAAATTCAACACACCGATCCTGCAAATCGCAAATCAGTGCCAGAAGGATTGTGGGTAAAGTGCCCAAGCTGTGAAACGGTTCTCTACAGCACCGACATTGAGGCCAATCTTTCTGTTTGCCCAAAGTGTAGCCATCATATGCGTATCGGCGCACGTTTGCGTTTGGAAAATTTATTAGATCAAAAGGGGCGCTATGAAATTGGCGCTGACATCTATCCAACTGATCCTTTGAAATTCAAAGACTCTAAGAAATATCCAGATCGCATCAAAGAAGCAAATGATGCTTCCGGCGAATCTGAAGCTTTGATTGTGATGGGTGGCAAGATTGAAGCTATTCCCGTAGTAGCCGCATGTTTCGAATTCCAATACATGGGCGGATCAATGGGGTCTGTAGTCGGTGAGCGTTTCGCTCGTGGCGTACAAGAGGCCATTAATAAGAAGTGTGCTTTTATTTGCGTTACTGCAACGGGTGGCGCACGTATGCAAGAGAGCTTGCTGTCGCTATTTCAGATGGCTAAGACAAACTCTATGTTGACCTTGCTGTCTAAAAAGGGCTTGCCTTACATCAGCGTTCTGACCGACCCTACAATGGGTGGTATTTCTGCGAGTTTTGCCTTTATGGGTGATGTTGTTATGGCAGAGCCAAAAGCTTTAATTGGATTTGCTGGTCCTCGTGTGATTGAGCAGACTGTTCGTGAAAAGTTGCCCGAAGGGTTTCAGCGTTCAGAATTCCTAATGCAAAAGGGTGGTATTGACATGATTGTTGATCGTCGCCAGATGCGTGGAGAGATTGCACGTTTATTGGCATTACTGCAAAAACTTCCTGAGCCTGCGATTGCGGGTAGCGCAGCCGTTTAAGCGCTTGAGTACAGCACACCAATCCCCCATTTTATTTTCTAGCCTTGAGGCTTGGCTTAGTCACCTCGAAACGGCTCACCCAGTCGGAATCGATATGGGACTTGAGCGCATCAATCGTGTGAAGGCAGCGCTAGATCTGCATTTTGAGTGCCCAGTCATTACAGTTGCCGGTACGAATGGCAAAGGCTCCACCTGCGCCTATTTAGAAAGTATCTTATTAGCATCAGGTTATAGAGTTGGCTGCCATACATCACCACACCTATTGAAATTTAATGAGCGCGCTCGCGTGAATGGTGAAGATGTTGGCGACAACGTGTTACTTGAACATTTTGCTGCCGTAGAAAAAGCTCGCGTTAGCCTAGTAGATGCGCCAACACTGACCTATTTTGAGTTCACTACATTAGCAATCATGCATTTATTTGCCAAGTCCAATTTAGACGCTGTAGTGCTAGAGGTTGGTATGGGCGGTCGTTTAGATGCGGTCAATATTGTTGATGCCGATTGCGCGATTGTGACGAGTATTGATATTGATCATGCTGATTTTTTGGGTGATACACGCGAAGCCATTGGATTGGAAAAAGCGGGTATCTTTCGGCCTGGTCATATTGCCGTTTGCGGAGATCCTCTAGTACCGCAATCTTTAATTGATTACGCTGAAAAGCTTGGCTGCGATCTTTGGTTGCAAGGCCGAGATTACAACTTTCAAGGCGACAAGCAGCAGTGGGGTTGGGCAGGACGCAAGAAACGCTTTAGTGGGCTGGGTTACCCAGCCTTACGCGGTGCCAATCAAATTCTCAACGCCTCTGCTGTCATTGCTGCCTTAATGGCTTTGCACCTGCGCCTTCCAGTCAGCGCTCAAGATATTCGCAATGGCTTTGCCCTAGTTGAACTGCCTGGACGCTTTCAGGTGTTACCTGGGCAGCCAACAGTTGTCCTGGATGTAGCCCATAATCCCCATGCAGCAGCAACTTTGGGGCAGGGGCTCGATAAGATGGGCTACCACCCCTATACCTACGCTATTTTTGGCGCAATGGCTGATAAGGATATTGAGGGTGTTATTAAACCCCTTTTAGGGATTGTGGATTACTGGTTTTGTACTGATTTACCGACCCCAAGAGCAGCTAGCGCAAAAGCCTTGGCTCAGAAGCTTGAGGCTATGGGGGTGAAGCCAAAAAATGGGTCGGATGGCGGTATAGAAACCTTCGATAATCCCGCTTCAGCATATCAAAAAGCGCTTTCTAAGGCCGGAGAGGGTGATAGAATTGTCATCTTCGGATCCTTCTATACCGTTGCCGGCGTAATGGCTTATCGAAACAACCAGGCGCATTGATCCATGATTCGTTTACCGAGCTTTTTTAAGCGAAAGACACAGTCTGATGACCTTGAAGTGGGTTCAAGGGGTAGGCGCACCGATAAACGGATCGCTCCACGTAGTTTTCAGCGCGCAGCAGAAGCTGAAGAGCTGGCTCTTACTGAGGATCCCGAACAACAAAGAGCTAGACATCGACTTATAGGCGCAGCGGTACTTGTGCTGATTGCTGTTGTTGGTCTTCCTCGTATTTTGGATAGCAAGCCAAAGTCAGCGCCAAACGATATTGCTGTAAATATTGTGACCAGTTTGCCGATTCCTGGAGCAGAGTTAAAGCCTGAAGAAAAGCCAAAAGCTGAGACTCCTGTTGAAACAGTAAAAGAGGTAGCTAATGAGGCAACTAAAGAGGCGCCTAAATCTGCTCCAGTAGCCGAAACCAAAACAGAGGCTAAGCCAGAACCAAAAACAGAATCTAAGCCAAGTGCTCCTGCAGCTAATAAAGCCGCAACGATGGGTCTTGCTGCTGGCGAAGAAGTTGTTGCTATAGCGCCATCCAAACCTAAGGCGGAAGATGCTCCCAAAACAAGCACTGCTAATGGTTCCGGTAAATATGTTATTCAGATTGGCGCATTTGCATCTGAGAGCAATGTAAAGGCATTAGTCGCAAGACTCAAAGCCCAAAATATTCCTAGTTATGTATTGAATAAGACGAATACTGATGGCGGCAAAGTGTTCCTTGTTCGCGCAGGTCCTTATGCAGATAAGGATACCGCCGAAACAGCGGAAAAGAAAATTAAGGCGATGGGTCTTACTCCAAGACTTGTCGAATCCGGTAAGCAGTAATGGAATACTTATCCACCCTCAAGCTAACATCGGTGGATTACTTCACCCTAGTTGTGCTCTTGGTTTCGGCATTGGTTGGTATCTCACGCGGTTTATTTAAAGAAGTTCTCGCCCTGGCCTCATGGTTTGTTGCTGCATGGGTTGCTTATCACTACAGTAATTACCTTGCAACAGAATGGCTTTCATCCTTTCATTTGGATGAACTGCTAACCTTAGGCATTAGCTTCTTAATTCTTTTTGTTCTAACTCTCATTGCATGCGGTTTATTTGGTGGGCTAGTTCAGAAAATTATTTTGTCGGCTGGCTTAAGCTTGACAGATAGATTCTTAGGGCTTGTGTTTGGTGTAATGCGCGGTGGATTGATTGTGGTGGTGCTTGCAACCCTTGCTGCACTAACACCGCTACCACAAAGCATGGCTTGGAAAAATGCTATCACCAGACCAGCAATTGATATGGCAACCGGTTTAATTAAAGGTTGGCTACCAGCCGACTGGGCTAAGCAATTGGGTGATGCTATGCCCAAAGTAACACCTACCATTACTCCTAAATTAACAATAGGAATCTAGAGATATGTGCGGCGTCGTCGGAACCATTTCCCACTCACCAGTAAATCAACTTCTCTATGATGCTTTGTTGCTTTTGCAGCACCGCGGTCAGGATGCTGCTGGTATTGCAACCATGAATGGTAATTCGTTCACAATGCACAAAGCTAATGGCTTGGTGCGAGACGTTTTTAGAACACGCAATATGCGTAGCTTGGTAGGTAATGCTGGTATCGGGCAAGTTCGCTATCCAACCGCTGGCTCTGCAAGCAGCGAAGAAGAGGCGCAACCATTTTATGTAAGCGCACCTTACGGAATTATTTTGGCTCATAACGGCAACTTGACCAATGCACCAAGTTTGCGTGTTGAGATGGCCTATCGTGATCGCCGTCATATCAACACTAGTTCTGATACAGAGGTATTGTTAAACGTTCTTGCTGATGAACTGCAAAAAGAAACTAATAGTGCAGCCTTAGATGAGGGCGCGATGTTTAACGCGGTTACCGGAGTAACGAATCGCGTTAAAGGTTCTTATGCAGTGGTTTCTTTGATCGCCGGCTATGGCTTGTTGGCTTTCCGAGATCCATTTGGCATTCGACCATTGTGTATTGGACGCATAGACACCCCTAATGGGCCAGAGTGGATGATTGCATCAGAGTCAGTAGCACTTGAAGGTCTTGGCTTTACTTTTGTACGGGACGTTAATCCTGGCGAAGCCATTTACATTGACCTTGATGGCAATTTCTATACCCGTCAGTGTGTACCAAATGCAGTCCTTACCCCTTGTATTTTTGAATATGTGTACATGGCTCGTCCGGACTCCACGATTGATGGAGTGACTGTCTATAACGTACGTATGCGTATGGGTGACTACTTGGCTGAGAAGATTCGCAAAGAAACGAATGTCGATGAAATCGATGTAGTGATGCCGATTCCAGATTCGAGTCGTCCAGCCGCGATGCAAGTAGCTAAGAACTTGGGCGTTGATTACCGTGAAGGTTTCTTCAAAAATCGTTACATAGGTCGCACCTTCATCATGCCAGGACAGGCTGTTCGCAAGAAATCAGTCCGTCAAAAATTAAATGCAATGCGCATTGAGTTTAAAGACAAGACTGTTTTAATTGTGGACGACTCAATTGTCCGTGGAACTACTTCATTTGAGATTGTCCAGATGGCACGGGAGTCTGGCGCCAAGAAAGTGATTTTTGCATCAGCAGCGCCTCCAGTACGTTTCCCGAATGTTTACGGCATTGATATGCCTACCCGTAGTGAGTTGGTAGCTTATGGCCGTACAGATGAAGAAATCAATAAGATGATTGGTGCTGACCAACTCATTTATCAAAGTGTTGAGGATATGAAGCAGGCAGTACGCGATATCAACCCCGATATTAAGAGTTTTGAGGCTTCCTGCTTTGATGGTTTTTACGTCACAGGCGATATTACTGAATCCTATCTCGACGCATTAGAGGCCGCCAGAAATACCTCAGCCGCTAAAGCGGATCGCCAAAAGGATTCGAGCGACTTTGCCCGTTCCCAGTTGCATCTGCATTTGGCTACCGAAGACTAAAAAGCGACAGGAAATTGCCTCACTGGAGGCAAATCCTCAATTCGGTGTCAAAATAGCAAGATGAAGAGTAAAACCATACGCAAGAAACCAGATTTTTCTAAGCTAGCGCTCGAGACCTTGGCGGTCCGGGCTGGCACTCGTCGAACTGCCGAATATCAAGAGCATTCAGAGGCGATGTTCCTCACATCTAGTTTCTGCTTTGATAGTGCAGAGTTAGCTGCAGATGGATTTGCGCATGCCGATCAAGGCTTTATCTATTCTCGTTTTACTAATCCAACAGTGAGTATGTTTCAAGACCGCTTGGCTGCCCTCGAGGGTGGTGAGGCCTGTATTGCCACTTCGTCTGGAATGGCTGCCATCATGACATTGGCAATGGCGCACTTACAGGCGGGTGACCATGTCGTTTGCTCACGCTCAGTATTTGGTGCAACGATTCAGTTGTTTAGCAATATTTTGGGTCGCTTTGGTATTACTACTACCTATGTTGATTTAGCTGATACCAAGTCATGGCAGGCCGCCGTTCAACCAAATACCAAACTCTTTTATTTAGAGACGCCCTCAAATCCATTAACTGAAATTGCGGACATCAAAGCCATTTCAAGAATTGCTAAAAAGGCAAAGGCATTGTTTGCTGTAGATAACTGCTTTTGTACGCCTGCACTGCAAAAGCCATTAGCACTTGGTGCTGATGTGGTGATTCATTCGGCAACTAAATATTTAGATGGTCAAGGTAGGGTAGTGGGTGGTGCAATTGTTGGTAGTAATGATTTCATCATGGGCAAAGTGTTCCCATATGTTCGTACTGCTGGTCCAACACTCTCAGCATTTAATGCTTGGGTATTTCTAAAAGGTTTAGAGACTTTAGAGCTTCGTATGAAGCAACAAAGTCAAAATGCACTTGCTTTAGCGCAATGGTTAGAAAAGCAACCAGGTGTAGAGCGCGTTTATCACCCAGGCCTGAAGTCGCATCCGCAACATGCTTTAGCAAAGCGTCAACAAAAAGAGGGCGGCGCAATTCTTTCTTTTACTCTAAAGGGTGGCAAGAAGGCTGCATTTAAGCTAATTAACCAAACCAAGCTTTGTTCAATCACGGCAAACTTGGGTGATACGCGAACTACTATTACCAATCCAGCCACTACTACGCATTGCCGCGTATCTCCTGAGGCACGAAAAGCTGCTGGCATTACCGATGGCTTGGTACGAATTGCAGTGGGCCTTGAAAATATTAACGACTTAAAGAATGATCTTGTCGGTGGACTCAAAAAATAATCCAGTGCACCTGGATAGGCCTATGGGATTCTCGGACGCCACCCAATTTTGGAATGAGCGCTTTGATAAAAAAGAGTTCATCTTTGGCAAAGAACCTAATGAGTATCTAGTTGATAAAGCAAATCAATACTTAAAGCCTCAGGATAAGGTGCTATGTATTGCCGATGGCGAGGGGCGTAATGGCGTCTGGCTGGCCAAACAAGGAATGCAAGTAGTTGGATTTGATGCCTCTGACATTGCATTGGCTAAGGCCAAGCAGTTTGCCAAAGAAAATCAAGTTGAGGTTGATTACTCCTTCTCCGATGTAGATAGTTTTGTTTGGCAAGAAAATAGTTATGACGCAGTGATTGGGATCTTTATTCAGTTTGCTGAGCCTGCAATGCGTGCCAGAATCTTTCAGCAAGCATATAAAGCCACAAAGCCTGGCGGACTTTTTATTCTGCAGGGCTATACCCCTAAACAGATCGAATACAAAACTGGTGGCCCATCTTTAATCGAGCATCTCTACACAGAAGAAATCATCCGAGACCTTGCTAAGGATTTTGAAATCCTAGAGCTAGTCAGCTATGAAAAAGAACTCTCTGAAGGCCCAAGACATACAGGGATGTCTGCATTGCTTGGACTGGTGGCTAGAAAGTAGTCTTTATTTAGCTAGTAAAGCGGCGGGGGTCATTAATAGGGCGTAGTGGCATGATGTGAATCTTAGTGCCATCAATATGCAAGTTAGTTCTCTTGCCGGCCTCTAGATTAAGGCGTTTTACCTCTGCCGCTGAAGCTTCCCATGTAATAGAGTGGTTTCCGCCTTTCACTTGCAGTTGAATGACTGCTACTTGACCTAGTGTGCTGATCTTTTCAACCTTTGCTTCAATGGTTCCCTTTGTAGGACTATCGTGAAGGCTCAACCCATCTGCAGGTATTACCCAAGCAACTGCGGTATTAGGCGGTATCTTTCCTTTGTCTACCACCTGGAAGACATGATTGCTGCCAAGCCATGTCAAGATTCCTTCAGTAAAGATACCTTCAAAACGGTTGCTGATGCCAACTAATTCAGCAACCCGAGAATTTCTAGGTCTTTGAAATAAGACTTGTGGCGGTGCAGTTTGTAGTCCAACACCTTGATCAATGACGGTGATGCGATCCGCTAATAAATCAGCCTCTCTGAGATCATGTGTCACCAGCAGAATGGGGATATTTAAATCCTTACGCAGATCTGCAAGAGTGCGGTATAGGCTTTGCCGTGTTGGCGCATCAATTGCTGAGAAGGGTTCATCTAGCAACAGTATTTTTGGTGAGCGTGCTAATGCTCTAGCAAGGGCAACTCGTTGTTGTTGGCCACCCGATAATTGATGCGGCATTCTATTGGAAAGATCGCCAATACCCATGCGTAGCAATAACTCCATAGCGGTCGAATGACGACTCGCTTGAGTAAGGCCGGAATTTTGCAGTGGGATGCAGACATTCTCAAGTGCGGTGAGATGTGGAAATAAGGCGTATTGCTGAAATAAGAATCCACAAGAGCGCTGAGCCGGGGTTAATGCTTTCAGGACCCCCTGAATGTCATTGGACTCAAACCAAACTTGATCGTCACATTGAATTAATCCAGATTGGGCATGGTTAAGACCCGCAATCGTTCTTAAAACAGTCGTTTTTCCACTACCCGATGGACCGACTAATGCATGGAGCTCCCCAGAGTTGCACTCAAAGCCAATTTGAATTGGGTTGGGGGATATTTGTGTGATCTTGATGCTTAGCATTAAGAGCCCCATCTCTGTTGACGTGCTGGTTGGCGCCCAAATATTCCATATGAAAGCGCAATAGCAATTAGTGATACTGCCAGCAACAGTAGTGAAAGCGCTCCAGCACCTGAGGCATCAAAACTTTGCACCTTATCGTAGATTGCAATCGATACTGTTTTGGTTTCACCTGGGATTGCGCCACCTACCATGAGTACTACGCCAAATTCGCCGAGTGTATGGGCAAAAGTGAGTACTGCAGCGCTCGTAATTCCACGCCATGCTAAAGGCAATTCTATTAGGCGAAAGACCTGCCAATTAGAAAGTCCGCTCACTTGGGCAGCTTCACGAATTTCTGGATTGATGGATTCGAAGGCCCTTTGGATTGGCTGTATGGCGAACGGTAAATTGACAATAAGGGATGCAATCAAGATGCCAGTAAATGAAAACACTAAAGGGATGCCTAAAAAGCTTTTTCCACCAAAACCCACCAGAAGGTAGTAACCCAAGACGGTAGGTGGGAGAACTAGGGGAAGGGCCAGGGCTGCTTCTATCCAGGATCTATATTTGCCCATCCTTTGGAGGGTATGAGCCATCCATATGCCAAAAGGAAGGATTAGGACCAAAGTCCATATCGCCAGCTTTAGCGAGAGGATAAGCGCCTCTAGATCAAACATCGGTGTAAGTGGCCTTTAGTTGAATAATTACCCCCATTTTCACCTATCTTGACTTGGCTCAGGTTATTGGCGATTTCAGTTTGCGACAGATTGGACAATCCCCTTTAAAGTAGAGGTTTGTGATAATTTTCAAATAACCCAGATAAAGGGTATTCAAAAGGATGGATATGAATCAGCAGCGTCGCGAATTATTGAAATATTCGACGGTATTTGGACTTATGGCATCTGCAGGCTTAATTACCTCTGCGCAGGCCGAGGAGTGGAATAAGGCAGCATTTGAGGGGAAGAGCCTGGATGAGGTATTCAAGGCTTTGGGAACAAGCACCCCCGATAAATCAGGAGCAGTTGTTATTAATGCGCCTGATATTGCAGAAAACGGTGCAGTGGTTCCAGTAGGTATCACTACCAACTTAAAAGCAACTCAGTTGGCAATTTTGGTTGAGAAAAATCCGAGTCTATTGGCTGCCCAGTTTTTTATTCCTGCTGGTACTGAGCCCGTAGTCACTACGCGAATCAAGATGGCTCAAACATCAAATGTTTACGCGTTGGTAAAGGCTGATGGCAAATGGATGATGGCTATTAAGGAAATTAAAGTGACCTTGGGTGGCTGCGGCGGCTAACAAGCCGCTCTGCATAGATACAGAATCATTTGAACAAATAGAAAAGATAAAGGAAATACGATGGGTGATCCAATGCGCATTCGGGCAGCCGAATCAAATGGAATTGTGGATGTCAAAATTTTGATGAAACATGATATGGAGTCTGGCCAACGCAAAGATGCATCTGGCAAATTAATTCCAGCTTGGTTTATTTCAACGGTATCAGTTAAGGCTCAGGGTAAAGAGGTCTTTTCCGCAGACTTTGGCTCAGCCATTTCTAAAGATCCATTCTTGAACTTTAAGTACAAAGGCTCCAAGGGCGATAAATTGGTTGTGAGCTGGGTCGATACCAAGGGTGATAAACGTAGTGATGAAGCCACCGTTTCTTAAATAGATTATGAAAAAAAATTTAAGCCTTTTATTGAAGTTGCTTCTAGCAAGCGGGGCATTCTGGTTTGCCTCAACTGGTTTTGCCCAGTCAACCGCAGATGAAATTGCTAAATATCGTCAAATGATCGCCGATGGTAATCCATCTGAGCTTTATGAGGATGCTGGAGCCGAGCTTTGGAAGAAGCCAGCAGGGCCAAAAAATGCCACGCTAGAAAAATGTAATCTAGGGCTTGGCCCTGGAGTTATCAATGGAGCTGCAGCGCAGTTGCCAAGATATTTCTCTGATACCAATAAAGTGCAAGATTTGGAGTCTCGTTTAATAACTTGCATGTCTACCTTACAAGGTATTTCAGCGCAAGAGATCGTAGATGCACCGTTTCAAAAAGGTTTAAAGAAGGATATGGACGCTTTAGTTGCCTATGTAGTGACTGCATCTAAGGATCAAAAAATCAAAGTAAGCACGAAGCATCCAAAAGAAAAAGAAGCATATGAACTTGGTAAACGGGCGTTTTACTATGAGGGCGGTCCAATGGATTTCTCTTGTGCGACCTGCCATGGATCGAGCGACAAAAGAATTCGTCTACAAGATCTTCCTAATTTAACGACGCAAGCTGGTGCAGCTGCTGGATGGGGCTCTTGGCCTGCATATCGCGTATCTAGCGGTCAATTTTGGACAATGGGTCTGCGCTTAAATGATTGTTACCGTCAGCAGCGCTTCCCGTTCCCAATTTATGGCTCTGATTTATTAACGGCAGTGTCTATGTACATGGCTGTCAATGCCAATGGTGGCACTATGCAAACTCCTGGCTTGAAACGTTAAGGCCAATGACTATGAAAATAAAATTATTGTTATCTGCCGCGTTTTTTACAACGATGTCTTTCACTGTTTCTGCTCAATCCAGCTTTGACACCAAGTTTCAGAAAATGATGTCGGAGGGTTTTAGGGCAGATGGTATTGCTGGACTAGATCGCATCAAACAAGATGAAACACAAAAGTTTTGCTCTGATCCAAAGGCAATCAATACTAAACAAGGTGCGGCTAAAGCGGTTGAGATTCAGAAATTGAATATGGCTACTATTGTTCAGCCAACGGATGGTAAATATGTTGGCGACTGGAAGAGTGGTGAGGCAATCGCACAAAGTGGCCGCGGTGCAACTTGGACCGACAAGTCTGATACCGTCAATGGCGGTGGTTGTTACAACTGCCATGAGATCAATAAAAAAGAAATCTCTTATGGCAATTTAGGGCCGAGCCTTTGGAATTACGGTAAAAATCGCGGATATTCCCAAGAAGTATTGGTTTACACATGGAATCGCATCAATAACTCAAAAGCATATAACGCATGCAGTAACATGCCACGCTTTGGTCATTTCAAGCTGTTAACACAAGAGCAAATTCAGGATGTAATGGCTTTGCTGTTAGACCCACAATCTCCAGTGAATCAATAATCGATCGTCATGTCGCTTAATCGCCGGGAGTTTATACAGGCTCTTGCTATTGCCTCAGTTGGTGGCATGAGCCTGCAATCTGAATTGGCGTCTGCTCAATCACAGGCGCAATCTTTTTATGACCTACCCCGGTTTGGTAATGTGCACCTATTGCATTTTACTGACTGTCACGCCCAACTACTGCCAGTATATTTTCGTGAGCCTAATGTCAATATTGGCGTTGGACCGCAAGCAGGAAAAACACCGCATTTAGTTGGCGATTATTTTCTGAAAGCCAATAAGATTTCTTCAGGCACGCGTGATGCCCATGCATTTACTTATCTAGACTTTACGGCTGCAGCTCATCAGTATGGCCAAATGGGTGGTTTTGCTCATCTCTCCACCCTCATCAAACAACTGAAAGCATCAAGTCCTGGCGCTTTGCTATTAGATGGCGGGGATACTTGGCAAGGGTCCGGAACTGCGCTATGGACCCAAGGTCAGGATATGGTTGATGCCGCTCTGGAGCTTGGGGTGGATGTAATGACTGCTCACTGGGAGATGACCCTAGGTGAGAAGCGTGTAATGGAGATTGTGCAAAAAGATTTCCAAAACAAGATTTCTTTTATTGCACAAAACATCACCACTACTGATTTTGGTGATGAAGTCTTTGCGCCATACGTAATACGTGAGATGAATGGGGTGCCAGTAGGAATTATTGGCCAAGCCTTTCCTTACACTCCGGTGGCAAACCCAAGATACTTCACGCCAAATTGGACGTTTGGCATACAGGAGCAGAACCTACAAAAAACAATTGAGCAGGTACGCCAAAAAGGTGCCAAGGCGGTTGTTTTGCTATCTCACAATGGTATGGATGTTGACCTGAAGTTAGCCTCTAGAGTCAGAGGGCTAGATGCAATCTTGGGCGGCCACACGCATGATGGTGTTCCAGTCCCGGTCAAGGTAAAAAATGCAGGTGGCGTCACCTTAGTGACCAACGCTGGATCAAACGGTAAGTTTTTGGGTGTTCTTGATTTTGATGTGAAGGGTGGAAGGGTGGTTGATTTTCGCTACAAACTGCTTCCCGTATTTTCAAGTCTGATTACCCCAGACCCCAAAATGAGTCAGCTGATTACGAAAATCCGCCAGCCATTTGAGGCGCGTTTAAATGAAAAGCTGGCGATGACTGATGATCTTTTATATCGTCGTGGCAATTTCAATGGCAGCTTTGATCAAGTCATCTTAGATGGTCTGATGATGCAAAAGAATGCAGAAATCTCCTTCTCGCCAGGCTTTAGATGGGGAACTTCTTTATTGCCTGGTCAGGCAATCACGATGGAGCATTTGATGGATCAGACTGCTATCACTTACCCATACACTACGGTCTCCAATATGACTGGCGAAAATATTAAAACTATTTTGGAGGATGTTGCGGATAATTTATTCAATCCTGACCCTTATTACCAGCAGGGTGGCGATATGGTTAGGGTTGGCGGATTGCAGTACACCATTGATCCCAATGCGACCATGGGTAAGCGAATCTCCGAAATGAGGCTCAATGGATCACTCATTGATGCTGATAAAAACTATCGTGTTGCAGGATGGGCCCCAGTGAGCGAGGAGGCAAAATTATCTAATGCAGAACCAATTTGGGATCTGATGTCTAGGCATTTAAAAGAGGCGAAGTTCATTAAGCCAAAGCAATTAAATGAGCCAATCATCAAGGGTCTTGGTAATAACCCTGGCATTGAATCTATCAATTAATCTACAAAGCGACTAAACAAAGAAATGAATCTATCACAATATTTTCTCAAGCTTTTGAAGCAGGTTTTGGTATTGGGAGCCATAGCATTTGTTAGTGCGACTTTTTGTCAATCTGCCTTTGCTCAAACAAAAGTTGTGTATCACGTTGATGATGCTCAGGCGCAAGGCTTAAAAGGATTGCGTAATATTCGCAACCATCTTGATACGGCACCTCAAACTAAAATTATTGTAGTCACCCATGCGGCTGGGGTGGATTTATTGATGGAAGGTGCCAAGGATCAAAAGAATAATGTTGAATATGGCCCATTGGTATCCGCACTGAAATCCCGCGGCGTAGTATTTGAAGTTTGCGAAATTACTCTAAAGAATCGCAATCTCAATAAAAACCAATTCATATTAGATGCAGACTTTACGCCTTCTGGGGTGGTGAGGATTGCTGATCTTCAGTATATGGATCATTACGCCTATATAAAACCTTAATTGTTGCTGACAGGCAAGTAAAATAAACCTATGGAAATCGTAGATACGTCCCTTATTAGTCACCAAGCCTTATGGGTAACTTTTGTTGTAACTGTATTGCTTGGTGGCGTCATGCAGCTAACTAGCTTTTGTACTATGGGTGCGATAGCCGATCTATTTGTGATGTCGAATTTATCTAGATTGCGTCAATGGTCCCTAGCTATTGGTATCGCAATCTTGGGCGTGATGCTATTGTCATCATTTGGCTTGATAGATGTTTCTAAATCTATCTACACCTCCAGCAAGTTCATGTATTTGTCTATTCTGGTCGGTAGCACTTTATTTGGCTTGGGTATGGTTTTAGCCTCGGGTTGTGGGAGTAAAACCTTGGTTCGAATTGGTGGGGGTAATCTCAAATCGCTGATAGTATTTTTAGTCTTAGGCCTCGTTGCTTACATGACTCTACGAGGATTTTTAGCGGTAATTCGCATCAATATGTTGGATACCTTTTTCATTACCCTAAACTCAAATCAAGATTTGCCTAGTATTGTGAGCGCCCAATTTGGATCAAGCCGCTCAAGTGCGCATCTGCTAGTTGGTTTAATCCTCGGTGGAGCTTTTGTTCTATTTGCGTTACTCGATAAAACATTTTTGACTTTCAAAAATCTTCTAGCGGGTTTTGGCGTTGGATTTGCGATCTGTGCGATTTGGTGGGTCTCTGGTTACTTGGCATTTGTTGCGGAGGACCCTAATACATTAGAAGAGGTATTTCTTGCTACCAACTCAGGCAAGATGGAGAGTCTTTCGTTTGTCGCCCCATATGCTTATTCGTTGGATTGGCTGATGTTTTATAGCGACACCTCAAAAGTGCTCACCATTGGCGTAGTGGCTGTTCTCGGCATGGTTTGTGGTTCGGCTATTGTTGCTTTGATAACCAAAACATTTCGCTGGGAAACCTTTCACAATGCAGAAGATACGGCTAACCATTTGATGGGTGGGGCTTTGATGGGCTTTGGTGGTATCACCGCCTTAGGTTGCACTATTGGACAAGGGCTTAGTGGCATCTCCACATTAGCTGTGGGATCCTTTTTGGCGCTTCCTGGTTTTTTCTTGGGAGCCTATCTAGGTTTGCGCTATCTACAAATGCGACTCGCTCCAAATCCTTGTGCTTAATTAGACTGGATACAACATGCAAATTGATTGGATTTCTTTCGCGCCAATGCCAGCCCTCTTAGGCGGAATGATTTTGGGCGTTGCTGCCTCTCTCTATGTGCTGTTGCATGGACGAATTCTGGGAATTAGTGGAATTATTTCTGGTTTATTGCATCCCAAGTTGCAGGATTCGGCATGGCGGCTTAGCCTGGTTTTTGGTTTGATATCCGCACCATTTTTTGTAGCACTGTTTTTCGGAATCTTTCCGATCGTAGAAATTGATTCAAGCTGGGCAGGAATTGTTATTGCAGGACTATTAGTGGGCTTTGGCGCTCAATACGGCTCTGGTTGTACCAGTGGCCATGGAGTTTGCGGCTTATCTCGTTTGTCTCCAAGATCTTTAGTTGCCACTCTTGCCTTTATGTCTGCCGGCTTCATCATGGTTTACGTTCTTCGCCAAGTGATTGGAGTCTAAGATGAAAAGACATTTTGGCCTCTTTAGTCAATTCGCAATCGGCGTGCTATTTGGGTGGGGTTTAATTATCTCGGGTATGAGCAATCCGCAGAAGATATTGGGCTTCTTGGACTTGGCAGGTAACTGGGATCCCTCCTTAGCGTTTGTCATGCTTGGAGCAATTTTCGTTGGTTTAGGTGGCTTTTACATCGTTAGCAAAAGATCCGAGGCATTTTTTGGGGGCGCTCTACATATTCCAACGAGGCGCGATATTACAAAGCCGCTGATTATTGGCAGCCTCATTTTTGGGGCAGGCTGGGGGATAGCTGGATTTTGCCCAGGCCCAGCACTGGTAGCGCTGGGTGCTGGCCACCTCAAAGCCTTGGTGTTTGTGATTGCCATGCTTGTGGGGATGGAAATCTGCGAGCGTTTCTTTACCGGCCATAAAAGCAAGCCAAATCCCAATACCAACTCCTGAGTCAACCCTGATTTAGAATCAACCCTATTGCATATTTATTAAATGTAGAGGGTTTATGAGTCTTCCTATTTCTTGTCATAACGCACAGTTTGGAACGCTTGGTCAGATTGATCCAAGCCATTTGGCACAAATTGCTCAATTGGGTTACAAGACCGTAATCAATAATCGCCCTGATGGTGAAGGCGGTCCCGACCAACCGACTAGTGCATCAATTCAAGCGGAAGCCGAAAGACTTGGTTTGAATTATGTCTACCATCCCGTTGTTGCTGGTGCGTTTACGCCAGCTCAAGTTCAAGAAATGGCGCGCCTCTTAAAAACGTTACCAGGCCCAGTATTAGCATTTTGTCGTTCAGGTGCTCGCTCAACAAATTTATATCAACTTGCTTTGCAAGTAGGTTAATTCAATAGCAATCTTTATAGTATGCGTATCGCCATCCCCGAAGAAAGAAAGCTTGTTCATGAAATGATCATGCCGATTCGTTGGGGAGATATGGACGCTTATAGGCATGTAAACAATACCGTGTACTTTCGTTACATGGAGCAAGCTCGTTGTGAGTGGATTACATCTTTGGGTTATGACGTCGCTCCTGGGCATGAGTCGATGTTGATGATTAATGGCTTTTGTAATTTTTACCAACAACTTAGTTTTCCAGGCGATTTAATTCTCAAGACCTCAATTGGTGCCGTGGGAAGGACTAGCCTAGATCTTTACACCAGCATGGCTTTAACTACCGATCCCGATATGGAGGCGGCTATTGGGGGCGCCACGATGGTATGGGTTGATCTCAACACTAATAAATCAGCTCCATGGCCTGAGCATATTTTAGAAAAGTTGCGCTAATCCATCGTGCAACCTACTAATCCACATATTCTAAGATCCGAACAATTTTTATCTGAGTTAGATCAGTTTGATCTTGTCATTGATGTGCGCTCACCAGCAGAGTTCGCTCTAGATCATATTCCGGGCGCTGTGAATTACCCTGTGCTCAATAATGAAGAGCGCGCCACAATCGGTACGCTTTATAAACAAGAATCTCCCTTTGCCGCTAAAAAACTTGGCGCTGCTCTGGTATCTAAAAATATCGCAGCTCATCTAGAAAAACATTTTTTAGAATTGCCGCGCGAATGGCGTCCATTAATTTATTGTTGGCGTGGCGGTGAAAGAAGTGGGGCATTTACGCACATCCTCAATCGTATTGGCTGGAAAGCGAAGCAACTTGAAGGTGGATATCAGGGCTTTAGAAGAGCCGTCATCGATGGTTTGGAGGTTGCGGCCAGCCAATTTTCATTTCAGGTCATCTGCGGCATGACTGGCAGTGGTAAGACAAGAGTATTACAAGAGATTGGTGCCTTAGGTGCTCAAATCTTAGATCTTGAGGCTTTGGCAGTCCATCGTGGTTCAGTGTTGGGCAATGAGCCTAATATCGAACAGCCGTCACAAAAGGGCTTTGAGACGGCTCTTTGGAATGCACTGCGTTCGCTCGATCCCGGCAGGGTGGTATTCGTGGAGTCCGAAAGCAAGAAGGTCGGTGGCTTGCATGTGCCGGATGCGTTGATGGAAAAAATACGTAATGGTGGATGCATTGAGCTCAAGTCCAGTGAGCAAACTAGGGTCTCATGGCTGATTCGTGAGTACCATCACTTTCTCACTGATACCGACAGTTTCAAGAGGAAGTTATCTTTACTCACTGCCCATTACGGAAAAGTACAAATCTCTAAATGGAATGAAGCAATTGATGCGGGTAATTTCCCGGAACTTGTCGAAGAGTTGCTCGTAAAGCATTACGACCCTTCATATCAATCATCGATTGTGCGGAACTTTCCTCAATACAGGATTGAAAATTTTGTGCAACTGGAAAATGATAGTGACGAGGCCTTCGCTAAAGCAGCAAAGGCCATCATCACAAAGATTGGCTCTTAGTTTCTTATTGAATTAACTAAATGCTTGAATGCCAGTTTGAGCGCGTCCTAGAATCAGGGCGTGAATATCATGAGTGCCCTCATAGGTATTGACTACTTCTAAGTTCAGCATATGTCTCACCACGCCATACTCATCAGAGATGCCGTTACCACCATGCATATCCCGTGCCATACGCGCAATTTCTAGAGACTTTCCGCAAGAATTGCGCTTCATGATTGAAGTGATTTCCGGAGAGGCAATACCTTCATCCTTCATGCGGCCCAATCGCAAGCAACCCTGTAAAGCTAGGGTGATCTCGGTTTGCATATCGGCTAATTTTTTTTGAATCAGCTGATTAGCAGCAAGAGGTCTGCCAAATTGTTTGCGATCCATCGTATATTGGCGTGCTGCATGCCAGCACCATTCAGCGGCACCAAGGGAGCCCCATGCAATGCCATAGCGCGCAGAGTTTAAGCAGGTGAAAGGACCCTTTAGACCTTCAATTTCTGGGAATTCATTTTCAGTCGGGACAAATACTTCATCCATCACGATTTCTCCAGTGATAGAAGCACGCAGACCCATCTTCCCAGTAATTTTCGGGGCGCTTAAGCCCTTCATGCCTTTTTCTAAAATATAACCGCGAATAATGCCTTCATCATTCTTTGCCCAAACTACAAATACATCGGCAATTGGGGAGTTCGAGATCCACATTTTGGATCCAGTTAATGAAAATCCGCCAGGAACTTTCTTGGCTCGGGTAATCATGCCGCCCGCATCGGAACCAAAGTTAGGTTCAGTGAGGCCAAAGCAACCAATCCATTCGCCGCTTGCTAACTTTGGTAGATACTTTTGTTTTTGTGCTTCACTACCAAATTCATTGATAGGCACCATCACTAATGAGGATTGCACGCTCATCATAGATCGATATCCAGAGTCCACACGTTCAATTTCACGTGCAATAAGGCCATAAGAAACATAATTCAAATCAGCGCCGCCGTATTGCTCGGGAATAGTAATTCCTAGGAGTCCGAGTTCGCCCATCTCTCTAAAAATAGATGGGTCAGTTGTCTCGTTGCGATACGCATCATGAATACGTGGCATCAAGCGCCCTTGAGCATATTCAGCAGCAGCATCTCGAATCATGCGTTCTTCTTCGGTGAGTTGGGTATCAAGAAGAAGGGGGTCTGCCCAATTAAAGCTAGGTTTGCTCATTACTTTGTCATCCTATATTTGGTTTTGTCTTCATTTTTAGCCTACTTCCTGCGAATTTTCAGGAATGCAGATATTCTTGTTTCTATTATCCATTTTTCTGAGCTTATGGACTCCCCTAGACGTCACCATCGGTATTACGACCTCATTTTGGCTGCCTTTGTGGTTGTTCTACTGTGTTCGAACTTTATTGGTGCTGGCAAAGCTGCTGTAATCGATTTGCCCTATTTTGGGAGTGTTCCTTTTGGCGGAGGGATTCTTTTCTTCCCAATTGCTTACTTTTTTGGTGACATCCTCACTGAGGTATATGGATATGCGTATGACCGCAGGGCTGTTTGGGCCGGTTTTACAGCCCTAGCATTTGCAGCCGTCATGGCTCAAATCGTTATAGCTTTGCCAGTTGCCGCTGGCGAATACATGGCCAACTATCAGCATGGCTTGGAAACTGTTTTTGGAAACTCTTGGCGAATTGCCTTGGCCTCAATGTTTGCATTTTGGTGCGGTAGCCTAGCTAACAGTTATGTATTGGCAAAAATGAAAATCTGGACCCAGGGTCGTTTTCTGTGGATGAGAACTATTGGCTCAACTGGGGTTGGGGAGCTGGTTGACTCATCTTTTTTCTATATGCTGGCCTTTTATGGGATTTGGCCAACCCACGAAATAATTCAGGTGGCATTAGCCCAGTATGTTCTCAAGACCTCCTGGGAGGTCTTGGCTACCCCACTAACCTATTGGGTGGTGAACTTCCTCAAGCGCAAGGAAGGCGAGGATTTTTACGATATTCAAACCAATTTCACCCCATTTAGGGTCAAAGTCTGAGTCAAGGCCCAAGCTTCCTGCCATCAAAGTTGTCTAAGCCGTTAAAATAATGGTCTTGGCCCCCTAATTCGGGGGTAACTGTTGAATTGAACTTCAGAAAGCTAGAAAAAATCCGTGCTGTCAGCATCTAATATCACCATGCAGTTTGGGGCAAAGCCTCTGTTTGAAAACATTTCCGTAAAGTTTGGCGGCGGTAATCGTTATGGCCTGATTGGCGCAAACGGTTGCGGTAAATCTACTTTTATGAAGATTTTGGGTGGCGAGCTAGAGCCAACCAGCGGTAATGTGAGTCTTGATCCCGGCATTCGCTTGGGTAAGTTACGTCAAGACCAATTTGCCTACGAAGATGTACGTGTACTGGATGTTGTGATGATGGGCCATGAAGAAATGTGGAAGGCTGCTGCAGAACGCGATGCCATCTACGCGAATCCAGATGCTACAGATGAAGACTATATGAAGGCTGCTGAGCTCGAAGGTAAGTATGCCGAATACGGCGGCTATACCGCAGAAGCAAAAGCGGGGGAGTTGTTGTTGGGTATTGGCATTCCAATCGAACAACATAATGGGATCATGAGTAATGTTGCGCCAGGTTGGAAATTGCGCGTATTACTTGCACAAGCCTTGTTCTCTGATCCAGATGTATTGTTACTTGATGAGCCAACTAATAACTTGGATATTCACTCTATTCATTGGTTGGAGGATATCCTCAATCAAATTAAGAGCACTATCGTCATCATCTCCCATGATCGTCACTTCCTCAATGAAGTCTGTACGCATATGGCCGATATGGACTATGGAACATTAAAGGTTTATCCAGGAAACTACGACTCCTACATGTTGGCTTCTGTTCAGGCAAGAACACAACAGCTTAGTAACAATGTGAAGGCGAAAGAAAAAATTGCTGAATTAGCAGCTTTCGTGGCCCGCTTCTCTGCTAATGCTTCTAAGGCGCGTCAGGCAACTTCACGTCAGAGACAGTTGGAAAAAATTGAAATTGTTGAAGTAAAACCATCCTCCCGTCAAAATCCATTTATTCGTTTTGATACCGAGAAAAAACTTCACAATATGGCGGTTGAGTGCAATGCCTTAACTAAGGCTTATGACCGTACTATCTTTAAAAACTTTAAGCTTGGCGTACGTGCTGGTGAAAAGATTGCCATCATTGGCCAAAACGGTGCTGGTAAAACAACGCTTCTCAAAACTATTCTGAGCAAGCGCTTTGATGGCATCGCTGCCGATAGTGGTGATGTGAAGTGGGCTGAGAACGCTAATGTAGGTGTTATGCCTCAAGATAATACCGAGATGTTTGCCAAAGATGAGTTACTCATGGATTGGATGAACAACTGGCGCAATACCGGCGACGATGATCAAGTGATTCGTGGAACCTTGGGTCGTCTGTTGTTCTCCGGTGATGACATTGGTAAGTCTGTAAAGGTTTTATCAGGTGGTGAAAAAGGCAGAATGATTTGGGGCAAATTGATGCTTCAAAAATATAACGTTCTGGCTATGGATGAGCCTACCAATCATATGGATATGGAATCTATTGAGAGTTTGCAAATCGCGCTTGAGAAGTTTGATGGCACTCTCATATTTGTTTCTCACGACCGCGAGTTTGTATCCGCATTGGCCAATCGTATCTTGGAAGTTAAGATGGATGGCACCGTTGTGGATTACTCTGGAACTTATGAAGAGTATTTACGTAGCCAGGCTTTGGCTGGCTAGTAGACTATTTGGTAGTCTTAGTCTGAGAAGACGACCGAGGTAGCGCTGTTAATCAAAACACGGTCATGCAAGTAATAGCGTAGTGCTCTTGAGAGGACGGCTCGCTCAAGATCTCTACCTTTGCGCACTAGATCATCGGGTGTATCACCATGGGTTACGCGCGTTACATCTTGTTCGATAATTGGGCCTTCATCTAAGTCGCTAGTGACAAAATGAGCGGTTGCGCCAATCAATTTAATTCCACGCGCATGGGCTTGATGATAAGGTTTTGCACCTTTAAAGCTAGGCAAGAATGAGTGATGAACGTTGATGCAACGACCAGAGAGCTTGGTCGACAAATCATCGGACAAAATCTGCATGTAGCGAGCCAGAATGACCATATCCACTTTGGAATCAGCAATGATCTCCAAAAGCTTCGCCTCTTGTGCAGGCTTGGTGTCAACAGTTACAGGTAAGTGGTAGAAGGGAATATCAGCAAAATCAATGCTGGCATACACATCGCGCGGATGATTAGAAACAATTCCGCAGATAATCATCGGCAATTCACCAATGCGCCAACGGTAGAGTAGATCGACTAGGCAATGATCCAGTTTGGATGCCATGATTAATACACGCTTCAAATCTTTGACTGCCCGTAACTCCCAGGTAAGTTCGCATCGTTTAGCGATTTCAACAAACCCCTTTTTTAAAGTCTCTGTATCCGAGTTACAACTAAAGCTAACGCGCATAAAAAATCTCTTAGAAGCTTTGTCATCAAATTGCTGGGCCTCCTCAATATCGCCGCCTGCATCAAATATGTATGTGGATACAGCAGCAACAATGCCAGGTTTATTAGGGCAGGTTAGGGTGAGGTAGTAATTTTCAGTAGTCATGGCTTAAATCGTCATAGAAGTGCATCGAGTGTCGATTTTAGACTGTTCTAATTAAAAGGGCTGATTGGCTCATAACCTGCTTATTTGGGGGTGTCAGCTACAGCATCCGATGGACCCAGTAATCGCTCACTTTTATCGGTAATGGGAGGCAAGACGACATCGATGCAGATTGGTTTTGAACCCACAAGATTGAAAAAGCTGCATTCTTTTTTAGTTGCTGCTGAAGCAGCGTGTTCAAGAGGAGATTTACCGGTAGTTGCTGAAGAGGTTAGGCTAGCAGCGGTCATTGGATTGGCAACCGCAGCAGTGGTAATTGCTGACCCAGCCGAACTAGCTGCTGCAGTTCCCGAGGCGCCGATTGCTGCCAAAGGTGCAACGCAGCCTGATAGCAGCATGAGAAAAAGGCAAACAAGAGGCCAAGTATGAATGCTCGACCGCATGTTTAGGTAATTTATTTTTTCTTGCAGACGGAATTAAAGACGCCAGCTGCCCATGAGCCACTCTGAACAGATTCAAACTTACTATCAGGGGTTCTCACATCAGAAACCACTTTCCCTTCACCTTTATTGCCTTCAAATTCTTTGTAGGCAATCGGACGGTAGCTGATAGAGGAGCAATTAAACTCATTTAAGCCGATGATTGAGCTCACCGGCATTTTGTTTTGCGGGTTAGCACCGGGCTTTTTGAAGTCCAACATAGAAACTATTTGCGCAAGGTCATAGTAGGTGCTGATGGTATCCATATCCACATACAGAGTCATCCCATCAATCGGCCCAATTTCTTTCCATTCTGCAAATGCAGAATTAGCATGCGAGAGAAAGATAGAAGTAGATAGAAGAAGTAATAGTTTAATTTTTTTCATACAAATATATTCCTGAAAAGAGACTGTTTAATCGTCTTGATGAGCCATTTTAAGCTTTTTAGGGGCCGGCACAAACTCATCATTTATTGACGAGTTCGAGCTGGCGGGTAACAGAGTTTGGCTTCATCTGGAGCGGCAAGTACTGATTACTAGCCCAAAGGGTGCTCATATTTCGATAAAGCTTACTCTGAACCCAGCCAGATTGGCCTGTTTGGTAAATAAAGAGTGACTTTTCGAGATCAGAAAAGTCATAGATCGTTCTCAGGCTTGGTGCTTGCAATGTTTCATAGGGATTTGCCGATCGCAATAACTCTAAACGACCAACATTGATTGTGTTGCCATCGCCAGGGAAGGGTGTTGAAATATTAAAAAAATTTCCAATCATGGGAACCTTGCTCAGTGGGCGATGTTCTGAGGTGGCGATATGGGCCTGACCCCAAGACCATTTATGAGGATCATTGCCATATTCTTTAGCAAGATACTCGAGAGCTTTGTTAAAGGCATTATTTGAAGATTCAAGACAGGATTCAATAGCAGGTGTTTTGGGATCATCACACCAAGGGCTATGAGGATTTTGAATTTGCCCAATTAAGGCGGCTCGATAATTGCGAGTTCCATAACTCTCTTTGAATATATAGCCCAGTCTAGAAAAGAGATTTCTGGTGAGTTGATCCGCCCATGCGTTAAAGATGAGAGCTCCAGCACTATCCATTTTCATGTCACCATTAAAGTCTTTGCTTATTTCTAACGCTTTAGATGCTAGTGGATGAGTTGGGCTGCTGGACTTAAAGAGTGGAAGTAATTGCGTGGCTGGCAGCGATAGGGTATCTGCCTGCATTGTTTTCATAAACTCCGCATCATGACTGTTTTTAGAATTAATGAGCTCAACGATTCGGTCATACCGAGCCGGTAAATCCCAATCTCCAGTCAAGGGATTAGGATTATTGTTGGCAATAATTCTCTGGTTGGCAGTTGCTATCCAACCTTGTTCTGGATTGTTGCTATCAGGCAATTGATCAAATGGAACGTAACCATTCCAGTCGTACTGCTTATCCCAGCCTGGAGCTGGTGCTACACCATACAAACCATGATGCAGTAATCTTTTTGGGGCAACACCAGCTGCTTGATAGGCAATATTTCCCTGACTGTCAGCCATCACGACATTTTGCATAGGAGCATAATTTTTTCGTAGTGCATCTTTAAAGGAATCTAAATCCTTTGCGCGATTCATTTCTAGAAGACCTACTACTGATTGATTCTCCTGGTCTAAGGCTGTCCACCGAAGGGCGAGGGCATAGCGGTTAGTGTCGATCGCTTTCTTTGCTCTAGCATATGAATCTGAGATGACCGGACCATGACGTGTTTCTTTAACTAAAAAAGTTAATGAAGGTGAGCCTTTGATATCAATAATTTCTTGATGAACTTTAAATGGCAGCATGCCATCTGGACCACGATACATACCGGGATTATTTGGATCAATCTGTTCAATATATAAATCCTGAACATCCGGATTGGTATTCGTAAAACTCCAGGCAAGATTATCTGTTCTACCCAAAACTACCGCAGGAACTCCTGGAAGAGTGCCGCCCATAACATTTAGTCCAGGGGCCTCCAAGTGTGCAAAATACCAAATGGCTGGAGCAGAGAGCCCTAGGTGTGGATCATTAGCCAATAAGGGTTTGCCGCTTGCAGTGAGTTTTCCGCTTAACGCCCAGTTGTTTGAGCCAATACCGTCTGATGCGCCAGTTAAATGGAGATGAGAAAGTTCTGTTGCGGGTAGATTAGTAGATCTATTGTGTGGCTTCCTGTCTACTTGACTAAATACATCAAGGTCACGGTACATTTTTGCGAAGTCCATGGTACTGACTGGGTCGCCTGGCTCAAAGGATGGCATGACCTCCCAGATTTGCTTGGTTGTAATGAACTGTGAGAGTTCGAGCCGTTGTAATTCTTGATTCCAATTTCCACCAAGGTCGTACGCCATCATCAGCATCCACGCTACGCTATCAGTGGGGGACCAGTGACCTGGTTTAGAGCCGGTGAGTAAATATTCCAGAGGAAGCGCCCAACCCAATTGTGCGTTAGCTGCGTTTACTCCATCTGCATAAGCTTGCAATAATCGCTTAGCAGAAATAGGGTAACGATCAAATTGATATTCTGCTGCGCGCTTTACTCCTAGAGTGCGAATGAACCTATCGATGCTAACTGTTTCATTGCCTAATATTTCTGAGAGACGTCCGCTAGCAAGTCGTCGGTTCATTTCCATTTGCCAGGATCGCTCTGAAGCGTGTAGATATCCCAAGGCAAAGATTGCATCTGCCTGACTATTGGCTTTAATGTGTGGAACATCTGCCTCGTCAAAAGTGACTACTACCAAATCACCAAGTCCCTTAATGATCTTCTTACCAGAAGGACTCGTTTTTGCTGAATACAGATAGCTCGCTGCAGCAATCAAACATAGGATGAGCGATACTCCGATGATCCAAATGAATATGCGTAAAAATTTGCTAAGCCCAGCTGATTTGCCAATGAATTTCATTTGAATATTCTAGTAGTTTTAAGTGCTCAAGCCCAATAGGGGTCGGCGGGCAATTTCAACGGCCATTTCTCCTCGCGTGCTAGAATTTGCCCTGTCTTGATTTATTTAGCGCTGCAGATTCTGCTAGTGCGAGCCCGAGTGGTGAAATCGGTAGACACAGCAGATTTAAAATCTGCCGACTCAAAAAAGTCGTGCCGGTTCGATTCCGGCCTCGGGCACCATCAATTTAACTCCTATAACGCTTTTTAATGCTAAATATGCATGGTTTTTCTTGTCTTTAGGGGTCCTTTTTAGGGAAAATTCCCTTAAAATCAAGTCTTTAACCCTTCAATGTTTAGTAATTG
>CANFMT010000024.1 GCA_947448415.1 Burkholderiaceae bacterium | reverse complement strand
AACGGCTCGAAAGATTGTTTCTAGCAAATGAAGTTGGAAGCTTTGCAAAATCGCCATCAATATTCACACTCTCACTACTTATGCTACTGACGATTGGTCTATTGCAATTGAGAAAGCCACAAGCCATGAAAATTGCACTGACTATGGGGACTTTATGCATTGGATCTTCGATGGTTTTTATTTTCTTAAATATTTCACCATATCATGGACCCATATCAATTCAACCTTCAATATTAGAAAAGGCTATTAAGTACTGACACCCAACAAAGCCTGACTTTAATGACCACATCTGGCCGAAAGCGGACTCCTAATACCCCACTTAGAATCAATCAAACTTAAAGAGTTCTGAGGGTTCCACACCAAGCGCCTCCGCCAATTTAAATATATTAAGAAGGGCAATATTGCGCTGCCCCCTCTCAACACCGCCCAAATAACTTCTAGCGAGGCCGCTTTCAAGGGCCAATTGCTCCTGGGATAGCCCAAGATCTTTTCGCAATACAGCAAGTCTTGCGCCAAACAATAAACGAGGGTCTTTTTTACTGAGATTAGTTTTTTTAGCCATTTACGGATGCTATGACTATGGACACTATAAGACCACGCTCTATAAGTGACAATTTAACCAATTTAAGGTAAATTTATTGCCAATCAGGTGCGACTTTTGAATCCCTTAATAGGAGCCCCGTAGATCTGAGTCAGGAGATGGGTCGTGGAAAAAAGCAATATGGAGAGACTAAGCAAAGAAGTCTTAAAGCAAGGAGCTGAGGCAGCTTTGCCATGCAATCTCCCCGATGAATGGTTGGATTTACTTGAGAGGGATTTGGAGATGATCCTACAAGAGGGAGATCACAGCTATTTGACTGCACCATTAGCGATAGTTGCCCATCTTATGTTCCATAAGAATGGGGGGAAACGAAAAGAAGTTACCTTTTCAGAGGAGGATCTCCTTAACTATCTACGGTATCTACATTTTGAGATTGCTCTTGAGACTGTTAGGCGCAATACAGAGATTGCTCCAATGCCGGCAACACTCGAAACGATTCTCACCAATCGCGAGGTAGGCTGGGATGATGAGAATATCCAATTTCCATATAAGCCATAACCGTAAATCTATTTATAAAGTTTTGGAAGTGGCGAAAGTATCTGATCTTTCTTTAACCCTAATCGAGTTGCATTAAAAATCATTCTGTTCATCAATTCCGCCTGCTCTGTTAGCTGAGCTAATAACGCTTTATTTTCAGCAAGAAGCCTCTCATTTCGCAATGCAGAGCTTAGTTTTGTTTCGGACTTTAATCCATTAACCTTCGCGGCCAAGGCTTTTAATTCTCTACTTTTATCTTTATATGCATTTTTAACGATTAACTTGTTTGACAGTGCCTGTCTAGTTGGCGTGTAGCCTAAGATCTTCTCAGATTTACTACAAATCTCATCCCAACCAAAGGCAGCGTTTAAAGGCCAATTAGCAATGTCTATAGATATCTTGCGTAACTCTGTAGGTGTAATTGCCTTAGCCATTATCTTTCTCCCGTTTCTCAAGCTTAAGTTGATGCAATTCATCAATAATTTCAAGGCTTAATTGTCGCTTTAATGAGGAAGCATCTATTAACTCTAAGCCTGCGTCAGTAATTTTCTTATGAACAATTGACTGCTCAATACTGAAATCATTGCAGTTTATTGCCTGTATCGGACTACCATCGGGAATTTCCGGGTTGGTCAAAATATTCTCCAATTGAGACAATTTCTCTAAATATGGCCCCGTTAGCTTCATCCATCGTGTAGCGGATCTCTCGCCATTTTCCAGTGCTTTTTTAGCATTATCAAAGGTAATTTTAAGATTTTCATGTTCTTTTTTCACCATCTCCAAGGCTATCTTATCCCCCTTGCACATTAAAAGTTCAGAGCAATTGAGGCAATCAAAAGTTTTGTTGCATGGGCCGGCCTTCCAGCTTCGTAAACATAAACCATAAACAGTTCGTTGATGAGGCTCTTGCATAGACTCTGCAAGCGATTCTTCTATCGGAGGTAAGTATTCTCGAATTTGTGGAGCGGGCGTTATATCGCGTGCTCTTGCTTTAGATTCAAGATACTTCGCATCGTCAACGTATACAAAGGTTTGATTAACAGAAGCCCGAGAGCTCCACTCGGCAATAAGCTCAACTTTGATCCCCGCGTGATATGCAAGGTGATTGAGAAAGTGCCGGAGACTGTGAGATTTCAAACGAACGGCCTTATATCCGTGCTTATTGAAAATACACATGGTGCGCGGATTCTTTCTATCAACGCGGTCACGTGAATTCAATCTCAAGGTAAATTGGGCTGGAGTAAACCCACAAACCAGAATTGGACTTGTAATATTTCTAGAGTGAAATTGAAAATTTCTAAAGCATAATAAACAATCAGACATTTTTGGAGGTTTTGATTGAGAGCTTTCCAGGCCCTCTTGATAGGGAAAATGTGGGTTTAATTTTTTATGCTCCGGAATAACAACCTCATTCCAAAGCTTACTTAAAGTTAAACCCTCTATGGATTTAGTGCCTAGATGAATTTGAATTAAATGCATTACAGAATCGTTGTATTTATAACCAACGGCATCAGCAATTTGATTTCTAGTCATTGCGTCATAGTTCCCAATCTCTGGGCACAAATCATGGCGATAAAATGAGGTTGGACTGCCTTCGTAATATTTTGCTAACTCTCGCGCTTTATGCGTGATTTTTAAAAGCCTCTTTATAGCCTCTATAGCAATGGGAGCCATGGTGGCGGGTATGGCTTTTTTGTCATACGCATTAATTTTAGGAACCCAATAATTCAAATAGTATTGAGTCTGTCCATTTTTATCTAGATCGGTTTGTAGGCAGTTGGTCGTTAATCTCAAAACTTCTGCAACCCTCATTGGCACTGAAAGCATTAGGGCAACGATACTTGTTACCATAATGTCAATATCATCGAGAGCGCCTTCTACGTAACCCTTGGAGAAAATTTCTGCCAGAGCAAGCAAGGCATTCTGATCCGGAAGCTTTTTTGCTTTTGTCTCTGAAGAGGCTTTGGAGCCATTCACTGAACTATCTGAACTTCTTCCGACAAATGGGTGAACCCAAAATTGAGCTTTTGATGTAATTATTGATAAAGCTGCCAATCTTTTTAATATATCTATCAAATATGATGCCAAAGCACCTGGAGCCGCATAGGTGCGCAGCAAATCAAAACAAGCGTTCAAATGTTTTTCGTTAAATTTAGTGATATCACTCCCCAGTTCATCGGCCGTTAAGACCGCTTCAATCACTCTGAATGCAACCACCTCCTTTGCGGCATTTTTATGGGGGGCCTGAGTATGTCTATAACGTATATAGGACTTTGCAAGATCTAATATAGGCTGACTTAGCGATATATTTGGCATTGATATTGCATGAATATGGATTGCTCGATGCTCCCAATCAGTAAAACGTATGCTTCTAATATTACGATAAATTGGCCACGAGATATTGTCCCACTGCCAACCCGGAACATCCTCCCAAAGAGTTAACTGATGTTTGCAGAGTCCAATAAAACCATTTAGATTTTCAAGTCGCGAAAGATCCTTTCTTGGAACAAAATTAATAATTTTCACTATCTTCACCCCCTCTTTCGGATTCAATGTATTCCTTACATTGAGATATGACGCTTAAAACACATTCAATATCCGAAGACAAATCCACGGGATTTAGTAAGTTTTTTGAGCTCCCTAGATGAATAATTTCATTTTCCTGTTTTTGTCGGATTAATAGCGCATCCAAAACCTCCTGATGATTGGCGTCCACAAAAGGTTGAAAATTATTACAACGGTAGCATGGAATGGGAATGGTTTGTGTGCTGCAGAAACTATGTTTTCCACAACTTCCGACTGGATTTAATTGATATCCCGAGGAATGCTCCAATATGCTATCTGGATTATTTTTTATCACATTTAATTTTTCATTGGCCCCTAGTAATTTTCCAGTAAATGCCATTTGCACCTCTACCAGGACATCCTTCATGGCTTCATCTAAAACTCTAGCTTCTTCAGCCGGGTCTTTGTAGTAAGCATCTAGAGATCTCGGATCCTTATGCCCCATGACATATGTTAGATATGACTTTGATACGCCTCTTCTAGCAAGTCTAAAAATTCCAGTATGTCGATGCCGAGTAGCATTTATGACAATTTCAACATTGGTTCTATGGCTAATTGGTGGCGGCATTGCAACATTTCCAATTCTGGCTGTCATAGCAGAATTGCTTCTCCAGGCGATAATTGTTCCAATAAGATTTGCAGCCAAATGAAATGATTGATGCTCTAGGTGACCCAAGGGAGCCAACTTATAACGATCTTTAAGGGATTTCACTGCATACTTAATTTGGTCATTTGAACAAAATAACGGAAGCTTATTTAAATCCTCAATGGTAATTTTGAAATTAAAGAATGTCTCAAACATGACTTTAATTTCATATATTTGCAGTTGAATTAATTCAATAAAATGGTCTGGCAATGGGAAAAATTCAAATTTTGTGCTGCGAAATGAGGATGCCGCACCTTTATCTTTCGCCCCAGGAAAAAATACCCTCGGCGCTCTAATGCCAGAAATATCATCATCGTTATTAAGATGAATGTCCCCAATCTTAAGTTGAGAGAATTGAGCTGGGCGTCTAAAGTAGTGACAAGCAAATAATCTGAGTAATGTGGCCTGCGTACCGCTAAGTCCTTTGTCAAATTTATCCCAAATGCTCCATACAATTAAATCGAACTCGCCATTAGTAAATTTACTCTTCTCAGGGTCATCAGACAGAACATTTCTTCGTGAATAAAGGCCGGCTCTTGTATTGCTAAGAATATTTAATACGGCCGAATCAAGCAGACTGGGACATCTAGGTTGAATAAATTTTAATAATTTCAAAACGATACTTGCGCCAACAGAAAAACTTTTTGATTCCAGGGCTTTGGAGAGCCATGTGACATCTAGCAAGCTAGGCTTTGAATTACGCAGGGATGCGTTTAGCTTTCCCGCCATTGTCCAATAGGACATTTTTGAGTACTGATTTAAATTAATAAATTCAATAAACAAGTCTTTGAATTTATATCTCAATTCAAGGGAAAGTCCAGATAGACTGGTAGAAAAGTTGAAGGAAAAACGATCCCCATCAAATAGGATGTCGCCCTTCCAATAAATCTCTTTATTTGCGGCCTCTTTAAAATATTTACCTATATTTTCAGAGGTATCGATCGCTGCATACTTCTTGGCAGTAGACATTACTACTCACTTTCAAACTTAGTTTCCGAAGGTCCTTTAGGATGAATTGCAATAAGGATTGCACATTCATCAATACGTTTTTATCCTAGCAAATATATCTTAAAAAGTCAATGCCGACTTGTGTTTGTGTTGCATATTCAATGAAATAAAGGAGAAAAATTATGAAGATTTTTTACCCCTAGCAGTATCCGTATTCATCAACAAACCTTTTCTATTTGCATCTTCCATAATGAACTTGAGGTTGTATATCTTGGCTGATTCAGAGTTGTGAGCCCAGCCCATTAAGTAGCATCGATCTAGCATATCGCTTGCATCTGTATACCCATCAGCCCGTGCAATTTGAGAAAAACGCCAATTCCAATGATGGCGCAATAGGTGTGGGTGAAGTCCATTAAGCGCTGTAAATTTTCCCCTTAAATCATCCATAGCAGAATCAAACGATGAAATTGTGAGTGGCTGCCCTTGTTTGGGGCCGGTTCTGTGATTTACAAAAATGAAATCTTCATCATCAAATCCTACAAGCGGCAACTCACCTCGGTAATCATATAAATACCGCTTAATCATGCCATTCAGTTCAGAAGAAATAAGCAATAATCTGCCGTTCGTTTTAGCCACTGGTTGATTGATGCGCGTATCGAATTCATCATGGTGGTTTCGCTCAATAACAAGGCTTGGGGGATCCCCGGCGGTTCCCTCTTTGTAATTCTTTAGCTTCAGCGCTAAGAGCTCGCCACGACGCATACCGGTCTCGTAGAGAATGCGCAGCATGAGAACATTTCGCAGCCGAGATCCCCTATCGGTGCCTCTAAGTAAATTTTGAAATGGGTCGGCAAATAAATTACTTAATACCACCTCCATTTGATCGGTTAATCGTTTTCCTAGTATTTGTTGGGCTCGAGCTGTTTTAGACCCAGTCTTTTTGGATACCTGCGATGACAAGACATTTTGTAGTCGCGAAATAAAATTATCTACGTTTTCATTATCGGGATTAACCAAGAGTTCATAAACAAGCCAGTTTATGTATTTTGTTACATATGAGATATGGGTGTTAAATTTGATTTGACTGATCACTTCGCCTGTTTTGCTACCAATCTTAAGCCTCAGGTTGTTGGCTAAATCATCAAGCTCATCGACCGAAATGAATTTCTGAGAAAGTATTCGGTCCTCAATATTAATATTTCTAACTTTTGCCCATTCCAAAAGTTTTCTAATAGAGTTTAAATATGCTTTTTGAGTCTCGTGCGTTGATCTTGAGCGAATGTGACGAGATATAAATGCAGATGGGTAAAAACATGGCAATGAGTTGTTTTCTCGATCAAGTAAAAGGCTAAACCTCTCACCATCTTGAGCAATGTATGATTGAATGGTGAAGGTCATATGTTTACAGTTTTTCTAGGTAGGATGGTATCTTCTTTTCAATTTACACTAGTTAAAACGAATTAAACTAATATTTCCATACGGTACCCCACAATGCATAAGGTTTTTAATAAAAAATATGAGCAGCAATTTACACTATCGCTCTAACCGTATCGTTATCCTCGATACCGAAACAACGGGTTTAAATCCTGCAACCGGTGATCGCATTATTGAAATTGGTTGCGTTGAAATGGTTGGTCGTCGCCTGACTGATCGCACCTTTCACTATTACATCAATCCAGAGCGCGATATTGATGCTGGGGCTTTTGCCGTCCACGGCCTTTCTCGGGAGTTTCTCTCCGATAAACCTGTCTTTGCCAACATTGTCGAACAACTCATTGAGTTTGTAGATGGCGCTGAAATTGTCATTCACAACGCAGCCTTTGACTTAGGCTTCTTAGACAATGAATTTACACTATTAAAACGGCCACCGTTTAGAAATCTAGCATCAAAAATAACCGATACCTTGCTCGATGCAAGGCAAATGTTCCCAGGCAAGCGCAATTCATTAGATGCCTTGTGTGAGCGCTTTGCAATCAGCAATAAACACCGCACCCTCCACGGAGCGCTGTTAGATGCGCAGCTCCTAGCTGAGGTGTATGTGGCGATGACACGTGGTCAGGAGGATCTCTCTATCGACCTCATTGACTACACTGTTGGCAATGATTCCTTTGGCCAGGCCAAGGCTTTGCCAATAAATTTGAAAGTGCTCAGTGCTAGTGATGATGACCTGCAAGCACATGAAAAAATCCTTGCTGAAATTGCCAAGGCAAGCAAAAAGGACTCCATCTGGAGTCCTTCTAGCGTTACAAACTGAAGCGTTATTAGCTGCTTATAAATTAAACAGCTGCCGCAATCGCTTTACCCAAGTCATCAGTTTTAGCAGTACCACCCAAGTCAGGCGTTAATGGTGCATTACCAACCCCCGATGCCAAAACCTTCTCGATAGCGGAGAATATTGCCGCTCCCGCCTCAGGATAGCCAAGGTGATCTAACATCATCGCCCCACTCCAGATTTGACCAATTGGATTGGCAATCATTTTTCCAAAAATATCTGGCGCAGAGCCATGCACTGGCTCAAACAGTGATGGGAATTTACCTTCAGGATTGATGCTTCCCGATGGCGCTACTGCAATGGTCCCAGTACATGCAGGCCCCAGATCAGACAAGATATCGCCAAAGAGATTGCTCGCAACCACAACATCAAAGCGATCTGGATTCATCACAAAATGTGCTGCCAAGATATCAATATGGTACTTATCAGTTCTAACACCAGAGAACTTTTTAGCCATCGCCTCAACGCGCTCGTCCCAATATGGCATCGTAATAGCAATACCGTTTGATTTAGTGGCAGACGTCAAGTGCTTCTTAGGGCGACTTTGCGCTAGATCGAATGCATATTGCAAAATCCGATCGACGCCCTGTCTAGTAAAGATGGATTCTTGGATGACAAACTCACGATCAGTATCGGGGAACATTTTTCCACCAACACTGGAGTACTCGCCTTCCGTATTTTCGCGTACAACGAAGAAATCAATATCACCCGGTTTGCGATTAGCCAATGGACAAGGAACTCCTGGTAATAAACGTACAGGACGCAAATTGACATACTGATCAAAGCCACGACGGAATTGAATCAAGCTACCCCACAACGATACGTGATCAGGCAAAATATCGGGCATACCCACAGCGCCAAAGAAAATAGCGTCATATTTCATTAGAGTATCGAACCAATCGTCCGGCATCATCTTGCCGTGCTTAAGGTAGTAATCGCAACTTGCAAAATCAAAATGGTCAAATTGCATGCCGATACCAAACTTGCGATTAGCAGCCTCTAGTGCGCGTAAACCTTCCGGCATCACTTCTTTGCCAATACCATCGCCTGGAATAACCGCAATTTTAGGATTCTTAAATATTTTTTTCGCGTTCATAAAAGAATTGTCTCGAGTAAATAGTTGTTGTTATAAAAAGGTTATTTTACTAAGTAAACTAGCTAATGGCTCTGCGTATTTCATCGGGCGCTTTTTTGACGCCATTGCTGACGGAGTCGCTATCGTAGTCAGTTGTATTTTCAATGGTTTCAGGAGCAGCCTCTTGCATCCGAATATTATCCTTGGGGCAAATTGGCGCGCCATAACTAGCCCACTTCTTAAGTAAAGTCACCTCGTAACCACATTGACCGCATTTGGCCTTGCTACGACTTGCATTGCTAGGTCTTGGCGGTGGAAAAACAATTGCTTGATGCGGGTAAGGCCCCAATTCCTGGCTAATCATCATGAGCTTTACTGTGAGCTCTTCAGTGGCATGAGCCATTCTTGCCGGCCCCTCTAAGCCAACCGTTTGCGCGATACCTTTAAAGTCCTCGCCATGGCCACTAAAGCAGTCATCTACTGCATGGCATAGCTCATGTACCAAGGTGTCGAGTAACTGCACCGGTTCGTCTAGTTTCGGAGAAATAAAGATTTCATTAACTCCACCGCCAGATCTTTCTCTAGGCCAGCATTGGCCTAAGGTAGTTCTAGGGCTGCTAGAGGCCGGGAAACCACAAGATACTCTCACCGGAGGAATGGCATAGCCAGCTTTGGAGAAAACAGGCTCTAGGTGCCTTACAGCGTCTTCTAACCAAGCTTCACGTACTGTATGTTGCTTCATATTGCTTCTTATCAATTGCGGAAATGTTTTACAAAAACCATCAATTGCGATCATACGCCACGATCAGTAGAATAGACTTATGAAAGACCTTGAAAGCCTAAGCGCCTACCAGGCTGCTAAAGCCCTATCTAGGAGAGAAATCAGGGCTTCAGACCTCATACTCTCTTGCTTGGACCGCATAGGGCAAAATGAGAGCCTCATTAAGGCTTGGGCAAGCCTTGGTAAGGAAAACGCCTTATCGCAAGCTAAAACGCTAGATAAAGGGGCTCTTAAGGGCATGTTGCACGGCCTACCTATTGGGGTGAAGGATCTTTTTGATACCTACGACCTACCTACGGCCTACGGGTCCCCCATTTACAAGAATCATTACCCCAGTACCGACTCTGTTTCCGTAGCCCTATTGCGCCAAGCCGGTGGAATAATCCTCGGAAAGACTGTTACCACTGAATTTGCCTCATTTAAGCCCAGCCAAACTAGTAACCCTCACGATCCAAAGCACACACCAGGTGGATCATCTAGTGGTTCAGCAGCCGCTGTTGCAGACTTTATGGTGCCATTAGCGACTGGCAGCCAAACTGCAGGTTCGATTATTCGTCCCGCCTCATTTTGTGGCGTAGTTGGATTTAAGCCTAGTTTTGGAAAAATCAGCACTGCTGGCGTAAAGAGCCTATCGATTTCTCTAGATACCATGGGGTGTTTTGGTAGAACAGTTGAAGATGTTGCGCTTGGAGTGGCGGCAATGAGCGGCGATCATCAAATGGCTACTGTAGAAGAATTGCATAACAAACCACGCATTGCCATTTGCAAAACATTTGAATGGGATCATGCGCAAAAAGAATCTGGTGCCGCTTTGGCAGTTGCTCGTCACACTGCAGAATCTTTTAGCAAGGGCGTCATTGGCGACCTTTCCTTGCCAGATGCCTGTAAAGAGATTGCTTTATTGCAAACTCGCATTATGCTCAGCGAAATGTCTCGTAGCCTTACATTTGAGCGAGAACATTTTTCTAAAAAATTAAGCTTGCCACTACTTAAGCAAATCACTGAAGGGGCGCTAATTTCTTACGATCAATATTCAAAAGATCTCTTAGCAGCAAAACTAGCTAAAGAATCAGTCAACGCACTATTTAGCAATGAAATCGATATCTTGATCGCACCAAGTGCTGTTGGCGAGGCACCCCATATAAAAGAAAGTACCGGCGATCCAATTTTTTGTAGGGGATGGACTCTTTTGGGACTTCCCTGCATTAACCTAAGCATCACTAGCGGGCCAAATGGCTTGCCTATTGGCGTTCAATTAATTGCAGCCCCCGGAAAAGATCGATTTTTACTTAGCGTAGCCAGAGCGTTTGCTAGAGCATTACCTGATCCCGTTATGCGAGATCAGGCGTAACACTCATTCAGTTAATACAAACTTCATTTAAGCAATCAATCAAGCGTGATGTTTGCTGACTTGATTACCTTGTTCCAATAAGGCAGTTCTTTCTTGACTAATGCATCAGTGGCGGTTGGAGTAAGGTAGCGCAACTCTACGCCCGCAGCATCTGCGCGCTCTTTAATTTCTGGCATAGCTAAACTTTTCTTAACAGAAGCCGTAAGTTTATTCACGATAGGAGCCGGAGTTCCAGCTGGCGCGAATAGTGCCACCCAAGATTCAAGCTGAAATGAAGGCAGACCCGCTTCTGCTGTTGTAGGCACATTGGGCATACCTGGATGACGATTTTTTCCCGTTACCGCTAAACCCTTCAGTTTGCCGCTTTGTACGTGCTGCATTACCGATGGTGGAGTGCTGATAAAAACCTGAACTTGCCCTGCAAGAACGTCTTGTATAGCCGGACCAGATCCTTTGTATGGAACATGAACCATCTCCACACCTGTGGTTTGCTTAAACATTTCCGTACCAATATGAGATACAGAACCATTTCCTTGTGAGGCGTAATTGAGCTTTCCCGGGTTTGCCTTAGCGTAGGCAATAAATTCTTTTAGATTATTAACCGGTACCGACGGATGAACAGCGATAACGTTTGTTGAAACCGTTAATAAAGCTATTGGCGAAAAATCTTTAGCAGGATCCCAAGGAAGCTTATCCATTAGCGCCGGATTACCAACGTGATACCCAGAATAAGAAATTAATAGCGTGTAGCCATCAGGTTTTGCATTGGCAACATATTGATAGGCAATATTGCCACTAGCGCCAGGTTTGTTATCAACTACAACAGTTTGACCAATTACCCTTGATAAAGGCTCGCTTAGCAAACGAGCCGAGGTATCCACCAAGCCACCTGGTGGGTTTGGGACTACCAAGGTAATGGGTTTATCTGGATAGGTCTGGGCATTGAGAATTTGGACGCAAGCACTAAAAGCAATACCAATAATCAACTTAGATGAGCTGTGCAATCTTTTCATTTTGATCTCCTTGAAACTTTTTTGTTTTTATATTAACTATCTTTGGCCAATTTTGACATTTCCAAAAGCTGCCTGCGCCTCTCTAGGTAGGCAGCGCCAATAACGCTCATTAGCAGTAACGGTACCACCTAAAGTGGCGGCTGCCTCCCAAGCCCAGCGAGGTTTATACAAAAAAGCTCTGGCTAAGGCAATTAGATCAGCATCACCTTGCTGGAGTATTTCTTCGGCTTGGTGTGGATCTGTAATTAATCCAACTGTCATAGTCGGTAAACCAGATTGTTCCTTTACAATTTTTGCAAAAGGTACTTGATAGTTAGGGCCAAGTACGATTTTTTGTTTCGGTGAGATACCACCAGAAGAGATATGCACAAAGTCACATCCTAATGCCTTGAGTTGTTGGGCAAATTGCGCGGTTTCTGCTGGAGTCCAGCCGCCTTCTATCCAGTCAGTTGCTGATATTCGAATTCCCAGAACACCTTTAAATGCTTTACGAACGGCAGAAAATAACTCCAAGGGAAAGCGAATTCGGTTTTCAAATGATCCGCCATATTCGTCGGTTCTCTGATTGGCAACAGGCGATAAAAATTGGTGTAATAAATAGCCATGTGCGCCATGTAATTCAATTCCATCGATAGCAAGACGATCCGAGCGTACGGCAGCCATAACAAATGCTTCGATAATTTCTTTGAGCTGATCTTTTGTCAACTCATGCGGCAAACGTTCACCCTCCAACTGAGGAATGGACGATGGGGCCATCGTTTCCCATCCGCCTTGATCAACTGCAAGAAGTTGTCCACCATCCCAAGGAGTTGCACTTGATGCTTTTCGTCCCGCATGTGCCAATTGAATAAATACTGGTGTTGCTGGAGCCAATTTACGAGCGCGAGTTAATTTGTCTTTCAAAGCGGCCTCAGTACGATCGTCCCACAAGCCCAAACATGCAGGAGTAATGCGAGCCTCTGGAGATACACCCGTTGCCTCAATAATGAACAAGGCAGCACCACTGTTTAGTAGATTACCCCAATGCATTAAATGCCAGTCTGTTGCCTCGCCATTGTTGGCCGAATATTGGCACATCGGGGCAACCACAATCCTATTTGCAAGCTCCAAGGGGCCGCGGGGTGAATTGAGAGTAAAGGGAGAGAACAAGAGGCTCATAGGGTGACTTTAAATGGCTAAAAAAGGGTCAAAATACCAAAACTGCCGTAAAGCGATAGAATACTTAAAAACAGAATAAACGAGACGGCAAAGTTGTGCAGGCTATTAGCCAAACTACTTTATTGATTAAAAATAGATATTAACTACTCATTACAAGAGATCATGAACGCACCTCAAGCCTTTGAATCAAAAGAAGATATTGGCCACTACGTTGGCGGAGCTGTAGTTAACCCAAAAGATGGTCGCTTTGCTGATGTTTATAACCCTGTAAAAGGTGCTGTTGCCAGGCGCGTAGCGTTAGCTAGCCGTAAGGATGTGGATTCAGCCGTGGCTGTTGCTCAAAAGGCTTTTGAAAGCTGGGGTCAAACCAGCCCCCTTCGCCGCGCTCGTATTATGTTTAAGTATCTTGAGCTTCTTAATACTCATCGCGATGAACTTGCGGCCATTATTACCGCTGAACATGGCAAAGTATTTACCGATGCCCAAGGTGAAGTGACTCGTGGAATTGAAATCGTTGAATTTGCAACTGGTATCCCAGAACTACTAAAGGGCGAATATACCGAACAAGTTTCAACTGATATCGATAACTGGGTAATGCGCCAACCCTTAGGTGTTGTGGCTGGTATTACCCCATTTAACTTCCCAGTGATGGTGCCAATGTGGATGTTCCCGGTGGCTATTGCCTGCGGAAATACCTTCATCCTCAAACCGAGTCCAACCGATCCTTCTGCCTCACTATTGATGGCAAAGCTTCTCAAAGAAGCCGGCCTGCCTGACGGTGTATTTAACGTTGTGCAAGGCGATAAAGAAGCTGTTGATGCATTGATAGAAAATCCAGATGTCAAAGCAGTTAGCTTTGTTGGCTCTACGCCGATTGCCAACTACATCTATGAGCGCTGCGCTCACTTTGGCAAGCGCTCGCAGGCATTGGGTGGCGCAAAAAATCATATGGTCATCATGCCTGACGCCGATATTGATAAAGCCATTGATGCATTAGTTGGCGCTGCTTACGGATCTGCTGGTGAGCGCTGTATGGCAATTTCTGTAGCAGTCCTGGTTGGCGATGTTGCTGACAAAATCATGCCTAAATTGATTGAGCGTACCAAAACATTAAAAGTAAAAAATGGTATGGAGCTTGATGCTGAAATGGGCCCTATTGTTACCAAAGCTGCCTTAGAGCGCATCACTGGATATATTGATAGCGGCGTTGCTTCAGGAGCCAAGCTCTTAGTCGACGGTCGCGGATTGAAAGTCCCCGGCTGCGAGAACGGCTTTTTCTTGGGGGGCACCTTATTTGATGGTGTTACTCCAGATATGAAGATCTACCTCGAAGAAATCTTTGGGCCAGTACTGTCATGCTTGCGAGTAGCCAATTTTACAGAAGCCTTAAATCTCGTGAATTCCTGTGAATTTGGTAATGGTGTTGCCTGCTTTACAAGTGATGGCAATATTGCCCGTGAGTTTGCTCGCCGCGTACAAGTTGGTATGGTTGGTATTAACGTTCCTATTCCAGTGCCAATGGCATGGCATGGTTTCGGTGGCTGGAAGAAGTCCCTCTTTGGCGATATGCATGCATATGGCAAGGAAGGTATTCGTTTCTATACCAAGCAAAAGAGTGTCATGCAGCGCTGGCCTGAAAGCATTGCTAAAGGCGCAGAATTTGTGATGCCCACTTCAAAATAAATTTCAGTTGAGATATAAAAAAGCGATCCTTGGATCGCTTTTTTGTTTTATGGCTTGCTTGATATATAGGATGATTTTACTGAAGGGTATTTTTCAAAGCCGGCATCATAGGTACTGCTAGAACCTCTATACCCTCCTCTCTGAGAGCCTCTGCCTCATCTAGAGTAGTTTGACCGCGAATACTTCGCTCAGGAGATTCCTTGTAGTGAATTTTTCTAGCTTCATCAGCAAACGCATCACCCACATTCTCAGATTTACCCATGAGCTCACGCATGCCCTTTAAAAAGGCTGCTTGTACTTGTGCCTCCAGCTGTGAATGATCGCTGCCAGTAAGAGCAACAACGCCGCCACTTGGATTGGATAAATCAGCTTTAGGTACAGCCAACCCAGTAGAGCTTGACTTAGCAATATGAGGGGCTGAAGGCATCCGCGTAATTTCGGTGCTATCGCAGATTGGGCAAGCAAGCATACCCTTGCCTTGCTGGACAAGACAATCCTCTTCTGAGGAAAACCATCCTTCAAAGCGATGATCTAATGGGCAAGCAAGGTTATAAACTTTCATAAGACCTATATAGGGGCAAAAATGCTAAATTCAATAGGTCTATTTTAATGCGATTTCTATCTGCCTATTAAATGGGCTTAGGACTTACTAGCCCACGTCGATAGCGATCCAGCCAATAGGCTGAAATCGTTGTTTTGACATCTGTAATTTCACCCTCTTCTACCCAGGAAATTATCTGGTCAAGCGGTGCGGCAAATACATCCAAAAATTCCTCCTCATCTAAATGACTCTTGCCTGGCACCAAGCCTTCAGCCAAATAAATATCAATAAATTCAGTGGAATAGGAAATCACTGGATGTATGCGACGAATAAAGCTCCATTTAGTTGCGGTGTAACCCGTTTCTTCCTCAAGCTCACGTTTGGCACAAAGAAGATGATCTTCATTCGGATCTAGCTTCCCTGCCGGAATCTCAATACATGCTTTTGCAATGGGATAACGATATTGACGCTCCATTAACACCCTACCATCATCTAAAAGAGCAACTATGGCAACCGCTCCAGGATGAGTTAAATACTCACGCACTGCCTGTTGACCATCGGGCATCAAGACTGTGTCGCGTTTCATATTTAAGAAAATACCTCCGTAGATATCTTCTACGGATATACGCGCTTCTCGTAAATGCTTATCGCCAACGGGCAAATCTTCAAAAGACTTTTCAATCATTCGTTTTCTCCAAAGATGCAGTATGACTCCATCATATAAAAGAGTAATGTCATTTAGATGTCACAAATAATAAAGGCTCCCTTAGGAGCCTTTATGAGCAAAATATTGATTCTTACGAACCCAACAAAGTACGACGCATCGCATCTAGACAAAGGCTCATCAGGCCTGCTGGAACTATACCAATAGCGAGCACCAAAATGCTATTCAAACCAAGGATACCTTTAGCAAAACCCGATCCAGAAACAGTGATTTCATGCTCAGGCTCATCAAAGTACATGACCTTAACAACTCTTAAGTAATAGAAAGCGCCAATTAAGGAAGCGATTACTGCAATAACAGCCAGGAAAGTATGCTCAGCATCAACTAATGCTTCTAAAACGCCTAATTTAGCGGCAAAACCTACTGTTGGCGGAATACCAGCCAATGAGAACATCATCACTAAGCCAATAAATGCAAACCATGGGTGTTTCTTGTTCAAACCCTTGAGCCCATCAAGAGTTTCACAATCATAGCCTTTACGTGACAACGCCATTAGCAGACCGAAGGTACCAAGAGTTGTTAAAACATAAGTGATTGCATAGAACATGGATGCACTAAAGGCATGGTCATCAAATACTGAGAGCATACCCAAAAGTACAAAACCCATTTGCGCGATTGCAGAATATGCAAGCATCCGCTTCACATTTGTTTGGGCAATCGCAGTAACGTTACCAAGTACAAGAGATAAGACTGCTAGCAATACCAACATTGGTTGCCAGTCACCCATGAGCGGCAAGAGGGTATTAACCAATAAGCGAAATAACAAAGCAAATGCAGCCAACTTAGGCGCTGCAGCAATCATCAAGGTAACAGCTGTAGGTGCGCCTTGATAGACATCAGGTACCCACATGTGAAAAGGTACCACCCCAAGTTTAAATGCTAGTCCTGCAACAATAAATACCAGCCCGAATGCCATTACTAAATGATTTATGCGAGGATCTGCAACTGTTTTGAAAATCTCAATCAAATCCAAGGATCCAGTAACGCCATAAAGCATGGACATTCCGTACAACAAGAAACCCGAAGCCAGCGCACCCAAAATAAAGTACTTAATACCAGCCTCAACACTCTTTTCGCTGTTATGACGCATCGCCACTAAAGCATATGTTGGTAAGGCCATTAACTCGAGGCCAAGATATAGGGTCAATAGATTAGATCCGGAGATCAAAACAAACTGACCCAATAAGGCAAGTAATGCCAATACGATAAAGTCTGGACGGAACAACGCACGGTCAGTTAAATATTGCTTGGAATAAATCAAGGAGACCAATACGGCAACGCAAGAGCATGCCTTAAGCAAATTTGAAATCGGATCAGACTGGAAAAGTCCATTCATGGCGATGAGCGAGACATCACCCATGCGACCCATAAATACACTAATCAGATAAACCAATAGAATGATAGTAAAGAAATAAACAAAACCTACTCCGCGAGGAGTATGGAAAATGTCTTGCTCTACTCCAGATGTAGATGTCACATTTTCGCGAACATACACACTAGCAACCAGCAATAAGCAGGTAGCGATAAGTAAAACGAGTTCCGGCAGGATAGCGAATAGGTCGAATGCTTGCATTTGCTTTTACTCAGAGTTTGCTTACAGCAACATGCTGTAGCAGATTAATCACGGCAGGGTGAATGATGTCGGTAAATGGTTTTGGGTATACGCCCATACCAATTACGCAAACTGACAGTACAACCATCATGAAATATTCACGACTATTTAGATCCTTAAGCTCTTCAACATGCTTATTGGTAATGGCGCCGAAAAACACGCGCTTTACCATCCACAGAGAATATGCCGCGCCCAATATCAGAGCAGTAGCAGCCAAGACGCCAATAAAGAAGTCATAATCAACGGCCGCCAAAATCACCATGAACTCACCTACAAAGCCTGAGGTTGCCGGTAAGCCGCAGTTAGCCATTGCCATCAAGACAGCAAATACTGCAAAAGCAGGCATGCGATGCACAACGCCGCCGTAATCAGCAATCTGACGGGTATGCATACGGTCGTACAACACTCCAATCGATAGGAACATTGCACCAGCAACAAAGCCGTGAGAAATCATCTGCACAATGCCGCCTTCGATACCCAGCGGACTGAACAGGAAAAAGCCAAGTGTGACAAAACCCATATGCGCAACTGAAGAGTACGCAACAAGTTTTTTCATATCTTTTTGAACTAGCGCAACGGCACCAACATAAATTACTGCCACTAACGACAGGAAAATAATGAAGGGTCCAAGGTATTGACTTGCATCTGGAGCGATAGGCAATGAGAATCGCAAGAAACCATAAGCGCCTAGTTTCAGCATGATTGCTGCTAGCACTACAGAGCCACCGGTCGGAGCCTCAACGTGAACGTCTGGCAACCATGTATGCAAAGGCCACATCGGAACCTTCACGGCAAATGCCATAAAGAATGCAGCAAATAAGAGGATTTGCTCAACAATATCTAGGCGAGCATTTTGCCAAGCCAAGATATCAAAGGTATTGGTTACGTTATAGAGATAAAGCATTGCAACCAATGTCAGCAAGGAGCCAAGCAAGGTGTACAAGAAGAATTTGAAAGCTGCATAGATGCGGTTATGACCTCCCCAAACTCCAATGATGATATACATTGGAATTAAGGTGGCCTCGAAGAATACATAGAACAACAAGGCATCTAAAGCGCAAAAGACGCCAATCATCAATCCTGAAAGAATCATGAAAGAGGCCATGTACTGCGATACCTTAGTATCGATTACTTCCCATGCCGCTATAACAACAATGATATTGATGAAGGCAGTTAAAACAATAAACCACACTGAAATACCGTCAATGCCGAGATAGTAGTTAATGTCGTAGCGGGGAATCCAGCTAACTTTCTCAACGAACTGCATGCCTGCATTAGCGATATCAAAATTAATCACCAATGGAAGCGTGGCGATAAAGCCAAGTACTGCGCCAATGAGTGCCAACCAGCGTACTCCGGCAGTCGGTTTTTCAGACCCATAAAACAAAATTATGAGTCCGAAAATTATCGGGGTCCAAATTGCATAAGAAAGAATCATAGTGGCTACTTAAGTAACAAAGGCCTAGCGAACAAAAGGCAGATAAGCGTACAAAACCCAGGCTAGCAAAACCGCTAAGCCTGCAATCATTGCAAACGCATAGTGGTAAACATAGCCGGATTGCAAATGGCGCATAACACCGGCAAAGCGCCCTACTGCATGCGCACTACCATTAACAAAGAATCCATCGATCACCTTCTGATCGCCGCGATGCCATAAGAAGCTGCCTATCCAAATCAAACCTTTTGCAAAAACTGCTTGGTTCAGATCATCTAGGTAATACTTGTTATCAAATAGCTTTTTAATTGGGGCGAACGTTTCGGCAACCTTAGTTGGTAATTTAGGAGCCCATAGGTAACCAATTGCAGCCGTTAACACACCAAGCACCACCAATAACAATACAGGGGAAGTGAACGCATGAAGAGCCATTGCTACTGGGCCATGGAACTCATCTTCAAGCTCTTTCATCACAGGATGACGAGCAAGATCAATAAAAATCGAATCGCCAAAGTATGTGCCAAACAAAAGCGGTGAAATCGTATAGAAGCCAATGATTACCGATGGGATTGCTAAAAGAATTAGTGGCAAGGTCACTACAAAAGGAGATTCATGCGGCTTTTGACCAGGAGCTAAACCATGGTGCGCATGATCATCGCCCACCTCAGCGTGATCATGGTGGTGATCATGAGAATCAGCATGGCCCCAACGAGCTTTGCCATGAAACACATAGAAGTAGAGGCGGAAGGAATATAGAGCCGTTACAAATACGCTAGCCATCACAGCAAAGTAAGCAAATCCAGAGCCAGGAATATGACTTGCTGCTACCGCTTCAATGATCGAATCTTTTGAATAAAACCCAGAGAAGAAAGGTGTTCCAACCAAAGCCAAGTTACCTAACAACATCATTAAGCAAGTAATTGGCATGTACTTCCATAGACCGCCCATTTTTCGCATATCTTGCTCATGGTGCATACCCAGAATTACGCTACCAGCAGCAAGGAATAACAGCGCCTTAAAGAATGCGTGAGTCATCAAATGGAAGATGGCAACTGGATAGGCAGAAACACCAAGTGCAACGGTCATATAGCCCAGTTGAGACAGAGTTGAATAAGCGACAACACGCTTTATATCGTTCTGCACAATGCCCAAGAAACCCATAAAGAGCGCAGTAATCGAGCCGATAACCAAAATAAAACTCAATGCGGCATCTGATAGCTCAAATAATGGTGACATACGAGACACCATGAAGATGCCGGCTGTAACCATGGTTGCAGCATGAATCAATGCTGAAATAGGCGTTGGACCTTCCATGGAATCTGGAAGCCATACGTGCAAAGGGAACTGTGCTGACTTACCCATTGCGCCAATAAATAAGCAGATACAAGCTACCGTCATCAAATTCCAGCTAGTTCCTGGAAGTGTTTGCGCTGCTAAAGCTGAATTCTGAGAAAAGATGACGTCATACTGCATCGATCCAGTGCTTGCCAAAAGAATGCCAATACCTAAGATGAAGCCAAAATCGCCAACACGATTAACTAAGAAAGCCTTCATATTGGCAAACACGGCAGATTGACGCTCGAAATAGAAACCAATCAAGAGATAAGAAACAACGCCAACCGCTTCCCAGCCAAAGAACAATTGCAACAAATTGTTACTCATGACAAGCATCAACATGGCAAAAGTAAATAGGGAGATATAAGAGAAGAAACGGTTGTAACCTTCTTCACCCTGCATATAACCTATGGTGTAAATGTGCACCATCAGCGAAACAAAGGTAACGACACACATCATCGTTGCGGTCAAAGGATCGATTAAGAAGCCAATATCCAAATTTAACTCGCCTAGTTGCATCCAGCGATAAACCGTGCCATTAAAGTAAAAACCATCCATTACCTGCACTAATACATTGCACGACAAAACAAATGCAATGGTTACACCCAGGATGGTTGCAAACTGGCTAGCACCATGACCGATACGGTTGCCACCCAACTTGGTACCAAAAAAGCCGGCAATCATCGAGCCAACTAATGGAGCCAAGGGAATGGCACAAAGAATAGGGATATTTAAGGTCAATTGCATCACTAGCCTTTTAGGTGGTCAAGATCTTCAGCATTAATGGTATCAACCTTGCGGAAGAGAACTACCAAGATTGCCAAACCAATAGCTGCTTCTGCAGCTGCCACAGTCAAAATAAAGAATACGAATACCTGACCTGCCATATCCCCCAAATAATGAGAGAAAGCAACAAAGTTCATGTTTACCGAGAGGAGCATTAATTCAATTGCCATCAAAAGGACAATGATGTTCTTACGGTTTAAAAAGATCCCAATAACACTAGTGGCAAATAGAATTGCCCCAAGCACCAGATAGTGAGCCAGAGTGATTGTCATTTCTTCTCCCCTCTAGCATCTTGTTTTGCTGCCATATCAGAGCCCATCTTCACGATGCGCATACGATCAGCAGCAACCACATTAACTTGTTCATGAATATTTTGTGATTTGGAATCTTTGCGATTACGTAGAGTCAGCGCTACAGCAGCAATAATAGCCACCAACAAGATCACGCCAGCAACTTCAAAGGCATAAACATAGTCAACAAAAATGAGCATGCCCAAAGCCTGGGTATTATTCGCCATCATCTCTTCTGGCATTGGTTGAACAGGAGCGCTGGTGCCAATAAAGCTACGAATAATCACGATTGATAACTCAAGAACAATCACTGCGCCCATTAAGAAAGCTACTGGGAGGAATTTCTTAAAATCACGGCGCAAATGTTCAAGATCTAAGTCCAACATCATCACCACGAAGAGGAAAAGCACCATTACAGCGCCTACATAGACCAAGATCAAAGCTAAGCTCAGAAATTCAGCCTTAAGCAACATCCAAAGTCCGGATGCGCAGAAAAAAGCCAGGACTAAAAATAGCGCTGCATGAACAGGGTTACGAGCTGTGATCACGCGCAATGCAGAGATCACTAGAAGGCCTGCAAAGCCGTAAAAAAACACCGCAAATAATGTAGATGGATCGAATGTCATATTAGTTTTGCTCGATTCGATTAACGATAAGGTGCATCAGCTGCACGGTTAGAGGCAATCTCTTTTTCGTACTTATCGCCTACTGCCAACAGCATGTCTTTTGTAAAGTACAAATCGCCACGTTTGTCGCCAAAATATTCAAAAATATTGGTTTCAACAATAGCATCTACCGGACATGCCTCTTCGCAAAAACCACAGAAGATGCATTTAGTTAGATCAATGTCGTAACGAGAAGTGCGACGTGTACCATCATCACGCTCTGCAGTCTCAATCGTGATGGCATAAGCTGGGCACACTGCTTCGCACAATTTACAACCAATGCATCGCTCCTCTCCATTCTCATAGCGACGCAAAGCATGCAGGCCGCGAAAACGACTTGATAACGGAGTTTTCTCTTCAGGGTATTGAATAGTGATTTTTGGCTTAAATAAATAACGACCTGTAATTGACATGCCAGTCAAAATGTCTTTAAGCATTAAGCTATCGAGGAATTGGGAAATTTTCTTAAACATGATTGATCAACTTATTTCCAAATATTCCATGGAGAAACTACCCATGCGCCGATAACAACCACCCAGAATACTGAGATGGGAATAAAAATCTTCCAGCCCAAACGCATGATTTGGTCATAGCGGTAGCGCGGTAGAGTTGCACGCAGCCAAATTACGCAAGATAACAAGAAGAATGTTTTTCCAAATAACCAGAAAAAGCCTGGAATATCACGGAGTAATGGTAAATCTACGATAGGTAGCCATCCACCCAAGAACATGATTGATGCAACAGCTGCAATCAAAATCATATTGGCATATTCAGCCAAGAAGAACATTGCAAAAGACATGCCTGAATACTCAACCATGTGACCAGCAACAATCTCGGACTCACCCTCTACCACGTCAAATGGATGACGATTTGTCTCAGCAACACCGGAGATAAAGTAAATCAAGAACATTGGCAATAATGGCAGCCAGTTCCAAGAGAGGAAGTTTAAGCCGATACTAGCAAAATAGCCCTGCTCTTGCGAAGCGACGATCGTGCTTAAATTCAAGGAACCGGATGTCAGTAAAACGGTTACTAAAGCAAAGCCCATCGCAATTTCATAAGAAATCATTTGGGCTGATGCGCGCATAGCGCCTAAGAATGGGTATTTGGAGTTAGAAGACCAACCTGCCAAGATCACGCCATAGACACCAATGGATGAAATTGCCATGATGTACAAAAGCCCGGCATTTACATCAGCCAAAACCATCTTGGCCTGGAACGGAATAACAGCCCATGCAGCGAATGCAGGCATGATCACCATAATTGGCGCAATGAAATACAGAACCTTGCTAGCCTGTGCCGGAGCAATGATCTCCTTCATTAAGAGCTTTAATGCATCGGCAATAGGTTGTAATAAACCAAGCGGACCAACGCGATTTGGTCCGAGACGAATATGCATCCAACCGATCAGCTTTCTCTCCCATAGGGTTAAGTAAGCAACGCAGCCAAACATAGGCAAAACGATGATCACAATACGCACCAAAGCCCAAACTAATGGCCATAGTGAGCCAAAAATCGCTTCGCCATGGGTTGTGATGAGGTTCAAGAAATTATCCATCTTGTACCTTATGCCTTACTAACAGATACTGAGCCGAACATGGCACCCAATTTCGCACTAGCCACAGTACCAGCAGAAACTCTAACTGCACCAGGTGCAAGATTCACTTCTAAGGTTGCAGGCATATCTACAGATTGAGCTCCTTGACTTACGCGCACAGCATCACCCTCTTTCAATCCCAGCTCTGAAAATAGCTTTTGTCCTAAACCGATCTGATTACCACGCTTCGCATCGCGAGTGAGTTGCAAAGCTGAAGCACGACGAACAATTTGATCGCCAGCATAAATATTGACGTCTGATAATCTCTCGAGTCCATTTAACGGCGCTAAATTATCGCTTGCAATGGCATTGCTTGTAGTTTGATTACTTAAGCGAGTGCAATAGTTTTCAGGCAAAGCCTCACCCAATACTTCTTCCGGGAGGTTAAATAAGAAACCGTCAAGACCTAAAAGACCGCCTAGTACACGTAAGACCTTCCATGCTGGTCGAGAATCACCCAATGGCTTAACGGAAGGCTGGACAGTTTGCGCTCTACCTTCCAGATTTACAAAAGTAGAGACTGTTTCTGAAAAAGCGCTGATTGGCAGAATAACGTCGGCAACTTCTAATAAATCTGCATTCTGATAAGCACTCAAAGCAATAACCGTATTTGCCTTAGCTAAGGCAGCGCGTGCTGCAACTGGATTTGGCAAATCTGTGTCCGGCTCGATATTCATCAAGATCATTGCGCGACGGTCGCCGGATAAAACAGAATCCACACCAGCACCATTTGCATTTACCAAGGATGCACCAACTGCATTACCACCTACCGGCAAGAAACCTAACGTCGACCCAGTTTGATCGGCAATAAATTGAGCTATTACATGTAAGTCTGTAGCATGTTGATGCGCAATAGCTGCAGATCCTAGTAATACCGCAGCACTGTCTCCGGAGAGCAAGCTATCAGCAATTTTTTGTGCCGCTGGAGAAACAGTTAAGTTAGAGATTCCGGATGGGGCACTAACCGATTTAGCTGCGGCAATAGCCAAAGCCACTTCACTTAAAGTGCTTAACCAGGCGCTTGGGGTAGCAGCAATGCCGATTGATGGAATTAACCAATCGTCGCCACCGGCATCAATACGCATTACCTGCACACTACGTTTTGCAGCAGTACGAATTCGGGCAGCAATAACTGGTTGATCTTTACGCAAGAAACTACCGATTACCAAAATGCGATCCAGCTCACTTAATTTAGAAACCGGCATACCCAGCCATGGCGCAGTTGCAGCACCTTGAACATCAGATTGACGTAAGCGAGTCTCTATTTGATTGGAGCCTAATCCACGAACAATCTTCTGTAGCAGATGTAATTCTTCAGAGCTAGAGATTGGATGGGCTAATGCGCCAATAGCTTGCGCCCCACTCTCCGCAGAAATAGTTTTTAGTGAGTGCGCAACATAATCTAAAGCAGACTGCCAATCGGTTTCCAACCATTGACCGCCCTGCTTAACCATAGGCGTCGTAATTCGATCGGTACTGTTTAAACCCTCGTATGAGAAGCGATCACGATCGCTAATCCAACATTCATTAATTGCTTCGTTTTCCAGAGCTACAACGCGCATCACCTTATTGGATTTGGTCTGAACAGTTGTATTGGCACCTAAGCTGTCGTGCGGGCTAACTGAGCGTTTGCGACCCAATTCCCATGTACGTGCTGCGTAGCGGAAAGGCTTGCTAGTCAATGCTCCAACTGGACAAATATCTATCATGTTTCCAGAGAGCTCTGAATCGACAGTTTGACCCACAAAAGTAGTGATCTCAGAATGCTCACCACGGTTGATCATGCCTAATTCCATTACACCAGCAACTTCTTGACCAAAGCGAACACAACGTGTGCAGTGAATGCAACGGGTCATCTCTTGCATAGAGATGAGTGGCCCTACATTCTTATGAAAAACAACGCGCTTCTCTTCATCGTAACGGGAGTTTGATTTACCGTATCCCACGGCCAAGTCTTGCAACTGACACTCACCACCTTGATCGCATATCGGGCAATCTAAAGGGTGATTAATTAGCAAGAATTCCATTACGGAACGTTGTGCTTCCACAGCTTTAGCAGAATGCGTAAATACCTTCATTCCTTGAGTTGCAGGTGTAGCGCATGCAGGCAATGGTTTAGGCGCTTTCTCAACCTCAACCAAACACATACGACAGTTAGCGGCGATAGATAATTTCTTGTGATAGCAAAAATGAGGTATGTAGGTACCGATCTTGTTCGCGGCATGCATCACCATCGAACCTTGCGGAACCTCAACTACCTTGCCATCTAATTCGATCTCTACCATGCTCACTTTAAGATATCCCGTGCTCTAATTCTTTATAAAGGTTGCGTAGAATCTAAGCAGCGCTTATGTTCTACGTGATACGCAAATTCATCCATGTAGTGCTTTAGCATTCCGCGCACTGGCATTGCAGCAGCATCACCTAATGCACAGATAGTGCGGCCTTGAATATTTGCAGCAACATCATTTAATAAATCCAAATCTTCTGGACGTCCTTGGCCATGTTCAATACGATGCACAATGCGCCACAGCCAGCCGGTACCCTCACGACATGGAGTGCATTGCCCGCAAGATTCTTCGTGATAGAAGTAAGACAATCGCTCAAGTGCACGAACCATACAACGCGTTTCATTCATCACAATGACCGCACCAGAACCAAGCATTGAGCCAGCCTTAGCAATACTGTCGTAATCCATTGTGAGATCCATCATTTGCGCACCAGGAACAACAGGAGCTGAAGAGCCACCAGGAATAACCGCTTTTAACGCCTTGCCATCACGCATGCCACCAGCAAGCTTTAACAACTCAGAAAATGGTGTACCCAATGGGATCTCATAATTACCAGGATGAACCACATCACCTGATACGGAGAAGATTTTGGTTCCACCATTATTCGGCTTACCAAGTTCTAGGTAAGCTGGGCCGCCAATCGCCAAGATGAATGGCACAGCAGCAAATGTTTCAGTGTTATTAATGGTGGTTGGCTTGCCATACAGACCAAAGCTTGCAGGAAATGGTGGCTTAAAGCGCGGTTGACCTTTTTTTCCTTCTAAAGACTCAAGCAAAGCAGTTTCTTCACCGCAGATGTATGCACCCCAACCAGGAGATGCATGTAACTGGAAAGAAAAATCGCTACCAAGAATCTTATCGCCCAAATAACCAGCGGCACGCGCTTCTTCTAGCGCTTCTTCAAAGCGTGAATAGACTTCAAAAATTTCGCCATGAATATAGTTGTAACCAACTGTAATCCCCATGGTGTACGCGCCAATAATCATGCCCTCAATCAATGCATGAGGGTTGTAACGCATGATGTCACGGTCTTTAAATGTACCGGGCTCGCCTTCATCACTATTGCAGACTAAATATTTTTGACCCGGGAATTGACGTGGCATAAAGCTCCACTTCAGTCCAGTTGGGAAGCCTGCGCCACCACGACCACGAAGTGATGAGGCCTTTAATTCAGCGATGATGGCATCAGGTGCAACTTTGTCATTAATTAGGCGACGCAGTTGTTGATAGCCTCCACGGCTCTCATAATCTTTTAAGCGCCAGTTGTCACCGTTTAATCCTGCAAGGATCAATGGCTTAATGTGACGATCGTGCAAACTGGTCATGCTACTTTCCCTTCTGCACGCAATTCATCTAACAAAGCATCAATCTTTTCTTTGCTCATAAAGCTACACATACGCTTGTCATTTACCAGCATTACCGGAGAGTCGCCACATGCGCCCATGCACTCGCCCTCTTTGAGGGTAAAAGTTCCGCAAGGGGTTGTTTCGTTGTAGCCAATACCAAGTGTGTTTTTTAAGTGCGTTGCAGCAGTTTCACCATGAGTTAATTGACAAGGTAGATTGGTACAAATTACTAGCTTGTATTTTCCTATTGGTTTGGTGTTGTACATATTGTAGAAAGTTGCAACTTCATCGACTGCAATCGTTGGCATTTCTAAAATTTGTGCAACAGTCGCAATGACCTCAGGAGAAACCCAACCTACTTCGGTTTGAGCTGCAATTAAGCAAGCCATCACAGCAGATTGCTTTTGCTCCGTGGGGTACTTAGCAATATTGCGATGAATATCGGCTAATGTTTTATCGGATAGTTGAAGGGTTGTTGTCATTAAATAATCCTTGGCGCGCCAAATTAGCGGTCAATCTCCCCGAACACAATATCTTGAGTACCAATGATAGTTACCGCATCAGCTAGCATGTGGCCACGTGACATCTCATCCATTGCGGAAAGATGTACAAATCCCGGCGCACGAATCTTCATGCGATATGGTTTGTTTGCACCATCAGAAATCAAATAAATACCGAACTCGCCTTTTGGGTGCTCTACAGCTGAATAGGCCTCACCATTAGGAACGTGAATGCCCTCAGTAAACAATTTGAAATGGTGAATCAATTCTTCCATATTGGTCTTCATATCCACGCGTTTTGGTGGGGAGACCTTATGGTTATCACTCATTACTGGACCTGGATTTGCTTTCAACCAAGCCACGCATTGCTTAATAATGCGATTGGATTGGCGCATTTCTTCCATGCGAACCAGGTAACGATCGTATGAATCGCCATTTACACCAATAGGGATATCAAAATCTAGTCGGTCATAAACTTCGTACGGTTGCTTCTTACGCAAATCCCACTCGATACCAGATCCACGTAGCATCGGACCTGTAAAGCCAAGCTGTAATGCACGCTCAGGAGTCACAATACCAATATTGACTAAACGCTGTTTCCAAATACGGTTATCAGTCAGTAGGTTGCAATACTCATCGACGTTTGCATCAAAACCGTTGGCAAACTGCTCAATGAAATCTAACAATGTGCCGCTACGGTTTTCATTTAAACGTTTTACTGCTGAAGCACTACGAATCTTAGACTTGTCGAACTGAGCCATTTGATCTGGCAAATCACGATATACGCCACCTGGACGATAGTAGGCAGCATGCATACGAGCACCTGATACGGCTTCGTACATATCAAAGATATCTTCACGATCACGGAATGCATACAAGAAAACCGCCATCGCACCAACGTCAAGACCATGGCAGCCGATCCAAAGCAGGTGATTTAATAAGCGAGTTAACTCGTCATACATCACGCGAATATATTGAGCGCGCAACGGAACATCGACTTGCAATAACTTTTCAATCGCCATGACATAAGCGTGCTCATTGGACATCATGGATACATAATCCAAGCGATCCATGTACGGAACGTTTTGAATCCAAGTACGTGTCTCGGCTAATTTTTCTGTCGCGCGATGGAGCAGGCCAATATGTGGATCAGCACGTTGAATCACTTCACCATCGAGCTCAAGCACCAAACGCAATACGCCATGTGCTGCAGGATGTTGTGGTCCAAAATTGAGGGTGTAGTTCTTAATTTGTGCCATGACTTAAGCCTGACCTCCATACTGTTCTTCACGAACAATACGTGGAGTAATTTCTCGAGCCTCAATCGTGACAGGCTGATAGACAACACGCTTTAACTCTGGGTCATAGCGCATTTCTACATTGCCACTGATTGGGAAATCTTTTCTAAATGGATGGCCAATAAAGCCATAGTCAGTCAAGATGCGGCGTAAGTCATCATGACCTTCAAACAAGATACCGTAGAGGTCAAATGCTTCACGCTCAAACCAGTTTGCTGAATTCCAAACCGGTGTAATAGATGCAACTAATGGATAGCTGTCGTCTGGTGCAAATACACGCACGCGTAAACGCCAGTTGTGCTCTAAAGACAATAAATGACTAACAACTCCAAAGCGCTGACCAGCCCAAGCACCCTCGCGGAAGTCTTGATAATCCACCCCACATAAATCAATCAGCTGTTCAAATGCAAGTGATGGATCATCACGCAATAGCATGGCAGATTCGAAGTAAGTATCTGCATTAACCACTACAGTTACCTCACCTAATGCAATCTCGATTGATTGAGCACGTTTACCTAAAACTTTTTCAAGGTTTGCTGCTAATTGAATTAAACGGTCTGACATAACTTAAGCCTTCCGTGCAATCGTGCTGGTACGAGCGATCTTCGATTGCAGCTGAATAATTCCGTAGATCAATGCTTCTGCTGTTGGAGGACAGCCAGGAACGTAAATATCAACTGGCACGATGCGATCACAACCACGAACAACTGAGTAAGAGTTATGGTAATAACCACCACCGTTAGCGCAGGAACCCATTGAGATAACCCAGCGTGGCTCTGGCATTTGGTCATAAACCTTACGCAAGGCTGGGGCCATCTTGTTGCACAAGGTACCAGCCACGATCATCAAATCAGATTGGCGTGGCGATGGACGGAAAACTACGCCAAAACGGTCCAAGTCATAACGGGATGCGCCAGCATGCATCATTTCTACTGCGCAGCAGGCAAGACCAAAGGTCATCGGCCATAAAGAGCCATTGCGCGTCCAGTTAATTAACTGATCTGCAGTAGTTGTAACAAAACCTTCTTTGAGAACGCCTTCTAATGCCATATCTATCACTCCCAGTCGAGAGCGCCCTTTTTCCAGATATATACAAATCCCACGATGAATTCCAAGAGGAAAATCACCATAGAGGCGTAGCCAAGCCATCCAATATCGCGCAGAGCAACACCCCAAGGAAATAGGAAAGCTGTTTCCAAATCAAACAGAATGAATAGTATGGCAATTAAGTAGTAGCGCACGTCAAACTTCATACGCGCATCTTCGAAAGCTTCAAAACCGCACTCATACGGGGAGAGTTTTTCAGCATCAGGCTTCGAGGGAGCCAGAATTTTTCCGAGGAACATGGGGACCAATCCCACCCCAATACCTACGAGGATAAAAAGTAGAACAGGAAAGTAATTAGCGAGATTCAAAATAGCCCTGATTCGTTCGTCTGGTAAATCTTCAAATGCAGCAAATTATTAATTATTCCACTACAAAAAGCTTTGATTTAGAGCAAAAACTCTTACAAAACTTTCATTTTTTGGTGCCGACGGCGAGACTCGAACTCGCACAGCCTAAGCCACTACCCCCTCAAGATAGCGTGTCTACCAATTTCACCACGTCGGCATCTTGCAAAACCCATCAATTCTACTGCATTGCACAACCTATCTACCCCAATTTTGGAATAGTTAAATCTATAAAAACCTACTTTTTTACTTAGGAACTGCAGGCTTTGTAGGATCCTGAGCTGGGGCTACCGGCGCAGCGGGCGCTACAACGGGAGCTACGGTTCCAGAGAGGACGCCAGGACTAACTTCCTTTTTATTGCCAATCCAAGTAATTCCAAGAGTACAGATGAAAAAAACAGCTGCAAAAATAGCAGTTGCGTGAGAAAGGAAATTGGCAGAACCGCTTGCCCCAAAAAGGCTACCAGAAGCGCCAGAGCCAAATGCTGCACCCATATCAGCACCTTTGCCTTGCTGCAGCAAAACCAGAAGAATTACAGCCAAAGCTGAAATTACCTGCAATACGATTAATAAAGTTTTAAACCATTCCACAGCTCATCTCCAATAAAAAAATTACGCCTGACAAATCGATAAGAATTCTTGGGGATTTAACGCAGCCCCTCCAACCAATCCACCATCAATATCAGGCATTGCAAACAATTCAACAGCGTTGTCTGGCTTTACGCTACCACCATACAAAATGCCGACATGCGCTGCAACATCCTCGTTAAATTCAGCCAACTGTAGACGGATTGCATGATGCATATCCTGTGCCACTTGAGCGCTAGCAACCTTACCAGTACCAATTGCCCAGACAGGCTCATAAGCAATCAAGCAATCAGCCAATCGATCTTGTAAAACAGATACCTGCTTAGCCACCTGCCCACAAACAATCTCTTGCGCCCTGCCAGAATTACGCTCATCTGCAGTTTCACCAACGCATATAACCGGTGTCATACCAGCATCAAGAACCTGTAGAGCTTTGGCGGCCACTACCTCATCAACCTCTTGATGAAATTGGCGACGCTCAGAGTGGCCAACAATCACATATTGACAGCCCATCTCTTTGAGCATTGAAGCAGCAACTTCTCCAGTGTAGGCGCCGGAAATATGTGCTGATGTATCTTGGGCACCCAAGCTCAGAAATGCTAATGAATGTTCTTTAATAAGCGATGCGCACTGAGATAAATAAGGAAACGGAGGGCAGACAGCAAACTTACGGCCTGACGGCATACCACTTTCCATGCCGCGAGCAACGGTCATAACCCAATCCTGATTGCCATCAAGATTGCCATTCATTTTCCAGTTACCGATAACGATGAGTGGTCGCATAAGAATGATGGATTACTTATACGGTCAATACGATCTTGCCGACATGCTCAGATGATTCCATCAGTACATGCGCATCTGCCGCTTGATCAAGCGTAAATGTTTTATATATAACTGGTTTTAGTTTTCCAGCATTAAGCAAAGGCCAAACATTCTCGTAGAGCTGTTTGGTAATTTGCTTTTTGAAAGATACGGGACGAGGACGCAAAGTGGAACCAGTAATTGTTAAACGACGACGCAAAATTTGACCAGTATTCACTTCGGATTTAGAGCCGCCTATAATTGCAATAATGACAATTCGACCATCATCAGCGAGACAATCAATTTCACGCTGAACATATGAGCCCGTCACCATATCAAGAATCACGTTTACACCCTTACCATCAGTAGCTTTTTTTACTTCCTCAACAAAATCTTGAGTTTTGTAATTCACCGCTAAATCAGCTCCTAACTTCAAGCAGGCTGCGCACTTCTCATCTGTGCCGGCAGTAACAAAGACCTTGTGACCGAGAGCTTTTGCAATCAATATGGCAGTAACACCAATTCCGCTAGAACCACCTTGGATCAATAAAGTTTCGCCAGCAGATAATTCTCCGCGCATGAAGACATTGCTCCATACGGTATAGAAAGTTTCTGGTAAGGCTGCAGCTTCAAGATCAGTAAATCCTGACGGATATGGCAAACATTGGGCAACCGGCGCTGTGCAGAGTTCCGCATAACCACCACCTTGCACCAATGCACACACCTTGTCACCCACTTTTAATCCTAAGACATTATCAGCATGCGATAAATCACCACCAACAACTTCACCTGCAACCTCAAGACCGGGGATATCTGATGCGCCAGCGGGCACTGGATAGTGTCCTTTGCGCTGCAGAACATCTGGACGATTAATTCCAGCTGCAAGCACTTTGATCAAGACCTCGCCAGAACCGGCAGCAGGAACTGCTGGATCTGGACGGGTGGTTGGCACCAACATTTCTGGTGCACCGAATTCTTTGATCTCAATTACACGCATTGAAAACTCCGAGTGATCTTGAGAAGTTACTTAAGCTGTTTCGTCAGCTGCAGGAGCAGCTTCAGTAGTAGCGCCAGCTAAGGGAGCAATTGTGCCTCCCTCATCAGCCATTGCCGCTTTAAGGGATAAGCGCAAACGACCACGCTCATCAGCAGCCAACAACTTCACGCGAACGACTTGGCCTTCTGCTAAATAATCTTTAACTTCTTTTACGCGCTCATTAGAAATTTCTGAGATGTGCAAAAGACCATCTTTACCAGGAAGAATATTTACCAAAGCGCCGAATTCGAGTAATTTCACAACTGGACCTTCGTAGATCTTACCTACTTCAGCTTCAGCAGTAATGCCTTCGATACGTGCTTTAGCTTCAGCCATACCTTCAGCGGAAGTAGAAGCAATTGTTACAGTGCCATCATCCTTGATGTCGATGCTGCAGCCAGTTTCTTTGGTAAGAGCCTGAATAGTTGCGCCGCCCTTACCAATCACTTCACGAATCTTGTCTGGATGAATCTTGAAAGAAACCATGCGTGGAGCATGAGCTGACAATTCGGTACGAACTGAACCCATTGCTTCTTGCATTTTGCTCAAGATATGCAAGCGACCTTCTTTGGCTTGTGCCAAAGCAACTTGCATAATTTCTTTGGTAATACCTTGAACTTTAATGTCCATCTGCAAAGCAGTAATACCGTTCGCTGTACCAGCAACTTTAAAGTCCATATCGCCTAAGTGATCTTCATCACCCAAGATATCTGTCAACACAGCAAAACGGTTACCATCCAGAATCAAGCCCATTGCTACGCCAGCAACGTGCGCTTTAACTGGAACACCAGCATCCATCATTGCTAAACATCCGCCGCAAACAGACGCCATTGATGATGAGCCGTTTGACTCAGTAATCTCTGAAACTACGCGAATGCTGTATGCAAAATCTTCTGGGCTTGGCAACACAGGAATCAATGCGCGCTTAGCCAAACGACCATGACCGATTTCACGACGCTTTGGGCTACCTACGCGACCAGTCTCACCAGTGGCAAAAGGAGGCATGTTGTAGTGGAACATGAAGCGATCGCGGTATTCACCTTCGAGCGCATCAATAATTTGCTCGTCACGTGCAGTACCTAAAGTCGCTACAACGAGAGCCTGTGTTTCGCCACGAGTAAACAATGCAGAACCGTGTGTGCGTGGCAATACGCCATTACGAATTTCAATTGGACGAACAGTGCGTGTATCGCGACCATCAATACGTGGCTCTCCATTCAAAATCTGGCTACGAACAATCTTCGCTTCGATTTCGAACAAGATGTCGTTAACCGCTACAGCGTCAACATCACCCTCTTCTTGTAGCTTAGCAACTACTTCTTTAGTGATTTCTTTGAGCTTGTCTGAACGAGCACCCTTTTGACGGATCTGATACGCCTCGCGCAAAGGAGCTTCAGCCAATGCAGTTACCTTAGCGATAAATGGCTCATCTTTAGGGGCGGCAGTCCAATCCCACTCTGGCTTACCAGCTTCGGATACTAATTCGTTAATTGCGTTGATAGCGGTTTGCATTTGGTCATGACCATATACAACAGCGCCTAACATTACTTCTTCAGATAATTGATTAGCCTCTGATTCAACCATCAATACAGCAGCTTGTGTACCAGCTACGATCAAATCGAGCTCGCTAGTAGCTTGCTCTGTACGGGTTGGGTTCAACAAATATTGGCCATTAGCGTAACCAACACGTGCCGCGCCTACTGGGCCTGCAAATGGGATGCCTGAAATAGCTAAAGCTGCAGAAGCAGCAATCAACGCAGGAATATCAGAAGGAACATCAGGGTTAATAGACAGCACATGTACAACCACCTGAACTTCGTTCAAGAAACCTTCTGGGAACAAAGGACGCAATGGGCGATCGATCAAACGGGAGATCAATGTCTCGCCTTCTGATGGACGACCTTCGCGACGGAAGAAACCGCCAGGGATCTTGCCTGCTGCGTAGGTTTTTTCTAAGTAATCTACTGTTAATGGAAAAAAGGATTGGCCTGGCTTTGCAGACTTAGAGGCAACTACTGTACCCATTACGACGGTGTCATCTACGTTAACGATAACGGCACCACCTGATTGACGAGCGATCTCGCCTGTTTCCATCGTTACCTGATGATTGCCCCATTGAAAACTCTTAACTGCTTTTTTAAACATTGTCATTCTGATCTTCTCCAAATTGTTCACGCAAAACTCACATGAGCATTGCGCTTGTCGTGGGATAAAGCAGTGTCACGACAACACTGGAGCGTTTTAAGATCACAAGGGATGCCATTCCAGGGAGACTCTGAACCCTCATCAGAAGCTCATTGGAATGACACAATCCCCTACACAAATAATCTTGAAGCGCCCAAAAAAACATGCCATCTGCTTAAGAATGATTCAATAAAGAAACAATCCTAAGATAGATGGCATTGCATACCGATAAGAATTACTTACGGAGACCTAATTTCTCAATCAATGCGCGATAGCGATCCAAATCTTTACCTTTGAGGTAATCCAAAAGGCGGCGACGGCGTGAAACCATCTTCAACAAGCCACGACGGCTGTGATGATCTTTAGCGTTAGCCTTGAAATGGGGGGTTAATTCATTGATGCGGGCTGTTAGCAATGAAACTTGAACTTCAGGGCTACCCGTATCGTTTGCGCTGCGCGCGTTTTCTTTGACGATTTCCGCCGTTTT
>CANFMT010000023.1 GCA_947448415.1 Burkholderiaceae bacterium | reverse complement strand
TTTTGGTGCTGGCTTTGCAGCAGCTTTAACTGGTTTAGCAGGAGCCTTAGCAACCACCTTCGCTTTTGGAGCTGGCTTTGCTGGTGCTTTTGCTTTTGGTGCTGGCTTTGCAGCAGCTTTAACTGGTTTGACTGGTTTAGCAATCACTTTTACAGATTTAGCTGGTTTTTTTGTCTTGGTATTCGGCATTTATTAGCACTTACTCACATTACTGTTATTGATATCGACTGATTAAGCACAGCCCTGTAGCTCACCTACCCCAAATTTCATCAAAATAAAGCGCAAGTGGCTGAATTAAATCGGTTTTTTCTTGGGAACAGAGGATTATAGTCGATTACGACTTTTTTACCCCCTTCCCCCCTAAAAATATGGGGCAATTTCAGGGGATTTCTAGGGGTAATTTAGGAAAATTCTTAAGAGAACCTCAGTTTCTCGCCTAATTCCCGATATCGGGCCCGATCTTGTTCTGAAGCAGTGCCGCCAGCAATCTTTTGAGTAATCTCGGTCATTTCTTGTTTTAGATGGATTAGCTCCAGTTTTTTGAATGCCCCATCCAAGTCTGCAGCCGCACCTTCTAACTCCAAATCAGACCCCATCACCCGATTTCTCAGGACCTCATATAGCGATGCAAGGTCGCTTCGAGAGAGCTGATCTTGGAACATGGCAAAAGCGCCAGCGCCAACCGTTGCTGGTTTTCCATTTTCTCCAGGGAGCAACTCCACCAAGTCGCATTGCGCCAAAAGATCTTTCATCAATGCAAGAGCATTGGCTGATCTTTGCTCTGCAGCTTTTAATGCAAGTTTGCGCTTATTGGCATCTAGCGCTTTTCCTAAATGCGGAAACTGAATAATCACTCGTAGCATTTGCTCTGCTAAATCCGTTGGTGCTTTTGGTGGCTCAATATTTTGAGTGGCCACTCTTTTTGCGGAACCCTTGGATGTTTGCCAAGGAGCGCCTTGTCTATTACTGGAATTCGGAAATTGATTTTGATTGCTCTGCTGTCTTGCTTGAGCCGCTTGATATGAGGATGGCTGAACAGGTGCAGGAATCACTGTGAGGCCACAGAATGTCTCAAGCTCAACTGGAGTGGTATTGGTGCGAATAGCGAGCTCACGCAAAATTTGTGTACGCAATGCAATCGGTGGCATGGAGAGTAATAGAGGCTTGGCAGCATGATGTGTATGGGCTCTACCCTCCGGAGTGGTTAACTCATGATCTTCGCTCACAACCTTAAAGAAGAAGCTAGAAATAGACATCGCCTCTTTAATGACCTTCTCAAAAGCAGGCGCACCATAGGCACGGACATAGCTATCCGGATCATGCTCAGTCGGCAAGAATAAGAAACGAATTTCTTTATCGTCTGACATCAAGGGTAAACAAGCCTCTAGTGCACGTTGTGCTGCACGCTGACCAGCGGAATCACCATCAAACGAGAAGACTACCTTATCAGTTTGACGCAACAACATACGTAAATGGTTTGCGGTACATGCAGTGCCTAAAGTTGCAACTGCATTAGGGAAACCCAATTGCGCGAGTGCAACGACATCCATATACCCTTCACACACGAGAACATATTCTTGTGCGCGAATGGCTTGCCTAGCTTCAAACAATCCATAAAGCGTATTACCCTTTGAGAACAATGGTGTCTCTGGAGAATTTAAATACTTAGGCTCACCTTGATCTAGAATCCGACCGCCAAAGCCAATTGTTTGGCCCTTAGGATTACGAATTGGAAACATAATGCGATCCCGAAATCGGTCGTAGCGTTTAACTGGTTGACCGCCTTCGGCTTGCTCACCCTGAATCAGCAACCCGCCCTCTAATAAGGTCTTAGCTACTTCATCATTGGAATAGGGACCAAATACTGCTTCTAAGCCTTGCCAACCATCCGGTGCATAGCCCAAGGCATAGCGCTTGGCGATTTCCCCAGTAAGACCTCGGCCTTTTAGATATTCAACTGCTCGCGTATTACCCTTTAACTGTTGACGATACCAATCGGCTGCTGAGCTCATGACCTCACTTAAGGCCATCGTTTGTTGCTGCCTTGCTATATCAGTTGCAGTGCGCTCTTCACGTGGAACGTCCAAACCTGCAGATCGAGCTAAATCCTCAATCGCATCCACATAACCAAGTCCTGAATATTCCATCAGAAAACTAATTGCAGAGCCATGCGCTCCGCAACCAAAGCAGTGATAGAACTGCTTAGTTGGAGAAACTGAAAATGAAGGAGACTTCTCGGAATGAAAAGGGCATAAACCTTGATAGTTTGCACCAGCCTTCTTGAGTTTTACGTATTGTCCAACCACATCAACGATGTCAACCCGATTTAAAAGATCGGCAATGAAGGATTGGGGAATCAACGCCATAAGGCCAGTGTGAAAGTATTTTTCTTACTTAGCCAGCGCAGCTTTTACCAAGCCAGAAACTTTACCCATATCTGCCTTACCAGCCAACTGAGCCTTGAGAACGCCAATCACCTTACCCATGTCTTGTGGTCCTGCGGCACCTGTAGAAGCAACTGCAGCCGCAACTGCAGCGGTAACTTCAGCATCCGATAACTGCGCTGGCAAGTATGTTTGCAAAATTACCATCTCAGCAGCTTCAATCGCAACCAAATCATCGCGCCCGGCTTTTTCAAACTGAGAGATAGAGTCTTTGCGCTGCTTAATCATTTTTTCAACCGTAGCAATCACACCAGCATCATCAACCACAATGCGCTCATCTACTTCACGTTGCTTGATAGCGGCTAACAAAAGACGAATGGTTCCTAGACGCTCAACTTCTTTAGCGCGCATTGCATTTTTCATGTCTTCGGTAATTTGATCTTTGAGACTCATGGCTTTACTCCTGGTAATGAATGTATCTAGCTGTCCAACTTTGTTTAGCAATTCAAAAAGCAAAAACCCGCTGCGTTTCACCGTCAGCGGGTTTCAAAGCTTCTCGGTGAAGAGAGCTTTTAAATTCTATTAGTAAAGCTTCTTAGGCAACATTTGGCTACGAATACGCTTGTAATGGCGTTTTGCAGCTGCAGCCTTTTTGCGCTTACGTTCAGCCGTTGGCTTCTCGTAAAACTCGCGGGCACGCAAGTCGGTCAAAAGACCATTTTTTTCAATGGTGCGCTTGAAACGGCGTAATGCCACTTCAAAAGGTTCGTTCTCACGGAGGCGGACTGTAGTCATACTTGTTTAACTCGTATATGCTCGAAAAATATCGAAAAATTAACTGAATTGCGATTCTAGCACGACCAAGCCAAAAAATGATTGTTTTAGGAATAGAAACTTCTTGTGACGAAACCGGGGTGGCTTTATACAACACAGCCCCCTGGGAAGACGGTAAACCCGCATTCCAGGGCATTCTGGGGCAAGGTTTGCACTCTCAGATCGCCATGCACAGGGATTATGGCGGGGTTGTTCCAGAATTGGCTTCTCGAGACCATATTCAGCGTGTTTTACCTCTTTTAGACCAATCTTTGGCCCAATCTGGGCTAAAAATGACTGATATTGACGCTGTGGCCTTCACTCAGGGTCCTGGCCTGGCTGGTGCCCTCTTGGTGGGTAGCGCCTTTGCTAAGTCTCTTGCCCAAGGGCTAAATTTGCCCTCAATTGGAGTCCATCACCTTGAGGGACACCTACTTTCACCGCTTTTGGGGCAGACATCCCCTCAATTTCCCTTTATTGCCCTGCTTGTTTCAGGTGGCCATACCCAACTCATGCAAGTCTCAGGAATTGGTCAATACGAGCTTTTGGGCGAAACCTTAGATGACGCTGCCGGTGAAGCTTTTGATAAAACTGCCAAATTACTGGGACTGGACTACCCCGGAGGTGCGGCAATTTCTAAATTAGCAGAACAAGGTCGCACAGGTATTTTTGATCTACCAAAACCAATGCTGCACTCAGGTGATCTGGATTTTTCTTTTTCGGGTTTAAAAACTGCCGTTTTAAATCAAGTGAAGAAGTTTGAAGAAAAGAAAATTAATGATGCCAAAGAGGTGGCGCAATTTCATGCAGACTTAGCCAAAAGTTTTGTTGATTCTATCGTCGCTGTGCTCGTCAGCAAATCAGAAAAAGCACTTAAGCAAACCGGCTGTAAGCATTTAGTACTAGCGGGTGGTGTAGGCGCCAACGCACAACTTCGCAAAGCACTGAATGACAAAGCTAAAAAAATTGGTTTTGAAGTGCATTACCCGCCATTAGATTTATGTACTGACAATGGTGTGATGATCGCTTTTGCGGGGGCATTACGATTATTGGAAAAAAATAATGGATCAACAATATCCGGTGCATTTGATATCAAACCCCGCTGGGATTTGGAAAGCAACAACTTAAAATAGTTGCTCAGCGCAATTATTTTGCGTGGCTAATTCTGGCAAAAGCGCTGTGGTTGTGAATAGACTCAAAGTTTTCCGCCTCAACCACAAATGAGCGAATACGCCCATCAGCCTTCAGGCGCCCAGCCACATCACGCACAAGGTCTTCAACGAATTTTGGATTGCTATAAGAGCGTTCAGTTACCCACTTTTCATCGGGGCGCTTCAGTAAGCCCCACAACTCACTAGAAGCCTCACTCTCAGCCGCAGTAACTAAGTCTTCTACGGTCATCATGGTTTCTGTATCGAGCACTACTGACATAGTCACATGAGAGCGCTGGTTGTGAGCACCAAAATCAGAAATCTCTTTAGAGCAGGGACACAAACTCATTACCGGAACTTGCGCGCGCAAACCTAATTCCACGTCTGTTTTGCCATCTACATTTTGTTTCGCAGTAGCCATCCAAGTTACTTCGTAATCCATCAAACTTTCTACACCAGATACTGGTGCAGCTTTTTTAACAAAGTGGGTGTAAGAAAACTGTACATGACCCTCTTTGGCATCAAGCAAGGGCAACATGTTGCGCGCCATGGCTACCACTGTCGTGCTATCAACAGCAGAATCTTGTTTTTGCAGCAAAGCCATGAAACGCGACATATGCGTCCCTTTAACATGCGCCGGCAGTGCGACATCCATTTCAAAAAGACCAACCGATGGAAAATTACCTGTCTTACTGCGAATAGTTAGTGGATGACGCACCCCACGAATGCCTACTTGCTCAATCGGCAAGGCGCGCTCATCCAAAGTGGATTGCACATCAGGCATTGCGCTAGGCTTCAAAAAAGCTGGGTTCATGTCATTCATAGCTCTATTTTCAAGCAAAACACGCTTATTTGCCTGCTGCCACTGAATTTTTCGCAAATATCGCTGGAAAACGCTGTTTGATGGAGTTGGCTATGCCCTCTACATCCAAGCCACACTTGGTCATCAAAAGGTTGTAATCGCCATGCTCGACGAATTCATCAGGAAGACCTAGTTGCAATAGGGGCTTATGAATGCCCATTGCTGAGAGCGCCTCTAAGCAAGCGCTACCCGCTCCACCCGCAATCGCACCATCCTCAATGGTCACAAAATAATCATGATCAGAGGCTAAAGATTTAATGAGTTCAACATCAAGTGGTTTGACAAAACGCATATTGGCAACAGTGGCATCAATACCCTCAGCCACTTCAAGCGCAGAGTAAAGCAAAGTACCAAATGACAAAATCGCTACGCGCTGTCCAGCAGGTGCATTCGATTTGCGGCGAACTTCGCCCTTACCCAAAGGAAGACTGCGCAACTCTTTAGAGGGAATAGCCCCAATACCCGCTCCACGTGGATAGCGCACAGCACTTGGATGAGGCTGATGAAATGCTGTCGTTAACAAATCACGGCACTCTGCTTCATCAGCAGGCGTCATTACCAGCATATTTGGTATACAACGCAAAAATGGAATGTCGTATGCGCCAGCATGTGTAGCGCCATCAGCACCCACTAAACCTGCGCGATCGAGTGCAAACAACACTGGCAAGTCTTGTAGAGCAACGTCATGAATGAGTTGATCGTAAGCGCGTTGTAAGAATGTGGAATAAATTGCAACGACTGGCTTCATACCCTCACATGCCATACCAGCTGCAAAGGTCACTGCATGTTGCTCAGCTATGCCCACATCGTAATAACGTTTAGGGAAGTTCTTTTCAAATTCAACTAAGCCCGATCCTTCGCGCATTGCTGGAGTAATGCCAATCAATAATGGATCGGCATGAGCCATATCGCACAACCATTCACCAAACACTTGGGTGAATGTTTTTTTAGATACAGCCACTTTTTTGACACCCTCTTGAGGGTCAAACTTACTAGGGCCGTGATAGAGCACAGGATCGGCTTCAGCCAACTCATAACCTTGACCTTTTTTGGTCACCACATGCAAAAACTGTGGTCCGCGCCCTTCCAGCGCAAGGCGGCGTACGTTCTGCAACATGGGAACCAGCGCGTCTAAATCATGGCCATCAATCGGACCGAAATAATTAAAACCAAACTCTTGAAAGATAGTGGAAGGAGAAACCATGCCTTTAGCGTGGTCCTCGAGACGTTTTGCAAACTCGCGCAGTGGTGGTGCAATTGATAAAACGCTATCAATCCCTTTTTTGGTCGCAGAATAAATATTGCCGCTAAGCAATCTAGCGAGATGGCGATTGAGCGCACCCACTGCAGGCGAGATCGACATATCGTTGTCATTCAAAATCACGACTAATGGCAAGTCATCGTAAACGCCTGCATTATTCATCGCTTCAAAAGCCATGCCACCGGTCATTGCGCTGTCGCCGATTACAGCAACAGCAACATGACGCTCGCCCTTGGTTTGGAATGCGCGTGCCATACCCATTGCAGCAGAGATACTGGTAGATGAGTGGCCCGTTCCAAATGCATCAAACTCACTTTCAGAGCGATGTGGAAATCCTGATAGCCCTTTGTACTGACGCAAGGTATGCATACGTTCGCGACGACCAGTCAAGATTTTGTGTGGATAGCTTTGATGACCTACATCCCAAACGATACGATCTGCTGGGGTATCAAACACGTAATGCAAAGCAATTGATAGCTCAACTGTCCCTAAGTTAGATGAGAGATGGCCGCCCGTTTTAGATACGGAATCCAAAACAAATTCTCGCAATTCATCGGCTAAAGCAGGCAGCTCTTCGCGCGAGAGTTTTTTGAGGTCGTTAGGAGAGTGAATGGAATCTAAAGTCATTGAATCAAAATAATCCGTACTAATTTATCTCTCTGGTATCAATCTTATTTACCGCGATTGACTACCAAGAGAGCCAAATCTTTTAATGCCTGCGCTTGAGCACCAAAAGTATCCAAACTGGCAATTGCTAATTCCTGCAAATCTTTAGCCTGCTTCTGTGCATAGTCTAAACCCATCAAGGTCACATAGGTCGGCTTATTCGCTGCAGCGTCTTTACCAGCTGTTTTGCCCAATGTTTGACTATCGGCAGTGGCATCCAATACGTCATCGACGATTTGAAACGCCAATCCCAGAGCTTTTGAGTAGCTTTCAAGATAGGTCAATTCACTTAGATTCAGGTGAGCAGCAATACCACCTAATTCGACGGCGCAAGATAACAAAGCGCCTGTTTTCATGGCATGCATTTGCTTGAGGCCTATAAGGTCTAATTTCTTACCAACGCTATCGAGGTCGATCGCCTGCCCGCCAGCCATACCGCGTGATCCAGAGGCTGCCGCTAACGCAGCAATCATTTTTAGACGCACTTGCGGATCACATTTTGCATTTACCAAAATTTCAAATGCACGAGTTTGCAAAGCATCACCAACCAAAAGCGCAGTGGCTTCGTCATAAGCCTTATGAACGGTTGGACGACCACGACGTAAATCATCATCATCCATGCATGGCAAATCATCGTGCACCAATGAGTAAGCGTGAATACATTCAATTGCAACAGCAGCCGCATCTAATGACTCTGCTCTAGCCTGATCTGCCTTGTCGCCAAGCTGACCAGCAGCGTAAACCAAGAGAGGACGAATACGCTTGCCACCACCCTGCGCCGCATAACGCATTGCCTCGTGCAAACGATGAGGGATCGTTTGCGCAGAGTCAAGTAAGCGGTCTAAGGCTAACTCGTTACGCTCAGAGTGGGAAGTGACCCACTCCTGAAATTGAAAAGCAGTAGACATCAGACTTCAAAAACTCGCACTTGCTGCTCAACCTCTGCGAGCACGCCCTGGCAATGCTTCAATAAAGCGGCGCCTCTTTGATAGGCTAGCAATGTCTCTTCCAGGGAAAATTTGCCTGACTCCATGTCAGAAATGAGCTTTTCTAACTCTTTAATAGCCTGCTCATAACGTAAATCTGGGTCAATTTGAACCTCAAGACCGGGTTTTTGACTCTCTGACTTTTTGGCTGGCATAAACTGGTTTCCTTCATATTTCCCATACGGATAGTCCTACATATTAAAGCGAGAAGCCCTTTGGATGGGTATAATCCATTCCTTCCTTTCCAATATCGATCCGTCGATGGTTGGATTGGTTATTCCGCTTAGCTTCGGCTGACGTTTTCGGGGGTGGGGAGAATGACTAATCTGGCTACCGCGCAGAAGCTTGCGCCGTCCAATCTACAACTGCCGGTCTCGGCTTATTTTGACGCTGACTTGTATCAGCGGGAAATTGAACTGCTTTTTAAGCAGGGTCCTGGCTATGTTGGCCACGAACTCACGGTACCTGAAATTGGCTCCTATCAGACCTTAGGCGCAGAAAATGAAGGTCGCATCCTTGTTCGCAATGAATCAGGAATAGAACTCCTTTCTAACGTTTGCCGCCATCGCCAAGCACTCATGCTCAATGGTCGCGGCAAAGCTGACAATATTGTTTGTCCACTACATCGCTGGACCTATGACTTGGGCGGCAATTTATTGGGTGCCCCACATTTTGAAGATAAGCCTTGCTTGAATCTGGGCAAGTCCCCCTTACAAAATTGGCAGGGCATGCTATTTGAAGGTCCGCGAGATGTGCGCACTGATCTTGCTAAGCTTGGTGTTGCTGATGATCTGAAATTTGATGGTTATTTACTGGATCATGTTGAAGTACATGATTGCAACTACAACTGGAAAACATTTATCGAGGTTTATCTCGAGGATTACCATGTTGTGCCATTTCACCCCGGCTTAGGAAAATTTGTTTCTTGCGAAGATTTGCGTTGGGAATTTGGTGATTGGCATAGCGTGCAAACCGTTGGCATTCATAAAGATTTACAGACTCCTGGCTCTCCTACTTATCGCAATTGGCACGAAGCAGTGCTGCGCCAATATAACGGCAAGGCCCCGCGCCATGGTGCTATCTGGCTAACCTACTACCCCAATGTCATGGTGGAGTGGTACCCAGGTGTATTGTGCATATCAACGCTGCACCCAATGGGCCCAGGTAAAACCCGCAATATTGTGGAGTTTTATTACCCAGAAGAAATCGCTTTATTCGAACGTGAATTTGTCGAGGCTGAGCGTGCTGCCTATATGGAAACCTGTATCGAGGATGACGAAATTGGCGAGCGCATGGATCAAGGACGCGCAGCGCTCTATGCGCGTGGCATTAATGAAGTAGGTCCCTACCAAAGCCCCATGGAAGATGGTATGCAACATTTTCATGAATGGTATCGCCGCGTGATGAACCTTCAAGGCGCATAATCACAGAAAGCTTTACAGCTTCACCTAATACTCTTGTCACTAAAAATAGGAAGCATCATGACTCCTCTGATTTCAGCAAACCAGTTAGAAGAAATCATCAATAGTGGCGAGAATGTCCTACTCTGCGATTGCCGCTTTGATTTAGTTGACCCTTCCGCAGGGAAAAAATCATACGAAGAAAGTCACATCCCCGGCGCGATTCACGTAGATCTTGATCAAGATTTATCCAGTCCGACAACTGGAACAAATGGTCGCCACCCCTTACCCAGTCCAGACGCCTGGGCTCAAACAAAAGCTCGCCTAGGCATCAGCCCCAATACCTTAGTTGTTGCGTATGACAAACAAGGCTCCGTTTACGCAAGCCGCCTCTGGTGGATGCTCAAAGCTACTGGGCACGCCAATGTCCGTGTTCTAGATGGTGGCTTAGATGCTTGGAATGGGCCAATGGGCAGCGTTCCTAGATCACCAACCTCCTGCGCCGAACCGATTGGAGTTATGCCATTCGCTGGCCTAGTCTTGGTTGATGAAGTCGTGGGCAATCTGCAAACTCAGAAAAACAAAATTCTTGATGCGCGCGCAAATGACCGCTTTCATGGCCAGAACGAAACTCTTGATCCAGTCGGCGGCCATATCCCAGGGGCGATGAATCGTTTCTTTAAAGAGAATCTTTCTGCAACAGCATTCAAAACGCCTGAGCACTTATTCAAAGAATTTGTTGATCTTCTTGGTCCAATAAAGCCATCAGAAATCATTCACCAATGTGGCTCAGGCGTTACAGCTTGTCACAATTTATTAGCCATGGAAATTGCCGGGCTAAAAGGCTCGCGCCTTTATGCGGGCAGTTGGAGCGAATGGTGTGCTGATCCCAAAAGACCAATAGAGCTTTAAAGCTTTCTTAATGCAGCAGGGAAAGCAAAATTACAAACCCTACGCCACAAGCAATTAAAACTATTTGACGCAAGGACTCCGCCCAATGCGGGCGACGATGCATTTGCGGAATGAGGTCGCTCACCGCAATATAAATAAAGCTGCTAGAGGCAATCACCAGCAAATAAGGCATTACCGCATGCGCCCTTTCTAAGAAGAAATAAGCCAGAACACCGCCCACTACCGCCGATAAACCACATAAGAGGTTGTAGAACAAAGCGCGTGCACGTGAAAAACCAGCATTGAGCAAAACAATGAAGTCGCCAATCTCTTGCGGGATCTCGTGCGCAATGATGGCGATAGCAGTAAAGATACCGAGTTGAAAGTCAGCCATAAAGGCTGCAGCAATCAAAATGCCATCCACAAAATTATGAATACCATCACCAACTAAAATCATCCATCCGCTACGGCCAGCATTTTCTGCATCATGACCATGGTGATGGTGATGACCATCACCCTCGTGATGATGGTCATGGCGTAATAAAGCGATCTTCTCTAGTAAGAAGAAGCCCAACAATCCAGCAAGCAAGGTAGCAAACAGAAGTTGCGGGCTTGCTCCTTGCATACTAAAAGCCTCTGGCAAAGAGTGCAGCAAAGCAGTCGCCAGCAAAATACCTACCGACAAACTCACCATGTTATTAACCATCTTTGAAAGCATGGCCAAAGAACAACTCGCAGCCACTAATACGCTAGCAGTACCCGCCAGAGCAGTAACCAAGAGAATGGTTTGCAGAACGGACATAGACCTTAAACCACTCCTGCTTTCTTAAACCAAACAATACATTTTTCCCAACCATCTTTCGCAGGGCCTTCGCGATATGAAGCACGATAGTCCGCATGAAAGGCGTGTGGCGCATCCGGATATACCTCAAATTGGCATGCTTTGGCAGCAGGATTATTGGATGCTTGTGCCAATGCTGCACGCATTTGATCGATACTTTCAAGAGAAATTCCGGTATCTGCAGCGCCATATAAACCGAGTACTGGTGCCTTGAGCTCAGCCGCGATATCCACCGGATGCCTTGGATTGACTTCAGTCTTTTCACCAATTAAACGCCCGTACCAGGCAACGCCAGCACGCACCTGAGGCAAAGTAGCCGATAACCAAGTAATACGGCCACCCCAACAAAAGCCGGTTACGCCAACTCTTTTAAGATCGCCGCCATTTTTGCCTGCCCATACTAAGGCTCCCTGCAAATCATTGAGAACTTGTGCATCCGGCGTTTTAGCCACGATATTTTTCTGAATCTCTGCAACTGTTCCATAAGAGTTTGGGTCGCCTGCACGTGTAAAAAATTCTGGTGCAATAGCAAGATAACCCAGCTTCGCAAAACGTCTAGTGACGTCAGCAATGTGTTCGTGCACGCCAAAAATTTCGCTCACCACAATAATGATCGGTAAAGATCCTTTGGCATTTTCTGGCCGCGATACATAGGCGGGCAATTGAAAGCTGCCTATCGGGATCATCTGTTCGCCTGCCTTAAGGCCTTTAAAGTCAGTCTCAATAGCCGCAGCCATCACCGGCTCAGAAGCCGTAACAAATCCAACGCCCATAGTCGTCGCTCCGATTGCTGAAGTCTTCATAAAATTACGTCGACCGTTTTGAGTTTTCTCATTCATTAATTTTGTCTCCTAGCTTTAGTTGCTTATTCAGTTGCCCATTTATTTGCTAATGCGCTTCTTCCCAATTATCGCCAATCCCAATACTAACTACCAAAGGCACCTTCAATTGGGCAACGTGGCACATTAAATCTGGTAACTTAGCCTGTAATAGCTCAATTTCATCTAAAGGCACATCAAACACCAATTCATCGTGAACTTGAAGCAGCATCTTGGTTTTCAGCTGCTCTTTTTCTAGCCAATCCTCAACGGCAATCATGGCCAGCTTGATTAAGTCCGCGGCGGTACCTTGCATTGGAGCATTAATCGCTGCGCGCTCTGCACCCTGGCGACGAGGTCCATTAGAGCCCTTAATCTCCGGCAACCACAGCCGCCGCCCAAAGACAGTCTCGACATAACCATTCTCCCTGGCCTCAAGACGAGTTTGCTCCATGTATTGCGCCACCCCAGGGTAGCGATCAAAGTATTTGGCGATGTAATTTTGCGCAGCAGAGCGCTCAATACCCAAATTCCCAGCCAATCCAAATGCACTCATGCCATAAATAAGACCAAAGTTAATAACCTTAGCGTAACGACGTTGCTCTGAATTCACATCATCTAAAGGAATACCAAAAATTTCTGCGGCAGTTGCTTGATGTACGTCTTTGCCATCTCTAAATGCAGCCAGTAAGTTTTCATCTTCGGCAATATGCGCCATGATACGTAGCTCAATTTGCGAGTAATCCGCTGACAATAATTTGCAACCCTCTGCTGGAATAAAGGCCTCTCGAATACGCCGACCCTCTTCGGTGCGCACAGGAATATTTTGCAAATTTGGATCGCTTGAGGCTAAGCGGCCAGTGACAGCGGTAGCTTGGGAGAAATTTGTATGGACACGCCCCGTTTTAGGATCAGCCATACGCGGGAGCTTCTCAATATAGGTCGACATTAATTTAGCCAAGCTACGGTAATCCAAAATACGCGCTGGTAGCGGGTAGTCTTCTGCAAGCTTTTGCAGTACCTCCTCATCAGTAGATGGTGCACCTGATGGCGTTTTTTTAATGACTGGTAATTCAAGTTGCCCAAATAATATTTCAGCGATTTGTTTAGGCGATTGGATATTAAAAGGCTGGCCTGCTAGCTTATGAATCTCCCCTTCTAATTCAAGAAGACGTTTACCCACTTGCTGACCTTGTTTAGCTAACAACGCAGAATCAATCCGAATACCGTTACGCTCCATGATGCCAAGCACTCGCATGGCCGGCATTTCTACTTTTTCGTAGATGTAGAGTAGTCCCGGGCTTTCCTGAATCTGTGGCCACAACTCTAAATGCAGTCTTAAGGTGATATCGGCATCTTCAGCCGCGTAATCCGTTGCAATCTTTAGATCAACCTGATCAAAGCCAATTTGATGAACCCCTTTGCCACAAACCTCTTCATACCGAATGGTTTTCATACCCAGATGTCGCTCTGCCAAGCTATCCATATTGTGCGGAAGATGAGACTCAAGCACATAAGACTCTAGCAATGTATCGAATGCAATACCTTTTAAAGTAATTCCATAATTTGCAAAAATATGGGCGTCGTACTTTAAGTTCTGCCCTACTTTTAAATGTGTGGAGCTTTCCAACCACGGCCTCATGCGCGCAAGCACTTTATCGCGGTCTAGTTGCACCTCACCATTTCGATGAGCAACTGGAATGTAGCAAGCCTCACCCGGCTTTACCGATAAAGAAATGCCCACTAATTCTGCGGCAAGTGCATCTAGGCTAGTAGTTTCAGTATCGACCGCCGTTAATGCGGAAGACTCAATCTTCTTTAGCCACTTTTCTAAACCTTCCTCATCCACTACACATTCGTAGTGACGCTCAATTGCATCGTGAGAGTCTCGAGTTTCTTGCGACAAATCTTTTGTTGGTGAGCTAGCAATAGTGCGAGACTTCTTTTCCGAGACATTTTCAGAGGATGTGATTGGAGTGCCTGCTAAATCAAAGGTAGTAGCCTCAGGACCCTTGCTATACGGGCCTGTAAGCTGTTTTTCAACATCGCGCAACCAGGTCTTAAATGCATAGCGCTCAAACAATTCACGCAGCAACGGCGCATCTTCTGACTTTGCATGTAAATCATCTAAGCTAGGCAAATGCGGTGATAAATCACAATCTGTCTTTACGGTAATTAACTGGCGTGCTTGCGGCAGCCAATCTAATGAGGCGCGTAGATTTTCTCCAACCACTCCTTTAACCTGATCTGCACTTGCCATCAAGTTATCAAGATTGCCAAATTCTGCCAACCATTTATTGGCGGTTTTGGGGCCAGCCTTAGGAACTCCTGGAACGTTATCAACGGTATCGCCAATGATGGATAAATAATCCACAATCAACTCTGGTGGCACACCAAACTTTTCTTTAACGCCTTCAATATCTAGCTTCTCATTTGTCATCGTATTAATGAGGGTGACCGAAGGATTCACTAGCTGCGCCAAATCTTTATCGCCAGTAGAGATGATTGTTTCCCAACCCGCCTGAGTTGCTTGGCATGCCAATGTTCCAATGACATCATCAGCCTCTACACCCGAAACCATCAATACAGGCCAACCCAAAGCCTTCACCATGGCATGAATAGGCTCAATCTGTTTGACTAAATCCTCTGGCATCGGGGAGCGATGTGCCTTGTATTCAGAGTACATTTCATCGCGAAAAGTCTTGCCTTTGGCATCAAAAACACAGGCAATATGGTCCGCCTTTAACTCAGAACGGGCTCGGCGCATCATATTGACCATGCCATATATAGCCCCAGTGGGCTCTCCAGCCCCATTTCTGAGGTCTGGCATGGCGTGAAAGGCGCGATAGAGGTAGCTAGAACCGTCTACCAACAAGAGTCTATGTTTAGTCATACCGCAATCGTACAATCTAGTTGTGAAATGCCTATAGGTCTGGTTAAGGAACCACCCCTGAATAGGCTTGAAAAGGTGAAAAACAATGCATTCTTTTATGAACTTAATTAATCATTCTTTGACCCAAAACTTGGCTCTGATGAGCTTTTTAGCAGTTTTCGGACTATTTGGAATGAACTCAGCCCAAGCTCAGAATAACAGCGCAGGGCTCAGCGCGTCTGAATTGAATCGCATCAATAATCAACCGATTGCACCTGCGGTAAGTGCCAGTGGTGTCATGGGTGCCCCCGAGACCCGTAAGCCAAACTATCAATATCAAGGTAAAAACGGCACCACCATTACTGAATATAAAGATGCGAATGCTCCCACGCAGGTAGACGTTAAAACCCCCTACACAAGTTATGAAATGGCGCCCCCTTCATCAGTGATGCCTGGCCCTGCTCAAGAATCCGATCTGATTAGCGTTCCAAGTATTAGCATTCCCTTTAGATAAAAAATTCTTCAATTTAATTTAATTTATGGCCGTATTTACTCCGATCAAACTTGAGGATATTTCTCAATGGATTTCGCAAGATTTTGATATCGGCCAAGCCAGTGAAATTCGCGGCATTCATGGTGGCATAGAAAACTCTAACTTTTTCTTAGATACCATCAAGGATGGAAAAAAGCATGAGTATGTTTTAACAGTCTTTGAAAGGTTGTCTGCTGAGCAACTCCCTTTTTACCTAGAGCTCATGCGCCATTTGGCAAACAAAGATATTCCTGTTCCAAAGCCTATTGAGAATAGTCAAGGCCAGATTCTCTTTACCCTCAAAGGCAAACCAGCAGCGATAGTTACTAAGCTACCAGGCCTATCTAGACTGCAGCCAGAAGCAAATCACTGCGCCCTAGTCGGCGAGATGCTCGCCAAGATGCACTTGGCAGGAAAAGATTTTCTCAAGACCCAAGAAAATCTTCGCAGTCTTGATTGGTGGCAAAAAACAATTCCATCGGTGTTGGCCCATCTCAATACATCTCAAAAAGAATTACTCACTCACGAGCTGGCAACACAAGAAGAATTTTTTAGCTCTAGCACTTACGACTTGCTGCCCCAAGGCGCAAGTCATTGCGATTTATTCCGTGATAACGTCTTATTTGACCCTAGAGGATCTACCGATACATCGCAAGATCATCTGGGTGGATTCTTTGATTTCTATTTCGCGGGCACAGATAAGTGGCTATTTGATTTAGCGGTAACCGCAAACGATTGGTGCTTAGCCGACAATAAGCAAGATTTAGATCCATCACGTTTAAATGCCTTGCTGAGGGCATATCAAGCGGTGCGCCCCCTTACTAAAGAAGAGCAAGCAAGCTGGCCTCTCATGCTGCGAGCTGCTGCCTTACGCTTTTGGGTTTCTAGATTGTGGGATTTCTATTTGCCACGTGATGCACAAATGTTGACACCTCATGATCCTAAGCATTTTGAACACATTCTTTTAAGTCGCCGCTGCCTATGAAACTCAGTTACGTTACACCTAAGGATGGCTATACCTGGATCAGGCAGGGAATCTGGCTATTTAAGCAAAATCCAATTGGCTTTCTGATGCTGGTTTTTCTGTATGTATTTGTCGCACAACTAGCTGTCATCATTCCGGTTGTAGGAGTTTTTGCAGTCCTACTCCTTACACCCACACTATCAGTTGGCTTTATGACCGCCTGTCGCCAAGCCATTCAAAAAGAACGCATCAGACCTCTGGTGTATTTGGTAGCGTTGCAATCGGGCATAGTTGTGCATAAAAGAATTCTGCAGCTTGGTCTAATTTATGCCGCAATGATTTTGCTCTTGAGCTTTATCTTAAGTCTTTTAGTGGACTTTGAATTGCTCCTCCCGTTAATGACAAGCGATAAACCCATCACACCTGAGGCTCTCCGTCAGGTGTATTTGGTTCTTTTCTTTGGCGCCATGTTGTATGTGCCAGTAGCCATGTTGATGTGGTTCTCCCCAGTGCTTGTTGCTTGGGCAGATATGTCTGTAGCTCAGGCCCTCTTCTCAAGCTGCTTGGCTTGCTGGGCCAATAAGGCTGCATTCTTCCTATATTTGTCTATTTGGAGTGCAATTTTGATTGCCATTCCGTTAACAGTAGGCATGATCTTTGACGCGATGAACTTGGGGCAGGTTGCCTCTTTCATTATTGCGCCAATCTCAATGGCTGGTCTCACAGTAATGCACTGCTCTTTCTATGCCACTTGGAAAGCTTGCTTTGCAGAAGATGATCTTGTACTTGGGACTTAAAGGGCTAATCAGTCAATTGCAGCAAGCTTTGCAATGCTGAGCTGTAACCACTTCACACCATGGCGCTTGAAATTCACTTGCGCTCTTGCATCGGCATCAACACCCTCTAGACCCGTCACTCGCCCCTCACCAAACTTGGTATGAAAAACGTTTTGGCCAATTGTGAACGGATAGTTTCCGCGCGGAGGCGAAGCCAATCTTTTCACTTCCATTGAAGCTGAGCCTACTCGCTTAGCAGGCTTTTGACGTTCAGATCCTGAATCAAAAAAGTCATTAGAGTCATATTCGCGTTGACGGGTATAGCCATCTTGCCAAGTAGATCCTGATCTTGAGTTACCACCACCCCAGCGTGCATCCCATGCTTTTGGAGTGAGCCACTTCAATGAATCAGATGGAAGCTCTTCTAGGAAGCGGGAGGGCATGTTATAGCGCACTTGACCATGCAACATACGCGACTGGGTATGCGATAGATACAGACGCTCCTTAGCACGCGTTATCGCCACGTACATCAGGCGACGCTCTTCTTCCAGGCCATTTTGTTCGTTGACGCTATTCTCATGAGGAAATAACCCTTCCTCTAAACCAGTAATGAACACAGAGGTGAACTCTAAGCCCTTGGCTGAGTGCACCGTCATGAGTTGTACAGCGTCTTGCCCAGCCTGGGCCTGGTTATCACCCGCTTCTAATGAAGCGTGGGATAAAAAGGCCGCCAGAGGTGAAATATCCACTACACCCGGGGCATTCTCACCGGGCAACATCGCAGCAGCAGCATCCTGACCATAACCTTCTTCGGCAATAAATGCAGTGGCTGCATTAATCAATTCTTGTAAGTTTTCTACACGATCCTGACCTTCTCGCTCTGAAAGGTAGTGCTGAATCAAACCGCTATGCTGAATCACAAACTCCACCGTTTCAGGCAAGGTATTGTGACGAGTAGCCTCGCGCATGTGATCTACCAAGCGCACAAAACCACCAAGTGCTGCACCCGCTTTTCCATCTAAAGTAGAGGCGGCTAAATATAAAGAACATTGCTGCGCTCTAGCAGCATCTTGTAGTGCCTCAATAGATCTTGCGCCTATTCCTCGGGTTGGGAAATTCACCACTCGAGAAAATGAAGTATCGTCGTTAGGATTTTCTAGCAAGCGCAAATAGGCGAGAGCATGTTTAATTTCAGCGCGTTCAAAAAAGCGTAAACCGCCATACACACGGTACGGAATACCCGCGGAAAATAATGCGTGCTCAATGATGCGAGACTGCGCATTACTTCGATATAACAAAGCCACTTCAGTACGTTTGATTCCACTATTAACGAGGGCTTTGATCTCATCAACCAGCCACGCTGCCTCGGCATGATCGCTTGGCGCCTCATAGATACGAACCGGCTCACCATGACCAGCATCGGTTCGCAGGTTTTTACCCAGACGCTCAGAGTTATTAGCAATCAGGTGATTAGCCGTATCTAGAATATGGCCGTGCGAACGATAGTTCTGCTCCAGCTTCACCATTAGAGGGTGATATTGCTTTTCATAAAGACGCATGTTTTCAACATCGGCGCCACGAAAAGCATAAATACTTTGGTCATCATCGCCAACCGCAAATACGGAACTACTGCCCATACCGCTGACATTGATTCGACTTGCATCATGGCCTGACAATAATTTGAGCCACGCGTATTGCAAAGCATTGGTATCTTGAAACTCATCAATCAAGATATGACGAAAGCGTTCTTGATAATGTGTCCGAATAGCTTCACTATGCTTGAGTAATTCGTAGCTGCGCAATAAGAGCTCGGCAAAATCAACCACACCCTCACGTTGGCATTGCTCATCGTAAGCAGCATAGAGCTGTGCCATCTTGGCTTGAAAATCATCACCAAGCGCTAAATCTTTTGCACGCTGACCGCGCTCTTTGGCATGGGCAATAAAGTATTGCAATTGCTTTGCAGGGTACTTTTCATCATCAACCTTTAAACCCTTTAAAAGACGCTTAATCGCTGAGAGCTGATCCTGGGTATCTAGGATTTGGAAAGTGGATGGTAGGCCTGCCTCTTTGTGGTGAGCACGCAATAAACGGTTGCAAAGGCCATGAAAGGTACCAATCCACATCCCACGGGTATTAATTGGCAGCATGGCGCTTAAACGCAGCATCATCTCTTTAGCAGCCTTATTGGTAAAGGTCACCGCTAGGACGCCAATAGGGGATACCTGTCCAGTCTGAATCAACCAGGCTATACGGGTGGTGAGAACGCGGGTCTTACCGCTCCCCGCCCCAGCCAATATCAAGGCTGATTGGGCTTGTCCATTTTCATTTACGGGCGGGAGGGTCACTGCCTCGCGCTGTTCTGGGTTGAGGTTGGCGAGCAAGTCTGAGTACATCAGCCCAATTATAATTTGCCTCTTATGCCAAATGCCTCAAATACCCCTAATTCACCAGCGATCAGCTCAGCAGACGAGCTCGCCAAATCCTATGAACCTGCCCCGATAGAGGCCTACTGGGGTCCTGAGTGGGAACGTCGTGGTATTGCCGACGCCACCATGGACGAAGGTAAAGGTGATTTTTCTATTCAGCTTCCTCCACCCAATGTGACCGGCACCCTGCACATGGGGCACGCCTTTAATCAAACCATCATGGATGGTTTGATACGTCATGCACGTATGGCAGGCAAAAATACTTTATGGGTTCCCGGCACCGATCATGCTGGTATCGCCACACAAATTGTTGTCGAACGTCAATTGGATGCGCAAAAAGTATCTCGCCATGACTTAGGTCGTGAAAAGTTTTTAGAAAAAGTTTGGGAGTGGAAAGAAACTTCTGGCAACACTATTACCAGACAAATTCGCCGTCTTGGCGCATCGATCGACTGGGGTAAAGAATATTTCACGATGGACAGCAAAATGTCCAAAGCAGTGGTTGAAGTATTTGTTCGCTTGCATGAGCAAGGCTTAATTTATCGCGGCAAACGTTTGGTGAACTGGGATCCTGTTTTAGGTACTGCAGTTTCTGATTTGGAAGTGGTAAGTGAAGAAGAAGATGGATCGATGTGGCACATTCGCTATCCACTCACTGATGGCTCCGGCCATTTGACAGTTGCTACTACTCGTCCAGAAACCTTATTGGGCGACGTTGCAGTGATGGTGAACCCAGAAGACGAGCGGTACAAACACCTCATCGGTAAATCTGTAATCCTTCCTTTATGCAAGCGCCAGATCCCCATCATTGCTGATGACTACGTCGATTTGAACTTTGGCACTGGCGTTGTAAAAGTGACGCCTGCACATGACTTTAATGACTATGCGGTAGGTCAGCGTCATCAATTGCCAATGATCAACATCCTCACTCTAGATGCCAAAATTAATGAAAATGCTCCTACGGCCTATCAAGGGATGGAACGTTTTGTAGCACGTAAACAAGTTGTCGCCGATCTAGATGCTGCTGGCTTATTAGAAAAAGTTCAGCCCCATAAATTGATGGTCCCCCGCGGGGATCGCACCCAAACCATCATTGAGCCGATGTTGACCGATCAGTGGTTTGTAGCGATGTCCAAACCAAGTCCAGATAATAAATACCAACCTGGCTCATCCATTGCTGGCGCAGCTTTAGCTGCAGTTACCAAAGGCGATATCAAACTCGTTCCAGAAAACTGGATCAATACCTATACCCAGTGGCTAGAAAATATTCAGGACTGGTGCATCTCTCGTCAACTTTGGTGGGGCCATCAAATTCCTGCTTGGTATGGCGACGATGGGCAGATCTTTGTAGGGCGCTCAGAAGAAGAAGCCAAAGCTAAGGCTGAATCCGCTGGCTATACCGGCAAACTTCAGCGCGATCCGGATGTTTTAGATACTTGGTTTAGTTCTGCGCTTGTACCATTTAGCTCATTAGGCTGGCCTGATGAGACGCCTGCTTTAAATCACTTCCTACCCTCATCAGTTTTAGTAACTGGATTTGACATCATCTTCTTCTGGGTGGCACGCATGGTCATGATGACCTGCCACTTCACTGGAAAAGTGCCGTTCCATACCGTTTATGTCCACGGCTTAGTGCGCGACGCCGAAGGTCAAAAAATGAGTAAATCCAAAGGCAACACTTTGGATCCGATTGATTTGATTGATGGCATCAAAATTGAAGAGTTAGTAGGTAAAAGAACTACCGGCCTAATGAATCCTAGGCAAGCCGAGAGTATCAGCAAGAAAACCAAAAAAGAATTTCCGGACGGCATTCCGGCATTTGGTACTGATGCCCTCCGCTTTACATTTGCATCCTTAGCTTCACTAGGACGCAACATCAACTTTGATCAAAAGCGTTGCGAAGGCTATCGTAATTTCTGCAACAAACTCTGGAATGCAACTCGCTTTGTACTCATGAACTGCTCTGGTAGCGATGAGGATAATGGCTTGGCGCCTTGTGACAACCAATGCGGCCCAGAAGGCTATCTAGACTTTTCGCCCGCTGATAAATGGATTGTCTCGCAACTGCAAAGAACTGAAGCTGATGTAGCTAAAGGCTTTGAGAACTATCGCTTTGACAATATTGCAAGTAGCATTTATCAATTTGTTTGGGATGAATATTGCGATTGGTATCTTGAGCTTGCTAAGGTCCAATTGCAAACTGGTACACCAGCACAGCAACGCGCTACTCGCCGCACTCTGTTACGCGTGCTAGAAACGATCTTACGCATGGCGCATCCATTGATACCGTTTATCACTGAAACGCTTTGGCAAACTGTTGGGCCTAAGTCTGGAAAAGAATTGGCCAAACAAGTTAAACAGACCATTGCACTTCAACCTTACCCCGTTGCCCAGCCCGAAAAGATTGATGAACGAAGCGAAGCGTGGGTAGCGCAAATTAAATCGATTGCGGATGCCTGCCGAAACCTGCGTGGTGAGATGCAAGTACCTCCAGGACAAAAAGTGCCACTCTGGATTTGCGGCCCACAAGCATTCTTAGAAAAAGCAACTCCTTATCTAATGGCGCTTGCAAAGTTGGCTGAAGTCAAAATCTATAGCGCTGAATCCGCATTAGAAAAAGATGCCCCGGGAGCACCAATCGCTTTGGTGGGCGATATCAAACTCCTACTCAAGATTGAAGTGGATGTTGCAGCTGAACGCATCCGCCTTGGTAAGGAAATTGAACGCTTAGCTAACGAAATCAATAAAGCCAAGGGTAAATTAACCAATGAAAGCTTTGTGGCTCGAGCGCCAGCAGATGTCGTTGCCCAAGAAAAACAACGTCTTGCAGGCTTTGAGCAAAATCATGAGAAACTTATCGCACAATTAGAACGCCTCAAATAAAAGTAGCTAAATAGAGCGATTGGAAGCCATATGCCATTAAAAACTAAAGCGGTCACTAAAGCTGTTTTCCCAGTCGCAGGCTTAGGCACGCGCTTTTTACCGGCTACCAAGGCAAGCCCAAAAGAGATGCTCAATGTGGTTGATAAACCACTCATTCAATATGCCGTCGAGGAAGCGATTGCCGCAGGCATCACTGAAATGATTTTCGTTACCGGCCGCAGTAAACGCGCCATTGAAGATCACTTTGATAAAGCGTATGAACTTGAAGCCGAGCTAGAGGCTAAAAACAAGCAAGCTTTGCTTGATATCGTTCGCAACGTTAAACCCAGTCACGTGGATTGTGTATATGTGCGCCAACCTGAAGCGCTTGGCTTAGGTCACGCAGTATTGTGCGCAGAAAAATTGGTTCGCGATGAACCTTTCGCCGTGATCTTAGCTGATGACCTATTAGACGGAAATCCTCCTGTTCTTAAGCAAATGTTAAAAGTATTTGAGGAGCAAAATGGCTCGGTACTTGCAGTAGAAAAAATTGATCCCGCAAAGAGCAGTTCTTATGGAATTGTTTCTGGATCTGAAGTCACTAAAGGCATTTATCGCCTAGACGGCATAGTGGAAAAGCCTCAACCGAAAGATGCGCCATCTAATTTAGCGGTAGTTGGCCGTTACGTTCTGTCCTCTGACATCTTCACCCATATTCGCAATCTCAAACCAGGTGCGGGTGGCGAAATTCAACTCACTGATGCAATTGCCGCATTACTAAAAAAAGAACCCGTGTTCGCTTACGAGTACGATGGCGTACGCTATGACTGTGGTAGCAAATTAGGCTATCTCAAGGCCTCCGTGGAATTTGCTCTGCGTCACCCAGAGGTTTCAGCTGACTTTGCCGCTTACCTGAAGAGTCGCTCCTTAATGTAATCATTTTTGAGTTTGAATAAAAAAGGCAGAGATTAATCTCTGCCTTTTGTTTTATTGCTCACTCAAAACATGAACGATAGACTTTTTTATCTACGCTTCATAAAGAAAACCAACACATCACCTTCAGTAGTGCTTGCAAGCAACTCATTACCGGTTTGCTTGGCAAATGCAGGGAAGTCGTGAGCAGCACCAGCATCAGTTGCCTTAATCTTCAAAACCTCTCCTGACTGCATTGTTGCCAACGCTTTCTTGGTGCGCAAAATTGGTAATGGACAATTCATGCCAATCGCATCTACTTCTAGATTAAAAGCAATATTGACGGGCTCACTCATTTACTTGCTACCCAATCCTTAACGCCATCCAAGGCTGCGCCTAACTTACTAGGATCATTGCCGCCAGCCATTGCCATTTCAGGCTTGCCGCCGCCTTTACCGCCAACTTGTTGGGCTACAAAGTTCACCAGATCGCCTGCTTTAACTTTACCAATCGAATCAGCCGTCACTCCAGCAATCAAACTTACCTTATCACCTTGAACTGATGCCAACACAATGGCAGCCGTTTTCAGTTTTGCCTTGAGCGCATCCATCGTTTCACGAAGTACGCCAGCATCTGCACCATCTAACCGAGCAGCGAGTACTTTAAGGCCGTTCACTTCAATAGCTTGGCCGGCCAATTCATCGCCCTGACTTGCGGCTAATTTAGAGTTCACTTTTTCTAATTCACGTTCTACTTGACGCAGACTTTCTTGAAGCTGCGCAACACGATTCACTAAATCCCCTGGATGGGTTTTGAGAATGGCTGCAGCTTCATTGATCCTATCCTCTAAACCTTGCAAGAAATGCAATGCATTGCTGCCTGTTACCGCCTCAATACGGCGGATACCAGCGGCAACTCCGCCTTCAGAAACAATCTTCAAGCTACCAATATCGCCAGTACGCCCTACGTGGGTGCCCCCACATAGCTCTTTAGAAGAGCCAATCTCTAGAACACGCACCTCATCACCATACTTCTCGCCAAAGAGCATCATGGCGCCAGTCTTTTGTGCATCATCCAAAGACATGACTTTGCCGGAAGTGGCAGTGTTGTCCAAAATTTCTTGATTAACAATATCTTCAATACGACGAATTTGCTCAGCAGTAATCGGTGCATTGTGCGTAAAGTCAAAACGGGTCTTAGTAGCATCTACCAAGGAACCTTTTTGCTGAACGTGATCACCCAATACTTCACGTAATGCTTTATGCAAGATATGAGTGGCGCTGTGGTTGCGCATCGTATCGGTTCGTTGTTGAGTGTCTACTAGGGCATTGAGAGAGTCACCCACTTTGAGCTCACCTTCGAGAACTTCGCCCTGATGACCAAATACGTCAGCCTGGATCTTGAAGGTATCTTCAACTGCAAAACGGATACTTTCATTACGAAGCTCACCTTTATCGCCAACCTGACCACCAGATTCAGCATAGAAAGGGGTATTGTCCAAAACAATTACGGCTACATCGCCGGCTTTGACGGACGGCACTGCTGAGCCATCCACATACAGGGCAGTAACTTTAGCGCCCTCATGCTTTAAGGTGTCATAGCCATGAAACTGAGTAGGCATACCTTTGTAATCCAACCCTTGAGCAACCTTGAACTTACCGGCAGCTCTTGCTTGATCGCGCTGCTTTTGCATTGCCACTTCAAATCCATCCGCGTCTACAGTGACGCCGCGCTCACGACAAACGTCAGCAGTTAAATCCAATGGAAAGCCAAATGTGTCATGCAAACGGAATGCCGTTTCACCATCAACCACTTTTGCGCCACCGGCCAAAGCACCATCCAAAATTTCCATACCGTTGGCAATTGTTTGGAAGAAACGCTCTTCTTCCTGCTTAATCACTTCACTAACTTTATCTTGTGCAGCACGCAATTCTGGATACGCTTCACCCATCTCTTTAACAAGCGCAGGAACTAATTGATAGAAGAATGGTTTACGTGCGCCCAACTTATACCCATGACGAATTGCGCGACGAGCAATACGACGTAGTACATATCCACGACCTGCATTGCCTGGGATGACACCATCAACCACAATAAAACTACACGCACGAATATGGTCAGCAATCACCTTGAGTGAAGGGCTTTGTGCATCACAGTTTTCACCACCAGCTGCATCTACCGCTTCCTTGGAAGCCTTTAGGAGATTGACGAATAGGTCGATTTCATAATTCGAGTGAACGTGTTGTAAAACTGCTGCAATACGCTCTAGACCCATACCTGTATCAACACTAGGCTTAGGCAATGGATGCATCACACCCGCTTCATCACGGTTGAACTGCATGAAAACGTTATTCCAAATTTCAATAAAACGATCACCATCTTCATTCGGACTTCCAGGGGAACCTCCAGGAATATGTTCGCCGTGATCGTAAAAAATTTCTGTGCAAGGACCGCAAGGTCCTGTATCACCCATCATCCAAAAATTATCAGATGCATAACGCGCACCCTTGTTATCACCGATGCGAATGATGCGATCTGTAGGTATACCAATTTGCTTATTCCAAATTTCATACGCTTCGTCATCTTCGGCATACACCGTCACTAAAAGTTTTTCTTTTGGCAACTTAAATACTTGGGTTAGCAAATCCCAGGCAAATTGGATGGCGTCTTTCTTGAAATAGTCCCCAAATGAGAAATTTCCCAACATTTCAAAAAAGGTGTGATGGCGGGCGGTATAGCCCACGTTATCCAAATCGTTGTGTTTTCCACCGGCCCGAATGCATTTTTGGGCAGTGGTCGCCCGGTTGTAGGGTCGCTTATCAAAGCCCAGAAAAACGTCCTTAAACTGGTTCATGCCCGCATTAGTAAAGAGCAGAGTAGGGTCATCCCCCGGTACTACAGGGCTAGATGGGACAATTTGGTGGCCTTTTTGGGCAAAAAAATCCAGGTAAGCCTGGCGAATTTGGGAGACTTTCATGAAAATAATTATCGCATTGGCACTAGCCTAGGGCAAACGCTTGCCAAGATCACCCAATCCTAGCTTACAATCGCACAACATTGATAAAAACGGCATTTAAGCCGACAACAAGGAGAGCAACTTGAAAATTCGCAATCAACGGGATTTTGGGGCAGGGATCATGTATATGGTCATCGGCCTCTTTTTCACAATCGTGGCATTGCAGTATCCAATGGGCACGGCCGCCAAGATGGGCCCAGGCTACTTCCCATTTTTCCTAGGCTTATTAATGGCCTTGCTAGGCTTGATAGTTTTAGTGAAATCACTTAGCGCAAAAGCAGCCATTGAAAGCATTCCAAAATTCAATTGGCGGATCATTGGTCAAATTACTGGTTCGGTAGTGCTGTATGGTCTTTTGCTACCAAGAATGGGTTTCTTGGTTGCCGTAGTTGCGTTAGTACTAGTGTCAGCTAGCGCAAGTAAAGAATTTACCTGGAAGGGCTCTTTAATTAACGCCGCCTTCCTCGTTGCATTTACTTATTCAGTATTTGTGTTGGGCCTGAAACTTCAGTTCCCACTTCTGCCTGTATTCCTACAACAATAACGAACCGGGACTCTGAAAAATGGATTTATTTGCTAACTTAGCGCTCGGTTTCGATACCGCGTTCACACTTCAAAACCTCCTGTACTGCCTTATCGGCTGTGTCTTGGGAACTCTCATTGGCGTATTGCCAGGCTTGGGCCCTATTGCAACCATTGCAATGCTTTTGCCTGCTACCTATGCTCTGCCTCCAATCGCCGCTTTAATTATGTTGGCCGGTATTTACTACGGCTCACAGTACGGCGGCTCTACAACAGCGATTTTGCTAAATATCCCGGGGGAGACGTCGTCGGTGGTGACCGCGATCGATGGATACCAAATGGCCCGAAATGGCCGAGCTGGTGTTGCATTGTTTACTGCTGGTATGGGTTCGTTCTTTGCAGGTTGCGTAGCAACTTTGGTATTGGCAGCTTTTGCTGCACCACTTTCTCAGCTCGCATTTAAGTTCGGCCCTGCTGAATACTTCTCCTTAATGGTCTTGGGCTTGATTGGTGCTGTTGTGTTGGCATCAGGCTCTTTGATTAAAGCGATTGGCATGATCATCTTAGGCCTCTTGATGGGCTTGATTGGTACCGACGTGAACTCTGGTGTGTCACGCTACGCGTTTGATATTCCTGAATTGAGTGACGGTATTGGCTTCGTTGCCGTTGCGATGGGCGTATTCGGTTTTGCTGAAATCATGGGCAATCTTGAAAAAACTGGTGAGGATGAGGGCTTCTTGAACAAGATGACCACCATGATCCCAACCAAGCAAGACATTAAGCGCATGATTCCATCGATTTTGCGCGGCACAACGATTGGCTCTATCTTAGGTATTTTGCCTGGTGGCGGCGCAGCTTTAGCGGCCTTTGGCGCTTACTCTGTTGAGAAAAAATCCTCCAAGTACAGCCATGAGTTTGGTAAGGGTGCGATTGAAGGTGTTGCAGGTCCAGAGTCAGCAAACAATGCTGCCGCTCAAACATCATTTATTCCATTGCTCACATTGGGTATTCCACCAAATGCAGTAATGGCATTGATGGTTGGCGCGATGACCATTCACAACATTCAACCAGGTCCACAAGTAATGACCAGCAACCCAGCTTTGTTCTGGGGTCTGATCGCCTCTATGTGGATTGGTAACGTGATGTTGATTCTCTTGAACTTACCTTTGATTGGTATTTGGGTCAAGCTCTTGAAGATTCCTTATCGCTTCCTCTACCCAGCAATTTTGGTGTTCTGCTGTATCGGCGTGTACACCGTAAATAACACTGTGTTTGATGTATATATAACAGCTGCCTTCGGTTTGATTGGTTACTTGTTCTTCAAACTGGGTTGCGAACCTCCTCCATTGCTCTTGGGCTTCGTGCTCGGCCCAATGATGGAAGAGAATTTCCGTCGCGCCCTCTTGTTATCACGCGGTGACTTCACAACATTCGTAACCCGCCCACTTTCCTTAGGTTTGCTGATAGCAGCAGCCCTCTTGGTAGTGATCGTGGCTTTACCAGCAGTGAAGAAGACTCGCGAAGAGGCGTTCGTGGAAGATTAATTCCCGGTACCTCTCCAGAAACAAGCCCGCTGCAGTTAGCGGGCTTTTTCTTTATGGGTCTTGGGGTTTTCTCTACAATGTGGCTATGTCCCAAGATAGCAAACCTTCCAAAGCAAATTCCGGCGCTGTAGCCGAACCCTCCAATTTCTTGCGCCAGATCATTGATCATGATTTAGCTAGCGGTGCTTTTTCACAGCGTACCAATTTAGCGGGCGAGGCCATCCCCTCAATCATTACCCGCTTTCCGCCAGAACCTAATGGCTACCTTCATATTGGTCACGCTAAAAGTATTTGCTTGAACTTTGGTTTAGCAACCGACTACAACACTCAAGCTGGCGGGGCTCGCTGCAATATGCGTCTTGACGATACAAATCCAGTTAAAGAAGATATTGAGTACGCTGACAGTATTTTGGATGCAGTGAAGTGGCTTGGATTTGATTGGGGAACTCATCTGTATCATGCGAGCGATTATTTTGATCGCCTCTATGAGTTTGCTGAAATATTGATTCAGAATGGCAAGGCTTATGTAGACAGTCAAAGCGCAGATGATATTCACACCAATCGCGGTAACTTTGGCCAAGCAGGCAAAAACAGTCCTTATCGCGACCGTAGCCCAGAAGAAAATCTGCAGCTCTTTCGCGATATGCGCGATGGCAAATTTAAAGATGGAGAACATGTTCTTCGACTAAAGATTGATATGGCGCACCCCAATATCGTGATGCGTGATCCAGTGGTTTATCGCATACGTCATACCGATCACCACCGTACCGGCAGTAAATGGTGTATTTACCCGCTTTATGACTTTACGCATTGCATCTCTGATGCCCTAGAAAACGTCTCTCACTCGATCTGCACGCTGGAATTTGAGAACAATCGCCCCCTGTATGACTGGATTGTTAATTCCCTAAAAGATTTAGGTGTATTTAAGGATCCGGTGCCACACCAATACGAGTTCGCACGCCTCAACCTAACTTACACCATCACTAGCAAACGCAAGTTATTGCAGCTGGTCGAGGAAAACCATGTAGAAGGCTGGGACGATCCACGGATGCCAACCATCGTAGGCATCCGTCGTCGCGGCTATACCCCAGAAAGCATTCGTTTATTTTGCGAGCGCATTGGCGTCTCTAAAGCGGATAGCTGGATTGATATGAGCACCCTGGACCAAGCACTGCGCGATGATCTGGAAACCAAAGCGCCACGCGCTACTGCAGTACTCAAACCACTCAAGCTCGTAGTTGAAAATTTTGACGCGTCAGCAAAAGAAGCTTGCTCGGCTCCACGTCATCCACAGCACCCTGAGTGGGGCAATCGTGAATTTAATTTCACCCGCGAGCTTTGGGTTGAAGCAGATGACTTTATGCAAGAGCCAATTAAAGGCTTCTTCAGGCTATATCCACCCATTGGAGACCAACCCGGCAGCCGCGTACGTTTGCGCCATGGCTTTGTAGTCGAATGCACTGGCTTTGAAACCGATGCGCAGGGCAATGTCACACAAGTCAATGTAACTCACTTCCCAGACAGCAAGAGCGGAACACCAGGCTCCAATAACTACAAGGTGAAGGGTAATATCCATTGGATCAGCGCTGCAGAAGCTATGCCTGCTGAAGTGCGTCTCTATGATCACCTCTTTACGGATCCCCATCCAGATAGCGGCGACAAGAACTTCTTAGACGCAATTAATCCGAACTCTAAGCAAACTATTGCTGCTTACCTAGAACCCTGCATGAAAGATGTCAAAGCAGAAGATCGCTTTCAGTTTGAGCGCCATGGCTACTTTGTGGCTGACAAGAGCGATTCAAAACCTGGCAAACCAGTATTTAACCGTACCGTTGGCCTTAAGGATTCTTGGAAATAGTTTTGAGAAAATGCCCTACGCTGGGATAGCGTAGTGGTGTTTTGAGTTCATGCAGGCGAGTGTTAGTCACTCTGCGTGACTCGCGCATAAATGACCACAGCATTGGACTGACCATTTTTTGTAACTCGACCCCAGGCATTCTTGGGGCTCTTGCCAATCCAAAGGCATCCGCCACTTCATCAAAGTAATCCCCCATCTTGGTCTCGCCGCCATCACAGGTATTAATGACTCGCTGTGGCTTGCCATGGTAAACCGCTGCGCAAACAAGCCGCGCTAAATCATCACTATGAATATGGTTGGAATAAGCATCCTCTTCAGGGAGCAGTGCTGGAGTTTTTGCTTGCAGTCGCTCAATCGGCAAACGATCGGCAGCGTAAATTCCAGGTACACGCAAAATAGTGACAGCTACGCCATTTGCAGGGCCCCACAAGCGAAGTGCTCGCTCAGAATCTACCCTTCTTTTGGCTCGCTCACTTTGTGGGCTAAGAGGGGTTGCCTCACCGACTTGAGCCCCTCTATGATCGCCGTATACGCCCGTGGTGCTGATATAGATTATGCGCCTGACGGCATTAGATCCTTGGGCTAAAATTCGAATAAGGTTGCGGGTTCGGCAATCACGATTTCCTTGGTTTTGAGGTGGGGCTAAATGAATGACAGTTTGGGCTAAACCACTTAAACGCCACAAGGATTCTGGTTGATCCAGATTTCCCAAGATTGGAATTGCGCCAGCCTCCCTCAGCTCTTGAAAACGATTTTGCTGAGAAGTGAGCGCAAAAACACGATGGCTTCGAGATAGCCGCCGCGCCACTCGAAGACCAATGTCTCCGCAGCCAATGATCAGGATTGAAGGTTTGCCAAAAGATTGCATAAGTAACATCGTAACGATTTATTGAAAGGAATGAGAGTGTCTCATCAGGTCACGCTCAAAACGAGCGGTAAACAATTTACTGTCACCCAAGATGAAACCATCCTGGAGGCCGCTCTTCGTCAAGGCATTAACCTTCCCTACGGCTGTAAAAACGGCGCTTGTGGCTCCTGTAAAGGCAAAGTAGTGGAAGGCCAAGTTACCCATGGTCAGCATAGTGAAAATGCTCTCAGCAAGGCAGATGAAACGACTGGCAGCATTTTGTTTTGCTGCGCCCACCCTCAATCTGACCTTCTCATCGAAGCACGCGAGGTTCAAGGCTCTGGGGATGTTGCCATAAGAAAAGTGCCCTGCCGAGTCAATACCATTAGCAAACCTAGTAGCGATGTTGCGATTTTAAAACTGCAATTGCCCGCGGCTGAACGCTTTCAGTTTCTGGCTGGGCAGTATTTGGAGTTTCTCTTAAAAGATGGTCAGCGGCGGGCCTATTCGATTGCCAATGCACCGGACCAGGAGGGTCCTCTTGAGTTGCATATTCGCCACCTGCCAGGCGGCTTATTTACTGACTTCGTGTTTGGGACCGCTACACCAGCCCTAAAAGAAAAAGATATCTTGCGCTTTGAGGGCCCACTTGGAAGTTTCTTCTTAAGAGAAGACTCCAAGAAGCCCATCATCTTTGTAGCAGCAGGGACTGGTTTTGCGCCTATCAAATCCATCATTGAGCAGATGACAGCCAAAAAGATTCATAGGCCAATACACCTTTATTGGGGTGGACGTCGCCCTAATGATCTCTACTTAAATGATTTATGTAAGACATGGGAAAAAGAGATTGTCGAGTTTCAATACACGCCTGTGATTTCAGATGCCCTGGCCGAAGATGCATGGCAAGGTCGTACAGGCTTTGTTCATCAAGCCGTGATTGATGACCACCCTAGTCTGAAGGACTTTCAGGTCTATGCCTGTGGAGCGCCAGTAATGGTGAACGCTGCCAGGAGTGACTTTTCATCTAAATGTCATCTACCCGAGGAAGAATTCTTTGCTGATTCCTTTACGAGCGCCGCAGATTTGGCCACTAGCTAAGTCGGACGCCCGAAAGCCCATTCAGCGAGATAATAGAAACCTGATTTGTCTTTATTAACTTATTACCCAAAACCAGTATGAATACGCCAAACCAATCCATCGAAGCCATCGATACCCATGCAGTGATGTTTATCACCCAACGCCCTGATGTAATCATGGTTGAGGGTAAGGGCTCTTGGTTGACCGATAACAATGGCAAGCGTTATTTAGATTTCTTACAAGGCTGGGCGGTCAATTGTTTGGGTCATGGCAACCCAGGAATGATTGAGGCACTCAATGCCCAAGCAAAAAAATTAATTAACCCAAGTCCTGCGTTCTATAACGAGCCCATGATTGGTTTATCCAATTTACTCACAGCCAATAGCTGCTTTAACAAAGTCTTTTTTGCAAACAGTGGTGCCGAAGCAAACGAGGGCGCAATTAAACTGGCTCGCAAATGGGGCCAACTCAATAAAAACGGCGCCTTCGAGATTATTACCTTTGATCACAGCTTTCATGGCCGCACATTAGCAACGATGAGCGCCTCCGGCAAACCAAACTGGGACACTATGTTTGCCCCACAAGTGGCGGGCTTCCCCAAGGCGGATTTAAATGACTTGGAATCAGTAAAAAAACTGGTAACCGATAAAACAGTTGCGGTGATGCTTGAGCCTGTTCAAGGTGAAGGCGGCGTAATCCCTGCTACCAAAGAATTTATGCGTGAACTACGCAGGTTCACCAAAGAAAATAATATCTTGCTCATTGCTGATGAGGTGCAAGCAGGCTGCGGTCGTACCGGCACCCTCTTTGCCTACCAAAACTACGGTATTGAGCCAGACATCATGACCCTTGGCAAAGGTATTGGTGGAGGTGTACCTCTAGCAGCCCTACTAGCAACCGATGCAGTGGCTTGTTTTGTACCGGGCGATCAAGGCGGCACCTATAACGGTAATCCTCTAATGACCGCTGTAGGCATTAGCGTGATTCAACAATTATTGGCGCCAGGATTTTTGGATAGCGTTAAAGCCAAGGGCGAGTTACTCAAATCAGAACTACTCAAACTTGCAACTGAATTTGATCTCGAGGGCGAACGGGGCGAAGGTTTATTACGCGCCTTGATGTTAGGCAAAGATATTGGCCCAAAACTGGTCGACTTGGCACGTGATCGCAGCCCTGAGGGCTTGCTAATTAATTCGCCAAGACCAAATCTATTGCGTTTTATGCCAGCCTTGAATGTCTCTGATGATGAAATCCGTCAGATGTGCAGCATGCTGCGCGAGTTACTCAAAGAAGTCGCATAAGCATCGCTAGACTCACTGTAATCTAACTGCCTATTTATTCACCTAAGTAGGCAGTTCGCACTCTTGGGTCTTCTAGTAACTCTTTGCCAGATCCACTTAGCGTTACCAAACCACTCTCCATGACATAAGCACGATTGGCTATCTGCAAGGCTAGCCGCGCATTTTGCTCCACGAGCAAAATTGTCATCCCGCTGGCGGATAAACTGCGGATCACATCAAAAATCGTTTCCACCATGATGGGTGATAAGCCCATTGAAGGCTCGTCTAGCAGCAGTAATTTAGGTTGTGCCATCATTGCCCTACCCATGGCAACCATTTGCTGTTCACCGCCTGATAAGGTACCCGCCAATTGAGTAAGACGCTCTTTCAATCTTGGAAAGTAAGAATAGACTTCCTCTAACTTGCGTTCAATTTCCTTAGCATCTGTTTTTAAGTACGCACCCATTTGGAGATTCTCCAAAATAGTCATACGCTTAAAAACACCGCGCCCCTCAGGAACCATTCCCAATCCTAAGCGAACCAATTCATAAGCAGGTAACTTTTTAGTTTGGTGATTTGCAAATTCAATCTCACCTCCTGATGGGATCAGCAAGCCAGCAATGGCTTTGAGGGTGGAACTTTTTCCGGCGCCATTTGCGCCAATTAAGGCCACTAACTCACCATGATGCACCTGAAGATCAATGCCCTTCACCGCGTTAATGCCGCCATATGAAACCTGCAGATCTTTTACCTTGAGCAAAGAGGTCATTACACAGCCCCCTGACCAAGATAAGCCTTAATCACTTCAGGGTGCACGCGAACATCTGCAGGTTTTCCTGAAGCAATGACTTTGCCATAATCTAAAACAGTCAGACTGTCACAAATACCCATTACCAAACTGACATCATGCTCAATCAGCAAAATTGTTTTACCATCGGCGCGAATACGGAGTAATAACTCTCGTAACTCAAGCTTCTCGGTAGCATTCATGCCTGCAGCCGGTTCATCCAAAGCTAGCAGCTTAGGTTCGGTAGCTAGGGCTCTGGCAATTTCTAATCGGCGTTGATGTCCATAAGAAAGATTGCGTGCCTGCATATTGGCAAACTCACTCAAGCCTACATAGGCTAAGAGTGCGAGGGATTTTTCTTGAATAACCTTCTCTTCACGCCTAGTAGAAGGAAATCGAAAAATCGCGCCAAGTAAACCTGCCTTGGATCGGCAGTGACAACCGACCATCACATTCTCAAGAACAGACATTTCACCAAATAGTCGAATGTTTTGGAATGTTCTAGCCAAGCCAGACTTTGTTACTTCAGAGACTGACTCCGGGAAATAGGATTTACCGTCAAATAAAAAGATTCCGGAGTCTGCTGGATATAAACCTGTGATGACATTAAAGAATGTTGTCTTGCCGGCCCCATTGGGGCCAATTAAGCCAACAATAGAACTATGAGGAACTTGCAAGCCGACCGAATCGAGTGCTTGAACACCACCAAAGCGCTTAGATACGTCTGCAACATCTAGTAGTAAATGGGTTTTACTAGTCATTGCTTTGCCCCACTCTTTTGCCAAATGCCGCCAGGACGATAAAGCATGATTAGGATCAAAGCTAAGCCATAGATCAGCTGACGAATAATCTCTACGTCAATAACCACGTGCCCAAATAAAGCCTGCTGTAGTGGCTGCGCAATTCCACGCAACACTTCTGGAAATATTGCCAATAACACTGCGCCCAATATGACGCCGGGAATATGGCCAATTCCACCTAGGACTACCATTGCCAGCACAACAATCGACTCCCAAAGCGTAAATGACTCAGGGGAAACGAAGCCTTGAAAGGCGGAAAACAAAACTCCAGCAACCCCTGCAAAGGATGCGCCTATGGCAAAAGCGAGTAACTTCATATTACGTGTATTGATGCCCATAGCTTTGGCGGCGATCTCATCCTCACGAATTGCAACCCATGCGCGCCCTATGCGTGAATTCTGTAAATGTAAACAAACTATAGCAACAGCAATTGCCAGAAGGAGAAATAGATAGAAAACCAAATACAAACCTGGAATTTTGACAAAACCCAAATCCAAAGTCTTTGCAAAAGAAATGCCAAATATTTGAATGGGATCTATCGCAGCAATTCCCTTAGGACCATTGGTGAGATTAAGTGGACGATCGAGGTTATTCATAAAAATACGAATAATTTCCCCAAAACCCAAAGTCACAATCGCCAAGTAATCGCCGCGCAACTGCAAAGTGGGCAGTCCCAGCACAATGCCAAATAGGGCAGCCAAGATAATGGAGAAGCCAGCCACCATCAGCGGAGAAAAATGTAACCCTTCCGGAAAAGCTGCCGCAATGGTTTCAAACTGAGCAGGTAGATGAGGTGACGCTAGTAGTGCGAAGCTATAAGCGCCTAAGGCATAAAAGGCGATGTAACCCAAATCTAAAAGTCCTGCAAAACCCACTACAACATTCAGACCCAAAGCCAACACGATATAGAGCAAAGCAAAGTCAAGTACTCGCACCCAATAGTTGCCGCCACTTGCGCCAACTACCCAAGGCAACAAAACCAACGCAAGAGCTCCTAGCCATAAATAGCTTGATCTACCAAGATAATTGAATCGAATCGCTTTAAGCACGATCGGATACCTTTTCACCCAATAATCCTGTGGGCCTGAGGACTAAAACCAAAATCAATACTAAAAAAGCAAAGATATCTTGATAATTCGATCCAAAAACACCACCAGTAAGCTCGCCAATATATCCAGCACCCAGCGATTCAATGAGACCCAAAAGAAGCCCCCCCAACATGGCGCCCTGTAAATTTCCAATGCCGCCAAGAACTGCAGCGGTAAAAGCTTTTAAGCCAGGAATAAAGCCCATGTAGAAATGCACATTCCCGTAATTGCTAGCAATCATGACGCCAGCCAAGCCTGCCAATGCACCGCCCAACATAAAAGTAATCGAAATCACACGATTGGGATTGACCCCCATTAGCGCGGCAATTTGAGTTTGCTCAGCTGTAGCACGCATCGCCCTACCAAGCTTTGTTTTCTCGACCAAAATTAGTAAGCCCAACATCACCATTAAAGCCACAACGATGATGACGATCTCTTTGCCAGTAATGGTTGCACCACTCCCAAATAAATCAATTGGGCTTGATGGCAATAATTGTGGGTAAGTCATCGGATTGCGCGACCAAATCATCATGGCAATGGTTTGCAAAAGGATAGACATTCCAATTGCCGAAATTAAGGGGGCTAAGCGAGGCGCATTTCTTAAAGGCCGATAGGCAATACGCTCAATCCAATAACTTAAGCCCGCACACACTGCCATCGTGACAGGCAAAACAATCAATAGGGTTAGCCAACCCGGCAAATCACTAGTAAGACTCAAAATTAAACGTAGTAATGAAAGGGAGACCATCGCCCCAATCATCAACACTTCACCATGAGCAAAGTTGATGATCCCCAATACACCGTAAACCATGGTGTAGCCCAAAGCAATCAAGGCATAAATGCTACCGAGTACTAAGCCATTAATAATTTGCTGGAGGAGAATATCCATTAGGAAGAAAGATTGTATTTAAGCTTGATAAAAAAATAGCACCGCATATGCGGCGCTATTTTCTTTAGTGAAGTCTTACATCTTGATCACATCAAGGACTGTTTTCTTCTTATCCTTAAAGTCATACAGAGTAATCACACCTTCTTTCATGTCACCCTTGTTATCAAAAGCGATATTGCCAACCAAGCCTTGCATTTTGGTATCAGGCATAGCAATGAGAATTTTTGCTGGATCAGTAGAGTTGGCGCGCTTCATAGAATCCACTAAGACATACACGGCATCATACGTAAAAGGTGCATAGATCTGCACATCTGAATTAAAGCGCTCTTTATAACGCTTCTGGAAGTCTGCGCCTTGAGCCATCTTAGATAGCGCCATGCCAGCCTCTGAGCAGGTTACATTGATAACAGCTTCACCAGCCAACTCAGCAAGCTTCTCAGTACACATACCGTCACCGCCAACAACTTTTGCTTTAATACCCAACTCAGCTGCTTGCTTAGTCAATGGTCCGCCGGTAGCATCCATGCCGCCATACATGATGACATCAGGCTTACTACCCTTTACCTTAGTCAAAATGGCCTTAAAATCCGTTGCCTTGTTATTACTTGCTTCGCGGGTAACCACTTTTAAGCCGGCAGCCTTAATGGTTTTCTCAAACTCATCCGCTAGGCCTTTTCCATATTGAGTGGAATCATCAATGATGGCTACTGTTTTAGCTTTCAAGGTATTGATAACGTAATTAGCCAATGCTGGACCTTGCTGCGCATCTGTTGCAACCAGCCGATAGGTTGTCTTAAACCCTTGCTTGGTGTAGTCAGGGTTGGTAGCAGACGGTGAAACTTGTGTGATACCAGCATCACTATAAATTTTTGATGCCGGAATACTGGTGCCTGAATTTAAATGCCCAACGACACCAACTACTTTTGCATCAACTAATTTTTGCGCAACTTGAGTAGCTGTCTTTGGATCTTCAGCATCATCTTCAGGAACCAGGGCAAGAACTACTTTTTTCCCATCGATGGTCAAGCCGGATTTATTAATCTCTTCAACCGCAAGACGGGCGCCATTCTCATTATCTTTACCCAAATGTGCAATGGGACCAGTCAATGGAGCCACATGACCAATCTTGACTTCAACCCCATCACCAGGAGTTGCAGCTGTTTTATCGCCGCCTTTTCCGCAGCCAGCCAAAATTAAAGTTGCCACCGATACCGCAATAGCACTTTTCAAAAAAATCACTTTTGATGCTTTTGAATGAATCATGTACAGCTCCTCTGTTATGAATGAGTACTTCAGTCAACTAAATTTTTAGGCAAAGAAAAGGTGACTTCCTCAACCACGCCGTCCAATGCTCGAACTTGCCTTGGCCCAAACTCTTGGATGCGTTGAACGATCGACTGAGCCAAGCTCTCTGGTGCTGAAGCGCCCGCGGTCAAACCAACGCGCTTTTTGCCAACAAACCATTCGGGTTTTAATTGCTCAGGGGCATCTACCATATAAGAAGGGACTCCTAATTTTTCAGACAATTCACGCAACCGATTAGAGTTAGAACTCGTTGTACTACCCACCACAATAACTACCTCAACTTGAGGCGCCATAAATTTCACCGCATCTTGTCTATTTTGTGTGGCGTAGCAAATATCTTGTTTACGAGGCTGAACAATATTAGGGAATTTTTTAGTGAGCGCTACGACAATTTCTTTTGTTTCGTCTACAGAAAGCGTTGTCTGTGTAACAAAAGCAATCTTTTTTTCACTTGAAAATGGCAAAGAATCAATGTCGTCTATTTTTTCGATCAAGAAAATACCTTCTTTAACCTGACCCATAGTTCCCTCAACCTCAGGATGTCCAGCATGGCCAATCATCAATACCGTATAGCCATCCTTGCACATCTTGACTACCTCAAGATGAACTTTAGTCACCAGCGGGCATGTGGCGTCATACACCTGCAAGCCACGCTCTTGGGCATCTTTACGAACTTCTTGAGAAACGCCGTGCGCACTAAAAACTACGATTCCTCCCTTAGGCACTTCGCGCAACTCTTCAACAAATACAGCACCCTTTTCACGCAACTCATTAACGACGTACACGTTATGAACAATTTCATGTCGAACGTAAATAGGAGCACCAAAACGGGTGAGCGCCTCATTGACAATATTGATAGCACGATCAACCCCTGCGCAAAATCCACGAGGTTGGGCCATCAAAATTTCGGGGTTATCGGAGTTAATCATGTCTTAAAGAATGGCAATGATTTGTGCTTCAAAGGTAACGGGTCTGCCAGCCAAAGGATGATTAAAGTCAAACCATGCACCTTCATCATCAATCGATTGCAAAACACCTGCGTACTGAGCGCCGCCAGGAGCATTAAATTCAATAACGTCGCCGGGATTAAATTCAACGTCATCATCGCGACCTTCTTTGAGGGCTTTCAAAGAAACCCATTGCACTAAATCTTCTTTGCGCTCACCAAAACTTTCTTCGGGTGCAAGCAGTGCACTTTTTTTCTCACCTACCGCAAGACCCAGCAACACTTTTTCAAAGCAAGGAGCAAATTGTCCAGAACCCATCAGAACCGTCGCAGGACGATCGACAAAAGTATTGATGTAATCCTCCCCACTGGGCAGAGTGAGCCGATAGTTGAGAGTCAAGTAGGAATTAGGCAGAACGGTAAGCTTAGTCATAAGGTGATTGTATCTAGGCCTACGCCTGCTGTGCACTCCCCGATAACAGGATGGCCAAAAAATGAACAGCCGCGTGAAAAGCTCCGAATTTATGGGGCTACCGCCCTTTCTGACGCAGAGCTCCTCGCCATTTTCCTAAGGGTTGGAGTTAAGGGCAAAAGTGCTGTAGCTCTAGCCAAAGATTTACTGCATCACTTTGGTAGCTTGCCCCGCTTATTAGCGTGCAGCCAAGAAGATCTGACACGCATTCATGGAATGGGGACATCTAAGTGGTCACAAATCCAAGCTGCATACGAGCTCGTCAAGCGCAGCCTTGAGGATGGCCTATCCCAAGACCACATCTATTCTTCTCCCTCCCATGTCAGGGAGTTTTTACAGGCCAAAATAGGGCGTCTACCCCATGAAGTTTTTCTATGCCTTTATCTAGACTCTCGGCTACATCTGATTGAATGTCAGGAACTGTTTAGAGGGTCCATAGGGCAGGCCGCCGTATATCCCCGAGAAATCCTTAAAGAGGCTCTTGCCAGGAATGCCAGCGCACTCATCGTGGCTCACAACCACCCCAGCGGTAACCCCCTACCAAGCGATTCTGACCAAGAACTTACTAAAATCCTGATCAGCGCTCTTCAATTAGTCGATATAACGCTACTAGATCATTGCATTGTCAGTGGCAGTGGTTTTTTCTCTTTTTCTGACTCCGGCCTTATGAATATTGATAAATAAAGGTAGTAAATACTAACTTATTGTGCATTTTGGGACTTTTCTGAACGTTTTGACGCCTAAAGTCCAAAGCTAAAACTATTTAGGGCTAGCCCAAAATAGGCCGAGACTGATACAATCTTCTTTTTTCGCAATTAATGGAGTTATGTCATGGCAAAAGTTTGCCAAGTCACTGGGAAGAAGCCGATGGTTGGCAACAATGTATCCCATGCAAACAATAAAACGAAGCGTCGCTTTTTGCCGAATTTGCAAAATCG
>CANFMT010000022.1 GCA_947448415.1 Burkholderiaceae bacterium | reverse complement strand
GCGGTCGACCTTAAGCCAAACTATGCAGATGCCTGGTACAGCAAAGGTATTGCTCTTGAAAAGCTAGACCACTATCAAGAAGCGCTCGGTTGTTATGACAAAGCTATTGAAATCTATCCAAACCATGCAAAGGCTTGGTTGAATAGGGGTTGTGCACAAAACTACCTAACTAACTATCAAGGGGCAATAGATAGCTTTAATCGCTCAATCAACCTTCAGCCAGTAAATGTTGAGGCCTGGGCAAATAAGGCAGTCTCTTTGTACGAACTCCGAGAATTTGAAGATGCTTTTAATTGCTGCAATAAGGCACTTGAAATCGATTCAACATTTGACGATGCTCACCTGAGCAAATCATTTTGCGAGCTCATGCAAGGCAATTTTGAAGCGGGTTTTATAAACTATGAGTCTCGTTGGCGCAAAAAGAATTCTGATCAATATCTATATCCAAACATTCCGCAGCTTCCTTCTTTAGAAGCCGCACATGGTAAGAAAATTCTAGTCTGGTCAGAACAAGGTTTTGGTGACACTTTACAATTTGCAAGATACATTCCATTGCTCACTCAACTTGAAATTAAGCCTATTTTTGAAATTCAGGCGCCCTTAGCTGCCTTACTTAAAAACCAATACGAATGTGCGCTTATATCCAAGGATGAGCCCATTGGTGATGTTGATTTTCAAACCCCCTTACTAAGCCTACCCCTACTCTTTAAAACTGATTTAAAGACGATTCCCACAAATATTCCCTATATTCGGGTAGCGCCGCAGAAAAAAGCAGAGTGGACAAGCAAGCTCCCTCTATCTCACGAAAAAATCAATATTGGCATTGCCTGTTCCGGTAACCAAAATTTTGATATCAAAAATGGTAATAAGCGTCCTATTCCGCTGCATTATTTTTCGGCACTATCAAAGCAATGCAACCTGTTTCTAATCCAAAAGGAGCTTTTGGATTCTGATAAGGACATCTTAAGTTCGCTTGTAAATATTCACCCCATGGGCGATTTGATGGAGAACTTTGAAGATAGCGCTGCGATTGTCGAGAATATGGACCTCATTATTAGCATTGATACTTCATTAGCTCATCTAGCAGGCGCGCTTGGAAAAAAAGTATTTGTACTGCTACCTTGGTGCTCAGACTGGAGATGGTTAGCTACGGGCACAACAAATCCCTGGTATCCGACCGCTACTTTATTTAGACAATCCTCATGGGGTGACTGGCAATCAGTGATAACTGAAGTAGAAAAGGTCTTAGTAGGGATAAATATACCCAAGTAATTTACTGCTCTCCTACGGGACATATAAACTCAATCAAGATTACAAATGTGCTGACTGAAGCAAAAATATATCTTCACTTTCAACTTCTAAAAAACCATAAATAAAAAACCCGCCGCATTTCTGCGACGGGTCAACTTATTGCAAATCTAATTCTTAACTAGCTTACGCTAGCTTGAAATTAGAAAGTGTGGCGAACGCCCACTGCATAGTTGTTAGCGTTAGTGCTGATAGCATTGCCGCCGTTAGTTGGTGAAACGTTAGATGAACCAAACGCACCGTAGATTGCATACAAGTTTGTACGCTTGCTCAACCAGTAGTTTGAACCTAACTGGTAACCAGTGATGTGTGATGTTGGCTCACCAGCACCATAAATCTGGTACTTACCGTTACCAACAGAAGCCCATGCTTCAATTGTTGGAGTGATAAAGCTACGAACACCGATCTGTTGAGCTTGACGCTTGAGGTAGTAGTTGTTGTTTTCTTGTGCAGAAACTTTACGGTTAGACCACTGAGCGTATGCCTTCAAGATACCGAAGTCATAAGTTGCAGCAACGTAAGCTTGATTATCTTGAACGTTTGTGCCGCCGCTTGATTGGTTCCAAGCTACTGGACCACCAACAGTAGTCATAGCTGTTGTTGCAGCTTTGTAAGTACCATCAGCATTAACACGAGCTACGTTAGCAGTGTTATCTAGAATTGGGTTCTTAGAAGTAAATGCTTGGTAGTTTGCTGTTACCAATAATTTTTGCCATGTGTAGTTTACGCCCAAGCCCCAACCGTTTTGGTTGTTGATACCACCAAAGTAACCAGTGTTGGTTGTATTTGTAGGCTGTACGCTGCTTTGTGGATTGCTATACTGTGATGTATTGCTGTTATTAGCAACCAAAATACCAGTCACTTCAAAACCAGCCATTTTCTCAGATTGCAACTTCAACATGTTGTTTGCACGAACAGTGTAGTTATCTGTAGAGCCGCTGTTTGCATCATTCTTAGTCTGGTAACCATTGGCCGCGCCGTAGATGATGTCTCCCATGATTTGGTTTTGTTGACCTGGGTCAGTTGCGCCAACTGCTGTATGGATTGGTGTGTACTGTGTACCAATAGAGCCAGCACCAATACCATTCTTTTTCAAACCAACAAATGTTTGACGGTTTTGTGTACCGCCAGTGTTGATAGCTTGCTCATTGTTAGGTGTCAAACCGAGTTCAATGGTGAAGAAAGCAGAAGCGCCGCCGCCTAAATCTTCAGTGCCTTTGAAACCGATGCGGCTAGTTTGTTGTGAGTTAGAGCTAAATTGATTGCTGGTACCTTTTTCTACACCAGCCGGGTTAGCTCGAGGAGTTTGACCAGGAGTTGCAACTGTCTTAACGCTTGATGTAGCAAGCACTGGACCAGAGTAACGTACATTCTCACCAACATAGCCAACGTCCAAGATACCGTATACGGTTACGCTGGACTGAGCTTGAGCAGCACCAGCAATAGCTGATAACGCTGCAACTGCAAATAGCGATTTTTTCATTCTTTAAATCTCCAAAAATTAAAAGTAATGCCCAAATAAAACTGGGACCTATGAATTTTGCTTCTTTTGCCCCATTAGACTGGGGGTAAGGGTATTTAGGACCTCTTTTTGCTTGTCAAAAGGTAGTTTTTTGGCTTTCTTCGTTGTATCTCGGCAACAAGGCCTTTGTTTTGTGTCTTTTAAGGGGCTTAGATGCCAAAATTGTCATATGGCAAGTCGAGAATTCTTAAAAATCCTTAGTTCAGCCCGCCTGGGTGATGTATCTGCGCAACAACAATTGGCTAATGCTTATTTAACGGGTGTTTTCAAAACCCCAATCCAACCTGCCAACGCCTTGATTTGGCTTGAAAAATCCTATTTTTCCATTAAAAATCAAATACCTGAGGATCAAATCTCAAGTAATGCTGAAATTTTCAGTATCTACACACAAATATCCACCATCCCCCTAGCGCAAACCTTTGGCTCACCCGCATTTGACTTTGGTTGGGATGCTTTTTGGCGGCTAGCTGATACAAAACCAGATTCCACTGCCAAATTAGCGGCTAAATGGCGTCTTGTGGATTTACTCATCAATCCACTTCACAAAGAAATCCAAGAGCAACTAAAAGAGTGGATTAAAAAAAGACCCTCTAATCTGCCATCCCTTAATAGAGGTAGCGCTGATCTAGGTGATCACCAAAAAATAGCAAAGCAATATTTAGAGGAGCTTGCACAAGGGGTCTCTGAGTTTGCAGCAAGTGCAAAAGAGTTGCTCATCAAGCTTCAACCCAAAAATGAAGCGCTCTCCTCTCTGTGGAAAGAATGGATAGATTCCCAAGATGAGAATGCTTTGTTGCGAGCTGCTGAACTAGGTCTGACTATCGCAAGGCTCACCCTCGGCCTTCGTCTTGCACAGCTAGATAGCTCTACTGACAATAAATCTAATGCATCACTAAAAAAAGCAGCGCACTGGCTAGACCTTGCTGCCAAAGATGGTGACCGAGATGCTTGGTATGCCTTAGGCGAAATTTATCGTCGTCCACAATTTTCAGGTTACAACGCCGCTGAGAGTGATCGTTGCATTGATCGTGCTGCTGACCTTGCCCATCCCCAAGCACAATTTCGTAAAGGGGCCAACCTTTGGCGTAAACGCGAAAAAACGGATGAACAAGTTCGCGGCCTCCAAGCTTCATACTGGGTATGGCATGCACATCAACAAGGCGTTGCAGAGGCAAAGGAATTGCTCGGGAAAATTTTGGAGAGCTGCCCCAACCCCAAGAAAAATGAATGGAGCGAGCTTGCTCAATTTGCAGAACAAGCGCTCAACAACCATGCCGAGCACAAATTGGATGAAGATTGGCTGCTGCTCTGCCATAGACTCGTCATTGCCAATCAATTTAATTTCACCAAAGCAGAGTTATTGCTATGTGAAGTAGGACAACTTCAGCATGAGCACTGTGTAGTAGTGGATATACGCTGGGAGTTACCTAAAATTCTGCCTCGATTAATTCAGATTGAGACAATTCAACAGCGTCGCGCACTGCTAGCTGCTGGTAAGGTGTTTGCAGGATCTGAAATTGGAGTTGAAGGAAACCTGCGCCAAAGAAGGTATCGATTTGATCGAGTGACCAGTTGGCTGACAACTACCTTCTCTAAAAACTCTTTAACCACTGAGACGAGTTAGTTAAGCGTCAGCAGCCTTGTCAGCATCAGAAGTAGCGTCATCCTCAGAAGTTTTGGGGACGTAAAAACGAGCAATCAACAGGCCTAGCTCGTATAACAAAGTCATTGGTACCGCCAAAAGTAATTGCGATAGGACGTCTGGAGGAGTTACAACAGCTGAAATAACAAACGCTCCAACAATCACATATGGGCGAATCTCCTTTAGCTTAGCCAAAGGAACCATACCCATGCGTACCAGCACTACAACTACTACCGGTACCTCAAAAGTAATGCCAAACGCCAAGAAAGTTGTCATAGCAAAACTGAGATAGTTATCAATGTCGGTAGACATTTCAGCGCCCAAGGGGGCGTTATAACTAGCCATAAAATTAAAGACTGTTGGGAACACTAAAAAGTAAGCGAATGCCATGCCAATAATGAATAGGCTGTAACTACTAATTACTAAAGGCAAAATCAGTTTACGCTCATGCAGATAAAGTCCAGGCGCTATAAAAGCCCAGAGCTGATACATCACCACTGGCAGTGCAATTAAGAATGCCACTAGCATCGTCACTTTCATCGGCACAAAGAACGAACCAGTCACATCAGTCACAATCATCTTGCCGCCAGCAGGCAGTGCTTTCAATAAAGGCTGCGCGAACAAATGAAAAATGTCAGGCGCCCAATAAACCAAGCAGACAAAAACAACAATGATTGCTAAAGCAGATTTAATTACGCGATCACGCAACTCAAATAAATGAGAGAGAAAAGATTCTTGTAGGCCTGAGTCTTCGGCAGAATTGTTTTGCGTCATGCGTAAATGGGTGAATTACTTTTTATGAAGTTACTTTAGATTGTCTTATTTACCAGCAGAATGATGAAAACGTTTCATTCTGGCTGCGCCTGATTGCACGCGAGTTCTAACTCCAGCAGAACGCTTAAACCAAATTGGCTTAGCAGCGCGCTTTACACCCCAACTAGTTCGCCCTTGACGCATGGTTTTACGCAACACTTCTTTTTCATCAAGCGGCGCAATTTCATAGTTAGTTTCGAATATAGCCGCTTGATCGCTTAAATTGGAACCAGCCTCTTGAACAGTCGTATGAATGCTGTTCTCTACCTCCTTAAAAGCAGAGACACTTTCTTCACGGAATTTTTTAAATTCCTCAACTTCCATCTGACGACTGACTTCTGATTTGACTTCGGCCATATAGCGCTGCGCACGGCCAAATAAATTACCCGCCATGCGAGCCACTTTAGGGAGACGTTCAGGCCCCACCACAACCAGAGCCACTACAGCTATCAACGCAAGCTTTGAAACTCCAAGATCAATCATTTAAAAATCGCACGAATTTGTTCTGCGCTATCAATGATTACTTGTTTACGTCTTTTGCTTGCACATCAACTGTTTTATCAGTTGCTGTATTGGCTTGGGCAATTTGCTCCTTCGACTCTTCAGGGGTTTTCATGCCATCCTTGAAGCCCTTTACTGCGCCACCAAGATCTTGGCCAATATTGCGCAATTTTTTGGTACCAAATACCAACATCACAATCACCAAAACAATTAACCAGTGCCAAATGCTAAATGAACCCATTTTTAATCTCCTTGGATTATTTTTTCCAGGGGCGCGGACCGCCCATCACATGCAAATGCAAGTGATAAACCTCTTGCCCACCATCTGCGCCATTGTTTACCACTAACCTAAAGCCGCCGTCCTTTCCAGGACGACAGCCTTGCTCCTTGGCAAGACGTGGCGCTAATTCCATCATTCTACCTAGCAAAGGCGCATCACTGCTTTCCACTGACCCCAACATCGGTATGTGTTTCTTAGGAATCATCAAGAAATGGACTGGCGCTGCTGGATTAATGTCTTTAAAAGCAAAAATTTCATCATCCTCATAAACCTTTTGGGATGGAATTAAGCCTTCAGAAATCTTACAAAACAGGCAATTGGGGTCGTGTGACATGATTATTCCTTGCCAACTGCTTTTCTAGCAGCCTTTTCCTCAATGCCAGAGGTGCCCAAACGACGATCCAATTCATTAATGACATCTTCAGGGCGCAAATTAAATTGCGAGAGGGCAATTAAGCAATGGAACCATAAATCAGCCATTTCACCGACTAAGAGCTTTTGTTGCTCTGGAGCTAAATTCGAGTTGCGCGCATCCTTGGCGGCCATAACCGCCTCTGTAGCTTCTTCCCCAATTTTTTTCAAGATCCCATCATCACCCTTAGAAAAGAGTAAAGCAGTGTAGGAGGTTTTAGGATCCGCTTGACCTGCCTTAAAGGCGTCGCGACGTTGGTCAACCACATCGGCCAAGTGAGCCAATCCAGCATCCAAATGAGAGGGTTTATCTGCAGCGCTAGTCATTGAAGTATTTTATGTTGTTTATCAAGAAGCTTCACTTCTTGGGCTTGGACTCATCAACCCAGGCCGATTTATCAGAATCCCATTGCAAAAAGAAACAGCTATGCTCACCGGTATGACAAGCAATGCCGTCTTTTTGCTCAACTAATAACAAAATCGTATCTCCGTCACAATCCAAACGAATTTCTTTCACTTTTTGGGTGTGGCCAGATTCTTCGCCTTTATGCCAAAGCTTTTGCCTAGAGCGAGTCCAATAAACAGCCTCACCCAATCTCAAAGTAGCTAATAAAGCATCGCGATTCATCCAAGCCATCATGAGGATGTCCTTGCTACCAAACTCTTGGGCAATGACAGGAACTAGACCTTGCTCATTCCATGTAACGGCATCAAGCCATGGTCCCGGCGAAATGGATTCGATTGGTGTGAAAGTGCTTTGAGTCATAACTGAACTTTACAGGGAATCAGGAATATCTTGCCAAAGTTTTGGCATAACTTAAATACGAACTGGGATTCCCTGGGCTGCCATATATTCCTTCGCCTGCCCTACCGTATATTCACCATAATGAAAAATACTGGCGGCCAGGACCGCATCCGCATGGCCTTTAGTAATGCCATCTACTAAATGCTGCAAATTGCCAACCCCACCAGAAGCTATGACCGGTACTGAAACTGCATCACTGACGGCAGCAGTCAAAGCCAAGTCAAAGCCATCTTTACTACCATCGCGATTCATACTCGTTAATAAGATTTCACCGGCGCCACGCTTTGCGACTTGTTTAGCCCAATCTACAACATCTATGCCAGTAGCAGTTCTGCCACCATGGGTAAAAACTTCCCAGTTACCAGCTTCAGTTTGCTTAGCATCGATAGCGACAACAATGCACTGCGAGCCGTAATAGGCGGCAGCATCAGAAACCAAATCAGGATTGGCAACCGCGGAAGAATTCATACTCACCTTATCTGCACCTGCATTGAGTAAGCGGCGTATATCAGCAACTGCACGCACACCACCACCTACTGTGAGTGGGATAAATACTTGTGAGGCAACATCTTCAATGATGTGCAAAATCAGATCACGCCCATCAGACGTTGCAGTGATATCTAAAAAGGTAAGTTCATCCGCGCCCTGAGTGTCATAACGCTTAGCAATCTCTACTGGATCACCTGCATCGCGTAAGCCTACGAAATTGACGCCCTTCACTACGCGCCCTGCAGTCACATCTAGACAGGGAATAATTCTTTTTGTTAACACTAGATGATTTTCTTTGCGTACTTAAGTGTTAACTCATCAGCATATTTTTGAGCAATAGCAAGATCAAGATCGCCAGAGTAGATCGAGCGCCCTGCGATGACGCCCATCACACCCTCTTCTTCAGCTTTACACAAAGCTTCAATATCTTGGTTATTTGAAAGTCCGCCGCTAGCGATCACTGGAATACGAATAGCTTGAGCCAACTTGATCGTTGCATCAATATTGACACCCTTGAGCATGCCATCCCTACCAATATCGGTATAGATAATTGCCTCTACTCCCCAATCTTCAAATTTCTTGGCCAAATCAATCACTTCATGGCCAGTGATTTTGCTCCATCCGTCAGTAGCTACTTTGCCGTCTCTAGCATCTAAACCAACCATGACATGGCCCGGGAATGCAGTACAAGCATCTTGAACAAAACCAGGATTTTTCACCGCTGCCGTACCAATAATGACTGTGCTAATGCCATCATCTAATAAACGCTCAATTGTTTCGAGATCGCGTATGCCGCCACCTAGCTGGACCGGAATCTCATCCCCAACAGCTTTGAGAATGGATTTAATGGCTGACTCGTTTTTTAACTTACCTGCAAATGCACCATTGAGATCGACTAAATGTAAACGACGTGCACCCTTACTAATCCAATGCGTAGCCATTGCAGCAGGGTCTTCAGAAAAAACGGTGGCTTTATCCATATCACCCTGTTCGAGTCGAACACAGTGGCCATCTTTGAGGTCAATTGCGGGGATCAGCAGCATAGCAAGAGGTTGTAAATATTAAGGTTGCCAAGAAACAAAATTTTTATAAAGCTTTAATCCATATTCTGCACTTTTTTCTGGATGAAATTGTGTAGCGAAAATATTATCCCTCGCGACAGCAGATGTAAACCAATCGCCATATTCAGTAGAGCCCGTAGTATCTTCATTACGCTGCGGCACAACATAGTAGCTATGTACGAAGTAAAAACTAGTTAAATCAGGAATTCCTTCCCATATTGGGTGTTTGCGGTCCTGTCTCACCTGATTCCAGCCCATATGGGGAACTTTATAGGCTGATCCGTCCGCTTGTTTCTTGCCCGCCAAATCAAATCGGCGCACTTCGCCAGAAATCAATCCTAAACACGGAGTCCACTGCTCCGGACTGCTCGAACGCACTTCAGCGCTGCGATCAAATAACATTTGCTCACCGACGCAAACGCCTAAAAGCGGCTTATTTTTTGAGGCCTCTAATAAAGCCTCTAATAAACCAGACTCTTCTAAATGTTTCATGCAATCAGGCATGGCGCCTTGACCAGGCAAAACAACACGATCGGCAGAGCGAATCTCATGCGGCTTGAGAGCAATCAACACATTGTCATCAGGTGCTACATGATGAAATGCTTGATACACGGAATGAAGGTTACCCATTCCGTAATCAACGATCGCAATAGTTTGCGCCAAAATTTACCTGTTGTTTGCTGTTGTCTGCTGAGCAACTAAGGAGGTCTAGATTAAAGACTTCCTTTAGTTGAGGGAATGGAGCCAGATGCCCGTGGATCAAGCTCTAAGGCCATGCGTAGCGCACGACCAAAGGCCTTGAATACAGTTTCAATCTGGTGATGCGCATTGATGCCACGTAAATTATCAATGTGCAAAGTCACACCCGCATGATTCACAAATCCGCGGAAGAACTCAATACTGAGGTCCACATCAAAATCACCTACGCGCGCCCGGGTAAAAGGGACATTAAATTCGAGGCCTGGGCGGCCAGAAAAATCCACTACGACGCGAGACAAGGTTTCATCTAAAGGAACATAAGAATGGCCATAACGAGTAATGCCGGCCTTATCACCCACCGCCTTGGCAAAAGCCTGGCCTAAGGTAATGCCAACATCCTCAACAGTATGGTGATCATCGATATGGGTATCACCATTGGCAACCACTTTAAGGTCGATCATGCCGTGACGGGCGATCTGATCGAGCATATGGTCTAGAAAAGGGACTCCAGAGGCTAGCTCAGCCTTACCGGTACCATCCAAATTGATGGAAATCTGAATTTTGGTTTCCGAAGTATTTCGGGTAACGTCGGCTTGCCGCATGCTTCATTGCGCCGCGAGGCGAAGTGTTGATTGAAGCCTCATAATATCATTCCTAGAAGCAATATAAATGTTGATGTTGCAGCACTTTTCCTTTGATTTTTGACCCGAGTACCCTCATGAGCCGCTTTTGGAGCCCCGTCGTTCAAACTTTAACCCCCTACGTTCCAGGGGAGCAGCCGCAAATGCAGCGGCTGGTAAAGCTCAACACCAACGAAAGTCCTTATGGTCCCTCAGCAAAGGCTCTTGCTGCAATAGAAGCCCAAAATAGTGACGATTTGCGTCTTTATCCAGATCCTGAGGGCGCCGCACTTAAGCAAGCAATTGCAAAACTACACGGACTAAAGCCAACCCAAGTCTTTTTAGGAAATGGCTCAGACGAGGTATTGGCTCATGTTTTTGCGGGCCTACTCAAGCAAAGCAAACCTGTTCATTTTCCGGATATCACTTACAGCTTTTATCCGGTTTACTGCAAACTGTTTGGTATTGACTACCAAACAATTCCACTAGGCGAGCACTTTGAAATTAATACGTCAGATTACAAAGTGCCTAATGGAGGAATAATTTTTCCCAATCCCAATGCCCCAACAGGTAGATCTATTTCGCGTGCAGAAATTGAAGCGCTCCTTTCAGTCAACAAAGATTCAGTATTGGTAATCGATGAAGCTTACGTTGACTACGGAACCGAATCTTGCATTCCGTTATTGCAAGGTGACTCTTGTCCAGAAAATCTTTTAGTAGTTCACACCCTCTCTAAATCAAGAGCATTAGCCGGCCTAAGAGTTGGCTTCGCAGTTGGTCACTCAACTTTAATAGAAGGTTTGGAGCGAGTAAAAAACAGCTTTAACTCTTATCCGCTCGGGCGCCTGGCGCAGGCAGGCGCAATTGCAGCAATCGAGGATCGGGCACACCTTGAGGAAACCTCCAAGAAGGTAATCCAAACCCGCGAAATGCTAGTAAAAGAATTAAATGCTTTAGGGTTTGAGACCTTGCCGTCTACTGCAAACTTTATTTTTACTCTTCACCCAAAGCATGCTGGAGTGAAGTTATATCAAGCATTGCGTGATCGCGGGATTATTGTCCGTCACTTCAAATCTGCTCGCATCGATGAATTCTTACGCATAACAATCGGCACTGATGAACAAAGGAGCGAACTAGTCACCGCTTTAAAAGAAATTCTCGCTTAATAGAGCGGCACTTAATTGCGGGCTTGTTTCGAATTATTTTTTAAGGCGCATTTCGGCTGCGCGCGCATGTGCTTGCAAACCTTCACCGCGGGCTAGCGTGCTCGCCACCGCACCCAAGGTTTGCGCTCCTGCCTCGCTCACTTCAATCATGCTTGAGCGCTTAATGAAGTCATAAACACCTAATGGTGATGAGAAACGCGCAGTTCGCGCTGTAGGTAATACGTGATTTGGTCCAGCACAGTAGTCACCCAGCGATTCACTGGTGTAGTTGCCCATGAAGATAGCGCCAGCATGACGAATCTTCTCGGCCCACTTTCGCGGGTCAAGTGCGCAAATTTCTAAATGCTCTGCAGCAATAGCATTCGCTATTTCACAAGCTTCCTGCATATCTTGCACTTGGATCAATAAGGCGCGATTTACCAATGAGGCTTCAATGACCTTTGCTCTGGGCATCTCTGGAAGAAGTTTGTTGATGCTGGCCTGCACTTGCTCAATAAAGCCAACATCTGGACACAGCAAAATAGATTGGGCTTGCTCATCATGCTCAGCCTGAGAAAATAGATCCATTGCAATCCAGTCTGGATCACTAGAACCATCACACAGCACCAAGATTTCTGATGGGCCAGCGATCATATCGATACCGACAGTACCAAATACTCTGCGCTTAGCAGCAGCTACATAAGCATTGCCCGGGCCAACAATTTTGTCTACCAATGGAATCGTATCAGTGCCATAAGCTAAAGCGCCAACGGCTTGAGCGCCACCGATCGCAAAGACGCGATCCACACCTGCAAGATAAGCTGCTGCCAAAACTAATGGATTACGCGCGCCATCTGGAGTTGGTACAACCATAATGACTTCAGCAACACCCGCAACCTTTGCAGGTATGGCATTCATCAACACGGACGATGGATATGCAGCCTTACCACCGGGAACGTAAATACCAACACGATCTAGTGGAGTTACTTTTTGACCCAAGCGTGTACCGTCAGCCTCTTCATATTCCCAAGAATGACAGCCTGCTTCTATTTTTTGTTTCTCGTGATAAGCGCGCACCCTTCTCGCTGCGATATCAAGCGCATTCTTTTGTTCAGCAGATAGAGAGTTATATGCCTGCTCTAAGTCTTTACGGGGAATTTCTAATTCGGAAACGCTGGCAACACCTAAGCGATCGAATTGCTTTGAAAAACCCAATAACGCTTCATCACCCTTCTCTTTGACCGCTGCCAAAATCTTGACGACTGCCGCATCAATCGCTTCGTCATCAGCCATTGGTAAAGAAAGGCTCGACAACAGAATTTCACTGAAGCCGGGGTCCTTGCTGCTAAGGCGCTTGACTTTGATTTCTGAGGACATTGATTAGGACTTTTAAGATCTGATTGATTACTTCAGTAACTCAAAAATGGGCTGCAGTTGTGCACGCTTGCGCTTATATGAAGCTTGATTAACCACTAGGCGAGCACTGATATCAGCAATCGGCTCAACCTCAATTAAACCGTTTGCTTTTAATGTATTGCCTGTAGAAACTAAATCGACAATTGCATCAGCTAGGCCAACTAAAGGCGCTAGTTCCATAGATCCATAGAGTTGAATCGTATCGATGTGCACTCCTTTATTAGCAAAGTGCTCACGTGCGCAATTGACATACTTGGTAGCAACCTTAAGACGAGAGCCCTGCTTGACCGCTGCAGCGTAATCAAATCCTTCACGTACAGCAACCGACATACGGCACTTCGCAATATTTAAGTCATACGGCACATATAACCCATCGGTACCTTTTTCCATCAATACATCTAGCCCGGCCACTCCAAAATCAGCGCCACCAAATTGAACATAAGTAGGGACATCAGAAGCGCGAACAATAATCAAACGAACATCAGGATTAGTAGTCTCAATAATGAGCTTACGAGACTTTTCAGGATCCTCCAGCGGCACAATGCCAACCTTGGAAAGGATGTCTGCAGTCTCTTCGAAGATGCGCCCTTTAGAGAGGGCTAAAGTCAATTTCATGACCTAATTATCTCTCAGGCTTACTTCACGCGCTCAATGTTGGCGCCCAAGAGCGTTAATTTCTGCTCCATACGGTCATATCCACGATCTAAGTGGTAAATCCGATCTACTTGTGTTTCACCTTGAGCGGCAAGGCCAGCAATCACTAAGCTTGCAGAAGCACGAAGATCGGTAGCCATCACTATTGCCCCAGAAAGCTTTTCAACCCCCTGGGCAATGGCAGTATTTCCCTCAATCGCAATATCTGCGCCTAAGCGATTTAACTCTTGAACATGCATAAAGCGGTTTTCAAAGATCGTCTCAGTAATCATTGAGTTACCACTAGCCACCGCATTTACAGCCATCAATTGAGCCTGCATATCCGTTGGGAATGCTGGATATTCTGAAGTGCGGAAACTCACCGCCTTAGGGCGCCCTTGCATAGAGGCTTTAATCCAGTCTGGACCCACTTCCATCTTCAAGCCTGCTTCTTTGAGCTTAACTATCACCGCATCCAAGGTATCTGGGCGACAGCGCTTAACGAGCACCTCACCGCCAGTAGCAGCAACCGCACATAAAAAAGTGCCAGCCTCAATACGATCAGGTATCACTGAATGTTCTGCGCCATGAAGTTTTTCAACGCCTTCAATTACTAAGCGATCACTTCCAATACCAGAAATCTTAGCGCCCATCTTTACTAATAATTCTGCCAAGTCACCAACCTCTGGTTCACGAGCAGCGTTTTCTAAAATGGTTGTTCCTGAGGCTAAGGTAGCCGCCATCAATAAATTTTCTGTACCGGTGACAGTAATCATGTCAGTCAAAATAGATGCGCCCTTAAGGCGATCAGTTTGTGGCTTTGTTTCTGCTTGGATATAACCACTCTTAATTTTGATTACAGCGCCCATAGCCTTAAGACCCTTGATGTGCTGATCAACAGGACGAGCGCCAATAGCGCAGCCACCTGGCAAAGAAACCTTAGCGGCATGCATTCTGGCCAATAAGGGACCGAGGACCAGAATGGAGGCCCGCATAGTCTTCACCATCTCATACGTGGCTTCTGCACTCTTAATAACGGCTGCATTTAAAATGACATGACTACGATCACCAGCATCTGGAAAACTAACGGATACGCCGATTTCTTGCAGAATCTTCAGCATGGTGCGAACGTCCTGCAAATCAGGAACATTGCGCAGTACGACAGGCTGTTCGGTCAAAAGGCATGCGCACAGAATCGGTAATGCAGCATTTTTTGCTCCGGCAATCAGCACCTCCCCATTAAGGGGTGTACCGCCAACCATTCGTAATTTATCCATGAAACACTTCCAGTAGAAACAGGTAATTAATAACTAGTACTTTTATGCGGCAGAATTTTTTGCAAACTCTTCTGGTGTGAATGCCTTAATTGATAAAGCATGTACCTCGGCCTTCATGCGATCGCCCATTGCGCTATATACCAATTGATGGCGTTGCACTAAACGTTTCCCTTCAAACTCAGGACTCACAATAGTTGCAAAAAAATGCTGACCGTCACCTTCAACCTGAATGTGAGCACACTCAATACCTTGCTTGATATAGCCTTCAATTTGTTCTGGGGTCGGCAACATGTTTTTTCTCCTAAATACTGCTTAATGTCTGAGCTTATAGCCTTTTTGTAGCAGTCTTAAAGCTATTGCAGAAACCACCACAAAGAAACAAGCAACGATTGCCAAGCTATTCCATGGGGAGATATCTGAAACTCCAAAAAAGCCGTAGCGAAATCCATCAATCATGTAGAAAAATGGATTCAAATGTGAAACTGTCTGCCATGCTGGCGGCAATGAATGAATTGAATAGAACACACCCGACAACATCGTGGCAGGCATGATGATGAAGTTCTGGAAGGCGGCAAGCTGATCATATTTATCCGCCCAAATACCTGCGATCAAACCCAAGCTTCCCAATATGGCAGCGCCCAAAAAGGCGAATACCAAAATCCACAGAGGGTACTCCAGGGAGGGTAGGCCGTACCACGCAGTAATTAAGAAAACTCCCAATCCCACAACCACACCCCTAAACACTGCTGCCAAAATATAGGCTGCATAAAACTCAAAATGACTTAATGGGGAAAGTAAGACAAATACGAGGTTGCCAGTAACCTTCGATTGAATCAGCGATGAGGAAGTATTTGCAAAGGCATTTTGCAAAACACTCATCATGACCAAGCCTGGAATCAAGAAAGCCGTATAGCTGAGACGACCATAGACTTCCCTGCCTTCTAGTACATGCCCGAAGATCATGAGATACAAAACAGCCGTTAAAACTGGTGCAGCAACTGTTTGAAAGGCGACTTTATAAAAACGCTTAACCTCTTTATATAAGAGTGTCGGAAAACCACTGCCATACTCCAATGGAGGTCTGTTAAGCCCGTGCTTCACACTGTACCCCCCGACATGATGTTTACAAAGACATCTTCTAAGTCTGTTTTACCTTCACCATCTTTTTTCACAGAGCCATAGCGCGTCAATAAATTTGCCGTGGTATCGAGCGCCACAATCTTGCCCTGCTTGAGCATGGCAATACGCTGGCACAAAGCTTCTGCTTCTTCTAAGTAATGAGTGGTCAAGACAATCGTATGCCCATCTTGATTGAGTCTGCTGATAAATTGCCAGAGCGATTGACGTAGCTCAACGTCTACACCAGCAGTTGGTTCATCCAAAATAATGACAGGCGGTCTGTGCACAAGGGCCTGAGCAACCAATACACGTCGCTTCATTCCGCCTGATAGGGAACGCATATTGCTTTCCGCTTTTGCAGTGAGATCTAAGTTAGCAAGAATCTCGTCAATCCACGCATCATTATTCCGAATACCAAAGTACCCCGACTGAAAGCGGAGCGTTTCACGAACGGTAAAAAAAGGATCAAAAACTAATTCTTGAGGTACCACGCCCAACATGCGTCGTGCTTCCCGAAAAGATTTTTGAACATCTGCGTCCAAAATGGCGGCATGTCCGCTAGTCGGCGTTACCAGACCAGCCAAAATAGAGATCAGCGTAGTCTTTCCAGCGCCATTTGGCCCAAGCAAACCAAAGAACTCACCCTGTTCAATTGCTAGAGAAACATTGTCTAAAGCTTGGAGCGCTCCGTAATGCTTAGATATATTTTTAATGGAAATTGCTGGGTGCATGCTATTACAAACCTAGCAATGCAGAAACGCCGTAAACACTAGCTAAGACTTTCAATTTTTCAGGAGCATGTTCCACCGATATTGACTGCCCATCTTCTTGTAGGCAATTTTTCCACGCTAACAAAACCGTCAATACTGTGGAATCAAAATCTTTTAGTGATGAACAATCGACTAATCGTAAAGCAGCCAAATTGAGCAAGCCCTCTTTTTGCAATTGCATAGCATTTTCTTGCGTAACAATTTTTGGCAAAAGAAAGGGCATTATCAGATCGTTTTTTGTTAATTAGCAGGCTTAGCAGCGGCAAGCTGCTTGTTGCGGTCTTGTAAAAACTTCACTAAACCTTCAACGCCATTTTGACTGATTTGATTGGAAAACTGATTGCGATAGGCCTCAACCAACCAAACGCCCATGATATTCATGTCATAGACCTTCCACCCGTTGGGTGTTTTTTCTAGGCGGTAATCTAAAGGCACGGGATCGCCACGACCAAGCACCACCGTTTTCACAATGACCTCTTTGTCATCAGGAGCCGCGCGCAAAGGCTTAAATTGCACGGTTTGATCGCGCAGTTGACTTAAAGCTCCGGAGTAAGTGCGAATCAATAAGTTCTTAAACTCCATGGATAGCTGAGCTTGTTGCTCTGGAGATGCTTTTTTCCAATTTGGGCCCATTGCCATTTCAGTCGTACGACGCATATCGGTATAAGGAACAATCTTCTTATCGACCAATTCAACGATCTTCGGAATATTTCCTTTTTGTATATCTGGGTCAGACTTCACGGTAGCCATGACCTCGGTCACCACCATCTTAATGAGCACGTCTGGAGGGGTTGATTGATCGGGTGTTTGCGCAAAAATAGCGCTGGAGATCAAAAATAGACTTGCTACTAAATACTGAAAAATTCTTTTGTAGTTTTTCATATTCTCTTTGGTGGCTATCTTTATCGAAACTGGCTCAAAGTTAATTTTAAGCCCCTTCACGTTATGGCGCTTATTGATAGGGATTCTCGTAAACGGGTATTGGAGACTCTTCATCATCACGCCCCTCTTTAATTTGATATTCACGTCTCTGAATATAAGCATCCCGCACAAAACTGTACTTATCGATTGCAGCGCCATCTAATAAATCACCGGCTTCGTAATAGGTATTACGTGCATTCACAACCCGCAAACCAGTCAAGCTATTACGCAAGGCAACATCTGGCAGCAATCTAAATAGGTAATCTGACTCTAAATCTGCCGCAGTTCCGAAGGTATCACGTACATTGCTTGGCCCAAAAAATGGCAAAACAACGTAAGGTCCCGAGGGAACACCCCAAACACCCAATGTTTGACCCCAGTCCTCTTTATGTTTCTCAAGCCCGCCAGGTGTTGCTAAATCCAAAAGGCCGCCTAAGCCCATGGTCGTATTGACAGCAACCCGCATTAAATCGTTAAATGCCTCCGCAGGCTTGCCTTGTAACAAATTAAACAATGCTGTATATAAATCGCTGTAATTACTAAAGAAGTTATATATTCCATCGCGAATAAATTCTGGTAGCACGAAGCGATAGCCAGCAACGACAGGCTTTAGCAAGTAAGCATCAAGGCCTTCATTAAATTCAAAAACGGAGCGGTTGAATGGCTCCCATGGATCATGCGGGGATGGTTCTACTCCAGCCGGAATAGAGGCGCACCCCACCATCAAAACAGCAAGTCCAAGCGTGATCATTCGACTAAGCTTGCGCCCTAGATGGCTCATACATGAAATCATTTTGCTGCGCCCTTATCTTGGCCACTATCCGCTGCTTTGTTGTATAAAAATTGACTAATCAAATTCTCCAAAACAACTGCTGATTGAGTCTGTGTGATTTTTCCATTCTCAGCCAACATATCATCAGAGCCGCCGGCCTCTAGACCAATATATTGCTCACCTAACAAGCCTGAAGTCAAAATTTTGGCGGCAGAATCTGTTGGAAATTTATAAGCGTTTTCGATAGTCATCACCACAGTAGCTTGATAGGTTTTGTCATCGAATGAAATATTGGCAATGCGTCCTACAACAACGCCGGCACTCTTAACGGGAGCGCGCGGCTTCAATCCGCCGATGTTGTCAAATCTTGCAGAGATTTTGTAAGTGGGAGCAAAAGATACCGCATTCATATTGCCTACCTTGAGAGCCAAAAAGAGTGCCGCCAATAAACCTATGGCAACAAAAATTCCAACCCAAATATCAATTGCACTTTTTCTCATAAGAGCCTCAGTTTATTCTTTCTAATTTGAGAACATCATTGCGGTTAGCAAGAAATCTAGCGCTAAAACCGATAAGGAAGAAATCACCACGGTACGAGTGGTGGCTTGTGAAACACCCTCAGGCGTTGGCTTTGCTTCATAACCCTGATACAGCGCAATAAAAGTCACGGCAACGCCAAAGACCATGCTTTTAATTAGGCCGTTACCAATATCGGAAAAAAGGTCAACGCCACCCTGCATTTGGGACCAAAAAGCGCCTGAGTCGACCCCGATTAAAGGAACGCCCACAAAATATCCACCCATTACACCAACCGCTGTAAATATTGTGGCCAAAATTGGCATGGAGATAATGCCGGCCCATAAACGTGGAGCTATTACTCTACCTAAGGGATCTACCGCCATCATTTCCATGGCACTTAACTGCTCGCCAGCTTTCATCAGACCAATTTCCGCAGTCAATGAAGTGCCAGCTCTACCAGCGAATAACAGAGCCGTGATGACCGGCCCCAGTTCGCGAGTCAGCGACAAGGCAACCAATAAACCGAGAGCCTGTTCGGAACCATAACGATTTAAGGTGTAGTAACCCTGGAGACCTAGAACAAAACCAACAAATAAACCAGAGACAGCAATGATCACAAACGAGTGATTGCCAACAAATAAAATTTGGTCGATCACCAGTCGCGGTCTTTTCAATAAAAATCCTGAGCGCACAATTACTGCTGCGAACATTCTGGCAGCAAGGCCAAGACTACTTAAATTTCGACGTACAAAAAACCCAAGATCGCCAAATAGATTTAATAATTTATGGAGTGCGCTCATCAGGCCCTCACTCCAAAATCTTCTTCTAAGCTTTGGCCAGGGTAATGGAAAGGTACGGGACCATCGGGCGCTGCATCTAAAAACTGTCTGACAAAAGGATCGGTAGAGCGACTCAGCTCTTCAGGTGTGCCTTGAGCACCAATATGTCCATTGGCTATGAAATAGACATAGTCAGCAATTTCAAACGTCTCTTCAACATCGTGCGTAACCAATAAACTTGTAGCTCCCAGGGCATTATTGAGATCACGAATCAAGCGCGCAGTAATTCCAAGCGAGATTGGATCTAGGCCTGCAAAAGGCTCGTCATACATAATGAGAGGTGGGTCTAATGCAATGGCCCTAGCAAGTGCAACGCGTCTTGCCATTCCCCCAGAAATTTGCGAAGGCATTAAATCACGAGCACCTCGCAAACCTACTGCATTCAGTTTCATCAACACTAAAGAGCGCAATAACTCTTCACTTAAATCGGTGTGTTCACGCAAAGGAAATGCGACATTTTCAAAAACACTTAAGTCTGTAAACAAAGCACCGAACTGAAAAAGCATTCCCATACGACGGCGGGCAGCCATCAGTTGAGTGCTATTCATCTTGCCAATATCTTGGCCTTCAAATAACACTTGTCCAGATTGGGCTGAAAATTGACCGCCAATCAAACGCAAAATTGTGGTCTTGCCACAACCAGAGCCACCCATCACAGCAACCACTTGCCCGCGACGGAACTCCATATTTAAACCAGATAGGATTTGTCGCTCACCTGGAGCATAGGAAAAGTTGACGTCTTTTATGGAGACGACAACTTCACCCGCTGCTTGCTTGACTACATCCAAAGAGTTTGACTGGTCACTGTTCATATTCCCGATATTATCGGGGCAAAACAGATGACCCCATTAAATACTCATCTACTGCCTGAGCACATTGACGACCTTCGCGGATCGCCCAAACTACCAAAGACTGACCACGACGCATATCGCCTGCAGCAAATACCTTAGGAACATTGGTTTGATAGGCATTTTGACCATCTACAGTAGCTTTAGCATTGCCACGCGCATCCTTTTCAACACCAAAAGCATTTAATACTTGCTGCACTGGGGATACGAAACCCATTGCTAAAAGTACTAAATCTGCCTTGATCTCGAATTCAGAATTTGGCACTTCTGCCATCTTGCCGTCTTTCCACTCCAAACGTACGCCAATGAGTTTTTCAACTTTGCCGTTTTTACCTTCGAAACGTTTGGTACCCACTGACCAATCACGATCACAACCTTCTTCATGGGAAGAAGATGTGCGCAACTTTGTTGGCCAATATGGCCACACTAAGGGCTTATTTTCAACTTCTGGTGGCTGTGGCAGTAACTCAAACTGGGTAATTTTGGTGGCGCCATGACGATTTGAAGTGCCAACGCAATCTGAACCAGTATCGCCACCGCCAATGACTACTACATGCTTATCTGTTGCACGAATCTCGTTTTTGAAGTCACCAGCATTTTCTTTATTCTGGGGAATCAAAAATTCTAAGGCGTAATGCACTCCCGACAGTTCACGGCCAGGAACTGGTAAATCACGCGGCTGCTCTGCACCACCAGTAATGACTACCGCATCAAAATCTTTCATCAATTGCTCAGGTGAAACAGTCTTAGTGGAGTAATTTTTTACTTCAGCACCAATCACATCTTTACCAACAAAAACGCCTGTTTCAAATTTAACGCCTTCAGCCTGCATTTGCTCTACACGACGATCAATTAACCATTTTTCCATTTTGAAATCAGGAATACCGTAACGCAGCAAACCGCCAACACGATCATTCTTTTCAAATACAGTAACGTCATGGCCCACACGAGCTAATTGCTGAGCAGCAGCCATACCGGCAGGTCCACCGCCTACAACGGCAATCTTTTTACCAGTCTTGGTTTTAGAAGGCTGAGGCTTCACCCAACCGTTTTCCCAACCCTTATCGATGATGGCATGCTCAATCGATTTGATACCAACTGCATCGTTGTTGATCCCCAATGTACACGCAGCCTCACAGGGTGCGGGACAAATACGACCCGTGAACTCTGGGAAGTTATTGGTCGACTGCAATACATCTAATGCATTCTTCCAGTCACTATGAAATACCAAGTCATTGAAATCTGGAATGATGTTGTTTACTGGGCAGCCGTTATTGCAGAACGGAATACCGCAGTCCATGCAACGAGCGCCCTGAACTTTTGCTTCCTCATCGGTTAATGCAGCAACAAACTCTTTGTAATGGTGGAGGCGTTTAACCGGCGCTTCATACGTCTCACCGACACGCTCAAACTCCATAAATCCAGTGACCTTACCCATATCTAATCCTTAGTATCTTTTCTTAATGTCTATCTGCGTTAATTAAGTGACTTAAGCTGCAACAGTCTTGTTCTGAGCCTTTTCCCACAACTCACCCAAAGCACGCTTGTACTCGGTTGGGAGAACCTTCACAAAACGACTGCGGGCGTTTTCCCAATCAGCCAAGATTGCTTTAGCGCGCTCAGAGCCAGTGTGACGGAAGTGACGCTCGATCAAGCCCTTCAGAATTTGCTCGTCAGTTAAACGCTCGCCGCCGTCTTTAACATCAATAGGGGCGTGCCACTGTGCCTGAGGAACCTTAGAAATCTGCTCAGCCGAGGGTAGAACTTTTTCCAAAGTGGCCATGCTGGTATTACAACGCTTATCAAACAAGCCATCTTCGTCATAAACGTAAGCAATACCGCCACTCATACCCGCAGCAAAGTTGCGTCCAGTAGCGCCTAATACAACCACTGTTCCACCGGTCATATACTCACAACCATGGTCGCCGGTGCCCTCTACAACAGTGGTAGCACCAGAGTTACGAACCGCGAAACGCTCGCCAGCTACGCCATTAAAGAAGGCTTCGCCCGCAATCGCACCATAAAGAACCGTATTGCCTACGATGATGTTCTTAGCAGTGTCGCCACGGAATTCATGAGGAGCACGAACAATGACGCGTCCGCCAGACAGGCCTTTGCCAACATAGTCATTACCATCGCCGACGAGATCTAAAGTAATACCACGTGCCAAGAAAGCAGCGAAGCTTTGACCAGCAGTGCCATTCAATTGGATATGGATAGTGTCGTCAGGCAAGCCTGCATGACCATAGCGTTGAGCTACTTCACCAGAAAGCATTGCGCCAACAGTGCGATTTACGTTCTTTACTGGAACAATGAAAGAAACTTTCTCACCACGCTCTAATGCAGGCTCACTCTTCTCAATCAAGATATTGTCGAGTGCGCTAGCTAAGCCATGATCTTGTGTCAATACTTGATAGCGTGGAACTTCACTTGCTACCTGTGGCTCAGCAAAAATCTTGCTGAAATCCAAGCCGTGTACTTTCCAGTTTTCGATACCTTTGCGAGTGTCCAATAAATCAACGCGGCCAATCAAATCATCAAACTTACGAATGCCTAATTGCGCCATGATTTCACGAGCTTCTTCAGCAATAAAGAAGAAGAAATTCACAACGTGCTCTGGCTTGCCAGAAAACTTTTTACGCAATTCTGGATCTTGTGTTGCCACGCCCACTGGGCAGGTATTCAAGTGGCACTTACGCATCATGATGCAACCCTCAACCACCAATGGGGCTGTCGCAAAACCAAATTCATCCGCACCCAATAAGGCGCCGATTACTACGTCGCGACCCGTCTTCATTTGACCATCGGCCTGAACGCGAATACGGCTACGCAAACCATTAAGCACTAAGGTTTGTTGTGTTTCAGCCAAACCAAGCTCCCATGGAGAACCGGCGTGTTTGATGGAGGATAGCGGGGATGCGCCAGTGCCGCCATCGTGACCAGCGATCACTACGTGGTCTGCTTTAGCTTTAGCAACGCCAGCAGCAACCGTGCCAACACCCACTTCAGAGACCAACTTCACAGAAACGTCAGCCTTTGGATTGACGTTCTTCAGATCATGGATCAACTGAGCAATATCTTCAATTGAGTAAATGTCATGGTGCGGAGGGGGTGAAATCAAACCAACGCCTGGCACTGAGAAACGCAACTTACCGATGTAATCAGAAACTTTACCACCAGGCAATTGGCCACCTTCTCCAGGCTTAGCGCCTTGCGCCATCTTGATCTGAATCTGATCAGCGGAACGTAAATATTCTGTTGTCACACCAAAGCGGCCGGAAGCAACTTGCTTGATCTTAGAACGCAATGAATCACCATCAAGCAATGGAATATTGGCTTCCACCACATCACTACCTAGAATGCTAGCTAAAGTCTCACCCTTCTTAATTGGAATGCCTTTGAGTTCATTCACATAGCGATTTGGATCTTCGCCACCTTCGCCGGTATTGGACTTGCCGCCAATGCGGTTCATCGCTACCGCTAAAGTAGCGTGCGCCTCAGTAGAAATGGAGCCCAAAGACATCGCGCCCGTTGCAAAACGTTTAACGATTTCTTTTGCAGACTCAACTTCGTCCAATGGAATAGCTTTAGCTGGATCAAGCTTAAATTCAAACAAACCACGCAAAGTCATTTGACGCTTGGTTTGATCGTTGATGATGTTGGCGTACTCTTTATAAGTCTGATAGCCCTTCTCAGCGCCAATACGTGTGGAGTGTTGAAGCTTCGCAATCGTGTCTGGAGTCCACATATGGTTTTCACCACGAATACGGAATGCATATTCACCACCAGCATCAAGCATGTTGGTAAGCACTGGATCATTGCCAAACGCAGCGGTATGCATACGCAAAGCTTCTTCAGCAACTTCAAATACGCCGATACCACCAACGTTAGATGGAGTGCCTTTGAAGTACTGATCAATGATGTCGTGGTTTAGACCAATTGCTTCAAAAATTTGTGAGCCGGTATAAGACATATAAGTAGAGATGCCCATTTTGGACATCACTTTTTGCAAGCCCTTGCCGACCGCTTTAACAAAGTTCTTGACAGCTTTTTCAGCAGACAAATCACCAGACAAGCCTTTGGCCATTTCTGCCAATGTTTCCATGGCAAGGTATGGGTGAACAGCTTCAGCGCCATAACCAGCCAAGAGCGCAAAGTGATGCGTCTCACGCGCACTGCCAGTTTCAACAACTAAGCCAACACTGGTACGTAAACCTTTTTGTACTAAATGCTGATGAATTGCTGAGGTAGCCAATAATGCTGGGATTGCTACATGCTTTTCATCAACCTGACGATCGCTCACGATCAAGATGTTGTAACCGGAACGAACGGCGTCTGCAGCCTCAGCACATAAAGACGCTAAGCGCGCTTCGATACCGGCTTTACCCCATGAAGCTGGATAGCAAATATCCAATTCATAAGAGCGGAACTTACCGTTGGTGTAGTGGTCAATGTGACGAATCTTAGTGATGTCATCAAAATCCAAAATTGGCTGACTAACTTCCAAACGCATTGGCGGATTGATGTTGTTGGTATCCAACAAATTAGGCTTAGGCCCAATGAATGACACCAATGACATCACCATGTTCTCGCGAATCGGGTCAATCGGTGGATTTGTAACTTGCGCAAATAACTGTTTAAAGTAGTTATAGAGTGGCTTATTCTTATTTGAGAGCACCGCCAATGGACTGTCATTACCCATTGAACCAATTGCCTCTTCACCATTCATGGCCATTGGGGCCATGAGGTACTTAATATCTTCTTGGGTGTAGCCAAATGCCTGTTGGCGATCTAACAATTTCGCTGCCGGACGAATAGTAGTCTTCTCATCCACCAAGTCAGCCTTGCTTGCATCAACTTCATCGAGCTTCACACGAACCGCATCAATCCAGCTCTTATAAGGCTTAGCTTTAGAAACGGCGTTCTTGAGCTCAACGTCATCAATGATGCGGCCTTGTTCCATATCGATCATGAACATCTTGCCAGGTTGCAAACGCCATTTTTGAACAATCTTGCTCTCAGGAATAGGCAATACACCAGCCTCAGAACCCATGATGACTAAGTCGTCATCGGTTACGTAATAGCGCGCTGGACGCAAACCGTTGCGATCTAGTGTTGCGCCAATTTGGCGGCCATCAGTAAATGCCATTGCTGCCGGACCATCCCATGGCTCCATCATTGCAGCATGATATTCATAGAAGGCGCGGCGATTGTCATCCATTAATGCATGCTGTTCCCATGCTTCAGGAATCATCATCATCATGGCTTGGGCTAATGGATAGCCAGACATCACTAACAATTCCAAGCAGTTGTCAAAACATGCAGTGTCTGACTGGCCTGGATAAATCAATGGCCACAATTTTTTCAAATCATCGCCCAGTACAGGGGAACTGATCGCACCCTCACGTGCATTAACCCAATTGACGTTACCTTTAACTGTATTAATCTCACCGTTGTGCGCAATCATGCGGTATGGATGGGCCAATTCCCAAGCTGGGAATGTATTGGTTGAGAAACGCTGATGAACTAAGGCCAGCGCGGATACTGTGCGCTTATCTTGCAAATCTTGGTAGTAAGCCCCCACCTGGTTAGCTAACAGCAAACCCTTATAAACAATGGTTCGAGCAGACATTGAAGCAACGAAATATTCTTTGCCATGCTTCAAATGCAAGTCTTGGATGGCATGACTTGCTGTTTTACGAATCACGTACAACTTACGCTCGAGCGCATCGGTTGTCATGATGTCGCGGCCACGGCCAATAAATATTTGGCGAATGAATGGTTCTGTCATTTGCACAGTTGGAGACATTGGTAACTTCACATCTACCGGAACATCTCTCCAACCTAAAACAACTTGACCTTCTAAACGGACAGTGCGCTCTAACTCTTGTTCACATGCCAAACGAGAAGCGTGCTCCTTGGGCAAGAAAATCATGCCAACCCCGTACTCACCCAAAGGTGGCAAGGTCACGCCTTGCTTGGCCATTTCTTCGCGATACAAAGTATCTGGAATCTGAATCAAGATACCAGCGCCATCACCCATTAATGGATCGGCACCAACCGCACCCCGGTGATCCAAGTTCTCAAGAATCTGTAAACCCTGAGAAACAATCTCGTGAGATTTCTTACCTTTAATGTGCGCCACGAATCCTACGCCGCAAGCATCATGCTCATTTTGAGGATCATATAAACCTTGAGCGATTGGGCGAAGGTTTGAATTTAATTGTGTAGTCATAATATTTCCGAGCGGCATCAAAGGCCTGATTTCTTTTGGAGGATCAAATATAGGTGAATACCCATATCGATGCAATAGAAATAAAATGAGTCTGTCCCATTTAATTTGATCTCGCACCAATATGTATTATTAATATGGGGACAGAGTCAAGAAATTCAAGCCCCCTATAAATAGCAGGGGTTGGCCTAGTAAAGGCTAAGCCATTGAATTTAAAGTGTTTATCTTCCTTGGGCGCCCACGATGACGGATCTGAGTAGCGCTGAGATTGTCTTTAAAGAGTTTTTTAGCATAAATATCACTGACCCAGGGCTTAGAACGAATCAAGGATTCGGTGATCTGCATATCTTCCCAGTGGGGTGCGCCCTCTTTTACAAAGCTAGCCCAGGCCATTTGCCTCTCGAATGGCGTATTACCCAATTTCCAGAAATTTTGGTGATCAACCAACCAGGGCTCAGAATTACCCCCAATGTGACTTGAAAAGCTTGTCCATCCTGAATCCTGGGGGCTAGACTCAAAACCGGCCCTTACTGGATTTAGCTCTATATAGCGCTGACAACGTAAGAAATATTCTGGATCAATTAAGGACGATCTATATCGTCCCTCCCAAATTGTTCCAGAACGATGGTGTTGTTGGTTAAAGTATTGTACATAACGGCGCCCTAAAGATTGCATTGTTTTAGCAAGTGAATCTTCATTGTGTGGAGTAATCAAGAGATGCACATGATTGGGCATTAAAGCGAAAGCGTGAACTGCACATCCAAATTGCCTTGCACCGTCGCGCAGCCATTCCAGATAAATGCGACGATCTTCGTTGCCAAAGAAAAGCATTTCCCGATTGTTGCCACGAACCATGACATGCATTGCTTGGCCAGGGATGACAGTTCGCGCTTGCCGAGCCATTTTAGAAACGAACTACTGTAGTTCGCGAACGCCGCCATTGTTGGAGAATTCAGGAATAAACCAATCGCCATCGACTTGCGTTACACCACTAGGAACTTCACGATTAATTTGTGGGCTATCTTTCAGAGCTGTGGTCATATACGAAATCCACATTGGCAAAGCTAAGCCACCACCGGTTTCACGATCACCCAAGCTTGCGGGTTTATCGAAACCAATCCAAGCGATAGCAACCACTTTGGGGTTATAGCCAGCAAACCACGCGTCATGGGATTCATTGGTTGTACCAGTTTTACCTGCGATATCAGTACGCCCTAGCTTGCCACGCGCAGATGCTGCAGTTCCCGATTTAGTCACCTCTTGCAACATACTATCCATGACAAATGCAGTGCGTGCATCCAATACACGAGTAGCATCTTCACCCGCATGAGTAGGCTTTGCCTCAAATAAAACCGTCCCCTTGGAATCTACCATCTTATCAATTAAGAATGGATCTACGCGATAGCCTCCGTTCGCAAAAACACTATAGGCTGAGGCCATTTGCAAAGGAGTCACCGAGCCCGCGCCCAAGGCCATCGTTAAGTAAGGCGGATGTTTTTCTGGCTCAAAACCAAAGCGTTGAATATATTCTTGCGCATAAGACGGACCAATGGCTCGAATAATTCTTACCGATACCAAGTTCTTTGATTTAGCCAAGGCATTGCGTAGACGCATCATGCCGTCATATTTGCCGTCGTAATTCTTTGGCTCCCATGCCTGACTACCCGTCTCCATGCTACCGATAGATAAAGGTGCATCGTTCACCATCGTACTTGGTGAAAAGCCTTTTTCAATTGCTGCGGCATAGATAAATGGCTTAAAGGATGAGCCTGGCTGACGCAATGCTTGAGTCACATGATTAAATTGATTGCGACGGAAATCAAAGCCGCCAACCAAAGATAAAATCGCGCCCGTCTCAGCATTCATTGAAACAAAAGCAGCCTCAACTTGCGGTAACTGAGCAAGCTTCCAAACACCGCCATCAGAAAGCAGTCTCACAACAGCACCTGGTCGCAACCGTTTTTTAGGTTGCGTGCTGTCAGTTAAAGAAGTTGTTGCCAACTTCATCCCTTCACCTTTGAGAGTAATGGTATCGCCAGTAGCAATCATGACCTGCATTTCTTTTGGCTTCACATCAAGCACTACTCCAGACTGCAAATCATCTAATTGGGGATAGGCTAGCAAGGCCTCATCAATTGCCCGCTGTCGCTTAACCGAGTCCTCCGGAAGGTCAATAAATCCTTCTGGACCTCGGTAAGCGTGTCTTAAGTCATATTCAAAAATTCCGTGACGTACCGCTTTGTACGCAGCGTCCTGATCTGCTTTAAGGATGGTTGTGTAAACATCGATACCCTGCGAATAAATTGCCTCGCCGTACTGTGTAAAGAGTAATTGACGAACCATCTCAGCAGGAAAATCGGCACGTACAGCAAATTCATTGCCAAGACCTCGAATACGCAGGTCTTCGATCATTGCCTTTTGATATTCCTCAGGCGTGATGTACCCAAGATCGCGCATACGTTGCAGAATATATTCTTGACGAATTTTTGCGCGACGAAAATTGCTTACTGGGTTATATGCAGAGGGCGCCTTAGGCAAACCAGCCAACATGGCTGATTCAGCTATGGTGATCTCCTTTAGCTCCTTACCAAAGTAGATTTGTGCAGCACTAGAAAATCCATAAGCTCTCTGGCCCAAGAAAATCTGGTTCATATAAATTTCCAGAATCTTGTCTTTAGTCAGTTGCGACTCTATTTCCCAGGCAAGAAGTACCTCATAAATTTTGCGACTAAAAGTCTTCTCATTGCTTAAGAAGAAATTTCGAGCCACCTGCATGGTGATAGTTGACGCACCCTGTGAGAGATGGCCACGCAAATTAGTTACTGTAGCCCGAAGAATGCCAACGTAATCGACACCACCATGAGAGTAAAAACGATCATCCTCAATTGCTAGGACTGCATTACGCATACTCAGGGGAATTTCGTTCAGTGGAATTACTTTCCTGCGCTCTTCTCCAAACTCACCGATTAATACTTTGTCAGCCGTATAAATACGAAGAGGTGTTTTGGGGTTGTAATCCGTCAATGCAGAGATTTTGGGCAAATTTGGTTTTGCCACCAAAAATGCATAACCCATCAAAAGGGTAATAACCAAGGCAATAACTACGCCAATAATGAGTAAGGCCTTAATGAGTGGATTACTGGATGACTTACGAGGCACACCACTATCAACTCGAGGTTGCCGAGGACGTCTGTCGGATGGACGAGTTGGTCGCTGATTTAGCGTCGGCTTGTCTTTTGGGGGTAGCGCCATAAGTCCAAATTATAGGTCGCTTAAGCAATTTACCTATAGTAAAAATCTGATGGCCAATTCAAGTTAAGCCTATGGTTAGCAAAGGCTCTAAATCCGAGAATATGAGCATGCCTTCACGCCATATTCCCACCCATGCATTTGATGACATTCTGAGCGAACTTGGTGATGATCCAGCCATTCCAGACCCCCATGGAATTCGGAAAACAAAACCTTTTATGGGCGCTATTCCAGGGGTAGCCGAGTCCCGTCCCAGCCATGCAAAACCGGAAGGTTTGCAGGGATATCTTTCAGACCATCAACTCAAAAAATTGCTTAGGGTAATTCCTCTTTTCGCATGCCTATTAGCAGTTGGCATTGCATTTTTTGTTATTTATGAATCCATTAAGAGCGGCTCCCAATCTAGTTTTGATCAATCACAGCAGCAACTGTCTGAGCTTAAAAAAGAGATGGGGGCTTTACGCAACGAGATTCAAGAAGTTGAAGAAGGTCTATATGAAGAATTGGATATATTAGAAGTGAGTATTCACTCATTTAATCATAATAAGGGACAAAACAAGCTTATCCATAAGCCCCAAACCATCCCTTTTGAGTCCGAGATACGTCGCTGGCGTTATTTGGGAAGCAGTCAAATGGGTGGCTCTCATCGAGCCCATTTTGAAACTATCAAAGGTAGCCTCGCTTTCGAAAAGGGGGCTCCCGTTTTAGGCGATTGGCGCCTCAGTAACCTCGAAAAGGATGTTGCAACACTGACCCATCTCCAAGGGAAATCTGTCGTGCTCAAAGCATCTAAGAGTGAATGAATTTGAACCTCAAAGGCATGCAAGAAAGTTCAAAAAAGCATCTGGCGAGTGCTGCTATTGCCCTCTATTTATTAACCTACCCAGCCTGGGGAAATCCACCCTCCTACAACCCAGCGCACACTCCAATCAGTTTGCAATTTACCGATATCGAGTTATCAGAACTTTTACAAACTTTAGCCAAACTCGGTAACACTAATTTTTTATTAAGCGACTCCATTAAAGGAAGGATTACGGTAGATCTCGTCAATACCCCTTGGCAAACTGCTCTGCAATCTATCCTAGCAAGCAAAGGTCTGCGCATGGTTCGCAACGGCGATATTTATTGGATCGGGCCTCATGCTGAAATTTTGGCATTTCAGAAATATCGTCGTGAGGATGCCGCGCTTCCCTTTGGTGGCGATCATCTGCATAGCCCGCGGCAAATATTGATTGAAGCCCGCATTGTCGAGGCAGATGAACGCTTTGCACGCGAGCTAGGAGTAAAGCTTGGATACCAGGCCAATTCAATCGGCAGCAATCTAGGTCAAAAAATCACTAGTAGTCTAGATTTAGGTGGCGCCGGCCTAAGCGGCTTTAACCCTGCCACTATCGCAACCACTCTTGTCTCTAAGAATGCCAGTCGCCTTTTACAGATGGAACTATCGGCTTTAGAGTCAGACGGTCAAGGAAAGATTCTGTCAAACCCCAGAATCATGACTGGAGATCAAGTCAAGGCCACCATTGAACAGGGAACAGAACTTCCCTATCAAACCACTTCTCAAAATGGCAGTAAAGTCCAATTTAGAAAAGCAAACTTGCGCTTAGAGGTGATTCCCAAAATACACCCGGATGGAAAAATTTCACTGCTAGTAGGCATCAACAAAGACAGCATTGGTATGAAAACTGAGCAGGGTTATGCCATTGATACCAAAAGCCTTAGCTCTGAGATAACCGTTGAAAATGGGGGTACAGCCATCATTGGCGGAATATTCCAGACAACTGAGCGCGAGGATGAGATCAAAGTTCCGTTACTAGGCGATATCCCCCTCGTAGGCCACTTATTCCGCCATAAATCTAAGTTACAAGACAAAACTGAGCTACTTGTCTTCTTAACCCCGACCATCCTAGACAAACCCTAATAAAATCGAGGAGTGAACTCTTCGACAAACAATATTTTTCTAATCGGCCTCATGGGGGCCGGGAAGTCGACTGTCGGGAAAGTTCTTGCCAAGAAATTAGGGCGTCGCTTTCTAGATGCCGACCACGTCATTGAAGAACGTTGCGGCGTCAAGATTCCGGTGATCTTTGAAATGGAAGGTGAAGAGGGCTTTCGCAAAAGAGAGGCGCAAGCTATTCGAGAGATCACCGACGAACAAGAGATTGTTTTAGCAACTGGTGGTGGCGCTGTTTTGTTAGCTGAAAATCGTAACGCACTAAAAGAGCGTGGTACCGTTATCTATCTGCACGCTAACCCAATTGAACTCTGGCATCGAACAAAAGGCGGCGAAGGTCGTCCCTTATTGAGAAACGGCGATGCCAAGAAAATTCTCGAGAATTTATACGCTATTCGCGATCCTCTTTATCGTGAGATTGCAGATCATGTGATTGAAACTGGCAAGCCAAGTGTTAATCAACTAGTCAACACCTTAATCATGCAACTTGAACTTTCCGCTTAAATACATTGACCCTATGATGAAAACCCTCGAAGTTGATCTTGGTAATCGCAGCTACCCCATTTACATTGGCACAGATCTCATTGATCAACCCAAGTTATTTAATGCCTGTGAAAAAGCAACTTCGATTTACATTGTTACCAACGCAACTGTAGCGCCCCTCTATGCAGAGCGCCTCACCAAGACTTTAGGTGGGCTTGGTAAGCCCGTAAGAACCATCACACTACCTGATGGCGAGTCTTATAAAGATTGGCAAAATCTGCAGCTGATTTTTGATGACTTGCTAAAGTTTGGAGCAGATCGCCAAACAATGTTGGTTGCCTTAGGCGGTGGTGTTATTGGCGATATGACTGGATTTGCAGCTGCTAGCTTTATGCGTGGCATTCGTTTTATCCAAGTCCCAACTACATTATTGGCTCAGGTGGACTCATCGGTTGGCGGCAAAACTGGGATTAATCATCCACTTGGAAAAAATATGATCGGCGCCTTTCATCAGCCTGTAGCCGTGATTGCCGATCTCAATACTTTAAAGACCCTTCCTCCAAGAGAACTCTCCGCTGGCTTGGCTGAAGTAATCAAACATGGCGCCATTGCAGATATGCAATTTTTAGATTGGATTGAGTCGAACGCAAGCGCCCTTTTGGCATGCGATACCGAAGCAATGGGTCATGCAGTTTTGCGCTCCTGTGAAATTAAATCAGCCGTAGTTTCTGCAGACGAAAGAGAAGGCGGAATTCGCGCGACCCTGAATTTTGGCCACACCTTTGGTCATGCGATTGAGGCTGGTATGGGTTATGGCGAATGGCTCCATGGTGAGGCCGTAGGCTGTGGAATGGTGATGGGCGCTGATCTATCTCATCGCTTAAATCTCATCAGTGCAGCAGACGTAGCAAGACTTACTAAAATTATCCAATCCATGAACTTACCAATCGTGCCACCAAAATTTGGCGCCGCCAGGTATATGGAGCTAATGCAGGTAGATAAGAAAACTGAAGGCGGTCAAATTCGTTATGTGGTTTTGGAAAAAATTGGCAAAGCGCAAATTAAAAGCGCGCCAGATGCACAGGTTATTGAAACTCTCAGCGCAACAGGCGCAGCCTAATTTTTAGCCTTCAATAAGCTGGATTTTGACCGCTTGTCCAGCCTGAGCGCTGGCAAACTCGCTCAAGTCGCCCAATAGCTCTTTGCCTGTTTTGGTATCGAGCCACAAAGGATTTGCCATAGTTCCAGCCCAGCGATAGTGATAACCGCCTGATTTAGCAGCCACCCAGATCTCATGCAAAGGGGGTTGTGTATTGACGACGATTACGCTTTTATCTCGAAAGCGAATATTGATCACATTGCCGCCTTGGCGCTCAATATCCAAATCGAGATCTAATTGATCATCTGCAGCCTCTAACGCCACCTCAATAGAATGCAATAAATTGCTTCCTAGCTGATAGAACTGCTTGTCATCAATGGTTTCTACACCTGAATTATTTGGATTCATACTCGAGCCCTGCATGCTATATTCAATCATTCGTTTTAGAGACATTCATGATAGCGATTCTTAATAGAGCCCTCGGTATTAGCCTTCTAATAGCCCTTGCCGGATGTGGGGTTAGAGGACCGTTATCTTTGCCAAATGTGCCACCCGTTCCACCAGCTCCTACAGAGCCAGAACCCAAAGGCAAGCTTTACCCACCTCAAACCTCTGCTAGCCCAAGCAATTCCTCATCGGCCAAGTAATGACAATTAAAGCAATTCCAATCCCTAAATTATCTGGATTTACGGAACGCAATGGCAACTGGTATGCCGAAGAAATTCCACTCGCAGATTTAGCAAAAGAGTTTGGAACGCCCCTATATGTTTATAGTAAAAAAGCGTTAACCGAAGCCTATCAGGCCTACGACAAAGCATGCGTTGATAACAAAGGTAAACGTCGCGCCCGCGTTCATTACGCGATGAAAGCCAATAGCAATTTAGCTGTAATTGATTGCTTCAAAAAACTGGGGTCCGGTTTTGATTTGGTGAGTGGCGGAGAATTGGCTCGTGCCTTAGCAATCGGAGCCGATCCAAAAAGCCTAGTGTTTGCAGGTGTTGGTAAATCTGCTACTGAGATTGCAGCTGCCTTAAAGGCTGGCGTTAAATGTATTAATGTTGAATCTATTGCTGAGCTTCATCAAATTAATCGTGTTGCAACCCAAATGAACTGTCGCGCGCCGATTTCGTTACGTGTTAACCCAGATGTGGACGCACAAACTCACCCCTACATTTCCACTGGGCTAAAAGGGAATAAATTTGGCATTGCGTATCACGAAGTTTTGAAAACCTATCGTGAAGCATCGCAACTTTCCCAAATTGATGTTGTGGGGATTGATTGTCATATCGGCTCCCAAATCACTACTACTGCCCCTTACTTAGATGCTTTAGATAAAGTTTTAGATTTAGTAGAGCATCTCAAAAGAGAAGGCATTGTGATTCATCATCTCGATTTAGGCGGAGGTCTTGGCATCTCTTATAGCGATGAAACTCCACCGGACATTACAGAATTCACCAACACCCTTTTGAATCATGTTGCGGAGCGCGGTTTTGGCCACCTCGATGTAGTACTTGAACCCGGCAGATCTCTAGTGGGTAACGCAGGTGTATTGCTAACAACGGTTGAATACCTTAAGCCTGGTGCTGAGAAGAACTTTTGCATCGTAGATGCTGCAATGACTGAGCTGATGCGCCCTGCCCTATATGAAGCTCACCACGCCATCGTGCCCGTGAAAGCCATACAAGCAAAGAGCCTCATTTATGACGTCGTTGGTCCGGTTTGCGAATCTGGCGACTGGCTAGGAAGAGATCGTAATCTTGCAATAGAAGAAGGTGATTTATTGGCAATTCTGTCTGCTGGAGCCTATGGTTTTGTGATGGCATCTAACTACAACACGCGCCCCAAACCAGCAGAGATTATGGTTGACGGTAAAAATGCTTACGTGATTCGTGCTCGTGAAAAAACGAGTGACTTATTTGCAGGTGAAACGGTTTTGCCAAATTAATAATCTGTAAAAGTTTTAGACAACAAAAAACCCCGCTGAAGTAGCGGGGTTTTGTTTTAATGCTTTAGCTAATTAATGCAAACCTGCGATGTAATCAGCTACCGCTTTCATTTCTGCATCAGAAAGCTTAGTAGCAATTGTTGTCATTTGGCTGCTGTTCTTGCGGACACCCTCGCGGAAAGCTAGCAACTGGGCATTATTGTATTCAGCCCATTGACCGCCAAGAAGCGGGTACTGAGCAGGAATACCAGCGCCTGTTGGGCTGTGACAGGCAGCACAAGCTGGAACGCCTTTTGCTGCAATACCCCCACGATAAATACTTTGGCCTAATGCAATTGTTTCTTTATCTTGAGCAACACCCTGGGAGATTGGCTGCTTAGCTAAAAAAGCTGAAATATTTTGCATATCTTGTTGAGTCAAAGTGGCTGCCATACCCATCATGATTGGATTTGCGCGAGTGCCTTCTTTAAAGTTTTTCAACTGCTTTGTGAGGTACGCGGCATGCTGAGCGGAAAGCTTTGGCCATGTACCAATCGCACTTTGACCTTTTGGTCCATGGCAAGTGATACAAGCGGTTACGCCACGAGTTGCATCGCCATTTGAATACAGTGCTTCACCCGCAGCTGGATCAACCTTAGGTTTACCTGGAACTTCTGCTTTAGCTTCTGGAGCGGCTGCCATAGGAGCCGCATCGGCAGCAAAAACTTTACCGGATACGCTGATCAGAGCGAAAATGGAGAGAACCGCAAAACCAGCCCGTAAGCCGGTTAATTTGGAGATTTGAGAGGTTTGACGCATTATGTTTACCTTGGCAAAAATTCCTAAAAGTGTTTGGGCCCTGCATTTACAACCTTTTACCCAACACCATGAGATATTTCATGATTTTGCGTGATTTTACAATAGCTTCTGGACATGTCTAAACTCTTTCAAGCCCGATTCGCCACTACAGTCAATGACACCCATTGTCTGCCTGCCACCCCGCTGCGAGAGGTGGCCTTCGCCGGCCGCTCAAATGCGGGGAAATCTAGCGCCCTTAACATCCTTTGCAACCAAAAAAGGCTAGCTTTTGCCAGTAAAACGCCTGGACGCACCCAACATATCAACTATTTTGGTGTTTTTGCAAAAGATGACCTGCTAGCTTATTTGGTTGACTTACCAGGCTATGGCTATGCCGCTGTCAATCACGAGACCAAATACCACTGGAATGCCCTTCTAAGCGACTATCTACAAGAGCGGGAGCAGTTAGTAGGCATGATCCTTATTGTGGACTCTAGACGCGGAATAACCGACCTGGATGAGCAAATGATTCAATGGTTTGTCCCTACCGGCAAGCCAATTCATGTTTTGCTGAGTAAGTGCGACAAATTGAATAAAAGCGAGTGCAAGCATGCTCTTGAGGCGGTCACTAAGCGACTGCAGCAATATGACCCAGCCCTACCGGATGGAACTGGTGACTCTAAGCAACTTACGGCACAATTATTTTCAAGCACCAAACGGATTGGCCTAGAAGAGGCAGATAATTTAATTATTAAATGGCTATTTGAAGCAGAAACTCATGAAGATGAAATCACCAACTAATTCATTGCTTAACTTTCCAGGACATCGTCCTCGCCGCATGCGTCGTGATGATTGGTCACGTCGCCTTATGCAAGAGAACAGCGTTTCGGCGAATGATTTGATCTATCCGGTCTTTCTACTTGAAGGTGAAGGCAAATCTGAAGCGGTTGCCTCTATGCCCGGTGTTAACCGCCTTTCATTAGACCTACTCATCCCGGTTGCTCAAGAATGTGTAGATTTAGGCATTCCGGTACTTGCGCTTTTCCCAGTAATCAATAGCGGATTAAAAACGCCCGATGGCAAGGAAGCCTTTAATCCAAAGGGGCTGATTCCTTCAGCGGTTCGCGAACTCAAAAAACGCTTCCCCAATTTAGGCATCATGACTGACGTTGCGCTTGATCCCTATACAAGTCATGGACAAGATGGCGTGCTCGATGAGCAGGGTCGCATTCTCAATGACGAGACAACAGCAATCTTGGTACAGCAAGCAATTGCTCAAGCTGAGGCTGGAGTTGATATCGTCGCACCTTCAGACATGATGGATGGTCGCATCGGAAAAATTCGTGAGGCACTTGAACAAAAGAATCTGATTCACACTCGCATCATGGCGTATTCCGCTAAATATGCATCTGCTTTTTATGGTCCATTTAGAGATGCAGTAGGCTCGGCTAAGAACCTAGGTAAAGCTGACAAAAAAACTTATCAAATGGATTGCGCCAATAGTGACGAGGCTTTGCGGGAGGTTGCTCTCGATATCAGCGAAGGTGCGGATATGGTCATGGTGAAGCCTGGTATGCCTTATTTGGATATCGTGCGTCGCGTCCGTGAAGAGTTTGACTACCCCACTTATGCCTATCAAGTAAGCGGTGAATATGCCATGCTCAAGGCTGCCGCACAAAATGGCTGGCTAGATCACGATGCTGTGATGATGGAATCGCTGCTCGCATTTAAACGCGCAGGTGCTGATGGTGTTTTGACTTACTTTGCACTCGAAGCAGCACGCCTACTTAAAACAAACGCAGCAGGCAAATAAAAAACGAATTTGATTTTTTATTGCGTGCTTGCTGTTTGCTTTAATCGTTCAATAAAACGCTGGGGTGGCATATAGCCAACCACACGTTGGTCTTTTAGCTCTGCTGAATTTTGATTAAAGATCAGAATTCCTGGGGGGCCAAATAAACCGAAGCGCTTAAGTAGTGCCTGGTTCTCAGGGCTGTTTGCAGTAACGTCAGCTTGCAATAAGACAAACTGTTTTAGCTCTTTACTTACCTCTGGATTTGTAAAGGTATTTACTTCCATCTCCTTACAGCTAATACACCAGTCTGCATAAAAATCCAGAAGAACCAATTTCTTCTCCTCCTTAGCCTTGCTTAATTGCGCATCCAACTCTGCAGGCGAATGAATCACCACAAAAGATAAATCACCTACTTGATGAATGCTCTGGCCATTGACTGTTTTTGCGGTTCCCGCAACATCATTTTTCTGGAGCAATGGCGAGGCAATCCATGCTGCCGTGGCGACCAGGAGAACTCCCAAGGTACGCTGCAAATAGACCATCCAAATACCAGTAGATGGAATCAAAATACGGGCTTCTATAGCGATAAACAAAAGCGGTAGACCCATTCCCAAGGCCATTACAAAGAGCAATCCTGCCCCTAAGCTCATAGACCCCGTTTGAGCGATAAAGGCCAAAACGCCCGCTAAAGGAGCAGTAATGCAGGGGCTGGCAACCAAAGTAGAAATGCCGCCCAAGGCAAATGCCCCAAATACACTACCGCCCTTTTGGCGCCCTGCCAGTCTATCGACATGCTGATGCAAAGATTGTGGCAAACGCAGGTCATACAAACCAAACAGGCTGCCAGAGAGAACTAAAAGCAATAAGGCAAAAGTTGCGAGCGCAAAGGGACTTTGTAGGGTGCGCTGGACGCTGCCGCCAAGGGCTGCCATTAAGACGCCAGCCAAGGCATATACCAACGCCATACCCAAGACATAAGCTAGTGCTAGGACGCTGGCACGGCCCTTAGAAATGGCTTTACCACTCTGGGTGCCGAAGATAACGCTCGACAAGATTGGCAACATGGGAAGTACACAAGGCGTAAAGGCCAAAGCAAGGCCCAAGACAAAGAAGGCTAAAAATAAATAAGCGGTTGAAGTGCTTTCTAAAAAACGTCCAATAGCGTTTACATCATCGCGCTCGCGCCATAAATCAGTCAAACTAAATTCACTTCTCGCCTGAGTATTTAGTTGAGATATCCCATCAAGAACATCTGGTATCGGGGCTGCCTTCACTCCAGGGGCAGCAAGTAAAAATTTCAGGGTCATGGGTGGATAACAAATACCTGCCTCTGCGCAACCTTGTAGAGTCACCTCCAAATGAACAGGTTGGCCTGCAGCTGGTTTGATATCTAAAAAAACTAAGAACGGCTCTTTATATACCTGCAACTTTTTTTGAAAAGTTTCATCAAATTTTTCTATGCCTGGCGGCAATGAGGGCCTTATATTACTTAGCTTCTCAGCATAGCTACCCGCTTGGAATTTAAGAGATTCTTGGTAAATGTAATAGCCTTTTACGGGCAAAAATTCCAACTCAATTTGATTAGAATTTTCTAGCCAGGTTGCCTCAACCCGAAATGCCTTTTCTGGTGGCAAGAAATCTTGCGCGGCAAATACTTGTGCAGATAAAAGCAGCAAGAGCGCAAAAATTCTCACGCAGAAAGAGCGTAATGTCATAACTTCAAATTTACCTCAGACTCAACCCACTTGCCGTATTGCGTTTCATATTGCTCTGGAGAAAAGGCTAATATTTCCGGTAAGTCATAAGGATGTTGCTCTTGAATGAAGCTGGAAATTTCTAGCCATTGACAGTCAGCAGTTTTTGCAGAAAGAAGAACCTCTTGCTCCTCGCAAACCTTACCCTCCCAACGATAAATCGATTGGATGCCTTCCGTAAGTTGCACACAAGCAGCCAAATTTTGCTCCACTAAGGCACGAGCTAATCCCTTGGCAGCCTCCATAGTTGGAAGACTCGTTACCACCACCAAAAGCTTTCTGGTATTGACTATGGAGTTTTCAGACATTCTGTATTTATAACCTGATAAATGAAAAAAGCCAGACCGAAGCCTGGCTTTTTACCGTAACCGCGAGACTTAAGCCTCTTCAGCTACAACTGCTGTTTCTTCTACTTCTGGGCGATCTACCAACTCAACTAAAGCCATTGGTGCATTGTCGCCATGACGGAAGCCAAACTTCAAAATACGAAGGTAGCCACCTGGACGTGTTGCATAGCGTGGGCCGAGCTCTGTAAAGAGTTTGGCTACGATATCGCGATCACGTGTGCGATTAAATGCTAGGCGACGGTTTGCTAAGTTATCTTTTTTACCCAAGGTAATCAAAGGCTCAACAACCATGCGCAATTCTTTTGCTTTTGGCAAAGTCGTTTTAATGACTTCGTGCTCCAAAAGTGAATTGGACATGTTGCGCAGCATCGCCAAGCGATGTGATGAAGTTCTGTTTAGTTTGCGTAAGCCGTTTCCGTGACGCATGATGCTTCCTTTCTAATTATTTCTCGAGGTTGGCTGGAGGCCAGCTTTCGAGTTTCATGCCAAGACTTAAACCACGAGCCGCTAAAACATCTTTGATTTCATTCAAAGATTTACGGCCTAAATTAGGCGTCTTCAACAATTCATTCTCTGTACGTTGAATCAAGTCACCGATATAGTAAATGTTCTCAGCCTTCAAGCAGTTTGCAGAGCGCACTGTGAGCTCGAGATCATCAACTGGACGCATCAACATTGGATCAACCATTGAAGAGCGGCTTGGAGCTAAATCACCAGAAACTTCGCTGCTTTCGAGGGCCGCGAATACAACCAACTGATCAACCAAGATGCTAGCTGCTTGACGAATTGCTTCTTCAGGAGACAACACACCATTAGTTTCGATAGTCATCACCAAACGATCGAGGTCGGTACGTTGTTCAACACGAGCAGACTCAACAGCATAGCTAACACGACTTACCGGGCTGAATGAAGCATCCAGAACGATACGGCCAATAATCTTAGTTGTTTCATCGCTGTACTGACGTACGTTACCCGGTACATAACCACGGCCTTTTTCAACCTTGATCTGCATATCCAGCTTGCCACCTGCTGACAAGTGAGCAATCACATGATCAGGGTTCATGATTTCTACGTCATGTGGCAAATCGATATCTTTTGCCGTAACGACGCCAGGGCCTTCTTTACGCAAATTGATAGTAACTTCGTCACGTGACTGCAACTTAAATACGATACCTTTGAGATTCAACAAGAGGTTTACTACGTCCTCTTGAACTCCATCTAATGTGGAGTACTCATGAACAACGCCAGCAATGGCTACTTCAGTGGGTGCATAACCAACCATCGAGGACAAGAGTACGCGACGTAATGCATTTCCGAGTGTGTGGCCATAGCCACGCTCGAACGGCTCCATAACAACCTTAGCTTGGTTGGCGGTAAGCGCTTCAACAGAAATAATCTTTGGCTTGAGCAAATTTGTTTGCATATTTTTTCCTTGAGAGT
>CANFMT010000021.1 GCA_947448415.1 Burkholderiaceae bacterium | reverse complement strand
CGGCGACGCCAATCATCCGCATGCGGCTCAACAGCCAAAAGCGTTAGAGATTTAAGGAAACCAAATGGCTATTAATTACGGAAATTGGAATTACGGTACTGGTCGCCGCAAGAGTTCTGTTGCGCGCGTTTTCATTAAATCTGGCAAAGGCGAAATCATTGTTAATGGTAAGCCTATCGATGCATATTTTGCTCGTGAAACATCACGCATGATCGCTCGTCAGCCTTTGGCTCTCACAGCCCACTTAACGACCTTTGATATCAAAGTAAACGTTTCTGGTGGCGGTGAAACTGGACAAGCTGGCGCAGTTCGTCACGGTGTTACTCGTGCATTGATCGACTACGACAACGCTTTGAAGCCAACTCTGTCTAAAGCAGGTTTGGTAACTCGTGATGCTCGTGAAGTTGAGCGTAAAAAAGTTGGTCTGCACGGCGCGCGTCGTCGTAAGCAGTTCAGCAAGCGCTAATTCTTTCAGTCGCTCAAGTTTTATCGAAAGGGTCGCGCAAGCGGCCCTTTTTGTTTCTACAATCTAGGTATTAAAGAAATAAAATTCATCAGTCGGTATTTTGGAGAATGGCATGATTAAAGTTGGCATCGTTGGCGGCACTGGTTATACCGGGGTGGAGCTCTTGCGTTTATTAGCACAGCATCCCGAGGTAAAACTGACAGCAATTACTTCTCGCACAGAAGCTGGCATGCCGGTTGCTGAGATGTTTCCATCTTTGCGCGGACGTGTTGATTTGAAATTTACGACGCCTGATGAAGCAAAACTCAGCGAATGTGATGCGGTGTTCTTCGCAACCCCACATGGCGTTGCCATGGCGCAAGCAAAAGAGTTGCTTACTAACAATGTGAAGGTCTTGGATCTTGCTGCAGACTTTCGTCTCAAGGATGTTAAAGAATTTGCTAAGTGGTATGGCATGGAACATGGTTGCCCAGAAATTTTGGCTGAGGCGGTTTATGGCTTGCCAGAAATCAATCGTGATGCCATTAAGAAGGCGCGCGTAGTTGGTTTGGCTGGTTGCTACCCAACATCTGTACAGCTTGGTCTTGCACCATTACTGTCACCTAAATCAACTGGCGGGAAGCATTTAATAGATGGGACGCATATTATTTCTGATTCAAAGTCGGGCACTTCCGGTGCTGGACGTAAAGCTGAGATTGGGACGCTTTTATCTGAAGCAGCCGATAACTTTAAGGCATATAGCGTTAAAGGCCATCGTCATTTGCCCGAAATCGAGCAAGGTTTAAAAGCGATTGCAGGCCACGATCAGATTGGTTTGACCTTTGTGCCCCATTTAACGCCAATGATTAGAGGTATTCATTCAACGCTTTATGTGCGATTGACTGATGCAGGTAAGGATGTCGATTACCAAAAGCTTTATGAGGCATTCTATAAGGATGAGCCATTTGTGGACGTCATGCCAGCAGGTAGTCACCCAGAAACACGTTCTGTAAGGGGTAGTAATGGCATTCGGATTGCAATTCATCGTCCAGGCGGTGGCGATACTTTAGTAATTTTGGTGGTTGAGGACAATTTGGTGAAGGGTGCTTCTGGTCAAGGTGTCCAGTGTATGAACCTGATGTTTGGTCTGCCTGAAACCATGGGCTTAACCCAGATTGCTGTATCCCCTTAATTTAAAAAGGAATACCCCTTCAGCAAACTGTCCATTAAAAGCCTAAAATAAGACGTACCCTTTGAATTAGGAGTGAATCATGACCCAATTAGCTACACAAGAAACTGCACAACCCGCACAAGATTTAGCTGAACCGCCAACCCCATTGGTGTTCACGGATAGCGCTGCTGCAAAAGTGGCGGACTTGATTGCTGAAGAAGGTAATCCAGAGTTAAAGCTCCGTGTATTCGTACAAGGTGGAGGTTGCTCAGGATTTCAGTATGGCTTCACATTTGATGACGCTGTGAATGAAGATGACACGCTCTTTGAAAAGAATGGTGTTACTTTGCTAGTGGATTCAATGAGCTTCCAATATTTAGTTGGTGCTGAAATTGATTACAAAGAAGATATCAATGGTTCACAGTTTGTGATTAAGAATCCAAATGCGCAAACAACATGTGGTTGCGGATCTTCTTTCTCCGCTTAAGAGACAAACTGAATTATTTAAGCAGGATAGCAAGCGCCTAGAACTCTAGGACCCTTCGCTCCCGTAACGGCTGGCAAATTTGCTGGCCGTTTTTCTTTGTGGGCCCACGCAAGCCATGCAAAAGCAAGACCCTCAACTAATTGTGGATCGATCCCGGAAGAGTCACTAGTTGTAATTTCTAATGGGCTTTTGAAGAAGTGCTGTGACTTCACTCTGAATAAATTCATGAGCGCATTATTTCTGGCGCCACCACCACAAACAATCAGCTTCTGGGTTTGCGGGGCATGATGCGCTAGAGCTTCAAGGGCTGAATGTGCCGTCAGATGCAGCAAGGTTGCTTGTACATCTTCGGCTAGGAAATTTTCTCCCTCTATTTTTTCTTGTAGCCAAGCTAGATGAAAATCGTCTCTACCGGTGCTCTTGGGCGGTGCTTTTGCAAAGAAAATTTCAGCCAACATTTTTGTAAGAAGCATTTCATTGACTTTACCTTGTAATGCCCACTGACCATTTTCATCATAGGCATTTCCTTGATGCTCATGTATCCACGCATCCATCAACATATTGCCTGGTCCACAATCAAAGCCAGTCACTTCTCCATCTTTAGGTAGTAGGGTGAGATTGGCAATGCCACCAATATTAAGAATCGCTAAATTTTTATCTTCTACAAACTGCTGTGCATGAAACGCTGGTACTAAAGGCGCACCATTACCTCCAGCAGCTAAATCACGACTTCTAAAGTCTGCGATGACATCTATGCCTGTCTTTTCTGCCAAGAGTGCAGCGTTCAGTGTTTGGTGGGTATAAGCCATGTCACCAAGATGAGGCTGATGTCGAATAGTTTGGCCGTGCGCACCGATGGCGGTGATATCGGAAGGCTGAAGCCTGGATTGCTTAAGTAGCTGATCGACGGCTTCTGCATAAGCTAGGGCTAAGGCATTTCCGGCCTGCTTTTCTCGATGGAGCTCATTAGCCCCCGGGCTTTGAAGCTCGAATAGGGCTTTTCGTAACTCAAGGCTAAAGGGGGCACTCACTGCATCTAGAGCACTTGTTTCCCCGTTGGGTCCAATCTGAGCCAGAACGGCATCTATCCCGTCTAGGCTAGTGCCAGACATCAGGCCAATATAGAAGGAATGGGGTTTTTTCATAGTGCTCTCAGGGATGCGACAATTATGCTTTAGCAATTTAACTACTAATTTAACTGAATCAGCAATCCGAATCAGCATGACGGCCAAACCAGAACAAAAATATCCTTTGACCCCACAAGTCTTTGCAGCGCTCGAGGTCACTAAACGTGGTTGCGATGAGTTGTTGGTTGAGGCTGATTGGGTTCAAAAGTTGGCTCGTAGCCAAGCTACCAAGACTCCACTCAGAATTAAATTGGGCTTAGATCCAACGGCACCTGATATTCATTTGGGTCATACGGTAGTTTTGAACAAATTACGGCAGTTGCAAGATTTAGGTCATACCGTTATTTTCTTGATCGGTGATTTCACGAGCATGATTGGCGACCCATCAGGACGTAATGCTACTCGTCCACCCTTAACCGCTGAAGAGATCGCAGTCAACGCAGAAACTTACTATCGCCAAGCGAGCATGGTGCTTGATCCTTCTAAAACTGAAGTGCGTTACAACAGCGAATGGTGTGATCCATTGGGTGCACGCGGCATGATTCAGTTGGCCGCTAAACATACCGTTGCTCGCATGTTAGAGCGCGATGATTTTACAAAACGCTATCGTAATGGCGTGCCAATTTCTATTCATGAATTTCTATATCCATTGATGCAAGGCTATGACTCAGTAGCACTCAAGAGTGATTTGGAGCTCGGTGGCACAGATCAAAAATTTAATCTTTTAGTTGGGCGCGAACTGCAGCGTGAGTATGGCCAAGAGCCTCAATGTATTTTGACAATGCCACTCTTAGTGGGCCTTGATGGCGTTGAGAAGATGAGTAAGTCCAAAGGTAATTACATTGGCATCAGCGAGCCTGCAGGCGATATGTTTGGCAAGCTCTTGAGTATTTCCGATGATTTGATGTGGGATTACTTCACATTGCTGTCATTCCGCCCAATGGCAGAGATCGATTTGATGAAGCAAGAAGTTGCTGCTGGCCGAAATCCAAAAGATTGCAAAGTACTGCTCGCACAAGAAATCGTTGCACGCTTTCATTCGCAGGCAGCTGCAGAAAAAGCATTAGAAGACTTTAACCACCGCGCTAAAGGTGGTGTGCCTGACGATATTCCAGAAGTAAATCTTTCTGGAGCACCAATGCAGATCGCCAATCTTCTGAAGGCTGCCGGCTTAGCTCCGTCAACATCAGAAGCCAATCGCAACATCGAACAAAACGGCGTGAAGATTGATGGCGTAGCCATTGCTGATAAACAGCTAAAGGTTGAGGCTGGAACTTACGTTGTACAAGTTGGTAAGCGTAAGTTTGCGAAAGTAATCCTCAATTAATTGATGGCCGATATGAGTGATCAGAAAAGCATCGAAATAGAAGCAGAAGAGCTAGAGCGGCTTTCGGTAAAGCTCATCCAAGATAAAAACTGGGAGGCTCTAGAAAAGATGCTTGCTCCAGGATGCCAGTTTGTCAGTTCCCAAGGTGCTTGCGATAAAGAAAGTGCAATGCGCCTCATGAAGGAAATGCATCTAGGGCCCGTAAAGTTTAAAGATTTTAAGGTTACTGAGGCCCAAGATAATTTAATCGTGAGCTTTTGGATTGCAGCGCTGGAGTATCGTGATGGCACAGAGCTTTCACCAGAGTATTCTCCACGCTTAAGTGTTTGGCAAAAGATCAATGGGCAATGGCTCTGTATTGCCTATGCCGATCTAATTGCCAGCAAATAAATCAACTACAAATCTAAGCTAGCACTGCCGCTAGGTGGCGTTAAGCCAAAGTGCTCATAAGCTTGTCTGGTAGCTATACGGCCACGTGAGGTTCTTTGCAAATAACCCTGCTGAATTAAGTAGGGTTCTAGAACATCTTCAATCGTGTCGCGTTCTTCACCAATCGCTGCAGCCAAGTTATCGATACCTACGGGGCCACCATCAAACTTATGTAAGATTGCTTCGAGTAATTTTCTATCCATCACATCAAATCCGCTTGGATCAACATCCAGCATCTTCAGTGCGGCATCAGCCATGGCTTTAGTAATCGTGCCTGTGCCCTTGACTTCAGCGTAGTCACGCACGCGACGTAATAAACGATTAGCAATACGAGGAGTGCCACGAGCGCGCTTAGCGATTTCGATTGAGCCATCTGGATCAATATCAGCTTTGAGTAAGCTAGCTGATCGATTAATAATTTTAGTGAGCTCTTCCGTGGTGTAGAACTCTAGTCTTGCCACAATACCAAAACGATCACGCAATGGGTTAGTGAGCATGCCAGCGCGAGTGGTGGCACCAATCAAGGTAAAGGGCTTAAGGTCTATCTTGACGCTGCGTGCTGCGGGGCCTTCACCAATCATGATGTCGAGACTGTAGTCTTCTAGTGCTGGGTAGAGGATTTCTTCAACCACTGGAGAGAGGCGATGAATCTCATCAATAAAGAGAACATCGTTTTCTTCTAAATTGGTTAGTAAGGCAGCAAGGTCACCTGGCCTGTCCAGAACTGGGCCACTGGTTTGGCGCAAGTTTACGCCAAGCTCTCTGGCAATAATGTGGGCTAAGGTGGTTTTACCAAGACCAGGAGGCCCAAACAAGAGAACGTGATCTAAGGCCTCTTGGCGCGCTCTCGTTGCGCTAATAAAAATTTCTAGTTGCGCACGTGCTTTAGTTTGACCAACATACTCATCGAGTTGCTTTGGTCGTAAAGCTCTTTCAAAGACTGCTTCAGAGTTTCCGGCTGCACCACTGACTATACGGTCGTTATTTTCCGGTAAATCATCGGGAATGGAGCTGAGGTCGTCTGTATGAATTGCCATGCTACAAGTGTAGTGCCTATTGAATATTGGGGATTGCTTCTATTTGGGGGTCAGGCTTTAGATAAATACTTTAAGCCCATACGAATTCCATCTGAAACATTTGTATCCGGTGGAATTTGCTTGAGCGCCAACAGAGCTTCTTTTTCTGAATACCCCAGCGATAGGAGGGCTTGTAAAACCTCGCTGCTAGCTTCAGGTGCTTGAGGTTTGCCTCCGGTAATGCCTAGATCTGGCGCTAGCTTACCTTTAAGTTCAAGACAAAGACGCTCAGCAGTTTTCTTGCCAATGCCTGGTACTTGTGTCAGGCGATTCGCCTCTTGCAAAGCAATTGCTTGGGCTAACTCATTCACGCTCATACCAGAGAGAACCGCTAATGCAGTTCTTGAGCCAACACCACTAATTTTAATCAGTTGCCTGAAGGCTTCACGTTCTGTCTCAGTGGCAAAGCCAAAGAGTTGCTGCGCATCTTCACGCACCTGAAAGTGAGTTAGAAGGGTTATCTTCTGGCCTGCTTGAGGCAATTGATACAAAGTGCTCATAGGCACATCGACCTCATACCCAATCCCTTGACAATCTACCAAGAGACGGGGAGGGTGAACTGAAACGAGAATTCCTTGAATGCGACCAATCATGTAGTGATCTTAACCTGTGATGTGTATTTTTACTTGCTACGTTTCTTGGGTGTAAGGGCGGCGGTAATGGCTTTAGGGATTTGTGCGTGATGAGCGGCGCAAATGGCTACTCCCAAAGCATCTGATGCATCTGGCCCAGGCGCCCTACTTAATTTGAGTAAGCGTTTCACCATTTCTTGTACTTGCGGTTTAGCTGCGCGACCTGTGCCGACAATCGATTGCTTTACTCGTAAGGCGCTGTATTCAGCTACTGGTAGTTTTTCAGAAACCAAAGCCGCAATCACAGCACCCCGGGCTTGACCAAGCATTAGTGTCGAGCGCGGATTGACATTAAGAAAAACTTCTTCAATCGCAGCAGACTCTGGATGATAGATTTCCAAAACTTCTTTAACGCCGGCATATAGCGTTCCTAGGCGCTCTGGTAATCCTTTGGCTGGATCGCCGCTCTCAATCGTTCCAGAGGCAACGTAAGTGAGTTTTTGGCCATCGACATCAACGATACCAAAACCGGTGGTACGTAGACCTGGGTCGATTCCTATCCAGCGCATGAGTTTGGTGATTGCTTCCTATGTGCTTAGTGACGGAAGTGACGGGTGCCAGTAAAGATCATGGCAATACCATGCTCATCAGCAGCCGCAATGATCTCATCGTCGCGCATACTGCCACCAGGTTGGATTGCACAGCTTGCACCACCATTTACAACCACATCTAAGCCATCGCGAAATGGGAAAAATGCATCACTGGCCACAGCCGATCCTTTGAGGCTTAGGCCGGCGTTCTCGGCCTTAATGCTAGCCATGCGAGCAGAATCGACACGACTCATTTGGCCAGCGCCAATACCTAAAGTCATGCCATTAGCGCAATACACGATGGCATTGGATTTCACAAACTTAGCAACACGCCAGGCAAACATCATGTCATGCATTTCGCTTGGAGTTGGAAGGCGCTTGCTCACAACGCGCATCTCACTTTCGAGAACATTCTTAGCATCAGGCGATTGCACTAGTAAACCACCACCAACGCGCTTGAAATCAAAATTATTAAATGCGGTGCCTAGTGGAATCTCTAGAAGACGCACATTTTGTTTTGCAGCAAAAATTGCTTTAGCTTCATTACTAAAACTAGGAGCAATTAACACTTCCACAAATTGCTTTGAGATGGCTTCTGCAGCGGTGCCATCACATGACACATTAAAGGCAATAATGCCGCCAAAGGCGGAGCTCGGATCGGTTTTAAATGCCTTCTGATAGGCCTCGAGTGCGCTAGCACCAACCGCTACACCACAGGGGTTTGCGTGCTTAATAATGACGCAGGCAGCAGCGCCACCAGTATTATCAGTAAAGCTTTTTACACATTCCCAAGCCGAGTCTGCATCGGCAATATTGTTGTAGGAAAGCTCTTTACCTTGCAATTGTTTGTAATTGGCAAGCGCACCATCAACTGGGTAGATATCTTTGTAGAATGCAGCAGATTGATGCGGGTTCTCGCCGTAACGCATCTCTTGCACCTTCTCAAAAGCAAGATGTAATGTTTCAGGGTAAGCCGAGCGCGCTTTATGATCCAAGTCATCACCTAATGCAGAGAGGTAGTTAGCAATTGCGCCATCGTATTGAGCGGTATGGGCAAATACTTTCTTAGCCAAAGCCAAATTAGTCTTATATGAGACAGTATTGTTATTAGCTTTCATTTCAGCTAAAACTGGGGAGTAATCTTCTGGAGAGATCAAGACAGTAACATCTTGATGATTTTTAGCGGCTGCGCGCAACATTGCCGGGCCGCCGATATCAATGTTTTCTACAGCATCTTCAAATGAGCAACTTTCCTTAGCAACCGTTTCATTAAACGGGTAAAGATTGATAACAAGCATATCGATAGTGTTGATGCCATGCTCTTTTAGGGCTGCCATATGCTCTGGGAAGTCTCTACGCGCTAATAAGCCACCGTGCACCATTGGGTGGAGGGTCTTTACGCGACCATCGAGCATTTCTGGAAACTTGGTTAATGAAGAAACCTCAACAACAGGCAAATTGTGCTCAGCCAATAGCTTTGCGGTGCCGCCGGTGGAAATGAGTTTGATGCCTTGCTCATGCAGGGATTTGGCAAAAGCTACGATGCCATTTTTATCGGAGACGGAGAGTAGGGCGGTGCGGATCATAGTTTTCGGAGGTCTGGATTAATGAATAGATTACGTTGTAGATAAATTTACGATGAACTTACTTAAGCAGTTGATGCTCAACTAACTTCTTGTGAAGGGTATTGCGATTGATGCCAAGATATTGCGCAGCCAAAGATTGATTGTGTTTAGCATGTTGCATTACTAGTTCGAGCATTGGCTTTTCTACAACGGCCAATACCATCTGATAGATATCAGTCGGCGCTGTTCCTTTGAGATCATTCAAATAACCCTGTAGTTGGGTTTCAATACATTCGGTAATCGGGTGCTTATTGGTCATAACAATCTATCAATACAAAATCAAAATAAAAAATAATTATGCTGCTTCTAAAAAAAGTAGGCGGTCAGAATGAGATCTCATCTCATCAAAATAATCATTAACCATCTGCAATTGGGTTTTGCAATCGTCAGCAGTATTCATGCGCTGGCGGAAAGCATGGGAGTCACGTAAGCCTTTGCAGTACCAGCCAATATGCTTACGAGCTGTGCGTAGGCCGATATGCTCGCCATAGAACTCATAGTGATCCAAGAGGTGAGCATTCATAATGGCCTGAATCTCATTGATCTCTGGGGTAGGTAGCTTGCCACCGGTTTCAAGGTAGTGATTAATTTCGCGAAATATCCAGGGGCGACCTTGGGCAGCACGACCAATCATGATGGCATCAGCCCCGGTGAGCTGTAATACCTGCTCCGCTTTTTCTGGGCTACTGATATCGCCATTGGCTACCACTGGAATACCGACACTATTTTTTACTGCTGTAATGGTTTCGTATTCTGCCTCACCGTGATACAAGTCAGCTCTAGTGCGACCATGAACGGTGAGCATCGAGATGCCTGATTTTTCTGCAAGACGCGCAATCTCAATAGCATTTTTATTTTGCCGATCCCAGCCTGTACGAATCTTCAACGTCACTGGTACTGCATCTGGTCCAACACCGACAGCATTAACAACGGCTTCTAGAATTTTCTGGACCAAAGGTTCGTCGCGCAATAAAGCGGAACCAGCAGCAACATTGCAAACTTTCTTTGCGGGGCAACCCATATTGATATCAATAATTTGGGCGCCGTGATCTACATTAATTTTTGCCGCTGCAGCCATCATCGCTGGATCGGCACCTGCAATTTGGACTGCAATTGGTTTGAACTCCCCGATGTGATTTGCGCGTCGCTGCGTTTTCTCACTTTTCCATAGCAGTGCATTTGAGGCCACCATCTCGGAAACCGCATACCCAGCCCCTAATTTCTTGCAAAGCTGCCTAAATGGACGGTCAGTTACCCCTGCCATAGGGGCCACAAACAGTCTATTTGCGAGGAGGTGAGGACCAATCTTCATCTAAAAGTGCTTGAGAGTGAGTGAGCTTGGGTGGGGGGTAGTTGTTAACTAGGTCAGAAAGCATGACACTTTAGCACAATTGGCCCTAAATCTGCCTATTTTTTAGGCAGATTGCATGATTTGGATCAAACAGGGAATGCTTAAATTTTGGAGGCTTTAATAGGGCCTTAGCGCCTACCAAACATCATCTGGCGAGCTAAGGCTGTTTTGACTGGTGGAAGCCACTGAAGCGCCGATAAAGCTAAACCGCGAGCCACTACGATTGGCGCCAGATTAGAAGTAAATACTCTAGCCATAAAGTCAGTTAAACCAATTGTGGTTGTTCTGTCTGCCTTACGACTTTGAGCATAACTTTGCAGTGCGTTTTGTAATTCTGAGGGGGATTGATCTTTTGGTTGCCTAGAGAAGGTATCGACTAACTTTTCAGATAATAAAAAAGCATCGCGTAAACCCAAGTTCAGACCTTGTCCTGCAACTGGGTGCAAAGTTTGTGCGGCATTACCAATCCAAACCTCATTATCTTTGGCGATGACTTTTCGGTAATTAAGGCCAAGCTCATATAAACGCCGATCTTGAATTTTCAGGATCCGACCAATGCGCGAGCCAAATTCTTTTTGCAATTCACGTAAGAAATCTTCATTGTGTAGTTGTAATCGATGTTGTGAGGATGTTGGTGAGCCACACCAAACAAGGTTCAAAATATTGGAACCATAGTGACTTGGCAGTATTGCTAATGGGCCTTCAGATGTAAAACGTTCCCATGCTTGATGGGGCGCCGCATTTTCTACTTCTACTAAGCCTACTAAAGCTGACTGGCCATAGTCTCGTCCCGATTCAACCCAATCCTGTTTTTTAAATAAACCACCTTCAGCATGCACGATGCATTTGGCGCTAATGGTATCCCCATCATCCCCATTGCTAAGATGCTGCCAAATAAAGTTGCCGCTTGTTGCTTGCATTGCTTTTAAGGCTTGGCGCAAGGCAAGGTGGATATCACGATAGCGAACAATATGACCTAATGCGTCTTGATTTAATTCTTCGCGTGTCATGAGTGCGCGACCAAAACGTCCTGCTTGCGAAACGTGTACACGATGAATTTCAGCAAAATCTTTAGGCCAAGCATTGATCGTATTGAGCAAAATTTTGCTGCCATGAGATAAAGCAATTCCCCTGCTATCGGCGCTAGCTAGATCTTCATCATGTATTGGATTGCGATCCAATAATATAAGTTTTGCTTCTGGATGTTTTTGTAATATCCAAGCAGCACAGGCTAGCCCAACTGGACCACCACCATGAATTAAGATATCGCACTTGGATATACTCATTTTTTGTATGCTACGCGTTTTTCATGAGCGCTTCAATTTCATCGGCTTTGACTGGCACGCCGCGAGAAATCAATTCACATCCTGAGTCATTAATAACGGCATCATCTTCAATACGAATGCCGATATTCCAAAAGGCTTCATCAATATCGTCCGCAGGCCGAATATAAAGGCCTGGTTCGATCGTAATGACCATGCTGCTCTTGAGAATGCGCCACGGCTTTTCTGTGCTTGCTTGAGCTTGAGTAGTTTCGCGATAAGAACCCACGTCGTGAACATCCATCCCAAGCCAGTGTGAGGTGCGGTGCATATAGAAGCGGCGATATGCCCCTGTCTCGATAGCATTCTCAAGCGAGCCCAGTTCAGAGAGTTTTAGGAGCTTTTCATCAAGCAATCCTTGGGTAAGCACTTTAAGGGCCGCCTCATGAGGCTGCATAAAAGTATTGCCAGGTTTTGTCATACCAATCGCAGCTTCTTGTGCAGCTAATGTGATGTCATATAGTGTGCGTTGCGGCCCAGTAAATTTTCCATTTACTGGGAATGTGCGCGTGATATCTGAAGCATAGCCATCTAATTCACAACCAGCATCAATTAAGCAAAGTTCACCGCTGCGTAATTCAGTAGAGCCTGCGCGATAGTGAAGGATGCAAGAATTTTCACCACCAGCAACAATGCTGTTGTATGCAACGCTTTGGGAGCCGCTGTTGCGAAATTCATGCAATAACTCTGCTTCGAGTTGATATTCACGCATACCCGGTTTACACGCTTGCATGGCGCGGATATGGGCGCGCGCTGAAATGGCGGCAGCACGACGCATGATGTCGATTTCATGGACATCCTTGAATAATCGCATTTCATGGATGAGTGCCTCAACATCATGAAATTCTGACGGTGGGTTTACTCCAGAGCGGGCTTGGCCTCTAACCTGCTTCATCCAATGACGTAAGAGTCGATCTGCTTCGGCGCTCTCAGCTAGGCGAATGTATGCAGCATCTTGATCAGCTAATAACTCACCCAGCTTTTGATCAAGCACCTGGTTGCTATGTGCAAATTCAATACCGAGTGTTTTAGGGGCGGCTTCAGGCCCAAGACGAATACCATCCCAGATTTCTCTTTCAAGATCTTTTGGTCTACAAAAAAGGTGCGATTGAACGTCATAGTCTTTTCCATTGCCACTCACTTGCATCACCAGTGTTGCACCTGGCTCTTCAAAGCCGGTTAAGTAGAAGAAATCGCTGTCATGACGATAAGGGAACTCGCTATCTCTATTACGTGCCATTTCTGGTGCAGTAGAGATGATGGCGATGCCACCACCAGTTTTGGTAAAGATCTCCTTCGCTAGGGCGTTTCTGCGCAGCTGATAAAGATTGATTTTATTCATAGACTGTATTGAGCTCTTGTAAGCGTTGTGGCGTACCTACATCGTGCCATGGACCTAAATATTTTTCACCGAACACTTTATTTTGCTCCATGGCAGTTCTCAATAAAGGGGCTAGTTTGGCTGGAGCGCCAAACTCCAGATCTTTAAATAGATCCTTGTGATAAATCCCGATGCCTGAAAAAGTGAGTTTTTCCGCTCCGACAGTGTGAAGGCTGCTTACTGTTGACCCCTGGAGATAAAAGTCCCCTTCCGGATGTTGAATTGGGTTTGGAACCATCAATAAATGCGCCAAAGGCTTCTTCGGGTCCGTGCGCATCTTTGCGGCCGTATCTAAAAGCTGCGAAATGGACAGGTTAGGGCTAAATACATCTCCATTGATGACCAAGAAGTAGTCTTGAGCAGCAATAAGGGGGAGCGCATTACAAATACCTCCAGCTGTTTCTAAAGCGCTACCCTCTGGGGAGTATTGAATTTTGAGGTTAAATTGACTTCCATTACCCAGGCTTGCCTCAATTTGCTCGCCTAGCCATGCATGATTAATAACAACGTTTTGAACTTTTGCTGTAGCTAGAGCTTCCAAATGCCATGCCAATAATGATTTTTTTTGAATGGTTAAAAGCGGCTTAGGTACGGTATCGGTGAGAGGACGCATGCGCTCACCTCTGCCTGCAGCCAGTAAAAAACAAGGAATCGAAACGTGATCAATCATGATATTTGAATCATTCTTTATTTGCGCGCGTCGATTCTAAAATTCTTGCTAAGGGTTTCAGTTCAATATAACGATTTGCACAAGCAATTGCGTATTCCAGGACCAGGGGAATATCTTTGAGATAACCATCTTTGCCATCGCGATGAAAGAGTCTTGCAAATATTCCAAGAACTTTCAGATGACGTTGTAAGCCCATCCATTCGAAGTCGCGATAGAACTGACCAAAATCATTTGGCATGGGAAGTCCGGCCCTACGACCATCTTCCCAAAATTTAATCACCCAATCAATGACGCGCTCTTCTGGCCATGCAATATAGGCATCACGCCAGAGTGAAGAGGCATCGTAAGTGATTGGCCCATACACTGCATCTTGAAAATCAATCACTCCAGGATTATTTTTATTAGTCACCATCAAATTGCGGGAATGATAATCACGATGCACATAGACTTTTGCTTGCGCTAAATTGTTTTCAATAATGAGTTCAAATGATTTATTAAGCTGCGCTTTTTGCAAATCATTTAGTTGGAGGTTGAGATGCTTGCCAAGATACCACTCTGGAAATAAATCTAACTCACGCTGCAAGAGTGCTTCATCATAGTTTGGTAAAACATTCGGTTTGCTTGCCAATTGCATTTGTACTAGAGCATGAGTGGCATCTTTATAAAGATGATCAGCGCTCTCATTATTGAGTTCAGCAAGATAAGTTTTATTGCCCAAATCATTTAATAAGAGAAAGCCGTGTTCAATGTCTTGCTCCAATATTTTTGGAACGTTTAAACCTGCTTCAGAGAGTAATAAATCAACCTTAATAAAGGCACCCAATGGCTCATGTTGGGGGGGTGCATCCATGATGATTAAAGTCGGAAATTCGGGGTTTTTGGACGTAATTCGGAAATAGCGTCGAAAGCTGGCATCGGCTGAAGCCGGGGTTAAGCTGTTCAGATCTAATTGCCAGCTAGGCTGGAGGGCTTTTAGCCAGTTGCGGAGGGTGTTTAAGCGGGAGTCAGTCATGGTCGATTCGTATAATAAGGCGGTCTGTATCCATGAGTCATTATCGCCGTCGCGCCGGCCTTTGCGCCCCTCTTTTTTTCCTTGTTACTCTACGCGTCTTGGTGGGGGTGGCATTGCTACAATTCGCGTCTTCAAATTACGCCCAAGCACCTGCACCATTGCCATCAATTGGACAGGCTTCAAGCAATTCTATTTTGCTTCCTGATCGCGGCAATGTCACCATTTTAAAGTTGGATGATCAACTACGTGTTGGTAAGCCTATCAATGATGGTCAGGCACTCACTTTTACCTCTAGTGATTCTATAAGCGGTATTGTTGAGCGAGATATGCATTTGAAAGGTCGTGCGCAAATCCGTAGAAATGGCTCTGTACTCAAGGCCGATGAAATTACGTATAACCCCGATACTGATGTTGCAGACTTGCTTGGTAATGCTGAATTATCAAAAGGTAACGTAACGTTTAAAGGTCCCAAGGGTCAGTTCAAGGTAGATGCACGCGAAGGTGGTATGGAGACCCCTTCTTATGAGTTGCGTGACAACGGTGGTAATGGCACTGCAAAAAAATTAACCATTCAAAGCTCTGATGTATTTGTTTTTGATAAAGCAACCTATTCAACATGCACCCCAGAGAATTTAGATTGGTACTTCACCGCCACCACACTGGAGATTGATAATGAACAAAAAGAAATGGAAGGGACGCATGGCGTCATGCGCTTCTTTGATGTTCCTATAGCTTACGCACCATACTTCACCGCCCCTACGGGTGGACAACGTCGTTCAGGAATTCTTGCCCCAGTTGTGGGCTATAACTCTAATAATGGCCTTGATATTACTCAGCCCTATTACGTCAATATTGCACCCAATAGAGATTTATTGTTATTGCCGCGCTATATGAATCATCGCGGTGCCATGTTGGGCGCTCAGTATCGTTTCTTGGATACACAATATTCAGGAACGGTCATGGGTGAATTCATGCCCTACGATAAAAAAACCGGAACGGATCGTTGGAAGTACGATTGGCAACAGCGCCAATCATTTAGCGGTGGCCTTGGTCCTGGTGGCGTACCTTTGCCTGGTTCTTGGACGGGTTACGTCAATATGGCCCGCGTCTCAGATAATCTATATCCAACAGACTTTTCACAAAGTATTGCTGGCTCAGTAACTAGTCAGTTCCGCCAAGAAGTAGGCACTACAAAGGGATTAACCGGGAGTCTGAGCAACTGGACTGTAGGTGCAAAAGCAGTCACCTTCCAGACCTTGCAGCCTGATCCAACTGTTACTGTGCAATCCCCTTACAACATTTTGCCAAATATTACTGCTACTTACAACAATCGACTTACGCCCACTGTATCTGATGCAAGTGGAAAATATTTAGCATTACCTAGTGGTCCTGTAACAACTTTTTCATCTGATTTCACGAGATTTTCTTACAACGTAAATGGCAACTTAGCAGCAGCTCCAGCAGGCTATTTATATAGCCAAGCGGATCGAACTGTTATTAAGGGGGCCGTGTCTTTACCGCAGGTAACCCCTGGCTATTACATCACTCCAAAGGTGAGTTTTCAGGCAAATAATTATGCTGCTACAGCCTATACTCCGGGCGCACCTCCACCGCAGGGCTTCGCTATACCAACGTTTAGCTTAGATACAGGATTGGCGATAGAGCGTGATGCTGCTGAGCTAAAAGGATTCTTTGGCCGCGACATGTTGCTCACTATGGAGCCGAGAGCTTATTACCTCTTTACACCATATCAAAATCAAGCGTTAACACCTTTGTTTGATACAGCCGATGCCGGTTTTGGTATTTCACAAATCTTTAGTGATAACACTTTTGTTGGTAACGATCGTATTGCGGATAGCAATGCAGCCACTCTTGGTTTAACGAGTCGCATGATTGAAGCTAATACTGGCGCGGAGCGTGCCAACGTTACGTTAGCTCAAAAGCAACAGTTTACTGGTCAAAAAGTTGGCTTAAACGGTAATATCACAAATCCTACAACTTATTCAGATACCTTGGGATCAGCATCTGTCCGCTTACTTGGTAACTTTAGTGCTGATATGTTTGGGCAGTACAACACACAGCTCAATAAATTTGTACAAACAACAGTTGGTGGAAGTTGGAGACCTACTCAAGGTAGAAGCTTAAATTTTGGTTACCGAAATGTATGGTCTCCACCAACTCAAGCTTTTGGCCCTACGCCGGCTACCTTAGCTCAGACAACTACCGATCAGTACAATATTTCAGGTCAGTGGCCTCTTACGCGTGAGATTTCTGTGCTTGGCCGCTGGGGTTATGATGCTTTAAGTACTAAAACATTAAATACTTTAGTGGCATTAGAGTGGTCGAGAGATTGTTGGACTTTCAGGGGCGCGTACTCACAGGTCTTAAATACTTCGCAGATAACCACTACTCAGGTGCTATTCCAAATAGAATTTAGGGGATTTGCTAGCGCTGGTAGCAATCCAGTTGATATCATGAAGTTAAATGTTCCTGGATATTTACCTACCTCTAAGCCAATACCACCCTCAATATATGAGAACTATCAATGATGTTTTGTAGGAATCGCTTCAAATATATTAAAGCCTCCATTTTATTTTGTGGGCTCGCCTTGCTTTCAAGCATTAGTTTTTCGCAAGATTCTGCGCGCACTAATAATGCTACCGATAGCAAAATTCGCAATATTGATGGTGTAGCAGCAGTAGTCAATACTGGTTATGTCACTCGCAAAGAGATTGATGATCGAATTGCGACTTTGAAAAAACAAGGCGTGAAACTTCCTGATGATGCATCTTTAAGGAAGACAATTCTTGAGCGTTTAATTATTGAAAAAATACAACTGCAAAACGCTGAGCAAGATGGCGTCAAAGTAAGCAATAAAGAGTTGGATAAGATTATTGGTGATATTGCCGCTAAAAATAAACTAACTTACGCAGAGTTCAAAGCAAAAGTAATTTCTGGCGGAGTAACTTTTGAGCGTTACAAGGAGTTATTGCGTGACGACATCATTGTTAGTCGTTATCGCGAGTATCAGGTGGAGGGTAAGATAAAAATTTCTGATGCAGAAATTGATAATTTTATTGCTGATCGAACTCGAGAAATGGCTGCTGCAGCTGCACCTCGGTCTACTCCAGCTGTGAAAGGTGGGCCAGAAGAAATTGATGTAGCCCAAATTTTTATTCCAGTTGATACTGGAGCCGGCGCTGGCGCACAAGCGGATGCCAAGAAAAAAGCAGATGTCTTATTGCGTCAAGCGCGTGGTGATGCTGATTTTATGCAGCTTGGAGCAATGGCCTCTAAGGAAGATCCTAAAATCAAATTTCAGGAGCTTGGATATCGCCCTCCCGATCGTTTGCCGCAATTATTCTATGAGGCTGTTAGAAATATCGGCAGTGGACAAGTGGCTAATGCCGTGGTTAAAAGTCCGGCTGGATATCATGTTTTGAAGGTGCTTGATCGTCGCGCGCTTAGTGCAGATCAACCTCAACAGCAGGCTCCCCCACAGGATGTGTCTACTACGCCTAAAAATATTCCAATTACCCAAACTATGGCGCGTCATATCTTATTGCGTATGCGTGCCGGCTTAACTGATCAGGATGCTGAAAGGCGTCTGCAGGGTTTTCGCGATCAAGTGCGCTTAAAGACGGCTGATTTTGGTGAGCTTGCCAAAAAGTATTCGGAAGATGGTTCTGCTCCGAATGGTGGAAATTTAGGATGGATGGGGCCGGGAGATTTGGTTCCAGAGTTTGAGCAAACTATGAATAGACTACAGATTGGTGAAGTGAGCAATCCTGTAAAGACGGAGTTTGGCTGGCATTTAATTCAGGTGCTTGAGCGCCGTGAGGCACAACTTACTGTAGAGAAGCAGCGCCAATTTGCGCGTGCAGCTATACGAGAGAGAAAGTTTGAGCAAGCCTATCAGGATTGGTTGCGTGAGTTGCGTGATGGCGCCACTGTAAAAATTATCAATGCAGAAGATGCAGCCAGCTCTCCCCCTCGTTAATTTGACTATCACTACCGGCGAGCCAGCCGGAGTGGGCCCGGAAGTTTCATTGGCGGCAGCACGGCAATTCTTGGCTGAGCAAGAAAATGTTCAAATTACCTTGCTTGGCGACGAGCATTTATTGTGTTCGTTGCAAAAAAATAATACTCATTATTCTGAGCGCCTTAGATTCAAGTCAATTTCTTTGGCTCAAGAAGTAGTCCCTGGAGCATTAAATGTTGCGAATGCTCAGTATGTCCTTCAGCTCTTAAATGAGGCTGCAGATGGTTGCTTGAAGGGGCGCTATGACGCAATGGTGACTGCTCCAATTCAGAAGGGTATCATTAACGATGCTGGCATTCCATTCACTGGGCATACTGAATACTTAGAGCAGCGTTGTAATGCAAAACATGTTGTCATGATGCTATGCGCATCTTTACCAGTTGGTTTTTTAGGAATTAAAGCGCCAAAAGATTTACGGGTTGCTCTTGCTACAACACACCTACCCTTGAGTAAGGTTTCTTTAGCGCTCAGTCTTCAGTCGATTCTGGAGACCATACAGATTGTTCATGATGATTTGCAAAAGAAATTTAATATTTCTAAACCAGCGATTCGAGTGGCGGGTTTAAATCCACATGCGGGTGAGTCTGGGCATCTTGGATGCGAAGAGATTGAGATCATTGCTCCAGCTATTGAGGCTGCTAAGAGAGTAGGTATCAATGTCAGTGGACCCTATCCAGGAGACACTATGTTTGATGCATCCACCCTAGAGTCTGTAGACGCTTATATCGCGATGTATCACGATCAAGGTTTGGCCCCCTTTAAGTTTGTTAGCTTTGGAGGCGGAGTTAATGTAACGCTAGGTTTACCGATTATTCGTACATCCGTTGATCATGGAACCGCATTAGATATTGCCGGCAAAGGGATAGCAGATCCTAGAAGTATGCTCGAGGCCCTCCGTTTAGCCTACCAATTGGCTGTTAATCAAAGAAAGCAAGTCTAAGCAATGCATCGCGCTCGTAAAAGATTTGGCCAAAACTTTTTGCAAGATAACGGCATTATTTACTCTATTGTGGCGCTTATTAATCCGAGCTCAGACATGCATGTTATTGAGATTGGTCCTGGCCTTGGGGCTTTGACTAGACCATTGCTCACCAATCTTGATCAGCTAGATCTTTTAGAAATAGATCGTGATTTGGTAGCTTATTGGAATCAGGAGAATCTAAAGGGCCTGAATGTTATCGAAGGTGATGCCCTGAAATTTGATTTTTTAGAGTGGTCAAAAAATCGCTCAGATAAAAAGGGCTTATGCAAAGTAGTGGGTAATCTCCCATACAACATTTCTTCACCCTTGTTATTTCATCTTGTTTTAGCTGCAGCAGAAATCGATGAACAAGTCTTTATGTTGCAAGCCGAAGTAGTTGAGCGTATGGTGGCTAAAGCTGGAAGCTCTGACTTCAGTCGTTTATCGGTCATGCTACAAGCGCGTTACGATATGGAGCTAGTTTTAGAGGTTCCGCCTGAAGCCTTTGATCCTATGCCCAAGGTGAACTCAGCGGTAGTCCGCATGATTCCGAGAAGAGATTTTGACTTAAGTGATTCTCAATGGCGTTCATTGGAAAAGGTAGTTGCTGCCGCTTTTTCACAAAGAAGAAAAATGCTACGTACTAATCTGCAAGATTTTTCCGAAAGGCTGGGTTTGACCGATGAAGAGCTTAAAGCCAGAGCTCAAGATATTTCGGTCGATCGTTTTATAGAGTGGGCTAGGACCTTATCTTCCTAGGCTACATATGCTCATTGGGTATTACTTGTATGCGCCGGGATCAATGACTCGCATTTCTGCTTCAATCCAACCTTCTGCCTCTTGTTGAAGGTCCTCACCAGATTTACCGGTTGAGACAATTGCAGGGCCAATTGAAAAAATCACCTTACCTGGATGCTTTAAAAAGCTATTCTTAGGCCAATAACGTCCTGCATTATGGGCAATCGGAATCACTAAGGCGCCAGTAGCGCTTGCTAAGCGTGCGCCACCCTTACGATAGGGTTTGTTTGAGCCTGTAGGAGTTCTAGTGCCCTCTGGAAAGAGCATGATCCATTTACCTTCGGCTAAACGTTTACGGCCCTGACTTGCAACAGAAAGAGCAGCCGTTTGCTTGTTAGAGCGGTTGATGTGAATCATTTTCAGTAATGCTAGAGCCCAGCCAAAGAAGGGAATCCAAAGCAATTCACGCTTAAATACAAAGCAGAGCTGTTTTGGTAATAAGGCAATGTATGCGATGGTTTCGTACGCAGATTGATGCTTACTAAGAATGACTACGGGTTCGTTGAGAACGGCTTTCATATTCTCCATGCCACGAATTTCGTATTCAATCCCACATAGATGCCATAGCAACCAGATCACTATTTTGTTCCATAAACCAATAAATCGATATCGATTTTCAGGGTTTAAAAATGGAAACGCCAGCATGCATAAGACCGACCAGATTGGGGTGAAGACCAGTAAAAATAAGGCGAAAAGAGTGGAGCGGATATAAATCATGAATGTCTTAGACCTTATTCTCTAAAAGTACATGCGCAAAAGCCATGAGGTCGGCATGAATTTGCGTTCCCTCTGGTAAATCACCTTTAGCTAAAGTTTTTTCACCTTTACCTGTTAAGACGAGATGTGGTGAAGCGCCCAAAGCAATACCAGCTTGCAGGTCACGCAAGGAGTCACCCACAATCGGTACACCGCTAAGTGGATTAGGGCTTATATTTTTTTTATAGCGTAATGCAATTTCTTTCATAAGTCCGGGGGCTGGCTTGCGGCAATCGCACTGGTGAGCATCTACATGCGGGCAAAAAAAGATACTATCGATCTGGCCACCTAGTGGCTTAAGCAATGATTCCATTTTGCTATGCATTGCATGAAGATCATTGATGGTGAAATAACCTCTAGATAAACCAGATTGATTGGTTGCAATCGCTATTTGATAACCTGCTTGAGTAAGCAATGCAATGGCCTCAAGACTACCTGGTAGCGGAATCCATTCATCTACTGACTTCACATAATCATCACGATCTTCGTTGATCACACCATCGCGATCAAGAATAATGAGTTTAGAAGAGCTGGTGCTCATGCTAATTTGCCGAGATCGGCAACTAGATTCATTTTCTGGTGAAGTTGTTGCAAAAGTGCTAGGCGATTGTCGCGTAGCTCGGTATTTGGATCCATCACCATTACATTTGCAAAGAATTGGTCAATAGGCACACTTAAAGCTACAAGCGCTCTCAATAGTTCCACAAACTGACGTTTTTCATAGGCAGTGTCGAGTGACGGTGTAATTGATTCAAGTGCTTGATACAGCGCAGTTTCCGCAGGAATCTGTAGCAGTTTGTTAGAGCAGGCTGCTGGTATTGAAGTAGTAGTTTTCTTGAGAATATTACTAATACGTTTATTTGCGGCAGCAAGTTGTGCTGCTTCTGGTAGAGCATTAAATTCACGTAACGCGGTTAATCGATCAATTAAGTCATTAATTTGCGCTGGTTCTTGGCTAAGTACAGCATCGATTTCAGCGCTAGTAAATGGTTTTCCAGCAACCGATTGATCGCGCAGATAGGCGCGTAAGCGATCAATAATGAACGCGTAAATGTCTGCAGTTTTTGCTTTATCTTGGACGTCTTTCTGAGGAAACTGCGCGCGCGCCAATTCAATCAACTCAGGAAGACTTAGTGACAAATTATTTTCTGCTAAGAGGCGGCAGATGCCTAAGGCATGGCGACGCAGAGCATATGGGTCTTTATCGCCCGTTGGAGCAAGACCAACACCCCAAATGCCTACAAGAGTCTCTAGCTTGTCAGCAATTGCCAGAATCATTCCTGTCTGGGTTTTTGGTAAATCATCACCAGCAAAGCGCGGCATGTAGTGTTCGCTGCAAGCAGCTGCCACATCTGCATTTTCACCATCATGATTGGCATAATAGCGCCCCATGATCCCTTGAAGTTCTGGGAATTCGCCAACCATATCGGTTAACAAGTCGGTCTTGGCAATTTCTGCAGCCCTGATAGCGAGCTTTTCATCAGCACCGAGTTTTTTTGCAATACCCGCGGCAATGCCTTCAACCCGCTTAGTGCGATCTAGTTGATTGCCCAATTGATTATGATAAATCACCTTACCTAAATCTGCTACGCGAGAGGCTAGTGGACGCTTTTGATCTTGTTGAAAGAAGAAGCGCGCATCAGATAGGCGTGGACGGACTACGCGCTCATTACCAGAGATGATTGCATCAGGCTTATTGGTTTCAATATTGGAAACAATCAGAAAGCGATTACGTAACTTACCTTGCTTGTCAGTCAATGCAAAGTACTTTTGGTTAGTTTGCATTGTCAAAATCAAACATTCTTGAGGGACTTCTAAGAACTCTTGATCAAAGTGGCATTCATAAATTGTTGGCCATTCCACTAAGGCTGTTACTTCGTCTAGGAGACTATCGGGCATTAGAACTAAATCATCACCAGCCGCATTCAAGAGAGCGGTTGCAATCTGTGTACGACGCTTGATAAAGTTAGGAACAATCTTCGCTTTGGTTTCTAGGTCTGATTCATACTGATCTGCATTAGCAATGGTTGCTAAGCCAGGAGCTAAGAAGCGATGCCCCTCAGTTTGATTGCCTGCATTAATCCCCAAGGCGCTGATATCAAGTAAATTATTTCCATGAAGTGCAACGATGCGGTGCGCTGGGCGAGCAAATTGTACCTCTGCTAATTGACCATTTTTTTGTAGCACTTGGTAGTGCATCATTTTGGCAATGGGTAACTTGCTGAGAGTTTGCTCAAGCGCTGATTGTGCGGTTTGCTCAAGCGCTGCGCCTTTGGCAACTACATTGAGATAAAGGGCTTCATTCTTACCTTCACCGGCTTTCTCTAGTGTAGCGAGATCAACATCACCATACCCAAGTGAGCCTAATTTTTTAAGTAATGGCGCAGTGGCTTTTCCGTCTGTATCAAACGCAATACTGGTCGGTAATAATTTTTCACGTACAGGGTAATCAGGCGCGTGATCTAACACATCCGTGATTTGTACTGCTAAACGACGTGGTGTTGCAAAGCATGTTACGTTAGATGTTTCAGATATCAGTCCTGCTGCCTTCAGTGCAGCAAACATACCCTCGCTAAATGCATCACCTAAGCGACGGAGCGACTTTGGAGGAAGTTCCTCAGTAAATACTTCAATCAATAAAGTAGCTAATTGAGGTTTTGAATTAGATGTGCTCATAGATAGAATGCAGAAATCTCGATGCGCTTAAGCCTGAGCTTTAGCTTGACGTTGACACATTGGGAAGCCTAGCTTTTCTCGGGACTCAAAGTAAGCTTGGGCGACTGAGCGAGATAGATTACGGATGCGACCAATATAGGCGGCACGCTCTGTAACGGAGATGGCGCCACGGGCATCTAGCAAGTTAAAGGTATGTGCGGCCTTAAGTACCATTTCGTAGGCAGGTAGAGCAAGTGGCACTTCCATTAAACGCTTTGCTTCACTTTCGTAGTTAGTAAAGTTTGCAAAGAGTAAATCTGTATTGGAATGTTCAAAGTTATAGCAAGACTGTTCAACTTCATTTTGGTGGTAAACGTCACCATAAGAAATACCATCAGCCCAAACCAGATCATAAACATTGGAGCAATTTTGGATGTACATCGCTAAACGTTCAATACCATAGGTGATCTCACCTAGCACTGGCTTGCAGTCGAGGCCACCAACTTGCTGGAAGTAAGTAAATTGTGTTACTTCCATGCCGTTCAACCAAACTTCCCAGCCCAAGCCCCATGCACCAAGAGTTGGGTTTTCCCAGTCATCTTCTACAAAGCGAACATCATTTTGTTTGAGATCTAATCCTAAGGCGGCAAGCGAGCCAAGATAGAGCTCGAGAATATTCTCAGGGGCTGGTTTAAGAACTACTTGATATTGATAGTAGTGTTGTAAGCGATTTGGATTTTCGCCATACCGACCATCTTTAGGTCTACGGGATGGCTGAACATAGGCAGCCTTCCAAGGTTCTGGTCCAATTGCACGCAAGAAGGTTGCAGTGTGAGAGGTCCCGGCCCCTACCTCGAGGTCGATGGGTTGCAGTAGGGCGCAACCTTGTTGGTCCCAATACTCTTGAAGTTTTAGAATGATTTGCTGAAAAGTAAGCATGATTAACCTGGCTAAGCCATTGATTTTACATGGCTAGAGTAGCTTGAAGCTAAAAAATCTCTAAAAACGTCTATGACGCAGGAAGCCCCATATCAACAAGAGGCATGAAATGCTCAAAATTGGCAAATTACCCCAAATGACAAAGGGTGTTTTGCCTGAATAGCCTTGCACTGTAGTGCTGAGGGTGGCTTGTGTAAATTCTGGCAAGCTTGCTTGCACCTTGCCGTCTGGACCCAGTACCGCAGTGATGCCCGTATTAGTTGCGCGTAAAGCAGGTAGGCCCGTCTCTAGTGAGCGTAATTGTGAAAGTCTTAGCTGCTGAGTAGATGCTTGAGATTTTCCAAACCATGCAAGGTTAGTCATATTAATTAGAAGATTAACTGGCTTATCGCTATTATTGATGCGCGAGGCTACTTCATCGCCAAAAACATCCTCATAACAAATCGTAATGGCAGCATAAATCTCACCACCATCTTGACGGACAATTTTAAAGGGTGCTTGATCAGGGCTACCTCTTGCAAAGTCGCTCATTGGGACATGAAATGCATTTACAAACCAATGAAATCCTGGGGGGATAAATTCACCAAACGGAACTAGATGCACTTTGTCATAGTGATAAGGTGCCGAATTTGGGGATAAGCCTGTTGCGCGATTTGAATATTGAACATCTGAGGAATTACGAACTTCACCGATTAAGCCAAGCAAGAGATTGCTTGAGCTTGCATTGGAAAATTCCTGCAAATAATTAAGAAGTCCGCTTGGCAAGTTATTTTCAGGCCAAGGAAATGCAGTTTCTGGAATAACGATGAGATCAGCAGCCCCTTCTTTAATTTGAGAGGTGTAAAAATTGATCTGTTGACGTATGGCTTGAGGATTGAACTTTAAGCTTTGCTCAAAATTTCCCTGAATGAGTCTGATGCTGATTGGTTCCCCAAAAGGCTTGGTGAAGCTTACTAGCCCAGCTAATTGAGAGAGCGTGATCACGCTCACAATCAGCATGACACTTGACTTCAAGTGCTTTGGAGCTAAATATATTTCCCAGGAAATCCAAATCACCAAAAAGGTACAAGCTAGACCTCCAAGTAGCGGAGCAATTGGTGCAAAGGGCCCATTAAATTGTCCTTCAGCAAAACCCATCCATGGAAAGCCTGTAAATATATAGCCGCGTAATGCCTCTATCAGCACCCAGCTTGCAGCTAACAAAAGGCCCTGAAGGCGAAACTTCTGAAACTGCACAATTGCAATATTAGCGAATGCAAAGTAAAGGGCTAGGTATAAAGAAACCAAAAAAACAGCTATGCCAGAAGCTAAGCTATTTATTCCGCCAATATCATGCAAGCTGATATAGAGCCACCACAGACCAATTGCAAAGTAGCCAACCCCAAATACCATACCTAAAGAAAAAAAAGATTTGAAGTTGGAATGAGTATTTAAATTAAGTCGCCACCACACAAGACTCAGTATCGGTATCTGAATCCAACCCCCGTATGGAAGTTCGGCAACACCCGCTAGCAGCGCTCCTAGAATGAGGAGTATGAATACGTCAGCACTTTTAGCTTTTCTGATGAAATATGGAATAACCAAATCTATCCTCAGTCAGATTTTTTGGATGCTTGACGTGCCAATAAGATATGAACTTGCCGTGGATCGGCTCGCTGCACTTCAAATTCGATGCCATCAATTTCAATCAGTTCGCCGATTTTAGGAACGCGGCCTAGATGCTGGATCACCAGACCGGCTACAGTTTCAATATCATCAAGTTCAAAATGAGTTCCAAGCTTTTCATTGAATTGCTCAAGTTCAGTAATACCTTTAACGCGAATATCGCCATTATCTAAAGCGATGAGATTATCAGCTTCCTCATCGATATCATGCTCGTCCTCAATGTCGCCAACAATTTGCTCAAGCACATCTTCAATAGTAATAATGCCTGCAATCCCGCTGTACTCATCGACCACAACCGCTAAATGATTGCGGTTATCCTTGAAGTCGCGCAACAAAACGCTCAAGCGTTTTGACTCAGGAATAAAGACGGCCGGACGCAACCAGTCTCGAACCTGAAAATCTTTTTCTGTGGCGTGTCGAAGTAAATCCTTAGCCAGCAAAATGCCAATGACGTTATCTCTAGATCCTTCAAATACTGGAAAGCGAGAATGAGCCGCTTCAATGACACTCTTGATAATTGCTGGCAGGGGGAGGTTGATGTCGATCCAATCAATCTGGGCGCGTGGGACCAAAATATCTCGCGCACACAATTGCCCAACCTGAAAAACGCCCTCAATCATGGAGAGGGCATCGGCATCAATAAGGCCCTCAGCTTGTGCTTCACGCAGGGTATCGATTAATTCTTGGCGACGTTCGCTGGGGCTGGTTGGCTGAGGAGTTAAAAAGTCAGCCAATCTGTCTAATAGGGATTTATTGGGGTCGGGCATGTTGAAAGAATAGCTTAGAAATATGTCAAATAATCAGTAGGGGTTCGCAAAACCTAATTTTTGGAGGATTTGAATTTCTAACGCCTCCATTTTTTTAGCATCTTTATTTGTTTCATGGTCATAACCTTGGGCATGAAGGCAACCATGCACTATCAAATGGGCTAGGTGGGCCTCAGGTGGTTTGTTTTGTTCTTTTGCTTCTTTTTGAATGACTGGCAGACAAAAAATGAGGTCAGCAGTCAGAGTATTTTTACTCAGCTCGTATGGAAAGGTTAAAACATTGGTTGCGTAATCTTTTTGACGGAATGCAAAATTTAATTTTTTACCCTCATTAGCATTTACGAAACGAAGTGTTAACACGCCGCCGCAATGTGTTGCTGCTTTTACCCATTTTTTGACTAATAAAACACTAGCTACCTGATGCAACCTTGATGCAATAGATTCGGTAGCGCATTGGATATCAATCGTGAGCTTTGGGGTGAGAGACTTAGTGGGCATGAGCTTCCACCATTTCACCCCTGAGGGTGTAATTCAGGACTTCGGTAATGCGTATATCTACCATTTCACCAATAAGCTTATCGATATCTTGGTTAGGGGCCGTGAAGTGAATGACGCGATTATTCTCTGATCGCCCTTGCAGGCTTATGCCATCTTTGGCAAGCCCCTCGATTAATACCCTTTCAGTTTTGCCTAGCATTTGTTGGCTAATAAGATTGGCTTGACTCTCTACTAGTGCTAGCAGTGTTTGCAAACGCTTTAGTTTCACCTCATAAGGCGTGTCATCAATTAAGTTAGCGGCTGGAGTCCCTGGTCTTGGGCTAAAGATGAAGCAAAAGCTATTATCAAATTCTAGATCTTTGACCATCTTCAACAGTTTTTCAAAGTCAGCTTCAGTCTCACCTGGGAAGCCAACAATGAAATCGCTTGAGAGTGTTAATTCTGGACGTACAGCGCGCATTTTGCGAATGATGCTTTTGAATTCCAGTGCGGTATAGCCACGTTTCATTGCGGATAACATGGCATCAGAACCATGTTGTACGGGTAGATGAAGGTGGCTAACTAGTTTTGGTACCTTAGCGTAGACATCTATGAGGCGTTGAGTGAATTCTTTGGGATGACTGGTTGTAAAGCGTATGCGCTCAACGCCTGGAATTTCAGCAATATATTCAATGAGGAGTGCAAAGTCTGCCATTTCTTCGGTGTTACCCATTTTCCCAATATAAGCATTGACGTTTTGTCCAAGCAGAACAATTTCCTTGACACCTTTACTTGCTAGTCCGGCAACTTCAGTCAGTACATCATCAAATGGACGCGAGACTTCTTCGCCTCTGGTGTAGGGCACCACGCAGTAACTACAGTACTTAGAGCAGCCTTCCATGATTGAAACATAGGCAGATCCTCTTGTTTGACGTGAGGCAGGAAGATGGTCAAACTTTTCAATCTCTGGAAATGAAATATCTACTTGAGCAACCCCAGTTTTACGTCTTTGTGCAATCAGGTCAGACAAGCGATGTAAAGTTTGCGGGCCAAACACTACATCCACATAAGGTGCGCGACTGACTATTTGTTGCCCCTCTTGACTGGCGACGCAACCACCAACGCCAATCAGTAGAGATGGATTTTTTTTCTTTAATTCACGTAAGCGGCCTAAGTCTGAAAAAACTTTGTCTTCAGCTTTTTCACGTATAGAACAGGTATTGAGAAGAACCACGTCGGCATCTTCTGGGCTATCTGTCATGACCATGCCTTCATCGGCATGCAAGAGGTCGGCCATCTTGCCCGAGTCATACTCGTTCATTTGACAGCCAAAGGTTTTAATAAAGAGCTTTTTCATATGCCGTTCTCAGGTTTATAGCTGGGGGCGAAGCTTAGATTTTACTGCCTAGAGCGTTCTCAATAGGCAGCAACCAGTGTTTATATGAGTCGATAGGCCAGAATAGCAACAATAGTGGGTGGTATTGCGGCAATCAGAAGGTAAAGCGCTGAAACTACTCCCCCTGGAAAGTAGGGTCGCAGAATAGCAATACCAGCTGGATTGGGTGCGTTTGCAATGACTGTAAGACCTCCACCCGCCACAGCCCCGCCCACTAGTGCCAATTTAAATTCTAGAGAGGTGCCCGTGACTAAAGAACCTAAATAGGTCAGTGCGGCATTGTCGGTGATCGCAGTCAACGCGAGACTTCCATAGAAAACAGCAGTAGGGCTCATCATTTGTAAAGTAGGCTGAAGCCACCATCCTTGAAGGGCGCCTAAAACTACTAAGCCGCCCAAGAAGAAGCCAACCAACAAAGCTTCTTTAAGTATCAAAGGACTCTGATGTTTTGGATAGGCGGTTGTGTAGCCAATAAAGAACAGCAGGAGCCACATAAAAATAATTGGGTCATGCGCAAACACTACTACTCCAAGCAAAAAGAGCAAGTGCATGAATATCACCATCAGTGGAATTTTTGATTCCGATTTTTTATCGCCCGGATCAACTAATTGACGATGAAAAATTAACGTTATCGCCAGAGCATTAATAAAAATAGCAATACAAGATTCCACCCCGAAATTATCAAACATAAATGCGGAGCTCCAATCCCAAGTCGTGGCAACCATGAGTACCGGTGGAGCAGCAAAATTCGTGAGAGTGCCGCCAATAGAAATGTTGACGAACAAGACTCCAAGCGTCCCAAATAACAAGGCTGTAGAACATTTGTGGCGGTAAACCAAGTCACGCAACAGAAACGCAGCAAGTGTCATGGCTGCAGCTTCTGTGATTAGGGAGCCCAAGAGCGGAGTGACTGCAAGCGTAAGAAAATAGAGAGTTGGCGCACTTCTTGTTTTTAAGACCAACTGTAATATCTTTGCAAGGAAATGAAGCATTTGTGTTGAAACATACAAAATTGGCTTGCTAGCAGCAACGATCATGACTGCGAATACAAATAAAGGTTCTGTGAAATTACGCTTATTGAGAAAAGCTTTCGCTGACTCCAAATCATCTTTGAAGGCAATAAAGATCACCAAAACTGCCGCCCAAAAACCAAATACGATTTCCACTTCACCAAGCAAATGCAATAAGCCCGAATGTCTTGGGGAGCGCTTCGCTAGGGACTCAAAATAGCTGGTGCAAAAAGTATGTAAAACGGCAATCGCAAAAATAATACTTGCACCAAGTTCTGTCGGAGTAAAGTTCATAGCAGAATGTTAGCAGGTAGCTTAAAGATATGACGCATTGTGATTTTGGGAGGTTTTGGTGAAATTAAAACTTGGTTATCAAGAGTTAATTGCTAATGCAATGGCGGTAGTAGAGACTGTTTCCCTCGATAAGGCTAAATTATTTTTAGACGACCCTAGTACTGTTTTTGTCGATATTAGGGATGTGCGCGAATTAGAGCGTGAAAGGCATGATCCCCGGTGCTTTACATGCCCCTCGTGGCATGTTGGAGTTCTGGGTTGATCCAGAAAGCCCCTACTACAAGCCTATTTTTGGGGAAGGTAAACGCCTCATTTTGTATTGCGCCTCCGCTTGGCGGTCTGCTTTAGCAACCGAAACATTGCAAAAAATGGGCGTGCCCAATGCATCTCATTTAGAAGGCGGCTTTAGCGCTTGGAAGAGCGCGCAATTGCCTGTTGTAGAAAAAGTAAGCAAACCCAATTCCAGTTAAAGTAACCCTGAAACTCAAACTATTGAAATAATTTTTTAGGATCATTATGAGAAAAGTAGTCTCGCAGTTCGGTGAAGGTCCACTTCAACAGAAGTTGACTGTTGGTGATTTACATTTTTTAGCTGATGTAGAAGCTTCTAAAGGAGGCTCCGGATCCGGCCCCAATCCTCATGAGTATCTTGGTGCAGCTTTAGCTGCTTGTACGTCTATGACTTTGAAGATGTACGCCGGTCGTAAAGAGATGAAATTAGAGAATGCTATCGTGACCGTTGATATTGAGCGGGTAGACGATGTCGAGAAATTTTCTCGCGATATTCAATTGATTGGAAGTCTTAGTAATGAAGAAAAAGAGCGTTTGCTAGAGATTGCCAATAAGTGCCCTATACACAAAGCTTTAGCTGGAACAATTCAAATAAAAACCCAGCTTATAAATTAATACAAGCTGGGTTTTTTGCTGCTTTTGCCTACCTCTGTGAGGCGAGCCATGTGGCTATAACGAATTAGTTAGGCGCGTTGTTTGGTTGATTGTTTTTACCAGCGTTGTAGCCAGCATTGTAGTTAGAGCCTTCATTTTTCTTGTAGGCATCGTAAGCGTAACCAGAGGCTGCGCCAACCGCTGCACCACCTACTACACCCCAAATTGGGTTGCCGTGGAAAATGGCTGTACCAACACCACCAACTACTGCACCAATGGATGCGCCCGATAGTGTGCGTTGCTCTGTATTACTCATTCCTGAGCAGCCTGCGATAGTTAAAGTCGCTGCTGTAATTGCGATAATTTTTTTCATATCAAATAGTCCTTATGTGTTCTGAATTGGCAGAGTGATTTTGATTACTTCTTGCCGCAAGGAAAACGATTTGCCAAGAAGCCTAAAACTACGCCAGCTGCAGGCTTATCAGCAGTTTGTGGGTTCTCTCCCGCCCATTTGACAAAGTCAGCAATCACGGTATCACGTGGTGGAGCTGGTTGTTTTACGCAAACAAATGGCTTTGCGCGTTGTGGGTGACGGGTAACCAAATAAGTGTCATACACACTAGTGGTGTAACCAATGCAAAAACTACGTGACTCTGGGCTGGCAGGTAATTTACAAACATTAACAAGTTCTTGGGTGCTTAAAACTTGGATCTTTTCTTCAGCTTGTGCAAGGCCTGAAAAGGCGCAAAGAGCGGCTAAAACGACTAGGACTTTCTTCATGGGTTCTCCCGTAAGTGTATGTAAATTGATAATAAACGATAAAGAGAGTGCTTTTATGCCCCAATTAGGTGCAATTTGCACTTTTTTGGGTTTTCATATTCCCCATAATGATGCAAAAAATATAAGGGGAAACTTCATGGAAAATCTGAAAACCGGTAGTGATGCTTTATTTATCTTGCTCGGCGCCATCATGGTGCTAGCGATGCATGCTGGCTTTGCATTCTTAGAGCTTGGTACGGTTCGCAAAAAGAATCAAGTTAATGCGCTTGTCAAAATCTTGGTAGATTTTGCGGTGTCTACCATTGCATACTTTTTTATTGGCTACAGCATTGCCTATGGCGTAAATTTTTTCTCAGGCGCTGAATTATTGGCCGAGAAAAATGGTTACGAGTTGGTGAAGTTTTTCTTTCTCCTTACTTTCGCTGCCGCAATTCCTGCGATTATTTCTGGTGGCATTGCAGAGCGTGCCAAATTTAATCCTCAGCTAATTGCTACTTTTATCTTAGTTGGTTTCATTTATCCCTTCTTTGAGGGTATCGCGTGGAATCAGCACTACGGCATTCAGGCTTGGATTAAAGAATTCAGTGGTGAAGAGTTTCATGACTTTGCTGGCTCAGTGGTAGTGCATGCTGTAGGTGGCTGGATTGCCTTGCCTGCTGTAATTCTTTTGGGCGCGCGTCGTGGACGCTATACCAAGGAAGGCCAAATCTCGGCGCATCCGCCATCAAGCATCCCGTTTCTTGCATTGGGTGCTTGGATCCTTGCGGTAGGTTGGTTTGGTTTTAATGTGATGAGTGCGCAAACGATCGACAAGATCAGCGGTTTGGTTGCAATGAACTCGCTAATGGCTATGGTTGGTGGAACATTAGCTGCCTGGGTGGTGGGTCGCAATGATCCGGGATTTACCTATAACGGCCCACTCGCTGGTTTGGTCGCGGTATGCGCGGGTTCGGATTTAATGCATCCTCTTGGCGCTTTATTTGTTGGATTAGTTGCGGGCGCATTGTTTGTTTACATGTTTACCCTCGTGCAAAATCGTTGGAAGATTGACGATGTTCTGGGTGTGTGGCCCTTGCATGGTTTGTGTGGACTCTGGGGCGGTTTGGCCGCAGGCATATTCGGTACTAAAGCTCTGGGTGGTATTGGTGGCATTACCTTTACAGGTCAGTTAATTGGAAGTGCGCTTGGGGTAGGTATTGCTCTAGTGGGGGGAATTGTGGTCTACGGCACCTTGAAGGCTGTTCTTGGGATACGCATGTCCCAGGAAGAGGAGTTTGAAGGCGCAGACTTGAGCGTTCATCGCATCTCTTCTACGCCGGATCGCGAACCGAACTGGTAATTAGAGAGCTCTATATAGCCTGATTCTTATTTATAATGAGTCATGGCTATATATGAACTAGACGGAAATGCCCCTCATTTATCTGAGGGTGCTTGGGTTGCCGAGAGCGCAGAAGTAATCGGCAAGGTAGAGCTCCATAAAAATGCGAGCATCTGGCCTAAGGTAGTTGTCCGTGGCGACAACGACCTCATTCAAATTGGCGAAGGTAGTAATGTGCAAGATGCCTCTATCTTGCACACCGATCCTGGTTACCCATTAGTGATTGGTAAAGAGGTCACCATTGGCCATCAAGTCATGTTGCATGGTTGCTCAATCGGCGACGGTAGTTTGATTGGGATTGGTGCGGTAGTGTTAAATGGCGCCAAAATTGGGAAAAACTGTTTAGTTGGCGCAGGTGCTCTTGTTACCGAAGGTAAAGAGTTTCCTGATGGATCTATGATCATCGGTTCGCCAGCTAAGGTTGTTAAAGCATTGAGCCCTGAACAAATTACTGGTATTCAAGGAATTGCTGGGCGCTATGTCAAAAATGCCCAGCGTTATATGAAGACGCTGAAAAAAATCTCCTAAGCTTTATTAATAGTGCTCTACGTATTTAATGTAGTTTTACCGGTATTTGCGCTCATCCTAATTGGATATCTCTGTGGTCGTACCGGCAGGCTAGGTGCAAGCGCCTCTACTGAGTTAAATCGTTTTGTGGTTTGGTTGGCCTTACCCGCTCAACTCTTTAACTTTGCTGCTAACAGTGGTTGGCAGTCTCTTTGGCAGCCTGGCTTCATTACAGCATTTTTAGTGAGTTGCTTGTCAGTATTTGTTCTGGTGCTACTTATAAGTTGGCGCTATGGTCAGGATCTTGCTGCGGCTAGTTTCAATGGTCTAAGCGCATCCTATTCAAATACCGGATATATGGGCATTCCGCTTTGTTTGCTGGCATTGGGTCAAGATGGATTAGCGCCAGCCATCATCTCTACATTCATTGTGTTCGTGATGTTTGCCTTGGCAACTATTTTGATTGAAATCGGAATACTTTCACACAAAAAACCTCATGAAATTATCGTCAGTGTCCTCAAATCGCTATGTACCAATCCATTGTTGATTGCGCCAGTAGTAGGTTTGTTATGGGCTTCCAGTGAATTTACTTTGTATGATCCGTTTGCTCAAGTCATTGCATTTTTAGCTGCTGCTGCAACCCCTTGCGCACTGGTATCCATTGGTTTGTTCTTAATGCAAAAAAGTGATGCCGCTCCAAGTAAAGCCTGGGGAATTAGTTTTGCAAAACTCTTTATTCAGCCTTTAATAGCCTGGGTAATTGCCGGGCCCATTTTAGAGTTACCCACTATGTGGGTGAGTGCAATTATTATTTTGAGTGCCTTGCCGACTGGTACCGGACCTTTTATGTTGGCGCAGTATTACAAGGCTGATGGTAGTGTGATTTCCAGGGTGGTATTAATGACGACTATCGGCTCACTCTTAACGCTCTCATTATTTCTGTGGTGGAGCAATCGGGTTTAGACCTTCGGCGTCAACTTGCTTTTCCCATGAGGCATCAATAAAGGCTGGTAATTGCATACACTCAGCAAAGATTCTCATAAGTGTAGGGTGCGGACTCATATCCATTTTGCTGCTTAAGGCGTTAAAGATTTGTGGCGCTAAACAAATATCTGCTAAGCCAGGATGATCGCCACATGAAAATCTTCCTACTCTTGGATCATTAGCCAATTGCTTTTCTAGACTCTCTAGCCCCAGCCGAATCCAGTGTTGATACCAGTTATCTTTTGCTTGTGCGCTGATACCAAGTTGTTTTATGAGATAACGCAGCACTCTTAAATTACTCATGGGATGTATATCACTAGCAATATCCATTGCAAGAGAGCGAACCCAAGCGCGGTCAGCAGGCGAATTTGGCAGCAGAGGTGGATTGGGTTGTATTTCGTTTAGATACTCAATGATGGCAATAGATTGATGAATGCAATTTTTGCCGTCTTCATATAAAGGCACTAAGCGATTTGGATTTTTATTTGCATAGGCTTCAGATAGTTGATCACCGCCATGCTTATTGAGATGAACGGGGATCACCTCATAATCCACGCCCTTAAGATTTAGAGCGATGCGTACACGGAACGCAGCAGAGCTACGCCAAAAACTGTAGAGCTTGGGTTTTGATGTCATAAGAGACTTCCTGTGAATCTTTTGCCATCAGTATATTGACGACTCAGAATTTAGTCTGCCCCTAACTAAATTGCTATAGACTTCTTGCTATGGAACAGATTCAGTTTTGGATTGGCATCATTGCAACCATGGCGTTTGCAGTGACCGGCGTGCTTGCGATTGCAGATCGTGGCGTTGATCTCTTTGGCATCTTGGTGCTAGGCCTGATTACTGCGATTGGCGGCGGCACCATCCGCGATATTATTTTGGAAGCCCCAGTGTTTTGGTCTGAGAACCAGATTTATGTCTGGCTTGCATTGGGAGCTAGCGTGCTCACTTTTGTAGCCGAATCTTTTTTTACGCAGCCACAAATTTATCGTTGGATGTTATATATCGACGGCTTTGGCGCTGCCCTGTTTGGTATTCAGGGGGCTGATAAGGCATGGAGTATGGGTTATGGCTTGCCAGTTGCTTCGGTAATTTTGGGGGTGATCACCGCTATTGGTGGCGGTTTAATACGGGATATATTGGCTGGCAGAAAAACACTCATCATGTCGCACGAGCTTTATGCCATTCCGGTTACTTTGGGTTGTTGTGCTTATGTGCTGATTTTGAATTTCTTTCCACAATACGATCTTGAGGGCTCTGTCATTTGCATGTTGGCAATTTTTGGACTACGCGCAGCGGCGATTCATTGGGATCTGCGCGTGCCAAAAATGTTCATTACTAAAACGCGCTAACTGCTCCATCACTTCTTGGATCCCAGCCACCACGCAAGGTACCCGAAGGATCACGGATGATGCAGCCTGCATGACCAACGGTCTCATCAAAGGCATCTAACATTTCTATCTCATGGCCTAATGCATGGAGTTCTTTTGCAACCCATGGACTAAAGCGTGATTCGAGTTTTAGACTGTCACTCGTTTGACCCCAAGTGCGACCGAGTAACCAGCGTGGCCGGCTAATCGCATCTTGCGGATCAAGGCCATAAGTTGCTGTTCTAGTAAATACAGCACATTGTGTCTGTGGTTGACCATCGCCACCCATCGTTCCATAGACCATTGAGCGACCATCTTTAAATAAAGCCATTGCTGGGTTTAGTGTGTGAAATGGCTTGCGATAGGGCTCAAGGTGATTGAGTGTTTTTGGATCCAAAGAGAAGCTGCAGCCGCGGTTCTGCCAATTCACTCCAGATTTAGGAAGAACGATGCCTGCCCCGAACTCGTGATAAATACTTTGAATGAAGGATACGCAATTGCCATCGCCATCAATCACACCCATCCAAATCGTATCAGCTGGACCCTTGCCTTGACCCCATGGCAATGCTTTGTCTGGATCAATATTCTTGGCAAGTTTTTTTAAGAATGCAGGTGACAAAAAAGACTGCGCATTTTTTGTCATATACGCAGGGTCTGTTACAAATTGATCGCGAATCTTAAAGGCTTGCTTAGTTGCTTCAACGCAGTGATGAACATATTCAGCACTGTCCACCTTAAATCGTTTTAAGTTCAATTGATCCAAGATGCCAATAATCATCAGCGACACAACGCCTTGTGTGGGCGGAATCATGTTGTAAACATTACCTAGACTATGTTTTAACTCTAAAGGGTCAATAAGCTTGGCATGGTGGCGATTCAGATCATCTAAGCGTAAGGGGCTACCGATATCGGTTAATTCTTTTGCTAATAATTGAGCAAGATCGCCACGGTAATAATCATCCGTGCCTTTTTCGGAGATTTGTCGTAAGGTTTTTGCAAGACGCTCTTGCTTGAAGATACTTCCAACAGCCGGAGCTTTGCCATTCACTAGGAAAGTTTTTGCAAACCCAGGGATTTGGCTAAGCTCTTCACGTTTCTTTGCTGTCAAACTCGATTGGCTATAGGTTACCGGGACACCTGCTTCTGCATAGTAAATAGCATCAGCCAATAAACGTGACAAAGGAATCTTTCCACCTAGACCTTGTTTGGATAGTTTGTGAGCAGCGCCCCAACCAGAAATCGTTCCAGCAACTGTGTTGGCAGCAACTGCCCCTCGAAATGGAATCGCTTTAGCAATGCCGCGCTCCGCATACCATTGCTTAGTGGCCAAGCCTGCAGCTGCACCGCAGGCATCGATACCACCCATAGCTTTGCCAGGCGAGTGGAGCACCCAAAAAGAGTCGCCACCTATGGAATTCATATGGGGGTAGACAACGGCAATGGTAGCGGCTGCTGCCACCATTGCTTCTAAGGCATTGCCGCCTTCACGCAGAACTGCTAAAGCTGATTCAGAAGCGAGGGAGTGCGGTGCTACCGCCATCCCCCTAATACCCCACTTTGATTGCATTGCAAAGCCCCTCTATTTATTTTCTCGCAATTGACGCTCGATCTCTGAACTAGAGTCTACAGTGATCTCGTTTTGCTGCACGCCTTCAAGGGGATCGACAGATGGTGCATTGACATCCATTGCTACAGCTGGTTTATCAACAAAGTAGGTAACGGTTTCTGGAATAAAGATAATGATCGCCACCAAAATGAGTTGTAAGCCCACCCATGGCAAGGCTCCATAGTAAATATCAGAGCTTTTTAGTGATTTAGGTGCAACCCCACGAAGATAAAACAGCGCAAAGCCAAATGGCGGATGCATGAATGAGGTCTGCATATTGGCGCCGAGAAGTACGCCAAACCAAATCAGATCAATGCCAAGCTTATCTGCAACTGGAGCCAATAGTGGAATGATGATGAAAGCGATTTCAAAATAGTCTAAGAAGAAGGCTAGGAAGAAAACAAACAAGTTCACCACAATCAAGAATCCTACTTGGCCGCCAGGTAGGCTAGATAAAAGATGCTCAATCCATAGGTCGCCATCTACACCTCGGAATGCTAAGCCAAAGACCGTTGATCCAATCAGAATGAAGATCACCATGGCATTGATGCGCATAGTGGAAGTCATGGCTTCCCAGACCAAAGGTTTTTGTAGGCGCTTGTTCATTGCAGCGAGAACTAATGCGCCAACAGATCCCATCGCACCACCTTCAGTTGGAGTCGCTAGCCCCATCAAAATGGTTCCTAGTACCAAGAAGATTAGGGCAATAGAAGGAACAATGCCCCATAGAATTTTCTTGAATAACTTCCAGTCAATTTTTGGACGAGCCTCAGGAGGAAGTGCTGGCACATCTTGAGGTCTAAAAATCGACAAGAAGAAAATAAATAAACAGAACAAGACTACTTGAATGATGGATGGTCCAATGGCGCCCGCATACATATCCCCAACCGATTTGCCTAATTGGTCTGCCAACACAATCAAAACGAGCGAAGGTGGAATAAGTTGTGTAATGGTTCCTGAGGCAGCGATCACACCAGTTGCTACGCGCGGGTTATAGCCGTAGCGCAACATGATTGGCAGGGAGATTAATCCCATAGCAATTACAGATGCTGCAACGGTTCCAGTAATTGCGCCGAGGATTGCACCAACAATAATGACCGCATAAGCTAGACCACCACGGATAGGGCCAAACAACTGACCCAAGCCCTCAAGCATGTCTTCTGCTAACCCACACTTTTCCAGAATGGCACCCATGAAGGTGAAGAAGGGTATGGAGAGCAGCAAGTCATTCGAGAGAATGCCGAAAACCCTGTCCGGTAATGCTTGCAAGAAAGTGGGCTGAAACATGCCCATTTCAATGCCGATGAAAGAAAAGAATAATCCAACAGCACCGAGTGAAAACGCAGCTGGATATCCGATTAATAAAAATACAATCAGGCCACCAAACATGATGGGGGCCATTAAATCTTGGCTAATCATTGGAGTGGTCTTTCGTATTTAGGATCAATTTGAATCAGACCTGTCAAAGCAGCGTAACGTTTGATGATTTCTGAAAGGCCTTGAAGCGTAAGCAAGAAGAAGCCTAAGGTAATAATGCCGCGCACTGGCCAGCGGATTAAGCCACCAGGATTACTCGAAGTTTCATTTTGAATCACCGAAGTGATAAAAAATTCCCAAGAGTAGTAACCAATGATGATGGTCATCGGGAGGAAGAAAACAATGCCACCCCAAAAGTCGAGCCAAAGACGAACTCGATTGGGGTACATTGCATAAAGTACATCTACGCGTACGTGTTCATTCAGGCGAAAAGTGGTTGCGGCACCAAACATCACCATGCCAGCGAATAAATACCACTGTGCTTCAAGCCAGCCGTTGGAGCTGACATTGAAGCCGTACCGAATGAGCGCATTTCCCGTGCTCACCAGTACAGCAATCAATACCATCCAACTCGCCAATACACCAAAACGGTCATTTAAGCGATCAACGAAGCTTGCAAAAACTAAAAATTGTTTTGGCATATCGGACTCCTAATAACCTTTATTTAACTGGATTAGTTAGCATGAAGCTCATGAGAGTTTGTTCGGCAACTTTGTTCCATAGCATTTGATCGTTACGGAATTTTTTCCAAGGCTCGTAAATCTTCTTGAACGATGGATTTTTGGCGGCCTCTTCCTCATACATTTCAAAGGCAGCAGTAGATGCTGCTTTCATAATTTCTGTAGAGTACGACTGTAATTTGACGCCATTCTTGATCAAGCTTTGCAAAGCGATTGGATTCTTGTAGTCGTACTCGGCCATCATATCGATATTGCATTCGGCGCAAGCTGAAGCAAGGGCTTCTTGGTATTGCTTCGGTAACTTTTCCCACTCCTTGATGTTGACGTACATGGAGTACATCGAGCAAGCTTCCCACCATCCTGGGTAGTAGTAATAAGGAGCAATTTTATAGAAGCCCAATTTTTCATCATCGTATGGACCAACCCACTCAGCCGCATCAATCACACCTTTTTCAAGTGCTGGGTAAATATCGCCGCCGGCGATTTGTTGTGGAATTGCGCCTAGGCGGGACATCACCTCACCACCGAGGCCAGCGATACGCATCTTGAGACCTTTGAGGTCCGCAACGGTTTTGACTGGCTTTTTGAACCAACCGCCCATCTGGGTTCCAGTGTTACCTGCTGGGAAAGAAATAATGTTGTAGTCGCGCAAGAATTCACGTTGGAGCTTTAATCCGCCTCCCCAGTACATCCAAGCATTTTGCTGGCGCTGGTTCATGCCAAATGGAACGGTAGTGTCAAAAGCAAAGGTCTTGTTTTTGCCGACAAAGTAATAGCCAGCAGTATGCGTGCATTCAACGGTGCCTTGTTGCACTGCATCAACTGTGCCAAAAGCAGGAACGATTTCTCCGGCACCAAAGATGCGGATCTGAAACTTACCATCAGTTAAAGCAGCTACTCGTTTGGAAATAAATTCACCACCACCATAAATGGTATCTAGGCTTTTGGGGAAACTGGATGCACAGCGCCATTTCACTTCTGGCATGGATTGTGCGATTGCTGGGGCCGCTAACACTCCTGCGGCAGCGCCAAGTGCTGTCTTGCCTAAAAAGTCACGTCTTTTCATTTGCGTTGCTCCTTGTTTAGTAATTGTTTGGCGGCATTTTGTTATGCCTTTTGCTAACTTCAGAGCTTATTAAAGTGGTGTACCAGAAGCTTCATTTGATGGGTTTGCACCGCAATTAATGTGTGCGCACCTTACTTGGGCGGATTGCCACAAAATAGTGCTAAACCCTAATATCGCCAGGGTTTAAATTCGTTGTGCCAAATACACATTTTTCGGGAAAACCCCGACTCTATTTGATGAGGAATTACCCTAAGTAGTGGATTTCTTTGGTTTTTTTCAACGCATAATCAACCGTTGTTTTTTATTTAATAAAAATAGTTAGGAGCTACTGATGTCAACATCAACTAAAGCAGCCCCAATGACCGCTGAAGAACGCAAAGTTATTTTTGCGTCATCTTTGGGTACGGTTTTTGAGTGGTACGACTTTTATCTTTACGGTTCTTTGGCTGCCGTTATCGCCAAGCAGTTTTTCTCAGGCTTAGATGCTGGCTCTGCCTTCATTTTCGCTTTGTTAGCGTTTGCTGCTGGTTTCATCGTACGTCCATTTGGCGCGTTGGTGTTTGGTCGCTTAGGTGACTTGATCGGTCGTAAATACACCTTCTTGGTCACCATTCTTTTGATGGGTGGCGCAACCTTCATCGTGGGTATTCTGCCTAACTACGCAACTATCGGTGTTGCTGCTCCTGTGATCTTGATCGCATTGCGTATGCTTCAAGGTTTGGCTTTGGGCGGTGAGTACGGCGGTGCTGCTACCTATGTTGCAGAGCATGCTCCTCAAGGTCGTCGTGGTGCTTACACAGCTTGGATCCAGACAACAGCTACTTTGGGCTTGTTCCTCTCCTTACTCGTGATTTTGTTCACACGTGAATTCACTGGTCCAGACTTTGATGTTTGGGGCTGGCGTATTCCTTTCATCGTTTCTATCGCATTGTTGGCGGTTTCCGTATGGATTCGTTTGTCCATGAATGAATCACCAGCTTTCAAGAAGATGAAAGAAGAAGGCAAATTATCTAAAGCTCCTTTGTCTGAGTCATTCGGTCAATGGAAGAACTTGAAGATTGTTATCTTGGCATTGTTTGGTCTGGTTGCAGGTCAAGCGGTGGTTTGGTACACAGGTCAGTTCTATGCTTTGTTCTACCTCACGCAAGTATTAAAAGTAGATGCTAAGACTGCGAACTTGTTAATTGCTGCTTCAT
>CANFMT010000020.1 GCA_947448415.1 Burkholderiaceae bacterium | reverse complement strand
AGGGAGTACCGATGAATAGGCCGGTACGAGGAGCACATCGTCAAAAGTGAGTGCTTTTTGAATGAGTCGCATGCAAAACCCCTAGTCGCAAAAACAGATTATAGCCTCCTAGCCTTTCTTTTAGCTGCGGCAGCCTGGAATTTGGCATCTTGGTTCTGGTTTGCCTTTTTACGTCGAACAGTCTTAGGGTCAATTAATAGCGGGGAATATAGCTCCAAGCGGTCACCAGCATAAATAGGGCTATCCCAGTCCTTACGCTTGCCAAAGACCCCAAAGCAGCCTTTTCTGGTCAAAACTGGGTCATCCTGACCCATAGCAATCCCAGACTTCACAAGCGCTAAGCCAACAGTTGCTACCTCACCTGCTGCTAATAGCAACTTAAAAGGCTTTAGCTCTGGCTCACCTTGCCTTGCATCACAAAGCACAATATCGAGATATTGTTCAACCATAGAGCTCCTCCGCACGCTTTACAAAGCAATCCACGAATGTGCCTGCGATATGGCTAAATACTGGGCCAATGATCTTATCTAGTATGGCGCTCTTAAACTCCCAGTGGAGCTTAAATTCCACCTTACAGGCATCTTCGCGCAAAGGGACGAAGTTCCATTGACCTGAAAAATGCTTAAAAGGGCCATCCACAAAAACCATATCAATCGTTTCAGGGCGATGATTAACGTTCCGAGTATGAAAGTATTGAGTAATGCCCTTGAAGTGGATGTTGATTTTGGCGTCAAGCACTGCCTCAGTTTGCTCAAAAATCTCTACCCCACCACACCAAGGGAGGAACTCGGGGTAGCGAGCAACATCGGTTACTAGGCCGTACATGCGGTCGGCTGATTGGCCAATTAAAACGGTCTTGTAGACGTCTGCCATAATCGATCTTGAGAGCTAAATAAATATGAGTATCGTCGATAACAAAAAAGCCTTCTTTGATTATTTTATCGAGGAACGCTTTGAAGCAGGGCTAGTGCTGGAGGGCTGGGAGGTTAAGGCTATCCGCGCAGGCCGCGTGCATGTCAAAGAAGCGTATGTTGTCATTCGCAAGGCGGAGCTATTTCTCATTGGCTGCCACATCACCCCACTTCTTTCAGCCTCGACCCATATCGTGCCAGACAACACACGGACTAGAAAGCTTTTGCTCAATGCGATCGAAATTCGCAAGCTTATCGGCAAAGTTGAACAAAAAGGCTATACCCTGGTACCTCTGAACCTGCATTTCTCCAAAGGTAACGTCAAGTGCGAAATCGGCCTTGCTAGAGGGAAAAAGCAACATGACAAGCGGGCAGCCACCAAAGAACGTGAATGGGAAGTGCAAAAGGGTCGCATTGCCCGAGGCGATTTAAACGCTTAATTCCCAAGAATCTGGGGTAGACTCTTTTTGAAGCCTGATTTTAATGGAATATGCACCTTTTTAGTGCATTCTAGCACCAAGCCGCTTCAATCTTTTTAACTCAATCCCCTCAAAGGCATTAGTTTTATAACTATGAAATTGCCTTTTGACGAAATGCTCGACGCCGCAGGCAAAGCGCGTCCCCACTACCAAATTTTTCACAATTGGTTGAAACAGCAAAGCGATACCCTCATGGGTCTCAAGCGTGCCGAAGCCGACCTTATCTTCAGACGGGTTGGCATCACCTTTGCCGTCTATGGTGATGATCTAGGCTCAGAGCGAACCATTCCTTTTGATCAAGTTCCCCGCATCTTTACTGCTAAAGAATGGGAGCAATTGGAGGCAGGATTACGTCAACGCGTCAAAGCACTCAACCGATTTATCTATGACGTGTATCACGATGAAGAAATTATCAAAGCAGGAATAGTTCCTGCTGAACAAATTTATAACAATGCGCAATATCGTCCTGAGATGCGCAATGTGAGTGTGCCTCGCGATATCTACGCACAAATTGCAGGTATTGATATCGTGCGTGCCGGCGAGGGCGAGTTCTACGTTCTAGAAGACAACTTGCGCGTTCCATCAGGTGTTTCTTATATGGTTGAAGATCGCAAGATGATGATGCGACTCTTTCCTGACTTATTCCAAAAGTATCGCGTTGCTCCTGTAGAGCACTATCCAGATCTTTTACTTGAATGTCTCAAGTCAGTTAAACCAGATGATGTCAAAAAGCCAAACGTTGTTGTGCTTACCCCTGGTATGTATAACTCTGCTTACTTTGAGCACAGCTATCTAGCGCAGCAGATGGGTGTGGAGCTAGTAGAAGGTAAGGATCTATTTGTAAAAAATGAGCAGGTCTTTATGCGCACTACTCAAGGGCCCAAACGAGTTGATGTGATCTACCGTCGCGTCGATGATGACTTTTTAGATCCCCTAGCATTTCGCTCTGACTCTACCTTAGGCGTAGCAGGACTCTTATCTGCATATCGCGCTGGCAATGTGACTCTGGCTAACGCTATTGGCACCGGTATTGCTGATGACAAGTCAATCTACCCATATGTTCCCGAGATGATCGAGTTTTATCTTGGTGAAAAACCTATTCTTAATAATGTACCTACATTCCAATGTCGCAAGCCAGATGATTTAGCCTATACATTAGCAAACTTAGATAAGTTGGTAGTGAAGTTAACTCATGGTGCGGGTGGATACGGCATGTTGGTTGGCCCCGCTTCCACTAAAGCAGAGATAGAAGAATTCAGAGCGCATTTAATTGCTAACCCTGATAAGTACATTGCTCAACCTACCTTGGCGCTATCCACTTGCCCTACATTCGTGGAGTCAGGTGTAGCACCAAGACATATTGATTTAAGACCCTTTGTTCTTTCCGGAAAGACCATCAAGATGGTGCCCGGTGGATTAACAAGAGTTGCGCTCAAAGAAGGTTCTCTGGTGGTGAACTCCTCTCAAGGTGGTGGCACTAAAGATACCTGGGTATTGGAAGAGTGAGAGAAGAGTATGGGGAATAAGAAAAAATGTTAAGTCGTACCGCAGATTGCCTTTACTGGATGGCTCGATACACAGAGCGCGCAGAAAACACTGCTCGCATGCTCGATGTAAACCATCAAACCTCTTTACTCCCTCAGCCAGCTGAATTTTTAGAGCAAAGCTGGAAAAAGTTACTCACAATTTCCAAGTTAGAGGATGCTTTTCTTAGCAAATACGATGTAATCAATCGTGAGAATGTATTGGATTTCATGATCTATGAAACCAGCAATCCTTCTAGCATCGTTTCTTGCCTTTTTGCTGCTCGAGAAAATGCCCGCGTTATCCGCGGCAAAATTACTTCCGAGGTTTGGGAAACCCAAAATACTACTTGGCTTGAATTGCAGCGTATTTTGGAGGCAAGACATCAGGCCGATCCTAGCCGTCTTCTGGAGTGGGTCAAGCACCGATGCCATTTGTTTAGAGGTGTTTTGTATGGCACCATGCTAAAGAATGAAGCCTTTTACTTCATTAGCGTAGGGACACTTTTAGAACGCGCCGATAATACTGCGCGTATTCTTCAAACAAAATATGAAGATCAGGCTTCATTGAATGTTATGGGCACTAAGAAGGCCTCTGATGAAGGCACTGACGGCGACTTCTTTGATTTCTATCACTGGGCTGCTTTACTGCGATCCGTCTCCGCATTTGAGATTTATCGCCAAATCTATTCCGATCAAGTAACGCCCAAACAAGTAGCCCAACTCTTGATTTTTAACAAGCAAATGCCACGCTCATTAGTGTGCTGTGTAAATGAATTAATTCCCTTGGTCTCTGAGATGAAAAACCAGCAATCCAAAGAAATTGAACGTTTACTTGGAAAACTTAAAGCCAGCCTAGATTATTCAGATATTGATGAAGTATTCGAACAAGGTCTCGAAGAATTCATTGAGAGCTTCTTAGAGCGCATCAACTATGTGGCTGATGAGTTTAGTAGCGCTTATCTCATACCATTGGCCGTTGCCTAAGAAACTATAGACATATGCATCTTAAAATTCGCCATCGTACTGAGTACCGATATGAAACGCCGGTACGCTACTCCATTCAGGAACTACGCTTAACCCCGCCGACTGTTGCAGGTCAACAGGTCGATAAGTGGAAGATTAGCACTCCAATTAAAGCCTCTCATTCAATAGATGCTTTTGGTAACGCATGCAGTGTATTTGTACAAGAGACTCCCTACACATCAATGATGATCGAGGCTGAAGGGGAAGTGCATACCCAAGACGCATTTGAGTTTATTGATGATGCTAAGGCGGTGTCGCCTTACTATCTTTTGCAACAAACCAACTTGACTGAACCAACAGAAGAAATGTTGGACTATTTTTCTTATAGCCTACCAAAGAAAAATTCTGTTGATCAAGTGCTTAAACTTGCTGAGGCAGTTCAGGGCTTAATTGTCTACACCCCAGGACAAACGAATTTTGCCACTACTGCAGTTCAGTCGTTTGCTATGAAATCGGGTGTTTGTCAGGATCATGCCCACGTCATGCTAAGTCTTTGCCGTGCCTCACAAATCCCAGCTAGATACGTTAGCGGATATTTCTTTGCTGAGGAGTCACCTAACCTTGCTAGCCATGCATGGATAGACTTTTGTGCCGATATAGAAAAAGGTATTTGGATTGGTGTTGATATCACCCATGCCTGCTTAATTGATTCACGTCATATCAGACTCGCAATTGGTCGCGATTATTACTCTGCCGCCCCTGTTAAGGGCGTGCGCACTGGAGGTGGAGGCGAGGAGCTCAGCGCTAATATCTCTATTCAACAGCTCACTTAGGCCCGCCTACTTTTTAAGAGATAATCTCAAGAAATAATGAAGAGGGTTTAGGAATGACGTATTGTGTTGGGCTTTGCCTTAAAGATGGTCTTGTATTTTTATCAGATACCCGCACTAATGCAGGCGTAGATCAAGTCGGCACCTTCAGAAAAATGACCTTGTTTCAAAACAAGGATCGTTTTTTTACCCTCATGAGTGCGGGTAATCTCGCCATCACCCAGTCTGTAAAAGAAGTTCTACTTCAAGGACAGCCTTTTAAAGGCAAGAACCTCTGGACAGCCAAAAACTCATACGAGGCGGCCGTTGTTGTGGGCGATGCTATCAAGCAAGTGTATGAACGAGATCATGTTGCGCTTGAAAAATCAGGACTTGAATTTAATTGCAATATGATTTTTGGTGGGCAAGTAAAAGGTGAAAAACCTCGCCTATTCAATATTTACTCGGCAGGAAATTTTATTGAATCCACTCCGGAAACTTGCTACTTCCAAATCGGCGAATCCAAATACGGAAAGCCAATCTTGGACAGAGTACTCAACTTCAATACACCGCTGAATCTTGCCACCAAGTGCGCCCTCATCTCCATGGACTCTACCCTGAAAAGTAATATTTCAGTTGGGCTACCTCTAGATATGCTGGTTTATGAAAAAAATTCTCTGAAAGCTACGAAGCTAGTCACTTTAGATGATGCAAACCCTTATTTCGCAATGATCCATCAAGCATGGGGTGAGAAGCTACGCGAAGCTTTTAACTCCATAGCGGAACCAAGCTGGAGTGGCGCTAATAAATCGAGTGATATTTCCACCCCCGCTAAAAAAATGGGGATTGTTCCAATTAATCATCCTCCATCCAAAGCGAGAGCCCCAAAGACAACAAAAACAACTAAGGCAATTCCTATAAAGAAGGTGGCAAAGAAAGTTGCGCCGCAGAAGGTGACTACAAAGAAAAAGTAGGTCCACAGTAATTAAGTATTGGATGCATTGACAAACAAAAGGCCTAGAAGAATCTAGGCCTTTTTTATTACTACTGATACTAGTTAGGCTTTTAAATTTTTACCCAGCATCTCCCAAGTAGCTATGACGCTATCGGGATTTAAAGAGATGGAGGTAATGCCTTTTTCAACTAACCAGCGCGCAAAGTCTGGGTGATCCGAAGGACCTTGGCCACAAATACCAACATACTTGTTTTGTTTACGACAAGCATCGATTGAGCGGGCAATCATGAACTCGACAGCTGGATCACGCTCGTCAAAGTCAATGGCCAACAATTCCATACCAGAATCACGATCTAGACCGAGCGTTAACTGAGTCATATCGTTAGAGCCAATAGAGAAGCCATCAAAATACTCGAGGAACTGATCTGCCAAAATTGCATTTGATGGAATCTCACACATCATAATCAGACGCAAGCCATTAACACCGCGCTTCAGCCCAAACTTCTCCATCATTTCGATCACGCGCTTAGCTTGATTAATTGTGCGGACAAATGGAACCATGATTTCGACGTTATCCAAGCCCATATCTTCGCGAACACGCTTCATTGCTGCGCACTCTAAAGCAAATGCCTCGCCAAAATCTGCTGATACATAACGTGATGCGCCGCGGAAGCCAAGCATTGGGTTTTCTTCATCAGGCTCATAACGCGATCCGCCAATCAACTTTTTATATTCATTCGATTTAAAGTCTGATAAACGAACGATTACTGGCTTTGGATAAAAGGCAGCAGCAATCGTTGCGACACCTTCAACCAGCTTATCTTCGTAGAACTGACGTGGGCTAGCGTAACCACGAGCCACACTCTCTACTGCGCGCTTCAGATCAGGATCTATGTTTGGGTACTCCAATACTGCGCGCGGGTGAACGCCAATGTAGTTATTGATGATGAACTCAAGACGAGCTAAACCAACACCAGCATTTGGAATTTGGCAAAAATCAAACGCTAACTGAGGATTACCAATATTCATAGTGATCTTTACTGGGATCTCTGGCAATACGCCGCGCGATACTTCAGTTACTTCAGTTTCAATCAAACCATCATAGATATGACCCTCGTCACCTTCGGCGCATGAAACCGTCACCATCATGCCGTCTTGCAAATGCTCAGTAGCATCACCGCAACCAACTACTGCAGGCACACCTAATTCACGGGCAATAATCGCTGCGTGACATGTACGGCCACCACGATTGGTCACAATCGCAGAGGCACGCTTCATCACGGGCTCCCAGTTCGGGTCTGTCATATCGGCTACCAAAACATCGCCTGGCTGGACGCGATCCATCTCACTTGGATCACGAATGATCCGCACTGGGCCCGCACCAATCTTTTGACCAATTGCGCGACCTTTTGCCAATACCTTTGAGCTACCTTTTAACTTGTAGCGCATTTCTACTTGGCCAGCCGCTTGACTCTTCACCGTCTCAGGACGAGCTTGAAGAATATAGATGCGGCCATCTTGACCATCCTTGCCCCACTCGATATCCATCGGACGACCATAGTGCTTCTCAATGATCACGGCATATTTGGCTAACTCAGTAATATCCGCATCTTCCAAAGAAAAGCGATTGCGCTTTTCTGGAGTGACATCCACCGTCTGGACCTTCTCTGCCGAACCCTTGGGTGCAAATTGCATCTGAATTAATTTAGAACCTAAAGAGCGACGAATGATCGCCTTCTTATCTTTAGCCAATGTAGTTTTGAAAACATAAAACTCATCCGGGTTAACTGCACCCTGCACCACAGTCTCACCTAAACCATAGCTAGAGGTGATGAAAACAACATCCTCAAATCCTGATTCGGTGTCTAGGGTAAACATCACGCCAGCAGCCCCCAAGTCGGAACGCACCATACGCTGAATACCAGCAGACAAGGCCACTTCAGCATGAGCAAAGCCCTTGTGAACACGGTAGGAGATAGCGCGATCGTTATACAAAGAGGCAAATACTTCTCGAATCTTCTTCAGAACATCTTCAATACCTTCAATGTTCAAGAAGGTTTCTTGCTGACCAGCAAAAGAAGCATCTGGCAAGTCTTCTGCAGTTGCTGATGAACGAACTGCAAATGAACCTTTGCCAGAATCATCTAGCACTGCGAATGCTTTACGAATCTCTTCGTCTAACTTTGGCTGAAAAGGTGCTGTTTCTATCCAGTTACGAATTTCAGAACCTGCTTGCGCTAAGGCACGCACATCATCAATATTCAAGCCTTCTAAACGCTGTTGAATGCGCTCAGTTAGATTATTGTGTTTTAGAAAATCACGAAATGCTAATGCAGTAGTAGCAAACCCAGTCGGCACTCGTACACCAGTGGAAGCCAGCTGAGAAATCATTTCACCCAATGAAGCATTCTTACCGCCGACTGATTCAACATCAGTCATGCGAAGCTGCTCAAAAGGCAATACATAGGCATCTGCAATACTGCTATTTTGTTGCTGTTGGTTGGACATAAAATACTCTCAAAAGAAAAGGAAACTGGTCTAGCGCCCACCTACAATAGGGCATGCTTTAATATGATTCTATTGTAGTGCTGACCCCGACTTTTAAGCCAAATCTATGTCCACTGAAACTCGCATTGTTTTTATAGTCTCTGACGGCACCGGCATCACCGCCGAGAACTTCAGCCAATCGATTTTGGCTCAATTTGAGGCTACTTTTAAGCACGTACGCGTACCGTTTGTAGATAGCGTAGACAAAGCCCATGACGCCGTCAGTAGCATTAATCAAACCGCCCGTAAATATGGGGTTCAGCCCATTGTTTTTACTACTTTGGTGAATGCAGAGCTCAATGCAATTGTTGGTAAGGCAAATGGCCTAATTCTAGACATGTTCCAGACCTTTGTGGCTCCGCTAGAGGCAGCTTTGGGCATGAAGTCTACCCATGCCATGAATCGTCTTCACCACAATGCGGATACTGAGGCCTACAAGAACCGTATTGAGGCAATTAACTATTCTTTAGCTCATGATGATGGGCAATCTAATCAAAACTTAGCAGAAGCCGATGTGATTCTGATTGGCATCTCTAGGGTTGGTAAAACCCCAACTAGTTTATACCTTGCAATGCAATACGGCTTGAAGGCAGCAAACTATCCCCTTATTCCAGAGGACTTTGAGCGCGGGCAATTACCTAAAGACTTGATACCCTACCGCCAAAAGATTTTTGGACTCATGATTGATGCTGAGCGACTCTCTGAGATTCGTAATGAGCGTAGACCTGGTAGCAATTATGCAAAACTAGAAAATTGTCGCTATGAAATTAATGAAGCGACCGCGATGATGAAAAAACAATCTATTCCATGGGTACTAACTACCAGCAAGTCCATTGAAGAGATTGCTACCACCGTCCTGCAGGCAATTAAGTCGGATAAGACAATTCTAGGATAAGTTTTTAAGCGCGCCTTACTCGCACTGTCTCGAAGAGGCATACTGCTGCTGCAGTAGACACATTTAACGACTCAACACGTGGATCGATAGGAATTGAAACCCCCTTTGACTGCGCTAGTAAATCTTCAGAAACGCCCTGGCCTTCACTACCCATCACCCATGCGACTGGATGTAATAAATCTTTATTAAGAGAGAAAATATCATCCTCTGCATCAGCTGTTGCCACGAATAACTGTGCGGTAACTGCACTTAATACTTGCTGGTTTGACCAGCCTTCGTATAAATCGAGCAAACGATGTGCGCCCATACCCGCTCTTAGAACCTTCGTAGACCAGAGGTGGGCACAACCCGATAATGCAATCACTTGAGTAAAGCCTGATGCTGCTGCAGTTCGTAAAATAGAGCCGACATTACCCGCGTCTTGCACTCGATCCAATATCACCACATCACCCGCTAATGTTGCGATCGATTGCGCAGGAGTAAGAACAGATTTTGGCAAATCAAGTAATCCCGCAATATGAGGAGCATTCACTAAGTCACTTAATAAATCCCAAAGTGCGCTATCAAGCTGAACAACCTTGGCATCAGGACAAATCTCTAGATGCTCATAGATAGCTTGTGAAATTTCCCCATTCTTTAAGCCAATCTCTGAGGTGAGCAGCGTTCTTAAAGCAGCATCCCCCACCCAAGTTTGTACCAGATGAATCCCTTCCAATAGAGCCTGGCCACTAGCCAGCCTTGCCTTCTGCCCTTTAGAGCCAGTCGACTGCAAGAGTCGCACCTCTTTAAATAAAGGGTTCTCCTTAGAGGTAATCAGATCAAAGTTCATAACTTAATTGGTAAGGGACTCAAGTACTTTACGCACAGGAGAAAAACTGCGCCTATGTTGGTCGCATACGCCATATTGTTTAAGCGCTGCAAAGTGTGCCTCAGTTGGGTAACCCATGTGTTGAGCAAAACCATACTCTGGATGACGCTCATGCAAAGCCATCATTTGACGATCTCGCGTGACTTTAGCAACTATAGATGCCGCTGAAATAGCAGGCTCTTTTGCGTCCCCCTTAATAATTGCCTCGGCAGCAATGGGCAACTCAGGGCAGCGGTTACCATCGATTAAGGCTTTATCGGGCCAAGAGCCTAAACGAGTCGAAAGATCTTCAATCGCACGACGCATTGCTAGCATCGTAGCTTGCAAAATATTGATTGCATCTATCTCTACTGGACTAGCCTCACCAACACCCCAGGCTTTCGCTTTTTCCATAATTTGATCGTAAAGATATTCGCGACGAGCAGCAGTCAATTTTTTTGAATCCCTCAAACCTTCGATTGGATGTTGAGGGTCAAGCACCACCGCACCAGCCACTACTGCACCAACTAGCGGACCACGCCCTGCTTCATCCACTCCGCAAACCCAAATCAGACTCATACAGAAATTCGACTCTTACGAGCGCTTTCTATAGTTTGAGCCACTGCTTGCGCAACCAATAAACCTGTAGGACGACGCAAAGTTTCATGTATTTGCGCAAAACGCTCCTTCAATTTGGAAACCTTATCCGGGTGTTCTAGCCAATCTAATACAGCATTAGCTAATTTTTCAGGGGTAGCTTCATCTTGTAAAAGCTCTGGGACTACAAAATCCCCGGCAAGAATATTGGGCAATCCCACATAAGGTAAATAACCCTGACGCTTCATGATTTGCGCAGTTAACCAAGGCACCTTATAAGAAATTACCATTGGCTTTTTCCATAGGGCAGCTTGCAAAGTGGCTGTACCACTAGCAATTAGTACAACATCCGATGCCTCTAGCACTTCATCTGCCATTCCATCTAGCAAATGAATCTGGATATCTGGATTGGTGTTTTTTGTCTTAAGTAAAAGCTGCTCAAGAGGCTCACGTAATCGCGGTGTCGCTACCGGAATTAAAAAGTTAAGCTTCTGCCCTTTTAATCCCTTGGCCAATAACTGCATCGCTTCAAAAAAGACGGGGGCTATGAGCTCAATCTCTGATCCACGGCTTCCAGGTAAGACGGCAATAACCAATCCTTCAAGTGAAGTAGTAGGAATTTTGAGGTGTTTACTTAATTTTTCTCGTGCTTGCTGAATATTAGGTTCAAGCGGAATTTCACTTGCCAATGGATGGCCCACATAAGTCGATGCCACACCAGCTTTGTCATAAATTTCAGTCTCAAAAGGAAAGATGCAAAGCATGCGCTCAACCGCTTGAGAAATCTTCTTGATCCTGCCACCACGCCAAGCCCATATAGAGGGAGATACGAGATGCAAAGTCGGTATACCGGCCTTTCTTAACTGCAACTCAACACCTAAATTAAAGTCGGGTGCATCAACACCTAAATAGACATCGGGTCGATCTTCATTCAAAAGATTTTGAATGAGCTCTTTACGAAGCTTCAGAATAGCCGGGAGTTGTTTGATAGCTTCAACGTAACCACGCACACTTAGCGTTTCCATCGGCCAATCAGATCGCATTCCCTCGGCCTGCATGCGAGGACCCCCAATCCCATAAACCTCGAGACCAGCCATATCTGGTATCTGATTTAAAGCACTGAGTACTGGCGCAGCTAATAAATCACCAGAAGGTTCACCTGCTACGCAAGCTAACTTTGGCAAAGTAATTCCGTTACCGAATAATGCCGCGAGTAGAGGCGGCAATAAAATCATGAAACTGAGCAAGCTTTTCAGAGGTTGCCGTATCTGCAGCCGAAGCTACAACCATCTTCTGAATCTCTACCTTAGCCTCTTCGAAGCTCAAGCCGTCTTTATAAAGGACTTTATAAGCTTGACGTAACGCAGAAATAGTCTCACTAGAGAAACCGCGACGCTTTAGCCCCTCGACATTAATGCCGTGAGGGGAAGCCTTATCGCCCGCAGCAATGACAAATGGTGGAATATCTTGCACCAAAGCAGAAGCGCCACCTAGCATAGCGTGTTGGCCAATACGAACAAACTGGTGAACACCAGACATGCCACCCATAATGGCCCAGTCATCAACTTGAACATGTCCAGCAATCTGCGCATTACTAGAGAAAATCGTGTGATTACCAACCTGACAGTCATGAGCAATATGCACATAAGCCATGATCCAGTTGTCATCACCAATGCGAGTAATGCCTAGATCTTGAGATGTGCCAGTATGGATTGTCGTGAACTCACGAATCGTATTGCGATCGCCAATGATTAATTGCGTCGGCTCGCCACGATATTTCATATCCTGTGGTGGCCCACCAATTGCAGCAAAGTGTGCAAAGCTATTTTCTTTACCAATCGTGGTGTAGCCTTCGATCACAGTATGCGACCCCACCTTGGTACCTGCGCCAATTTTTACATTAGGGCCAATAACAGAATAAGGGCCAATCTCGACATCGTCTGCTATTTCAGCCTTGCTATCCACTACAGCAGATGCATGAATCCGTGTCATTACGCGCCTTTCGTACGTACCGCACAAGTAATATTTGCTTCTGCAGCGATCTCACCATCAACAGTAGCTTGTACTGCAAACTTGTAAATTCCAGCACGTCCACGCTCTAATTTTGCGGTCATAATTAACTGGTCGCCAGGAAGTACCGGCTTCTTAAAACGGGCGCCATCGATACCTGCAAAATAATAAATGGCATCTTCTGCGCGCTCTTCGGAGAAAGTTAGCAGGGCAGCCGTTTGTGCCAAGGCCTCAATAATGAGTACTCCAGGCATCACTGGAAAATCAGGAAAGTGCCCCTGAAAAAATGGCTCATTCATAGTGACATTTTTCAAGGCAGTAATACTTTCGCGCGGGGTAATTTCAAGCACACGATCTACCAATAAAAATGGATAGCGATGAGGCAATAACTTCAGAATCTTATTGATATCGATTGCAATTGGTGTGCTCATAAATAACCTGCTCAAAAGTTAATATTAATTTAGGTAGCGCAAAGTCTTACGACTCTGAATTTTTATTCTTATCCAGCAAACGTAAACGTTGACGTATTTTATCTAGGCCACGCAAAATCGCAGCATTTTTCTCCCAAGCGCTATGCAGCATAGAGGGATAAACCCCTGTGAAGTGCTGCCCAGGCTCGGTGATCGATCGAATAATGGAAGTGTTACCTGAGACGGTAGTTCTATCTGCAATGGTGAGATGTCCTGCGAAGTTTGCTGCTCCGCCTATGATGCAAAAGTTTCCAATTTTGGTGCTTCCGGATATAGCAGCACAACCAGCAATCACACAGCAATTTCCAACAACAACGTTATGCGCAATCTGCACTTGATTATCAATCTTAGTTCCAGATCCAATAACTGTATCGCTCATTGCCCCACGATCAATCGTAGTTGAAGCGCCAATCTCAACATCATTTCCGATGATCACCCCACCTGTTTGCGGAATCTTGACCCACTCGCCACCAGTCGCTGAAAAATCAGGAGCAAACCCAAACCCATCAGCACCGATTACCGCACCACTATGAATAATGCAACGCTCACCAATTTGTGTTTTGCAATAAATTGAAACAGTTGGATTAATAACGGTATCACTTGCAATGGAACAATCTCGAGCAATGCTTGTATTACCTAAAATACATACACGTTCACCTAGTTTTACGCCTGGACCAATTTGCACAAAAGGGCCAATATGACATGAAGCGGGCACTACCGCAGTTGTATCAACGACAGCGCTAGGATGCACACCTGGAGTTTGTGGGGGTGAACCGCTCTTCGCAAAATATTGCGCCATCCTTGCAAAAGTTGCATAGGGATTTTTGGCGACAAAGTAGACACGGTTTTTAGAATTGGGGCCTGGGTGCACCTGCAAGAACTCTAAGTCCGCCTTACCAACAATCAATGCACCGGCGGCACTATCACTAGCCTGCTGTCGATACAGTGGATTTGATAAAAAAGAGATTTGATTTGACTGGGCTCGCTCTAGAGGCGCTAGACCCAGAAAATCGAGGGAGGCTTCCCCCACCAAGCTTGCTTGAAACTGTTCGGCCAGCTCGATGGCGGTTGGCATAAAGCTTACTTCTGGCTATTTAAAGCCTTGATGACATCATCGGTGATATCAGACTTTGGATTAACGTATGCCGCTTCTTGAACAATGACATCAATCTTCCTTTGTTCGGCGATTTGTTTTAATACTAAGTTAGCCTTCTCAGCGATTTTTGCGCGCTCTTCAAATGTTCTTTGATTAAGATCTTCTGTAAATTCACGCTGCTTGCGTTGAAGTTCGCGATCCTGATCGGCTAATTCACGTTGACGACGGATGCGCTCAGCTTCATTCATCACAGCAGCGTCGCGATCTAACTTCTCGGCAGCAGTTTTAATTTTTTGTGCGCTATCACGCAAATCGTTTTGGCGCTTTGTAAATTCATTTTGCAAACGCGTTTGCATGGCTTTTGCCAGGTTAGACTCATTAAATACTTTTTCCGAGTTAACCACTGCTACACGAGTTCCCGCATCTTGGGCCAAAGCTAGGGGGGCCATAAAAGAAACTACCATGGCCAGCAAGCCGATTTGAACCCATTTTGAAGATTGATAAAACTTCATAAAACTTTCCTTAAACAATTAAAACGCCGTACCCACTTGGAACTGCAAACGCTGAACATTGGCTGTTGGATAAGGTTTATAAGGTAGACCATAGCTAAACTTCAGCGGACCCAGCGGTGATATCCATGATATACCCAATCCATATGAGTAATTTAAAACTAAATTGATATTTTGCCCAAAAGCGTTACCACCATCAACGAAGGTGAAAAGACGCAAAGTTTTGTCAGTGCCAGACCCCGGAACTGGGAAGGTATATTCGCCATTGACGATAATCTTGGATTGACCGCCTGTTGGCTGATAAGAACCAATGTTGGTGTTGTAGTACTGCGGGCCCAATGACCCCGGCGAATAGCCGCGAACCGATCCAATACCACCGACGTAATAGTTCTTGGTAATCGGGAAGGGGTTATTACCATATGCCTGACCATAACCCACCTCACCATTAAAGGACAGAATATTACCCTTGGAAAGCGAATGATATTTTTGGTATTGGCCATAAAGGCGATAAAAGGTCATATTTCCAACGGGGGTACCAACCTCGCCAGACAATTGCTGCAGAGAACCTTCTGAAGGAATCAATGCGCTATCCCTTCCATCGCGTGACCAACCAACAGTTAATGGTACGTTATAGGTAGTTAGAGTAGCGGGGTAGCCCGGTACTGCGACACCATAACTTTCAGCATAATTTAAATATGGCTGGGGAGTATTGTTGGTGGTTTTAATTTGGAATGCCTCAATACCGGTACCAAAGAATACTCGGTCAACCTCTGTGTAAGGGACCCCAAATTTAATATTTGAACCTACGGATTTAATTTGGTAAGCCGGATCGCCGACGTAGTACAAAGGCTTTGATGAGCGGTAGTACAGATCAGTGTAACGACTAATGCCATCTTCTGTGAAATAAGGGTCGTAATTCGATAGAACTAAATTTTGGTTAATCTTACCCAGAGAAAAATTCAAACCAACTGCTGTTCCAGTACCAAATGCATTGTCTTGATTAATGCCAGCAGACAAAATGAGTTTTTCGGTAGAGGAAAAACCGGCGCCCACTGTAACGGCACCCGTTGGCTTCTCTTTAACCTTCACGCTCACATCCACCTGATCTGGGGAACCAGGAACATCTTCGGTTGCGATATCAGTTTCGGTGAAGTAACCCATACGACCCAAACGTTTTTTGGATAACTCTATCTTTTCACCATCAAACCAGGAGCTCTCAAATTGCCGCATCTCGCGCCGAATCACGATATCGCGAGTTTTAGCATTGCCGCTAATAGCAACCTGACGCACATAAATCCGACGTCCGGGATCAATAACCAGGGTCAGGTCAACCTCAGATGCATCACGGCGTATATCAGGCTGAGGGTTAATAGTTGCAAAAGCATAGCCATAGCTACCCAATACCTCAGCAATGGATTTGGTACTTTCAGTTAAACGCGCAGTAGAAAAGGTATCTCCTGATTTGAGGGTAATTAACTGCATTAATTCAGCCTCTTTGCCTAATGTTTCTCCTGCGAGACGAACGTCCTTGACCGTGAACTTTTGGCCCTCTTGAATACTTATTGTTAGGTATACACCTTTTTTATCAGGAGTAATCGATACTTGAGTCGACTCAATAACAAATTCAAGATAGCCGCGATTCAAATAATAAGAACGAATACTCTCTAAGTCTGCTGTCAACTTTTGCTTAGAGTACAAATCATCTTTGCTATACCAAGATAACCAACCACCGATCTTGAGGGTCATCTGGTCTTTGAGAGTGCTGTCGCTAAATACTTCGTTGCCGATGAAATTGATTTCTTGAATCTTGGCGATAGGGCCCTCGTCAATATTGAAGTAGACTGCAACTTGATTACGCTCAAGCGGGGTAACGGTTGCTACCACTTCTGCGGCATACATGCCCTTACCAATATAAGCACGCTTTAGTTCTTGCTCAGCCTTGTCAATCAAAGCCTTGTCATAAAAACGAGCTTCACCCACACCAACCGCTTTTAATTGCTTGCGAATACCTTCATTTTCAAACTCTTTCATTCCCGTAAATTCAATTCGAGAAATCGTAGGACGCTCCTCAACAATCACAATCAAGACATTCCCTTGAGCTTGAATCTGAACATCTCTAAAAAACCCAGTGCTGTAAAGCGCTTTAATGGATTCGGCGCCCTTTTCTTCTGTGAAAGTTTCTCCAACTTGTACCGGCAAATAACTAAAGACCGTACCTGGTTCAACTCGCTGCAGACCCTCAACGCGAATATCCTTAATTACAAACGGATCTGCGGCGTAGGAATTCAGACTAAAGCCAACAGCAATAAGCAATACGAGCTGCGGAAATAAGCGGACGAGAGTACGAATAGGTGAGGTCAGAAAATTCAAGGCGAAAAATAGCGTTGTAAATCATTAAACAAGGCTAGCAAGGAGAATGAAATCAGCAATAGAAAACCCACTTTTTGGAGATGCTCTTGCGTTGAAACTGAAATCCGCTTGCCAGCTACCAACTCCCATGCATCATACAGGAGCTGACCCCCATCTAACATAGGAAAAGGGGCTAAATTCAGCAATCCAATGCTAATGCTCATAAGTGCTAAAAATGCTAAGAATGGTTGCCAGCCCACTTGGGCAGATTTACCAGCCATATCAGCAATACTGATAGGGCCCCCAAGCTGTTTTACTGAGGTTTCCCCCGTAAAAATTCCAGCCATTAGCCGTACAGAGACCTTAGTGATTAGCCATACTCTTTCGGCAGCAAAAGACATTGCATCAATAGGGCTCAATTTGAGCTCCTGCCACTCGCTTAAAGGGATATGCTTTGGCATTATTCCCAGGGCCAGTAAAGGATCTTTTTCGGGACTCAAAGGTGGTAAGTCACCGACCTTAAACGTTTTAACGAAACGACCGCCAGTAGGAGTCTCAATTTCTAGCAAAAACCCCTCTCTTTCGGTCAAAACATCCATTAATTCCCAGCGTAAGGCATTCCAGCTAATGACAGATTCAAATTCACTAGATTGGTGCATAAAGTCACTATCTGAACCAACTCTTTTTAAGCCCGTTACTTTGTCGCCCTCTATCACCCCCATCTTGGCAGCAATGGAATTTTCAGGAGGAGCCCGCAAGACTGCGGGGAGCTGAGGCGCCCCAGAAACATAAATGAGGGCAAATAAGATAATTGCCAATAAAAAATTGGCGAGCGGGCCGGCAGCAACAATCAAGGATCGCTGCCAAAGTGGCTTTTGGTCAAATGACTCTGATTTTTCAGTGGCAGAGATGATTTGAGCGCGATCCCGTCCATCCAACAGCTTGACATAACCACCTAGAGGTATCGCAGCCAAAACCCATTCCGTTTTATTTTTAGCATGATAGGTAAAAAGAGGTTTACCAAAGCCCACCGCAAATCTGAGTACGCGCACCCCACATAAGCGCGCTGCCAAAAAATGTCCAAACTCATGAAAGCTAACTAACAACCCCAGAGTGGCAATAAATGCTACAAGAGTAATCATCGCTTGGAGATAAATTCCTGAGCAATGTTTCTTGCACGCGCATCTACCTCTAAAATGACATCCAGAGAATCAGCACTAGCAATTGGAATAGCGTTCAATGTTTTTTCTACCACCTCGGGAATTTGCAGGTATGGCAAACCCTCATCCAAAAAGGCTGCAACGGCGACTTCATTAGCAGCATTTAATACGGCTGGGGCGGTACCGCCAGTATTGGCCGCTGCAAACGCTAGGGATAAGCAAGGAAAACGGACCAAGTCTGGCTCAGCAAAACTTAAAGCGGCTAACTGAGTCAAACTCAAAGGCGATACACCTGCTTCAATGCGCTCTGGCCAAGCTAGCCCATATGCAATTGGGGTGCGCATATCGGGCTGTCCTAATTGCGCCAATACTGATCCATCGCGATAACGCACCATTGAGTGCACTACGCTTTGCGGATGAATGAGTACTTTAATTTTTTCCAAGGGCAAGCCAAATAGCCAAAATGCCTCGATAACTTCAAGACCTTTATTCATCATCGTCGCTGAATCAACCGATATCTTTTTACCCATGACCCAGTTTGGATGAGCGCAAGCTTGATCAGGAGTAATACCCACCAATTGATCGAGCGGCGTATCCCTAAAAGGTCCACCTGAAGCGGTCAGCCAGAGCTCTTCTACTCCTAAGCTAGGGTTGGGGTCTTTTGAAAACTGATTGGGCAAGCATTGAAAAATAGCATTGTGTTCGCTATCAATAGGAAGAAGCTCGCCGCCCCCATGCTTCATTGCCTGCATAAATAAATCACCAGACATTACCAAGGCTTCTTTATTGGCCAAGAGCACTCTTTTACCTGACTTTGCTGCAGCTAATGCAGGCACTAAGCCTGCAGCTCCAACTATCGCAGCCATAACGGTATCGCAACCCGATTCAGTGACTGCTGTGATTAAGGCTTCAGGCCCATACAGAACTTGTGTTTGAACTTGTTTCTCAAGCAACAATTTACTCAAGTGTGCTGCGCCATCCGCATCAGACACAACTGCAATACGGGGTTTAAATTCAAGACACTGTTTCGCCAAACGTTCTATTTGTTTGCCTGCTGTTAAAGCGACAACCTGGAAACGATCGGGGTGAGCGCGGATCACATCAAGCGTATTAACGCCAATTGATCCCGTTGAGCCCAGTATCGCAACTTGCTTGATTGACATTACACCAACCCCACTAATAATGCTGCTATAGGCATAGTCGGTATTAAGGCGTCTACACGATCTAATACGCCGCCATGCCCTGGCAATAGGCCGCTACTATCTTTTACTCCAGCTAAACGCTTCAATTGTGACTCAAATAAATCGCCAAAGATGCTAAATGCAGCAAGAACAGTCACCATCACAAACATTGGAATCCAGCCAAAACGAATTGCCCAGGCGCCAAATAATGTAGATTCAAAAGGTAAGAAGAATACACACAGCAATGCATACCCATAGCAAAGCACTAAACCACCAACTGCACCCTCTATAGATTTACCTGGGCTTATTTGCACGGCGAGCTTGCGCTTACCAAATGCTTTGCCTACAAAGTAAGCGCCAATATCTGCAACCCAAACCAAGGCCATAGTGCTGAGCAAAAAAATCAGCCCAAGTTCACGCAAAAATACGAGGGCAAACCACGTGGCGGGCAATAGAATTAATCCAAGGACCACATAAAAAGGACGCAACTTTTGCATAGAAAGGTTCATGCCCTTAGCTAAAATAAAAGGCGCAATAAAGAACCAAAAGATTACTGCTAGTAATAACAATGCAAACTGCCAGTCCGCCTCTTGCATCGCCAGTAAGAATACGATGATCATCAGACAAAGTAATGCATATAGCCATGCAGCGCGCTCTGCTCCGGGATTTAACAAACGGCTCCACTCCCAAGCTGCAGCCACCAAGGCAACTAAAAAGAAGGCGCCAATATAAATAGCTGGGAGAAGAAACAAAATGGGCAGCAATACCGCCATCAGAACTAAGGCAGTAATGACTCGGGTTTTTAACATGGGAATCTAGACTTAATAGGCAACTGCATCAAACTGCATCACTCATTGCTTGCGACGCAAGTTGAGCACTAGTTCGGCCAAAGCGGCGTTCGCGCTGACTAAACCAGTCAAACGCTTTGTGTAATTCAGCCTCATCAAAATCTGGCCATAAGACATCGGTGAAATACAACTCTGTATAAGCCAATTGCCACAACAGGAAATTACTGACACGCTGCTCGCCACCAGTACGGATAAATAAATCAGGCTCTGGAGCATAGGACATTGAAAGATGAGGCTGGAGCAACTCTTCTGTGACCTGCTCTGGCTTTAAGTTTGGATTTTCAGCTAGACATTGACGCATAGCCTGCAAAATATCCCAGCGACCACCGTAGTTTGCTGCAATCGTCAAAGTTAGACCCTTGCAGCCAGCAGTCTTTTTCTCTGAAAACTCCACCATCTCTTGAATAGCGTTATCAAAACGGCTTAAATCACCAATCAATCGCAAAGCAATATCGTTTTCAGCGAGTCGAGATACTTCGCCCTTTAAGGATTTCAGAAATAACTTCATCAAGAAGCCCACTTCTTCTGGTGGGCGGCGCCAGTTCTCAGAACTAAAGGCAAACACCGTTAAGTACTCAACACCAAGACGACGACACTCTTGAACAATCTTACGGACCGCGCCCAAACCTTCTGAATGGCCTGCAACACGAGGCATCATGCGCTTGCTAGCCCAGCGACCATTTCCATCCATGATGATCGCCACATGGCGAGGAATGGCACTTACTTCTGGAATTGTCTGAGTGGAACTAAGGTATTGGATCATAAAAAAGTGAAACTCAATCAGGCCTTAAACCGTCATGATCTCTTTTTCTTTTTCAGAAATGATCTTATCGATATCCACTACTGCTTTATCAGTCATCTTCTGAATCTCATCTGTTGCGCGACGCTCGTCATCCTCTGAAATTTCTTTATCTTTAGTTAAGCGCTTGAGATGTTCGTTAGCGTCACGACGTAAATTACGCACAGCAATCTTGGTATCCTCGCCCTCGCTCTTAACGACTTTAGTAAGTTCACGTCGACGCTCTTCAGTCAAAGCGGGCATTGGAACGCGAATGACAGTTCCTTGGGATGCAGGATTTAGGCCTAAATCAGAATCACGAATCGCTTTTTCAACAGCAGCAACCATAGTCTTTTCGAATGGTTGAACGTTGATGGTGCGAGCATCGGCTAAACCTAAGCTAGCTACCTGACTTAATGGTGTTGGGTTGCCGTAGTAATCCACATGGATATGCTCCAAAATTCCAGGATTGGCGCGACCGGAGCGTATTTTCGCCAAATTGGTCTTCAAAGCCTCAAGAGACTTTTGCATCTTTTGATCGGTTGTGGTTTTAATTTCTGCTGCAGACATCAGGCCTCCTATTAAACGTGTACTAAAGTACCTTCAGGTTCACCTTGCACTACGCGCATCAATGCGCCTGGCTTGAGAATCGAAAATACTTTGATTGGTAGCTTACGGTCACGGCACAACGCAAATGCGGTTGCATCCATAACTTGTAAATTCTTAATTAATGCTTCATCAAACGTAATGGTTTTATATAAAGTTGCGCTCGGATCTTTAACTGGATCTGCACTATAGATACCATCCACCTTGGTAGCCTTAAGCATCACCTCAACGCCCATCTCTGCGCCACGCAAAGCGGCAGCTGTATCGGTAGTGAAGAATGGATTGCCAGTGCCCGCTGCAAAGATAACCACCTTGCCTTCACCCATCGCACGAATCGCGCGTGGACGAATGTATGGCTCAACAACTTGATCCATACGAAGAGCTGATTGCACACGCGCCTCAACACCTTTTTGACGTAATGCATCTTGAAGCGCTAAAGAATTCATCATGGTTGCCAACATACCCATGTAATCGGCTGTGGCGCGATCCATGCCTGCAGCACCACCAGCAACACCGCGGAAAATATTTCCGCCACCAATCACAATCGCTAACTCTACCCCGCTATTCACAACTTCGGCGATTTCCTTAACCATGGAATCAATAGTGACTGGATTAATGCCAAAAGCATCATCACCCATAAGGGCTTCACCAGATAGTTTTAGGAGGACTCGTTTGTAGGCTGGCATGTTTTTTATTTTCCGTAATTTGCCAAGTAATTTACTTACTTAGCTTATTGATCTTTAAGCGCTTTTTAATATCTCAGCCAAATTATAAAGGGCTTGGGATAGACCAAAGAAAAGGGCATAGAAACTAAGGTTTCTATGCCCTTTTGGGTATTACCAACCGGGGCAAGCCCCAAACTAGCTATTTAAGCAGTTGCCTTAGAGGCGGCAGCGACTTGTGCAGCAACTTCAGCCGCAAAGTCATCTTGACGCTTCTCAATGCCCTCGCCTACAACAAACATGGTGAAACCCTTGATTGCTGTGTTTGCAGCCTTGAGCATTTGCTCTACAGTTTGCTTGTCGTTTTTAACGAAAGTCTGGTTCAACAAAGACACCTCTTTGAGGTACTTCTGAATAGAACCTTCAACCATCTTTTCAACGATTTCTGGTGGTTTGCCAGATTCAGCAGCTTTTTGCACAGCAACACTACGCTCAACAGCAATCGCTTCAGCAGGAACGTCAGCCATAGATAAAGCAACTGGCTTCATTGCAGCAATATGCATTGCTACGTCTTTAGCAGCAGTATCGTCACCCTCGAACTCAACCACTACACCGATACGGGTGCCATGGAGGTAAGAAACCAACTTATTGCTACCGGCAAAACGCTTAAAACGACGTGGCATGATGTTCTCGCCAATCTTACCGATCAACGCGCTACGAACTTCATCAACAGTTTGGCCATTCATTGGCAATGCCAACAATGCAGCAACGTCAGCAGGGTTCTTTTCAGCAACCAACTTAACGCATGCATCTGTAAATGCCAAGAAGTCATCGTTCTTAGAAACGAAATCGGTTTCGCAGTTCACTTCTAGCAAAGCACCAGTAGTGCCATTGATAGAGGCGGCAACGATACCTTCAGCCGTTACACGAGAAGCTGCTTTACCAGCTTTGCTACCCAGTTTTACACGCAGAATTTCTTCTGCACGAGCCATATCGCCATCAGCTTCAGTCAGTGCTTTTTTGCACTCCATCATCGGAGCATCAGTTTTGGCGCGTAACTCGCCAACCATTGCAGCGGTAATAGCGGCCATTATTCAGCTTTCCCTTCTTCAACAAATTCTTCTTCACCTTCTTTAACTGCTGTCAAGATTTCTTGAACAGAGTTAGCCTTACCTTCGAGGATTGCATCAGCAATACCACGAGCGTAGAGAAGAACTGCTTTGCTGGAGTCATCGTTACCAGGGATGATGTAATCAACACCTTCTGGTGAGTGGTTGGTATCCACAACGGCGATTACTGGAATACCAAGCTTGTTAGCTTCAGTAATGGCAATCTTATGGTAGCCAACGTCCACTACGAAAATCGCATCAGGAACACCGTTCAAATCTTGAATACCGCCAAGCGCTTTTTGCAACTTGTCGAGATCACGGTCGTTAGTCAAAGCTTCTTTCTTAGAAAGCTTTTCCCAGTCGCCAGCTTCTTTAGCAACCGCCATGTCTTTCAAACGCTTGAGGGAACCTTTAACAGTTTTGAAGTTGGTGAGTGTGCCACCCAACCAACGGCTGTCGATGTAAGGCATACCAGCACGAGCAGCTTCTTCCGCAATGATCTCGCGTGATTGACGCTTAGTACCAACAAATAAAATAGTGCCACGATTAGAAGCAACTTGTTTTGCAAATTTCAGGGCGTCCTGAAACATTGGCAATGTTTTTTCCAAGTTGATGATGTGGATTTTGTTGCGATGACCGAAAATAAAAGGGGCCATCTTTGGGGACCAGAAGCGAGTTTGGTGACCAAAATGGCAACCGGCTTCCAGCATTTGACGCATAGTTACTGACATAACTTCTCCTAAGGGTTGTTTCTAAAGTTGAGTCCTAGCTGCGCTAAAAAACGCCACCCTGGAAGGCTCAACTCGCGATTTCAAGTCCAAAATAGACTTGAGACCGATATTATAGCTTAAATATCAATGATTTAGCCAGCTCTACCCCCAACAAGATATGGGGTCTAAGCCCGAAAATGACCGCCAGAAGCCTTAAAAAGGGCATAAATGCCCAATTTTTAAGCATTTCTGACGAGCCAAAAGCCCCCAAGTCGTTGATAATCCAAGCATGAATAGTGTATTTACCGCAGAAAAAGACATCCAAGGGATGCGTGAAGCTGGCCGCTTAGCCAGCGAAGTTTTGGACCATGTGGCGCCCCACGTTAAAGCCGGGATAAGTACAGGTGAATTGGATCAGATTTGCCATGAATACATGCGTGATGTGCAAAAAACCATTCCTGCTCCTTTGAACTATCAGCCGCCGGGCTACCCCCCTTTCCCAGCATCCATCTGCACTTCTGTAAATGATGTGATCTGTCACGGCATTCCAGGCGAAAAAATTCTCAAGACCGGCGATGTCGTCAACCTAGACATCACCGTCATCACTCTTGATGGTTATTACGGCGATACGAGTCGCATGTTTATGGTGGGAGAAGTTTCCGTCATGGCAAAACGTCTGACTCAAATTACTTTTGAATGCATGTGGCTTGGAATTGCTCAAGTAAAACCAGGCGCCTCTCTTGGGGACATTGGTCATGTGATTCAAACGCATGCAGAAAAAGCAGGTTACTCAGTAGTGCGTGAATACTGTGGTCACGGCATCGGCAAAGTATTCCATCAGGACCCACAAATTCTTCACTATGGCAGACCTGGCACAGGCGAAAAATTAGAAGCTGGTATGACTTTTACGATTGAGCCGATGATTAACGCAGGCAAGCGTGATATTCGCACCATGCCTGATCAATGGACAGTAAAGACAAAAGATCGCAGTTTGTCAGCGCAATGGGAACACACACTCTTAGTTACTCAAACCGGCGTTGAAGTGCTTACTTGGTCCGAGGGTAGCAATCCACCTCCTGATTGCGTTAAGGGACTTAGTTTTAGACCAACTTTAGCAAGCGCATAATTTCATGAGTAAACCGCAGGCAGCCAGCAATATTATTGATGCAGCTAGCCTGCGCGCAGCTCGTCAGCTTGCTTACGATGAGTTTAAAAAAACACAATCTGTAGGTAAGTTAACCAAACAACTTTCTAAGTTAGGCGATCAACTCTTAAGTTATCTATGGAATAGCTGCGGTTTAAACAATGAGGCTACTTTAGTGGCAGTTGGCGGCTTTGGTAGAAGCGCTTTATTTCCCTACTCTGATATTGATATCTTGATACTGCTTCCTGATGATGAAAAACAGGCTCAAGCTTTATCAAAAAAAATTGAGCAATTTGTCGCAAGCTGCTGGGATACCGGTTTAGAAATTGGCTCGTCAGTAAGAACGGTCGCCGAATGCATTTCTGAATCAGAGCAGGATATCACTGTACGCACCTCACTACTTGAGGCACGACTCCTTTGTGGCAAGAAGTCTTTATTCAAAGAATTTGCAACCGCTTTTGAAGCCGCAATGGATCCAAAAGCTTTCTTTCAAGCCAAGCAAGCAGAACAGATTCAGCGACATTACAAATATCAAAACACCCCCTACTCTTTGGAGCCAAATTGCAAAGAGAGTCCTGGTGGATTGCGCGACTTGCAGGTGATTTCTTGGGTTAGTAAAGCTGCATTATTAGGAGATACCTTTAAGGATCTCAATGAAGCAGGACTCGTAACGCAACGTGAATTGACTGAACTCAATCGTAATCAACGGTTCTTAGAAACGCTTCGCGCTAATTTGCATTTGCTTGCTGGACGCAGGCAAGATATTCTCGCCTTTGACTTACAGACAGCTCTGGCTGCGTCAATGGGCATTCAAGAAGAATCCTCAAGGCGAGCAAGCGAAGCCATCATGCGCCGTTACTACTGGGCAGCCAAAGCAGTGACGCAGCTAAATGATGTTCTTTTGCAGAATATCGAAGCTCTACTCTTTCCACAAGAATCAAAGACGATTCTCGCCATTCCAGGCGAAGGTAATGAGCACTTTATCGAGCGTCAAGGGGTATTGGATATTACCGATCCGCAACTCTTTCAAAAACATCCCGAGCAAATTCTAAGAACCTTCTTGGTATTTGCTCAAGCATCCAACGTCAAAAGTCTTTCTGCCACTATTTTTAGAGCGCTCTATAACGCCAGAACAAAGATGGATAGCAAATGGCGAGCTAACCCAATTAATCGCGCGCTATTTATTGAGATATTGAAGCAACCCGAAGGTGTCAGTCGGGCATTCCACCTCATGAACCGTAGCAGCGTTTTAGGTCGTTATCTTCCTGCGTTTAGAAAAATTGTCGGGCAAATGCAGCACGACCTGTTTCATGTGTACACCGTTGATCAACATATTTTGATGGTCTTACGTAATGTTCGCCGCTTCATGGTTATCGAACATACGCACGAGTTCCCTTTCTGTAGCAGTCTCATTGCCCACTTTGAGAAACCTTGGTTACTCGTTATCGCAGCCCTCTTTCATGATATTGCCAAAGGTAGAGGTGGAGATCACTCGCAACTAGGCAAAGCAGATATGCGCAAGTTCGCCAAAGACCACGGCTTAGACAAAAAAGATACTGAGTTATTGGTATGGCTGGTAGCAGAACATCTCAATATGAGTCAAGTAGCTCAAAAGCAAGACATTACCGATCCAGATGTAGTGCGCGCCTTTGCTAAGAAGATGGGGGATGAACGACATCTCACCGCTTTGTATTTGCTCACTGTCGCAGATGTGCGTGGTACCAGTCCTAAGGTATGGAACGCCTGGAAAGGTAAGCTTCTAGAAGATCTATATCGCGCAACACTGAGAGTGCTTGGAGGGGCCAAACCTGACGCCTCCTCAGAGTTAGCGCGACGTCAAGAAGAGTCTAAATCTAAATTACGTCTTTATGGCATCAACGACGATTCATATGAAGATTTATGGAAGCAATTAGACGTAGCCTTCTTCTTGAGGCAGGATTCATCCGATATTGCATGGCTTACACGCCATCTCTATAACAAGGTAAATAGTGATCAGCCAATTGTGCGGGCAAGATTGTCACCAATTGGTGAAGGCCTACAAGTTGCTGTCTATGTAAAAGACCAAGAAGATCTATTTGCCAGAATCTGCGCCTACTTTGAGAGACACGGCTTCTCGATTTGGGATGCACGCATTCATACGACACGTCATGGTTTTGCGCTAGATACTTTTCAAATCTCGGGAAGCAATCTTGTCGATGACGGTGGTAGCTATCGCGATCTTATTCAATTAGTTGAGTTTGAGTTAGCGGCAGCAATCACCAATAGCGAGCCATTGCCAACCCCAAGCATGGGCCGACTTTCAAGGCAGTCACGTACATTCCCGATTCAGCCGCGAGTCTATATGACCCCCGATGATCGCGGTAGGTATTACACGCTTGCTCTCTCTGCAAGCGATCGTACCGGTCTGCTCTACACCATCTCTAGAGTGTTGGCCAAACATCAAGTCTCGATTCATACCGCCAGGATCAATACCCTTGGAGAAAGAGTGGAAGACGTCCTACTATTAGACGCAGCCAATCTTGGCAAGAATCCCAAGCTGCAGATCCAACTGGAAACGGAGTTATTGGAAGCTTTGGGGGCTTAATCTAGCCTAGCTAAGGCGCGCCGTATACGGATATTTTCAACTTCGCCAAAAGAAAACCACTGATATTTAATATTCTCGACTGATTGCTCTTGTCGCAATACCTTCAACCGATAGAGCAAATCAATATGCAAATGAGCGTCCTCATGCTTTTTAGGATTTTCAGAAATTTCATGAATATCAATATCAATTGGATCTAGATTATCAGAATCTAGCTCGCACACGTAGCCAGTTTCTTCATAAACCTCTCTGATTGCAGCCTGAATTGGAGATTCACCTTCATCAATATGGCCGCCTGGCTGAAACCAGCGCTTGATGTATGGATGAAATATTAACAAGACTTTACCCTCTTTCACCACTAAACCGCTGGCGGTAATGTGGCCTTCTATATTTTTCCTTGCAAATGGATTTTCAGAATTTAAAATATTTTTTATATGGAAGTCATCGCTAAGCATAAATATCTTACTTAACCAGAGGATTAAAACTAATCATTTGTTTACTAGCTTCATGCCACCTATCAAAAATACAAAGCAGGACAATACCAGCCGCTGCAATGAGCATAATGAGTGATGTAGAAATCCAAGTCGCATTGCCGATAGCCGAGAGAATATAGCCGCATATGGCACCAAAAAACATCTCAGTCGCATAAAAAAGTCCAGAAATTAGACCTATGCTATTTTTAAAGGGTCTTGTAACGCCGGCTTGGGCGGCAGGAAAAATAATGCCAATTCCAAATAAAGCAAAAAAGACAAACGTCAACCGAACATGAAGGGGTTTAATATCAAGCACTGTCAACGCATAAATAATTAAAGTCGCTATAAAAATTATTGTCCCAGCCAAAAACACTAGGTGCCTTAAATTTAAAGTAGCCATTTTCCAGCGAATAAAAACTGTTCCAAAGATAAAGCCGCTAATAGTTGCTGCAAAAATGTAACCGTACTCAATGGCAGTAGTTTGGTAAAAATCTTGAATTAACGCCGGAGAAGAAGATATAAATGCGAAATAAACCATCCAGGCAAGACTAATCGCCAAGGTATAAAACAAAAATTCGCGATGTCCCAATAAAAAAGCGTATTGGGAAATGGCTACGCTAAACCAAGATGATCTCCTATCACCTTTAAGGTTGATAAGACTCTCATTCATGAAAGCATACAAAAATATAAGCACCAGAAATGAAAAGATAATCAACATAAGAAATATTGACCGCCAGTCAAAATAACTTGTGAGGTAAGCCCCCAAGATTGGCCCAACAACAGGAGAAACTACCATTCCCGCAGCCAAGTAACTTAAGACTCTGACTTGGGATTGTTGGTCATATAAATCCCTCACAATAACCCTTGCAATTAGGGTGCCACAACCCCCTCCGAGTGCCTGAAAAAAACGGAAAGCGATCAATTGCTCAATCGTTAATGCAAAATAACATCCAATACTTGAAATACAAAAGATAGTTAATCCGACAATACAAATAAATCGACGCCCATACATATCAGCCAATATTCCCGCAAGCAAAAGACTTAGGGAGTAGCCAAGCATGTAAGAGGTCAAGGTATTGGTGATATCCGAGTTCATAACACCTAGTTGCAAACCTATGGTGGGCATTGCTGGAAGGTAAATATCTGTAGCAATCATAGGCAAAATTACTAAAGCCAAAAGAATCGGTATGAGAAATTTATTTTTATGGGGCATGAATAGTCTCGCATTGAGCTTTCTTGCTTATTTCATTTTGAGACTTTCGAAGCCCAAGCGATTCAATTAAATGTTTAGCAACATTCTTTGCTCTGAGGGAGACCATATCTAGCGAACTGACAAAATAGTAAGTTCCAGAAGTCAGTTGTCCAATTACATAAAAATGATTTAGGTTCGGATAACCTATACTTTTGACAATTGAAGTCTCATAATCCAACATAATCCCACCATGCGGATTTTTAATAAATACTCCCGATTGCAATAAATTTCTTATTAAAATTGGCTCTGCAAAACCCCCAGGATCCCTTGATGGTCCTGTGGCATTGATTATCCAATCACAATTGACTTGAATAATTGAGCTCGACGCCTTAGATTTTGTGACGAGCGCAGCAAACTTATTTCTAGCGGAAACATTAATTTCTCTTAAGTTCGGGTAATGGTTAAGAATCCCTGCCTGAAATAATGAATGCAGCTTGAGTGCAGTATGAACCGGCAGGGGGACTCTCTTGGCTGCCCACATGCGATGGAATTGACTCATAAATAGTTTCTTTTCCGAATTCGAGAGTGCATCCCAATAGGCTCCAATAACTTCATCAGTTTGAATTACTAAATGCTGCCAAGATGAAAAGTTATTCTCCCCGCTTAATAAAGACTGGATCCAATTGCCATAATCAATACTGGAATTACCAAAAAATTTATTCCAAGTTATTCCAATCAGTAAAAATTCTTTTCTTGCCAGCCTCAATATCTGACGTACAGACAACCCTTCATTATTTTTACTCTTTAAAACCTCCAGATTATCCAAGGTCAAGTGTTTCAAATGGTAATGCTGCTCTTGATATCTGATAAATGGAAAATTTGAGTCTCTTGTAAGGAAATTAATTGGGCCCTGATGACCCTGATTAATCAAGACAACTGCAATGTCAGCCGCAGTAAGTTGGGCGCCAATAATGCCGACACTGTCCATCTTTTTAATGAGTCGAGAATACTTGTTTACAGGATATGGGTTATTAATATATTGACTTTCACCACTTAAATTAAAAATGTCTTGAGGGGAGGTATTCCCCGTGCATAAAATTACACAGTCAAATACTCCGGTCGCTCCTAAAAGGGTAAATATCTTGTATCTATTAACGTCCAGCACTTCAATGTCGTCCACCTCTAGGTTAATTAAGTCAACCTCAACCCCCAGTTCTTCAAGGGCGAGGACCGCATCATCTAGCCTGCTTTTTAGATACAAACCAAAGAATTGACGTGAAATATAGCTATATGGAGCGATTCCCAATCGAGATATAACATGATCGCTACCGATCTTATGGCCGCTCCTAATCGTCCATTCCCAAAAATCAGCTTCGTTATCTAAAAAAATTGAAGTGGTTGAACTTGTCATATTCATTAACAGTTCATCGTTATCGCATTGATATGCATAACCCGGCCCAAAAGCAGGGCCTTTCTCAAAAATTGTTATTTTGAGATTTTTATTGCCGTCTGAAGATAGATGTTCGCTAAACCCGAATAATGTTGCGACAGCCGCTGCACCACATCCGATAATTGCAACCCGGAAGATTATCTGATCTTCATATGGGTCTAAGTCAACGCTAGAGCATAATAATTTCTTCAGAGGTTTTTCTTCTAATTTCCTTTCCATACGCCTCCTTCAAAGCCTCGAGCTTATCTAGAGAGAGGGGAGATGACCACCTGATATTTATGTAGGAAATAACTTACCTAAGTAATTCCAGCATCACAGCCTCATCAATCACTGGCACACCCAATTCTTCTGCTTTAGTGAGTTTGCTACCAGCATCTGTACCGGCAACTACATAGTCAGTCTTCTTGGAAACTGAGCCGGCGACTTTAGCACCTGCTTTTTCTAGGAGATCTTTCGCCTCATCACGAGTCATCGTTGGAAATGTACCCGTGAGCACAAATGTTTTACCCGCTACAGCGGCACTAATAACTTTCTCCTCAACAGCAAGCTGCATACCTGAGGCTAAGAGCTGTTCAATCACTTCTCGGTTATGCGCTTCTTGCATAAAGCTAGTGATGGAGTCAGCCACGACAGGCCCCACATCTTTCACTGTGAGCAAGTCTTCAAGATTTGCATCCATCAGCGCATTCATCGACTGATAGTGATTTGCGAGATCCTTTGCTGTAGTCTCGCCAACATGACGAATGCCTAGTGCAAAGATAAATCTAGCCAAGGTAGTACTTCTGGATTGATTGATGGCTTGAATAAGGTTATCTGCCGACTTCTCGCCCATACGCTCGAGATTAGCTAAAGCAGTAAAACCTAAGCGATAAAGATCGGCTGGGGTTCTGACTAGATTTTGATCCACTAGCTGATCGACGATTTTCTCGCCCAGACCTTCAATATCAAGCGCTCTTCTGTGCGCAAAATGAATCAATGCTTGTTTACGCTGTGCTCCGCAAAATAAGCCACCACTGCAACGCGCTACAGCCTCATCAGCGAGACGCTCGATATGAGAGTCGCAGACAGGGCAACGTGTTGGCATCACAAATTCTTGTGCATTATTAGGCCTGCGATCTTTAACCACTGAAACCACTTCAGGAATAACATCGCCCGCTCTTCTCACTGAAACAGTATCGCCAATGCGCACATCCTTGCGCTTGACTTCATCTTCGTTGTGCAGCGTGGCATTGGTAACGGTGACGCCACCCACTTCGACTGGCGCAAGTCTAGCCACTGGAGTAATCGCTCCTGTACGCCCTACCTGCACATCAATACCCAAAACTGTTGTGAGCGCTTCTTGAGCAGGGTACTTATGCGCCAAGGCAAATCTTGGAGCTCTAGATACAAAACCTAATTTTGCTTGCTCTGCAAATGAGTTGACTTTGTAAACAACGCCATCAATGTCATATGGCAAAGAATCGCGTTTAGCGCCGATCTGGTTATAGAAAGCTAAGATCTCTTCTACAGAATGCAGCACTTTGCGCTCTGAGCAAACCGGTAAACCCAACTCCGCGTAAGCATTAAGCAATTCTTCATGAGTTTTAGGCAGCCAAGACTGTGGCTCCAGAGCGCCTAAGCCATATGCAAAGAAAGACAGCGGTCTTTTTGCCGTGATCTTTGAATCTAATTGACGAAGGCTACCGGCAGCTGCATTGCGTGGATTTGCAAATTCTTTTTCACCTAACTCTACAGCTTGTCGATTCATTTTCTCGAAATCTTTTAGATACATAAAGACTTCGCCACGCACCTCTAGGACCTGTGGAATATTTTTTCCGATAAGTTTTAACGGAATAGCGCGAATTGTTTTGATATTAGCCGTGACATCCTCACCGCTGGCACCATCACCACGAGTTGCTGCCGTTACCAAAGAACCATTTTCATAGCGAAGAGAAATGGCCAATCCATCAAACTTCAACTCCCCTGCGTAATTGACGTGATCCGTGTGCAAGGCCTCGCGACAGCGTCGATCAAAAGCGATCAGCTCAGCATCTTCAAATGCATTATTTAAAGAAAGCATGGGGACTGCATGGGTGACAGAGTCAAACTCTTTTAATGCAGCTCCGCCTACGCGTTGCGATAAAGATTCTGGGGTAATCCACTCAGGGTGGGCAGACTCAATCTCGAGTAATTCACGATAAAGGCGGTCATACTCAATATCAGGCAGAAGTGGGTTATCCAGAACATAGTAAGCATGCTCTAGGCGGGCAAGCTCACCCTGCAAAAATGTATAACGCTCCGCTAAATTTGTCGGACTATTGGACGACAAAGTAATTTCCTAGCTAAATAGTCTACTAGCTGTAGAAGACCCAGCAGGAATACCGGACTTCTCAAGATTGGCATAGAGCACATCTAGATGCTGACGAATGCTAATTACCGCAGCTTCACTTAAATTAATGCCGTTGTCATCTACTAAGCGGCCATGAGCTGCCCGTGCAATTTCAACACCCTCAGCCAACATTCTTTCAAATGCACGTTCTTCCTGTGGAACTATAGGAACTTCCAACAATAGAGTGACCTGAGTTACAGATTTATTCGGATCTAAATCAGCACTATTAAAAAGCAATATACCTTTGCTGAGATATTCATAATGACGGCCATTGCGAGACAACTTAAATCCACGTTGACGCATCAGAGCATCAAAGTTACCCCATGGGCACGGCTCATCAAACACCACATTGATACTCAGCTGAATATCACTTTCAGCAGCCATCACATCTAATTCTTTGGCACTTTCCAGCATAGTACTTACGCTGGGCATATCGATTTGCGATCCCAAGGTCTCCGCCAGTGCTTGAGCACGAGAGCAAAAGTCAGATAACTCCAGCACCCCAATTGGGCCTTTACGGCTGGCTAGCTGGATGGCCAGTTGAAGATCTGAATAAGTGGAATCAGGATGCAACTCCTCCCAGTCTTCAGCAACATCTAAATTGGCATTCAACCCCTCACACATCCAACGTGCAGTAGATGGAGCCTCTAGCTCTGACCAAGCATTAATTTCCTCCAAAATTTCTGAGCCGCTAATACTTTCATCAAAACGCAATGTAATCACGCAATCAATGCGTGGATCAATAGCAAATTTTTCTGGGGCAGCAATCGTTGTTGAGAATACCTCGCCAAAGTTTGGTTCGGCACGACTAGAAGAATCAGCGTCTGCAAATCCCTGACCAAAACTCGGCTCACGTGCAAAACGATCATCTAGAGAATATTCGCTTTGCTCTCTTGCTTTACGACGTGCGCGAGCATACTTAATATTAAGGATCGCAACCGCTATAAGAATTAAGAAACCAATGACAGCTAAAGCTAATTGCAAATCAGACAAACCCAACATCGTCATGATTTGTTCTAGGTACACTTAAGCAGCCTCAACCATTGAAACTGCAGAAGAAATATCAACCGCAACAATACGGGATACGCCCTGCTCTTGCATCGTGACACCAATCAACTGGTTAGCGATTTCCATGGTGATCTTGTTATGAGAAATAAACAAAAACTGTGTCTTGTCTGACATTTTGGCCACTAGCTGTGCATAACGCAAGGTATTTGCATCATCTAACGGAGCATCCACCTCATCTAGTAAGCAGAAAGGGGCTGGGTTCAATAAGAAGAGTGAGAACACCAATGCAATAGCGGTCAGAGCCTTTTCACCACCAGAGAGGAGGTAGATAGAACTATTTTTCTTGCCTGGAGGTTGAGCCATCACTTGGACGCCAGAATCCAGAATCTCTTCACCCGTCATTACCAACTCAGCATGACCGCCACCAAAGAGCTCTGGGAACAATCTTCCAAAGTGCCCGTTTACCTGATCGAATGTACCTTGTAATAAATCACGAGTTTCAGCATCAATCTTCGCAATCGCATCAGTCAATGTCTGCATCGCTTCATTTAAGTCCGCTGATTGCGCATCTAAGAACTGCTTACGCTCACGAGAGCTTGCCAACTCATCTAGAGCTGCCATATTGACAGGCCCTAAAGATTGAATCTCGGTATTTAGGCGATTCACTTCGCTTTGTAACGCGCCAACTTTAAGATCAGCACTGAAATTAGCTTCCAGGGCAATGAGGTCTGCTTCAGCATCAGCAAGTAAAGTAGCAAACTGCTCAAAGTTCAAACGAGCAGCCTGTTCACGCAATTGCAAATCAACTACCTTATCGCGCATAGGTTGCAAGCTGCGCTCAACTTGCATACGAGCCTCATCAGCTTCACGTAATTGGTGCAATAAAGCATCTTGCTCTGTACGAGCATTTGCTAAAGCAGCTTCACGTGCACTGCGTGCCAATAATAATCCCTGTAATTTATCCTGTGCCTCTTCGTCGCTCAGCGTTTCTAATTCTTGAGCTGCAGAATCATGTTTATCCTGTATCTCCATGATCTGAGTGCGGGCAGTACTTTGGTCGCGCTGCAAATCAGCAATACGTTGCTGTAATGAGCGTGTTGCAAAGGCAGCTTCTTGTGCCGCCATTTCAGATGCACGAAGTGATTCACGCAAACGATCGCGCTCTTCTGTAGAACGCTCTAATTTTTCTTGAGCAGCAGCCAAGGATTCTTGGGCACCCTGCTTAGATTCTTCAGATTGAATTAACTCTGCTGCAGATTGCTCTTGGTTCAGCTTCAAATGCTCCATTTGCTGACGCAATTCACTTAACTCACCCTGAATCTGGGCTGCACGCTGACTGTATTGCTCTTCAGCTTGAGTCAGTTGCATTCTTTCTACTTCAAAGCCATGAGCCTCTTGAACAGCATACTCAGCATTTTCACGGGCTTGTTCTGCTGCTTGATGTGCCGCTTGGTAATTAGCCACGCATTGATCTAATTCACCCTTGAGCTCACTCTGCATTAACTGCTGTGCACGTAATTGCTTCTCAAGACTTTCCATCTCTTGAGCACGTGCCAACATACCGGCTTGCTCAGAATCGGCAGCATAAAGCTGCACACCAACACGACTAACTAGGTGACCTTGCTGAGTTACAAAAGCACCGCCAGCAGGTAATTTTTCACGACGATGCAAAGCATCTTCAAGACTGCTAGCAATATAGATATTATCTAACCACTCTTGTAATACTGAAGTTAATCGTTGGGCGCCAACACTTTGTACGCGACTTAACAGTGGCGTGAAATCAGCTGGAGCAGACGTATGTGCTGGAGTAATTTCTTCTGTGAGCAAAATAGCTAAACGGCTTGGAGGCGCATCATTAGCTAGTGCTAATGTCTCTTGAACGCTCTTGGCGGTAACCGCCGCTAGGCGCTCACGTAATACTGATTCCAAAGCTGCTTCCCAGCCACTCTCTACCTTAAGCTCTTGCCAGAGACGCTTACTCTCTTTAAGGCCTTTACTCTCTAACCATGGTCCGATCTTGCCTTGCGCTTGAACACTAGCCTGAAGGGCGGTCAAAGCAGTTAATTTCGCTTCAGTCTGAGCTAAATCTTGATTGGCCACCTGAATTTGTTGTTGTGCCGTATTACGAGCTTCATCAGCCGCGGGAACGCGTTGCTGTGTCTCAGTAGCACGCTGTTTGGCCTCATCCACTTTACGCGCTGCCATTACCTGACGATCAATTGCCATCTGCAGTGCTTCTGCATCAGGACGACGCAAGCTATCAAATTCACCAACAAGGCGAGTCTCGCGACCCTTCAACTCATCAGATTGAGCAGACATAGAGCGAATGCGTTCGCCTAAACTTGCAAGGCGCTGTTCAATCGAAGCTAGACTCTCACGCGCATTATTCAATTCGCGAGATGCATTTTGATAACCTTCTTCATGACCTGGCATTTGCTCTTGCAAACCATTTAAGTCGGCCAATAATGTTTGTTCCTTTTCAGCAGCAAGACTTAATTCATACTCGGCCGTACGTTGTGCTTGAGCAGCATCAGTTTCTTGCACTGTCCAACGTTGTAGCTGTGCTTGCAAGTCCTGAGTTTGCTGCTGCAAACGCTGACGCGCTTCTTGCACATAATGAATCTGCGCCTCAACCTGACTTACATCAGAATTGGTTTGATACAAATCACCTTGAGCCTGCGAAACTTTATCCTGCAAAGCATATTGCTGCGTGCGCATTGTTTCGAGCTCAGCCTCAGCATGACGTAGCTTTGCGGTCTGCTCCTCCAGGCCAACTTGTGTATCGCGGATGCCATTAGCATGGCGCTCCTGCTCTTTGCCAGCCTCAGTCTGACGCACAAACCACAACAGCTGCTGCTGCGATTTCATTTGCGTAGATAGCTCGGCATGACGCTCGGCAACAGTCGCTTGTTTTTCTAAACGTGTTAACTGCTGATCAAGTTCGCGCAAGATGTCTGCTACGCGAGTTAAATTTTCAACGGTATCTTCTAAACGTGAAGCAGTTTCTTTGCGGCGCTCTTTATATTTAGAGACACCAGCAGCCTCTTCCAAGAACACGCGCAACTCTTCCGGCTTGGATTCTAAGATGCGATTAATCGTACCTTGACCAATAATCGCGTAACCTCTAGGACCCATGCCCGTACCCAAGAAAATATCTTGAATATCTTTACGACGTACAACTTGGTTGTTTACGTAGTAACTAGAATTTCCATCGCGCGTCAGAACACGTTTGATACCCAATTCAGTAAAAGCACCCCACTGACCTTGAGCACGCCCCTCTGTATTATCAAATATGAGTTCTACGCTGGAACGACCAGATGGTTTGCGCAAACCTGATCCATTAAAAATAACGTCCTGCATGGATTCACCACGTAATTCACTAGCGCGGGATTCACCCAAAACCCAACGAACGGCGTCAATAATGTTCGACTTTCCGCAACCGTTGGGACCCACAACGCCAATAAGCTGGCCAGGCAATTCAAAATGGGTCGGGTCTACGAATGACTTAAAACCGGAAAGTTTGATGGATTTCAGTTGCACGGCGTACTTTGCAGGGTAAAAAGAGGTTCAAATAAAGGGGTAAAAATTAAAACTAAAGTGGGAAGATGATAGCAAGCTTGGCGGCACTTAGACGTGTTTTTTCCCCATCTATATAATGAGAAATCTACCCCCTGGGACAAAATCCCTTAACAATCTGATAGTTAACTAAAAAGCATGAGCCAATCACCACAAAACATCATTGAACAAGCCTGGGAAAACCGCGCAAACCTCTCCCCTGATAGTGCCCCAGCGGATGTCCGTAACGCCGTCAATGCAGTCTTAGAGGGCCTTAATGCCGGCACCATTCGCGTGGCAGAGCGCCGCGATGTAGGCAAGTGGGAAGTAAATCAATGGGTTAAGAAGGCTGTTTTGCTTTCTTTCCGCCTAGAAGACAACATACCGATGAGTGCTGGCGGATACACCCAGTTCTATGACAAGGTTCCCAGCAAGTTCGAAAACTACACTGCAGCGGACTTTGCTGCTGGTGGATTTCGTGTGGTTCCTCCTGCCGTGGCCCGCCGCGGCTCATTTATTGGCAAAAACGCTGTTTTAATGCCCTCTTACGTCAATATTGGCGCCTATGTAGGCGAAGGCACAATGGTTGATACCTGGGCAACAGTAGGTTCTTGCGCCCAAATCGGCAAAAACGTTCACCTTTCTGGCGGTGTTGGTATTGGCGGCGTTTTAGAGCCAATTCAGGCTGGTCCAGTCATTATTGAAGATAACTGCTTCATCGGCGCCCGTTCTGAAGTGGTTGAAGGCGTAGTCATTGAAGAAAATGCCGTTTTATCCATGGGCGTTTATATTGGTCAAAGCACCAAAATCTACGATCGCGAAACTGGTGAGGTTCACTATGGTCGCGTACCGGCTGGTTCAGTAGTAGTTCCAGGCTCCCTTCCTTCCGCTTGTGGCAAGTACAGCCTCTACGCTGCAATCATCGTCAAGAAGGTGGATGCTCAAACTCGAGCTAAGACTGCTATCAACGAATTACTCCGCGACTAAACCCAATTCATGAGCACCACACTCGAGCTCACTGAAGCTCTCATCGCATGCCATTCCGTAACACCGGCTGATGGTGGCTGCCAAGATTTAATTGCCAAACGACTCCAAGCGATAGGTTTTCATACTGAAAGCGTTGTCAGTGGACCTGAAAACTTTCAGGTAACGAACTTGTGGGCGATTAAAAAAGGGAAAGCGGGCGATCAAGGTAAGGTGCTGATGTTTGCTGGCCATACCGACGTGGTACCTACAGGGCCACTAGACAAATGGACCAGTAACCCATTTACCCCAACCATACGCGATGGCCTGCTCTACGGTCGTGGCGCAGCGGATATGAAAACATCGCTCGCAGGCTTTGTGGTTGCTACTGAAGAATTTGTTATTAATCATCCTGATCATCAAGGCTCAATTGCCTTTTTAATTACTAGCGATGAAGAAGGCCCCGCTAACGATGGCACTGTCATCATGTGTGAACGCTTACAAAAACAGGGGCAGCGCTTGGATTACTGTGTCATAGGTGAGCCCACCTCTGTCGACAATCTTGGCGACATGATTAAAAATGGTCGCCGCGGATCCTTATCCGGAAAACTTAAAGTCAAGGGTATTCAAGCGCACATCGCTTACCCTCACCTAGGTAAGAACCCCATTCATCAATCTGCCCCTGCAATTACCGCATTAGTTGAAACAGAGTGGGACAAAGGTAATGACTATTTTCAGCCAACTAGTTTTCAGATCTCAAACGTTCATGCAGGCACGGGTGCCAATAACGTTATCCCTAATGAATTAGTTGTCGACTTCAACTTCCGCTTCTCTACCGAAAGTAAGCCTGAACAATTACGCGAGCGTCTTGAGAAAATCCTCAAAAATGCAGGCCTTGAATTTGAAATTGATTGGGTATTAGGTGGTAGCCCCTTTATCACTGGTGATGGTGATTTGGCTGGCGCTCTACGTAAAGCCATCAAGACAGAAACCAATGTAGATACAGAGCTCTCTACTACTGGTGGAACTAGCGATGGTCGCTTTATTGCAAAAATTTGCAAAGAGGTTGTAGAGTTTGGTCCACTCAACGCCACAAGCCATAAAATTGATGAGTGTGTGATTGTGAACGACATCGTGCCACTCAAAAATATCTATCGCAAGACTCTCGAGCAGTTAATCGCCTAATCGATTCATTACACGCCCGCCTTCTTCTTTAAAGAACCCCTCCATCATGGACCCTGAGCCTCAGCAAACTCTTACAGTTAACCAATTCATCGATCAGGTTGCGCAAAAATTAGCAGTGGCCGATTTGCATTATGGGCATGGAGCAATTGATGCTCAAAGCGAAGCTTTGTGGATTGTCAGTAAGCAGTTCGATCTGAGCCCAACGGAAACATTAGATCATTTAGAAGATTTAATCGCCGAAGATCTCCAGCAAAAAGCTCTCGCCATTGCCGATACCAGAATTTCTACACGTAAACCACTTGCCTATATTTTGGGTGAAGCCTGGCTCATGGGTGTGCCATTTTTCTGCAGCGAACAAAGTATTGTTCCTCGCTCATGGATAGCAGAACTCATCGTAGACGGCTCCTTGGAGCCGTGGTTACCGGCTGATGGCAAAGCGCTGGATCTTTGTACTGGTAATGGCTCATTAGCTATCTTGTTAGCTCTTTCATGTCCAGATATCCATATAAGTGCTTGCGATATTAGCCTGCCGGCACTCTCAGTTGCAGCCCGTAATGTTGATCGCCACAGCCTGAACTCTCAAGTCGAACTACTGGATGGTGATCTATGGGATGCACTACCAGAGCCAAACGAAGATAACTTGTTTGATCTGATTATTTGCAATCCACCTTATGTGAATGCCGCCTCAATGAGTTCCTTACCTGCTGAATATCATGCGGAACCTGAGCTAGCTCTAGCAGGTGGTAATGATGGCATGGACCTTATTAGACGCATCCTTGCTCAAGCGCCCGACTACCTTTCAGAGCGCGGCGCTATCTTGCTAGAAATTGGCAATGAGTATGAGAACTTTAAAAAAGCTTTTCCGCAAATTCCGGCAATATGGATGGAAGTCTCCGCAGGGGAAGAGCAGGTCCTACTAATTCAAGCGGAAGACTTAACTTAATTCAGCAGCCGCAGCGATTGCCTGATCAATTCGTTCCACCGGAATTACTTTCAAACCAGGAATCTTTGTCTTAGGCATATTGGCTTTAGGAATAATGGCTACTGTAAAGCCCAGCTTTGCGGCCTCTTTTAGGCGCTCTTGGCCTCGGGGACATGGGCGGATCTCACCAGCCAAACCCACTTCACCAAACACAATTAACTCTTTTGGCAATGCGCGATTGCGAATAGATGACTGAATGGCTAGTAGCACCGCCAAGTCAGCGGCTGGCTCAGAAATCTTGACGCCACCCACTGCATTTAAGAACACATCCTGATCAAAACAAGCAATGCCAGCATGACGATGCAATACCGCCAAGAGCATTGCTAAACGAGCCTGCTCCAAGCCAACAGCCAGACGACGTGGATTGGGAACATGCGCAGTATCTACTAAAGCCTGAATCTCGACCAACAAAGGTCTACTACCTTCTTGTGTAACCAATACACAAGCACCTGGAACCATTTGCTCGTGTTGTGACAAGAAAATCGCCGATGGATTGGTAACGCCGCGTAGACCTTTTTCAGTCATAGCGAATACACCCAACTCATTAACAGCGCCAAAACGATTCTTAATAGAGCGCACTAAGCGGAAGGATGAATGGGTATCGCCCTCAAAATACAACACGGTATCTACGATGTGCTCTAAGACTCTTGGTCCAGCAAGATGGCCGTCCTTAGTCACATGACCCACCATCAGCACACAAATACCACTGGATTTGGCAGCTCTCGTTAATTGCGCTGCGCACTCTCTTACCTGAGCCACTGAACCCGGTGCTGAACTCAACACCTCCGAATACAAGGTCTGAATGGAGTCCACGACTAATACTTGTGGCTTAACGGTATCCATAATGGAAATCAGTTTTTCCAACTGAATCTCCGCTAATACTTCAAGCTGAGGCGCATCAAGTGCGATGCGCTTTGCACGCAATGCAATCTGTGCGGCAGATTCTTCACCACTGCTATAGAGCACATTCATGCCAGCAGAGCTCATTTCCGCTAATGCTTGTAGCAGCAAAGTTGACTTACCAATGCCAGGATCACCACCCAAAAGCACGACACCTCCGGGAACCAAACCACCTCCAAGCACCCGATCAAACTCCTCTACTCCCGTGCTAAATCTTGGGAGATCTTCGGCACTAATGGCGGAAAGCTTTTGCCTAGGTAGCGATTGTGCCAATCCCTGAAAACGAGAATTAGAAGTTGTCTCTGGAAGGCCTTCTTCCAGCGAGTTCCAAGCCTGACAAGATGGGCACTGCCCCTGCCACTTGGCAGAAGTACCGCCGCAGGATTGGCAGATATAAACCGTTTTGACTTTAGCCAAGTGTGACCTAATTAAATAAAGAATTTATAGAAAGAAATTAATCGAGCTGTGTGCCCGCTTTATTTTCTTGAGCACGCTTAGGCGCATCCTTACGACGCTGCTCTAAGTCGGCAGCTCTAGCAGCCGCTGCTTTTTGCTTATCTTCAAACTCACGCTGATTATCTACGCGCTCGGCAGCTTTTTCTGGAGAAGCGCGCTCGGCAGCACGTTTTTTATCTTCCTGATCTTTAATACTCTTACGCAAGTTACGCTGCACCTCATGCAAGGCAACTTCTTGCTCCTGAATAGGGTCAATTTCTTTACGATAGTCGGCTCTTGCGCTACGCAAACAATAATTCACCCAGTATTTTTGATAGCACTCAGATGATGCTTTACCCCAACGATACTTTGCCCACTCGCGCTGCAATTCAAGCTCTTGCTCTATTTTGTCTAGCCTATCAAGCTCAGCCTCTTCAGCAGGAGTAGCTAAAGCAACCCCGCTAACAGACATCACCAGAAAAAATATTCCCGTAAATATTTTTATGCGAAGAGAAAGCGCTTTCCTCAAATTTCCACCTTCGCACCCATCTCTACCAAGCGGTTAGCAGGAATCTTAAAGAAGTCCGATTGTCGCCCAGCATTTTGATACATCCAGCAAAAGAGTTTCTCACGCCAGATAGCCATACCCGGAATTTCTGTAGAAACAATGGTGTCGCGGGATAAAAAGAATGAGGTGTTCATCAAATCAAATTTAAGCTCGGATGACTTTTCAATGAGTTCAATGATTTGACCCATATCCGGAGTTTCATTGAACCCGTATACGGCACGCACCACATAAATACCATTTCCAAGATCGCGCAAGGTAATGCGCTCACTATCTTTTACATAAGGTACGTCCCAGATGCTGACTTTCAAGAAAAATACTCTTTCATGCAGAACATGGTTGTGCTTCAAGTTATGTAAGAAAGATACTGGGACATAATCCACATGTGCAGTTAAGAAAACGGCAGTTCCCTCTACGCGGTGTGGCGGGTGAACCATGAGCGCCTCAATAAAGCTTTTCAGAGCAATACCATTATTCATGGCGTTATGGCGCAATATTTTCCGACCTTGATACCAGGTCATCAGCAACAAGAAGCAGGCTGAGCCCAGTAATAGCGGGAACCAACCACCCTCCATAATCTTTAGAAGGTTGGCTGTTAAGAACGCCAAATCAACCACCAAGAATGATCCGATTACTAAGGCAACTAAAAGAGAGTTCCAGCGCCAAACAACCCGCATCACAATTGCTGCCAAGAACGTAGTCACAATCATCGTGGTAGTAACAGCGATACCATAAGCAGCCGCAAGATTTGCAGATTGCTTAAACGCCAGAACTACAGCGATAACTAAAATTAATAGGACCCAATTTACCAGTGGCATATAAATCTGACCAATCTCTCTATCGGATGTATGGCGCACTTTCATACGGGGAACAAAGCCAAGCAAAATCGCCTGGCTAGTCATTGAGAAAGCTCCTGAAATTACTGCCTGAGAAGCAATCACCGTTGCAGCAGTAGCCAATATCACCAGAGGAAATACTAAGAACTCGGGCACCATCAAGAAAAATGGATTAGAGATGGTTGAAGGATCATTCAAGAACATCGCGCCTTGACCAAAATAGTTCAATAGCAAACAAGGCATCACAATAAAAAACCAACCCATCCGAATCGGCTTAAGCCCAAAGTGGCCCATATCCGCATATAAAGCTTCAGCGCCAGTTAATACCAGGAAAACTGCGCCCAAAACAATGAAGCCTTGTAATGAATGCTCGATCAAGAAACGAATCGCAAACAATGGGTTGATAGCGGCAAAAATAGCGGGATTCTGAATAACTTGATGTATGCCCATTAATCCAATAGTAATGAACCAAAGCATCATGATTGGTCCGAATAATTTACCCACTAGATCAGTACCTGTTTTCTGAATCAAGAAAAGAATTACCAATATTAGGATTGTGATCGGAATCACATATCTAGTGAAGTCACTTGAAATCACCTCAAGACCTTCAACAGCCGACAGAACCGAAATTGCAGGCGTAATAATCGCATCACCGTAGAACATGCAGGCCCCAAAAACACCGGCCATGATAATGACAAGCGATCGCTTAGAGTTTGTAGGTGCAGTTCTTAAAGCCAATGCCATGAGCGCTAGAATGCCCCCCTCACCATGATTGTTTGCTCGCATTACAAACAATACGTATTTCAGAGAAACTACAATTGCAAATGCCCAGAACACCATTGAGATAACGCCATAAACAGCATCGGTCGAGAATGGAATGCCATGCTCGGGACTAAAACATTCTTTTAGTGCGTATAGGGGACTTGTTCCAATATCGCCGAAGACCACGCCGATAGCAGCAAACATTAGCGACACGGAGGCCCCTTTTTTGTGGGGATGATCCCCTCGCGAGATTTCAACCGGCCTTAATAGCGATGATTCTGAAAACTCGGGATTGCTAACTGACATAAATAAACCTTAGCGTGATGTTGCGTGGCAATATATTACTCCTACTGGAGGTGTTTTAAATCCAGAATTTCTTCTCAAAAACCGCTTATTTATGCGTGTTTTGCAGGAAAACCTCGACAGAGACCCCCAAAAAATGGTAGAATTTCAGCTTCAGACGCGGGGTGGAGCAGTCTGGCAGCTCGTCGGGCTCATAACCCGAAGGTCGTAGGTTCAAATCCTGCCCCCGCAACCAAGAATTACGTACTAAGCCCTTAATTTTTAAGGGCTTTT
>CANFMT010000019.1 GCA_947448415.1 Burkholderiaceae bacterium | reverse complement strand
TCTGTTTTCACTCATGATGACAACTCCTTGAAACTGACCTTACGGTCTTTTCTACATCACCCCTGTAGATTTGAGGATATGACCTGGAAAAGTCATATTGGTTTAACCCTTGATCAGGGTAATTTTTTTGTACTAGCTTCATACAACCTCTCCTGCTGTAATGGAGAAGGATGACTTCTGTACACAATCTACTGTGACTCTTTCAATATTTTGTTTACGAGCCTCAAGCTCTGCTTCATCGCGCATTCTTTTTGCGGCTGATATTTGGGTCAGTACAGGTTGATTACTAATTAATTTATTCAGAAGTTCTTGAGCTTCTAGCTCCCAAGGCATTGTCTTAATAGAGCTCTGAACTCTGGCTGGTGTCCGATCAACCTTATCCATCTCTGTGCCTAGCGGCAGAATGTTAAATAGGGCATCAAACAAAGAGTTGCAAACTTCTTGAATCAAATAGACAGAGCCTGCATAACCCATAAATGGAGTGCCGGTATGTCTACGAATAATGGCACCAGGAAATGAAGCGGGAATATACGAAAAACGGGCTCCGATTTCACTGCCATACATCCGCTCGTTGTAACTACCGAACATGACTAGTGGTGTTTTCTTCTGCACTAATTCACGAATCTCTACATTATTGGTTTTATTACCTGGAAGTCTAGAAATGGCAAAATTACAAGGAAGACCCATCTCCTCTTCCAAGAAATTTCTAATCCCTCGGGTATAGGTCTCATTAGCAACAATGGCGAAACTGGCGGTGCCAAAAAAGTCTTGTGTAACAGAACGCCATAAATCCCAAATTGGCTTTAACGTAGTGTGTTTTTCTTGCGCAATAAAGCTTTCCACATCGAGTTCACAGAGCTCACCCAGTTTTCTCAAAAAGGCGGTTGTAGATTGCATTCCGATTGGGGCTTGTAAATAAGGACGTTCTAAAGTTTCACAAAGTAAGCGCCCATACTCACGATACATACAGATATTAACGTCAGCATCAGCTAGTTTCGGAATATCAGCCAAGTGAGATCCCAATGGAAAAACCATATTGACTTCTGCGCCGACACCTTCAACCAAACGGCGGATTTCAGCTAAGTCACTGTATAAATTAAAGCTGCCATAGCAAGGGCCAATAATGTTGACCCTGGGCTTTTCACCAGCAACCCTCTTACGCTCTGGTATTTTTTTCAGACCATACTCTGTCCATAACCAATTCATTGCGCGGTTGGCACACTGCCACTGATCTTCGTCAATTGTTCTAGGCAAGAAGCGCTTAATCCCTGTGCCTTCTGGAGTAACGCCTCCACCAATCATTTCCGCAATTGATCCTGTTACTACTACTGCAGGCAAATCAGGATCTAGTACTTTGTGAGCCCGCTTCATGGACTCTTCGGTACCCTCTCTACCTAACTGCTCTTCTGCTAAACCGGTCACAACGATAGGCAATTCATGAGGAGGCAAAGCATCTGTGTAATGCAATACTGAAGTTACTGGCAGGTTCTCGCAACCAACTGGTCCATCAATCACCACCTGTAAACCCTTCACAGCTGTGAAAACATAGACGGCGCCCCAATAGCCACCAGCGCGATCGTGATCTAGGACTAGCATTAGCCCATCTCCTCAGCTTTTTGTTTGGCTCGCGCTTTTTCCATGCGACGCCTTACGTCAGCTTTAAATTCAGGACGATCAACTGGTACTGATTCCCAAACACCAGTTGCATGATCTTTACCTACGCCCTCAAAGAATGAGTTCATGGCATCAAAGCGATCTTGATTTGCTAATGCAGCGTTAATCACTTGAGCTAATGAACCAGCTCCAGCTGCGCCCATTAATGGTCGTGCTGAAATTAAGTTCGTGAAATACAAAGATGGAATAGCCAATTCTTTGGCTTTTTGAACCACTGGCGTTGTGCCAATCACTAAATCTGGCTCAAACTCCTTCATCGCCGCGAGATCTTGCTCAAGAGAAGCGCGATACTCAACATGAACACCATGCTGCTCGAGCCAATCCAAGTCGCTACTACTCCAAACTGTTTTTGGACATGCGCTACCTACGTAACGAACATCTGCACCACTCTCAACCAATAGACGCGCTACCAATAACTCCGATCCCTCGTAGCCACTCAAAGTGATCCTACCTTTGATCGGTTTTGCTTTGAGCGCAGCTTGAATCATGGGCAAAAACTTCGCTTTGGCATTGCCGATTTTCTCAGCACTTACACCGGAAGCAGCTCCAATATTTTCCAGCCACTGGGCTGTACCTTCATAACCAATCGGGGCTGATCCTACGATTGATCTTCCAGCGCTTTCGAACTCACGAATACTCGCTGTATAGAAAGGATGTATTGCTGCGACCACTTTCGAGTCCATCGCTTGATATAACTCACGCCACTCTCTGGTAGGCACTACTGGACCCACTGCCAAATCCATTGGCTCGAGCATCATACCGATGCTAATTGGATCGACTGGGAACATTTCACCCAAAAGGGTAATGGTCGGCTTATCAGAAATGCCATTGCGTGGCGCTGAAACAGGCCCACTCTCAATTTCTGTGCGGGCATAGCGCAACATCGCACTTGCTAAAACATCTTTTGCTTCCGCATGGGTTGGAACACCGAATCCTGGAACGTCAATACCGATAATGCGTACGCCATTAATTTCTTTTGGTAGTAGCTGTAATGGAACACCACTAGCAGTTGGAACACAAAGATTAATGATGACAATAGCATCATAGAGCTCTGGATTTGCCTCTTTATATACGGCATCTCGAATGTCTTCGAAGAGTTTTCCGGTCACCAATGACTCGGAGTTAAATGGCACATAACCTACACTGCGACGTGCACCATAAAAATGAGAGGTAAAAGTTAAACCGTAAACGCAGCATGCCGAACCAGACAAAATAGTCGCAGTGCGACGCATTCTCAAGCCAACGCGTAATGATCCAAATGCTGGACACATACTTTGCGGCTGATCATGTGGACCTTTTGGATAGTCTTTGGCGTACTGACCTAAGATTTCACTCTTATTGGCTGATTTAGCAGCCGCTAATAAATCCTCCGCCCCCGAGTGGCAGGAAATCCCAGACGTATTGTTAGTCTGGTCTTGTATCGGGATGACTTTATTGGATTTCACGATGAATTCGCTCTTTACGCTTTGTCGTAAATCACTTCGAGAGTTGGCTTTATCACTTCATTTTTTCCAACCATGTCAAAAATGGTTGCAGGCTCTAGCACTACATCTCGACCCACTTGATTTGCCGCAAATAATCCTAGTAAATCATCTGGAGTCATCGGCTTAGGTCTAACAGGCGGTGCCGCAGCTACATTGCTTGCTAGACCCTCGAAGAGTGGACCCCACTGAGAGTCTGGCTTACCGATGATTTCATAACTAGCACTCTTTCTACGAATGTCATCATTTGCAGGGATAACAGACAAGATTGGAATGCCGACATTCTCAGCAAATGCGGTTGCCTCACCGGTGCCATCATCACGATTAATCACCATACCCGCTACACCCACATTACCGCCCAATTTGCGGAAATATTCGACTGCAGAGCAAACGTTATTAGCAACATATAAGGATTGCAGGTCGTTACTAGCTACGACAATCACTTTTTGGCACATATCTCTAGCGATAGGTAATCCAAAGCCGCCACAGACTACGTCGCCCAAGAAGTCCAGTAAGACGTAATCAAAACCCCAATCATGAAAGCCTAATTTTTCTAAGGTTTCAAATCCATGAATGATTCCGCGCCCACCACAACCCCTACCAACTTCTGGACCGCCAAGCTCCATGGCATAAACGCCATCTCGCTTAAAGCAAACATCCCCAATCTTGACCTCTTCTCCAGCCAATTTCTTTTTAGAGGAGGTCTCGATAATGGTTGGACAGGCTTTTCCGCCAAAGAGTAATGAAGTAGTGTCGCTTTTCGGGTCGCAGCCAATGAGCAATACTTTCTTACCCTGTTGAGCCATCATGTAGGACAAGTTGGCAAGCGTAAAACTCTTACCAATTCCGCCCTTGCCATAAATGGCAATAATCTGGGTCTCTTTTTTGATTTCGCCAGTATGAACTTGATCTGGTTCAATAGCGGCCTCTTTTTTTAGATTCGTAAATTGAATCGTGATTTCTTTTGGGACATTTGGCGCATTCATAATGCTTCTCTCCAATCAACAACCATTTTGAGACAGCTAGGATCTTCAAATGCAGTCCGATAGACTTCATCAATTGAAGACGGCTTGCGATGATGGGTAATCAAGCCACTTAGGCTTAACTTTCCATGTGCAATAAGTTGTTTTACATCCAGTAAATCTTGAGGTGCCCACTGTGCAGAAATCCGGAATTTGGCTTCCTTCATGAATGCCCTGGGGAAATTAAACTGAATGTCTTTATCGTAAAACCCTGCGAGCGTAATCTCGCCACCAAATTGCAATTGGCTAATTAATTTATTCAGGACACTTACTTGTCCGCTAGCATCACAAATATTTTTATACTTGTTTTCTTGATCATCGCAAGGATGTAGAACTGTGTATCCTTCGGCACCGCCCATGCGGTCTGTATCAATCTCCCAAACTACAGGCTTATGCCCTAATAGCACGGCGATCCGGGCAATGAGTCTTCCTAAGACACCATGCCCTACTATGAGATCTGGTTGCAATGCTTTTTTACCTTGAGTGACGTGATAGGCTGTAGCTGCCAGCGCTAACAACACCCCTTCTTCACCAATAGCTTCTGGGAGCGCAACTACTCTGTCACCAGGCACTACAACATGAGATGCGGCTCCACCGAATAAGCCCTTAACATCTCCAAAACATTTTGCGCCAGGCACAAAAACTCGCTGATGAAGATCCAGCTTAGAATTTTTTCCAGCTCGAGTCACCCTCCCGACCGATTCATAGCCAGGCACCAAGGGGTAACCCATTCCTGGAAAATCTGGCATCGTTCCATTCCACAGCATCTTTTCAGTTCCTGTGCTGATGCCACTCCATTCAATTTGGACAACCACATCTGTATCCGTTGGCTCATCCAACAAAAGACGTTTGAGCCTGAGTTCCCGGGGGGACTCAAGCAAAACGGCGGTTGAATGAAGTTGACTAAGCATATGTATATTTTTATTTACTCTCTATATGTAAACTAATTTATACACTTATGGACATATAGTCATTAGTAATTACCCTGATTTATTTAGTAATTAGTAAAACTTGGGCGTTAATTGGCATGCTGCAGCGCAGCACTTCTACACCCTTAAAGCCAGCATGTACCGCTAAATTGCTAATTTCTTGAATAGTTCTGGGTCTGCCCCTGCCCATGGCAAGTAAATAGAAGCCAAAATAGGCATGCCCCATGGCAGGATGATCAGGGGTATCGGCCATGGGCTCGGCTACTAACAGCTTGCCACCAGCGGGCAATGCTTCAAAGATTGACCTTAATAAAATTTTGACGCGCTCATCGTCGTGATCAAAAATCACCCGAATTAAGGTGATGAGATCTGCGCCCGTTGGCAGTGAGTCTCGGAAGAAATCTCCTCCATGGACTTCAATGTCTTGATGGTCTGTGGTCAGCGCAAAACTATCTTTTGCAAGGTTAGCAACACCTGGCAAATCAAATAGTTTTCTTTTGAGCTCAGGGGTATTTATAAAAACGCGTTTTAAAAAAGTACCCTGTCCTCCGCCAACATCTAATAAACATTCATGTTGAGAAAAATCATAAGCGTCCACTACTTGATCCGCTACTAGAGGCAAAGATGCTGACATCAAGTCGGAATAGCTTTTGACGCGCTCCTTATCCTTCAGCGCCTCTTGATCTTGCTGATCAGGAGAAACGTAAGGCCAAAATTTCTCCATCCTCTTAATCTCAACATCACCAGATAAAAGTAATAGTGGATCACGAAGGTCTTCATATAAAACTGCATGGTGCTCGATCATGGCTGAGAGCGCCGTGTTACCCACCATCGGAGCGCCTAATATTCCCAAACCATATTTTTGCTTCGAACGCATTTCTAATAAGTTAATGGATACAGCGGCATCCAATAATTTTTTCAAAGGGATTGCATCAAGACTACAACTCTTTTTAATATCTGCTAAATCCAATGGGCCATCTTTTAAAAGATTAAAGAGATTTAAACGTACGCATGAGAGAAGGATTTGTGTATACACAAATCCAGCCATCACATCAAATAATTGATTGGCTCTTCTCTTAGCAATATTTTTGAGAAAAGGAATTTTAGCTACGCGATTTTGAAAACGAGTGTCAGCAATTAAGTGATCACGAAAGATGCAGAGTCGCTCCCAGAGGCTGTAGTCATGCTGACTACCTTCCATCGATAAGGATTGTGTTTGAGCCATAAAAGCTGCGTAATACCTTAAGCTGCTTGCTTTTGAATTGCAATCGCCAAATGTCTTTCGCCCCGCTCGAACCAAGAAGAAGGCAACAATCTCTCCGCTTCAAAGGCAACGAGTTTTTTCAAGTAGTTGTCACCCGGACAACTTGGAATAGAGGTAATGGCTTTACCAACTAAATGATCAAAATGTTCTACAGCACCATTTAGACCGAGCTCTTTTGCTGAACTTGGGCGATGATGCTCTTCATCTTGACCACAAGGTTTACCAAGAAACTGAGAATCTCCCAATACATCACGAATATCATCGGCAACTTGATACGCCTCTCCAAGCCACTCGCCTAAACCTTGCCAGGTTTCCGCATCTGCTCCAGCTGCTTGAGCGCCCGCTGCAGTAGCTGCTGAAAACAGTGCGCCAGTCTTAGCTCTTTGATAATCACTTAAAACTGCTTGAGGCTCACACTCCCAAGCTTGCCCGGCAATAATGCCGAATGGCGCACCAACTCCTTGTGAGATCGTTTTAATAATGGGAGCCAATCGTTGAGCGGACCTTCTTGAGGCTGCCGCAACTGTTTGGTATGCCATGACGATGAGAGCGTCGCCAGTCAACACTGCCAAGCGCTCACCAAATTCTTTATGAACAGAGGTTTGACCACGACGCATATCTGCGTTATCAAAACAAGGTAAATCATCGTGCACTAAGGAAGCGCAATGAATCATCTCAACCGCAATCGCACTTGCCATCGATAATTGAGGGTCATCATTGCCACAAGCCTGAGCTACCGCTAGAGTAAGCTGAGGTCTAATACGAGCACCACCCGGAAATACGGCATGCCGAATTGCTTTACTGAGTAACGCTGGACCCTTGGTAGATTCATGAGATTTCAAGGTGTGCTCAAGAGCTCTATCCAAATGCTTGATTGGTGACATGACTGTTGCCCCTTCAAAAAGAAATCATTTTCTTTGTCTAAATTAAAATACAATTTACTATGTAAAAAAATATAGACACTATTTCTGTCGCTGTCAAACATAAATACAAGGGTTTACCCTCATTAAGAATGGTTTTGAAAGAAGATGATTACTGGAATTCCAGAAGATTGGCCAAATAGATCATTCAGCCGAAATATTCTGACTGGGGATATGACTTGGCATGTGCAGGTCTCGGGCGACTCGCCGATACGTGTACTTCTGCTTCATGGCACCGGTTCCTCTGCTCATACCTGGGGCAGTCTATTTAGTGAATTGGCAAAAAAATACACCGTCATTGCAGTCGATCTACCGGGCCACGGATTTACTAAAAACCGCGGGCAAAAAAATCTTAACTTAGATGCCCTCGCCGAAAAACTTACCGAATTAAGAGAGGCGCTCAAGATCGACTATTTTGATCACATTATTGGTCACTCCGCAGGAGCTACGCTAGCCTTAAGTTACGCACTCAAAAACAAGCAGCCAAAAACAATTGTGGGTCTTAATCCCTCACTCATTAGCTTGCCCAGCTTCTATCATAAGTTTGTCGCACCATTTATAAATCCCATCGTCACATCTTCTTTTTTTACTACAGTTCTAAGTGATCTATTACCTCATACCAAAATGATTGACAGCCTTATCGATTCCACCAATACCAAGCTTGATAGCAAAAAAAGGGAGCGATACAAAACCTTATTTAAGAGTGCCGATCATCTCAATGGGTCTATGAGCTTTATGGCGGAGACCGATATACCTAGCCTGCTTGAAGAATGCCAAAGCATTCAATCCGATCTAACCTTTGTATTGACCGAGGATGATGGATGGATTCCAGCACAGGCTTTACGCCAGGTGATTGAGAAATATTTCCATCAAGCAAAAATCATTGAAATAAAAGGGGGGCATTTATTTCATGAAGCACATGAAACACTCGCTCTTGAATTTATTGAAGAAGCACTACAGGTAAAAGGAGGAAGCCATGTCCACACTAGTTAATATCTTTTTGTGTTTAGCTGCTCTGCTTGGTCTAGGACTATTTGCGAATGCTTATTTCCGAGGTCAAAAAGTTCTCAAAAAATTATCACAAAAGAAAACATATTAGTTATTTGCTAATTGCTAATTGCTAATTGCTAATTGCATAGCAGCTTGCGATATTTTTTTACCAGAACTGGTAAAGGGCAGCGGGAAGTACTGTGCTGCCATTACGCTAGATAGTTCTTGAGCTAGTACCTCTGGCTGAGGTGAGGTATCTACAAACAAGAGTCGATGGTTTTTCACTCGCAACTCCTTCGCTGCCATTAAGGCGTCGCTATGCGCCGCCGCCCTTCCCCCAACACCATTCAGATTCACATTTGCCTTACCGTCACTCATGATCACGATAATGGGCGTTAAGCCTTTGCGTTCTAGGGAAGTGGCCATCTCATTGGCAGCCCGAAAACCTGCTGCCAAAGGTGTTCCGCCTCCACCAGGTAGAGTTGCTAAATTTCTCTTAGCCCTCACAAGAGATCGTGTGGGTGGCAACACAATCTCTGCCTTTGCTCCACGCATTGAAACCATAGCAACTTCGTCGCGCCGAATGTAGCATTGGGCCAATAATTCTTCTAGAGCACCTTTTGCCTCAGATAAACGCTGAGTTGCAGACGAACCCGAAGCGTCTACTAAAAAAATAGTAACTGTTCCGCGCCTTCTGAGGTACTGCTTAATATGAAGATCTTCAGCCCTAAAGTCGATTCTAGATTTCGACTTATTCTGTTGCTGATTAGCAGCAGTTAGCCCTCTGAGTCGCTGCCAAGGTATCGCCGCTCTAATACTTTTTAGAATATCAAGACGCTTTCCATTGATAGGCCTACCCTTGCGAGAGCTGAGCGGCCTCCCGCTAAGAAAGTTTTTTTGCACAGCCCCTGATCTTCCTGAGATATGTGCAGCGGATTTACCAGGCTTATTGCTTTGCTTAGACTGACGCAATAGTTGCGATGGAATCGAGGTCTTTACAGCCTCAACAATAATGTCTTCTAGCTCTTCATTGGATGGCTGCTCTTGATTCTGCTCAGGGGATGTTTCTGGTTCATTTTCTGCGTCTTCCATCTGACTATCTGAGTTTTGCTCATCCTGATGCTCTGGTGTATCTTGCTCCCCTTGATCGACTTGATCTGCTTCTGAGGGCATTTGTATCCTTTTTGAGGGCGTGTATACCAAGCGTGCAGCGTCAATCACCTCATCTTGACCAACCTCAGTTAGGCCCCTTAATGCGGCTAAGGTTTTTGCTGTCTCTAAAGCAAACTGATTTGCTCTTAAGGAGATCACACCAAGACTGGAGCCTGCTTTTGTCATGACCTCTACATAGTCATCACTGCACTTGACTGAGGGCAAGAGCTTCTTTGCCTCGGCAATATCTTCAACATCCACTTCAAGAGATTCATTGATATCAGCTATAGAAAACTGATCTAAGTAAATTTCAAAGGCCAATCTATCTAATAATCGTGGGCTAATAGCCTCATCCGCACTATCAGATTCATCTAAGGCAATCACCCCAAATGGGCATACTGTATCAGTGGAGTTTTTTTCATCCAAGGCCTGGGAGATGAGTGCAACAGCCTGTAAATCCATGCGCTCAACCATTGAAAGCAAAAGCAGATTTCCCCGGACTCGCTCTAGAAGACCTTTGCTCATGATCAATGAGCCTGCTTGCAAACTAGCTTCAATATCTAAGGAACCTAGAAGTTGCTCCGCTGAGATATTGGCAGGAGCTTTCAGTATTTGTACGCCACATGATGAAGCCAACTGCCTTACATAGGTAAGCCATGCGTCCCTCACGGGGCCAAATTGACTTTTAACCGTAACACCTTTAAGGCCTCTGGGATTAATTGCCAAGAGAATGGCAATTAAATTGGCATCAAACCATGCTGTTTGTGCTGATTTCACTTTGCTGTATCAGCAAAAAACTCTTGCATCGCACGATCAATACGTGCACCCGAGCTACTATCGTCCAGTGGATTACGTCGTAATCGATGACCCAATGCAAGTGGCGCAATTTTTTTCAAATGATTAAGACTAGCTTTTTTCTTGCCCTCAAATGCAGCTAAAGCTCTCACGCCTCTAAGTAAGGTTAACTCGCCCCTTAAACCATCGGTGCCCAAATGAGCACAAAGCTTAGTGGCTACTTCCAGTAATTCATCATCTACCGCCACTTGATCTAAAAGTTTTTGAGACTTGCTGATTTTTTTCTTGAATTCTTCTTCCGACTTTTCCCAAGCGGCAATGAAACGTTCAGGATTTCTTTCGAACTCATCACGTCTTTTAATAATCTCAACGCGCTCTTTAAAGTCAGACGGGGTTCTCACCTCAGTTGATAAACCAAAACGATCTAACATCTGCGGACGTAACTCGCCCTCTTCTGGATTGCCGCTGCCAATCAATACAAAGCGGGCTGGATGACGAATACTTAAACCTTCGCGCTCGATAATGTTTTCACCCGAAGCGGCAACATCAATTAATAGATCCACTAAATGGTCTTCTAATAGATTTACTTCATCAATATAGAGATAACCACGATTTGCTTTTGCAAGTAGACCAGGCTCAAATGATTTGATTCCTTGCGTCAGAGCCTTTTCAATATCCAAAGCACCGACCACTCTATCCTCGGTTGCGCCTAAGGGCAAATCCACCACTGGCACAGCAATATTCTCAACCTTTAACTTTACGCCCTCAGCTTTTTTAGCCTCACATTCAGAGCAAAGGATTTTTGAATCTGGATTACAGTGGTACTGGCATCCAGCAATTGATTTCATGGTGGGTAATAACCCAGCCAAGGAACGAATAGTGGTTGATTTTCCGGTTCCGCGATCTCCAAAGATCAGAACGCCGCCTATCAGCGGATCAATTGTGCACAGCGTGATCGCCAGCTTCATTTCTGCCTGTGAAACGATTGCTGTAAAAGGAAAATTAAGGGCCATTGCCATTCCAGAGCAAAATAGTATTGAAGATAAAATTTAGTTTAGTCTAACTAAATGTTAATCTTGAGCTTAGTTATTAGTAATATCCTCTAGATTTTGAATATTTATTAGCATTTACTTAAATGTTATGTCCCAAACCTTAAATTCCACCCCTGAATCGACTTCCCCAGCAGCCCCCAAGCGCCTTGTAATCGCCTCCCGCGAAAGTCGCCTGGCCATGTGGCAGGCAGAGCATGTCCGAGATTGCCTTAAAAAACTCTACCCAGACTGTGATGTCCAGATCCTGGGGATGACTACCCGGGGTGACCAGATTTTGGATAAAGCCCTATCTAAAGTGGGTGGCAAAGGCCTTTTTGTAAAAGAGCTAGAAACGGCCCTTGAAGATGGTCGGGCTGATCTAGCCGTGCACTCCTTAAAGGATGTGCCCATGGTGATGCCCAATGGCTTTGATCTGTCTTGCGTCATGGCCAGAGAAGATGCCAGAGATGCCTTTGTCTCTAATGACTATGCCAGTCTTGAAGATCTACCTGCGGGTGCGATTGTGGGCACTTCAAGCTTGCGCCGCGAGTCGGTCCTACGGGCCAAGTTTCCCCATCTCAACATTGAACCTCTGCGTGGGAACTTAGACACTCGCATGGGCAAATTAGACCGTGGTGAGTATCAGGCCATTATCTTGGCAGCCGCTGGTCTGAAGCGTTTAGGCTTAGAGAGTCGGATACGTGCCTGTTTGCCTTACGATCCTTACACTCCTGCAGCCGGTCAAGGGGCACTGGGGATTGAGACCTTAAGTGCGCATCCCCATATCAAGCAATGGTTAGCCCCTTTAAATGATTTACCTACTCTGTATGCCGTTTCTGCTGAGCGTATGGTCTCTCGTCAGCTAGGAGGTTCTTGTGAAGTACCTTTAGCGGCGCATGCAACTTGGGATCAAAACAACATGCAGATTCGTTCCTTTGTAGCTAGTACCGATGGCAAAGCCATCTGCCTTGCCAAGGGCAATGCAACAGTTCAGTCAGTGGAAGATGCAGAAGCCCTAGGACTTGCTGTAGCCAAGGATTTACTGGCCCAAGGTGCGGCAGAGTTGATTCCCAAGCCTGTATAAAGGTAGCAAGATTTAATCGTATATGTTAATTTTGATCCCATCTAACACTAAGAGGTAAACATGTTCGCCAAAACCATTATTAGCCTAGGCTTTCTATTCATCATGCTGTTTGGTCTTCTTTTAGCGATTCGAGATCAGCAATACATTCTGTTTGCTATTGGCATTAGCGGCTATTTTCTAGTCGCAGTCTCATCAGACTTATGCAAGTGTTACAGAAAATTGATGTGATCTAAGAAGTCATCAGATGCATGAGCAATACCAAAAAGAAAAATCATTTTTGGCGCTACATCCCTTACTGCCTTGCTAGCATCCTTGGATTTGGCCTTGGCTTTAAATTTGGTTATGACATTAGCGGCACTGGGCTTGCCATATTGACCGGTTTGGTTACCGCAATTATTTGTAACTTCATGATGGAATACGTGGCGCTCAAAATATTTGGCCCACGATAACTAGCTCATATTGCAATATGAGCTAGTTCAAGCAAATCGATTTACTTGTATTTGCTGGTCAGTCCTGCTGCCATTTTTGCAATCGTAATAGCGCATACAACTACCCAAGCTGTTACTAAAATACCTGTTAAATTCATCTCGGTCTCCTTAAATCAAATTTATACGACTACGAATCAGACAGCTCTAAATCAGAGTTTATTTCTTCTTTGGCAACAGTGTTGTCATTGAAAAAATTGTAGCAATCAATAGTCCAATTTCCAAGCAATAAACAAAAGAATATCCCGTAGCGGGCCCTATTAGACCCTCAGGAAGCCAGTTTGCTGCGCCAATTGCAACAATTAAGTCCCGAATAACCCCACCGAGCCCAATTGCAATTCCAGCTGCTGTGGCCTGCACAGCTCCCCAGGCTCCTAATGCCAGTCCTCGTTGGTCAGATGGCGCCAACTGCATCGTTGCCGTTAAAGTTCCGTGGCTAAATAGACCGCCCCCAAAACCGATTAAAAAGGTTCCCAATAAAAAAAGCGTTCTTAAATCTAATGGAGCGGAAAGTGTGATCAATATAAAAGCCGGAATCCCAACTAGAGCTCCGATGCTAGCCATATAGAACGGATCGGTACCTTTACTTAAAACACGCGAAGCCCAGCTAAAACCAATTAAGCCACCAACTGCCAGAATTGCAGTAAGCATTGTGGTATCACTGACACTCATACCCAAAATCTGCCCACCATAAGGCTCTAGCAAAACCTCATTCATGCTGAAAGCCATTGTTCCAAAGCCTAGTGCAACCAACCTTCTCATGGCATTACCCCCTTGGGCAAAGGTACGCCAAGAGTCCAAAAAGGAAGGTTCACCAACAGATTTTTTTTGAGTCGCACTTCTAGGCTCTTGTTGCCATAGCGAGATCACGTTAAGGATGATTGTGATGAGAGCAGATGCCTGAATTACTTGAATTAACTTTGCAGGGCTAAATTCGTTGAGAGCCCAACCAAATACCAAGGCACTCACAATCATGCCAAAGAGCTGCATGACATACATCAGCCCAACAACTTTAGGCTGATCAACCTCTGGAGCCAAATCGGTTGCCAAGGCTAAACCAACTGTCTGTGTAATGTGTATGCCAGCGCCAACCAATAAAAAAGCGAGGCCAGAAGCTACCCAACCAATCCAAACTGGCGCTTGATGGGATTGCCCCCCACCAGACAAGACAAGCAAGGCAAAAGGCATGATCGACAAGCCGCCAAACTGAACTAGAGTGCCCATCCACATATATGGCACCCTACGCCAACCTAAAGCCGATTTGTGATTATCGGAACGAAAGCCAATGAGCGCGCGAAAAGGCGCAAAAATGATTGGCAAAGAAATCATGACTGAAACAATCGATGCCGGCACGTGAAGCTCAACAATCATGACCCGATTCAGGGTGCCAACCAGAAGAACTAATGCCATTCCTGCAGAAGCCTGAAAAAGAGAGAGTCTGAGCAACCTTGACAAAGGTAAATCGTCTGAGGCAGCATCGGCAAAAGGAAGATATCGAGGACCCAGATTTGTCCACGATTGCATGAGCTTTTTAGTGACCCGGTTCATCATTTAATTCTAGCTGATCAAAATAAAAATCTAGATGAGAGATTGCAGATCAAATTTTTAGAGTGCTAAAACTAAAAAGGCTGGTTTTTACCCAGCCTTTTTAGAAATATCAAACACTTTACTTCTTCATCGGTGCCGCGGGTGCTGCCGGCATTGATGCTGCTGCTGTCTTAGCACCACCCTCTAAGAAAGCACTTACCCAAGTTGTATGAGTCAAGATTGCATAATGCACACTAAAAGATCCAACTGCTACTGCTCCAATAATGAGCGGGATCCCAACGGTAGGTTTAACTACTGTCCACATTTTTCCGTAAATCATATCGATCTCCCTTCCCTTTATTTAAGCCAAGGCGAATAAATATAGGCAAGCAAATGTGCCAATGCTGCAATCATCCCAAAAAACTGGGTCCCTTGAATCAGATTCCGATGCAGCTCCTCTGATTGTTCGTCATTAAGCCCCGTGAGGCTAATTTTTCCATCTGACATAGTTTGCGTCTCCCTATAGAAAAGACTCACTAAACGTGCAACCCCGCACGCAGGGTAGTGACCAAAATCACCATTTCCTATTACCACACTTGTAATTTAATAAAGACACATTACTATGTCAACCTTTATATACAAATTAATTTAGAAAATCAAAATAAGTTCATATTAATCAATATTTTATGAATTTTTTAAGTGGTGAAAAAAAATAGGTTTTGTTGCTAAAAAACTAATAAATAAGTATTTACCCTAATATAAGAAATTCAACATCAGATGTGAAGTTGCCAATAAAAATTCGAGTAAATAATAGATGACATAGGCATTACAGTATTGCCTAGCCCATTGCACTTCTTATAGATCAATACAACTATTTCCAATGACTCAAAAAGAAACTCGGCAATCACCCAAGCTCAAGGTTATAGAGTCATTCCTGCCCTTCTTAAAACCTTACAAAAAACAAGTGTTAATAGCAGCAATTAGTCTCGTACTTGCTGCTTCAGCAACTTTAGTAGTGCCACTCTGTTTTCGAAAAATTATTGATCTAGGGTTTAGCGATATAAGTCATGAGCAAATCAACCTCACCTTCATTAATCTTTTTGCAGCTGCATTTGTGCTTGCATTTGCCAGTGCGTTGCGTTACTACATCATCTCCTGGCTTGGGGAAAGAGTTACTTGTGATATTCGGAAAGCAGTCTACTCGCATATCATCTTACAGAGTCCAGAATTCTTCGAAACCCAACAAAGCGGCGAACTTCTCTCGCGGATTAATAACGACACTTCAATAGTTCAAATCCTAATAGGTACAAGCATTTCTATGGCGGTAAGAAATTTATTTCTGCTGCTTGGTGGGATGACAATGATGTTTATTACTAGTATTAAATTGTCTTTACTCATTCTTGCCACCCTATTATTAACCGTAGTACCCATCATGCTGATGGGTAAAAAAGTTCGGAAGCTTTCCAGAAATTCACAGGATAAAATTGCGCTGGCTTCCGCAATTGCAGGTGAAAAAATAAATGCCATTCTTACTGTTCAGTCGTTTGCAAATGAACAAAAAGAAATCCGAGCATTTGATACTTCTATTGAGGCTTCATTTTTGGCCTCAAAAATTAGGAGTGCGGCTCGCGGCAAACTTACTTTTGTTGCCATACTCTTGGGCTTTACTAGCATCATCACTGTGTTGTGGCTTGGTGCCTATGCAGTCAGCAACCAGGAGATGTCTGGTGGTGAACTAACCCAGTTTTTCTTGTATGCCGTAATTGTTGCAGGCTCTATAGCAGCTCTTTCAGAGGTTCTTGGTGACTCACAAAGAGCAATTGGTGCTGGCGATAGACTTTTAGAGTTATTGAGCATCGAGTCACAAGTGCAAAATCCTAAAGAACCCTTTATCCCCCCTTCATCAGCCAATAAAGCTATCAGCATTAACATCCAAGGATTAAGCTTTCACTACCAATCCATTCCAACAAATGTACTTACAGACATTTCCCTAAATATTCAGGCTGGGGAAAAAATTGCTATTGTGGGTCCATCGGGCTCAGGTAAAACGACCTTATTTAAATTAATACAGAGATTTTATGATCCCCAGTCAGGTAATATTTCTTTTGATGGCGTTGATATAAGAAACTATAAATTAGATGGTTTACGAAAACTCATTGGAGTGGTACCTCAAGATATCAGCATCTTTTCTGAGAATGCACTAGAAAATATCCGCTATGGCAAAGAAGATGCAAGCGATGATGAAGTCATTAGAGCATCCAAGATTGCCTTTGTAGATGAATTTATATCCAAGTTACCTGATGGATACAGCACATTCTTAGGTGACCGAGGTGTAAGGCTATCGGGCGGTCAAAAACAACGAATTGCAATAGCAAGAGCTTTACTAAAAAATCCACCATTACTTTTATTGGATGAGGCTACTAGCTCCTTAGATGCAGAGTCGGAAAGACTAGTACAGCAAGCACTCGAAGAGGCAATGAAGGGTAGAACAACCATAGTCATTGCTCATAGACTGGCGACCGTTAAAAAAGCCGACAGGATTGTTGTCATGGAGAACAGTCGTATTGTAGAAATTGGTACCCACTCTTCACTAGTTAATAATCAAGGTCTTTACTCACATCTAGCTAAGCTGCAATTTACTGATGCCTAAAAATCAAGACCAACACACTCAAATCAATATCGCAACCCTAAAAGATTATTTTCTAGGCTTGCAAGATCGCATCACGAGCGCAATGAGCGCTCTAGATGGCAAGGCCTTTGTTGCCGATGAATGGCATAAGCCTGAAGATAGCAAACTCAAAGGCTATGGTCGCACCTGCATTTTGGATAGCGGCAATATCCTTGAAAAAGGTGGTGTAGGCTTTTCTCATGTACGTGGAGATCAAATGCCCCCATCTGCCTCACACCATCGCCCTGAAGTCGCTGGTCGTAGCTTTGAAGCGATGGGTGTTTCCTTGGTCTTTCATCCCAACAATCCTAAGGCACCCACTACCCATATGAATGTGCGTTGTTTTATAGCGCAAGCGCCAGACAAAGAGCCAGTATGGTGGTTTGGGGGAGGCTTTGACTTAACTCCCTATTACGGCGTGGATGAAGACTGCAAGCACTTCCATCAAACCGCTAAAGATGCCTTAGATCCATTTGGCAAAGAGCTTTACCCACGCTTTAAAAAATGGTGTGACGAATACTTTTATCTAAAGCATCGTGAAGAACCGCGTGGTATTGGGGGTGTTTTCTTTGATGACTTTAATGAGCTAGGCTTTGAAAAAAGCTTTGCCATGACTCGCGCCGTTGGTGATACCTTTATTAATGCCTATCTACCAATAGTAGAGCGACGCTGCAAAGATGCCTTTACCCCGCAAGAGAAGTCTTTCCAAGAATACCGTCGTGGCCGTTATGTGGAATACAACCTCATCTTTGATCGCGGCACAATCTTCGGTCTGCACTCTGGCGGCCGAACTGAATCTATTTTGATGTCGATGCCGCCTGTAGTTCAGTGGTGGTACAACTGGCAGCCTAAACCTGGCACACCAGAGGCTAAGCTGTATGACTACTATCTAAAACCACGAGATTGGCTGGCTTGAGCAGGACAAAAAACATCGCCCGCATAGGGCGACAAATTGGAAATGTAGGGACTTCAAAGTTCCTTCTAAGATTTATCGGCGTAAAGTCAATAACCTCGCATTCAAAGGTATCTGCACCCCTTTAATGTTGCTAGCAAAGGCTTGACCTATGCTTTTTTATTTTTTAAATTCTCTGAATAGAATTAATTAAATAGCATGGAAAAATAACAAGATGAATATGCCACCCAAGCCAACAAGTAAAACTTCTAAGCTTGAAATCTACTTAGAAAAAATCTCTGACCCTATTGGGAATTTATTTGTCTCCTTATTTCATCGCATTGCATTGTTTGGAATTGGAGCTGCAACAGTATGGTCAGGGATTCATACTTTCTTAGGGATGATCAACAAAGGCAGCGCTTCTATTGAAGATCTTTTATTGCTATTTATTTTTTTAGAAGTTGGTGCAATGGTCGGAATTTACTTTAGGACCAATCGCATGCCAGTGAGATTCTTAATTTATGTTGCTATAACTGCAGTGACAAGACTGATTATTGATTTAGCAAATACAAAGCATGAGGCTGATGTACAAATCTTAATTCTGGGAGCCACAATCCTAATTTTGGCCCTTGCAAATGCCCTAGTTCGATATTCCTCCAGCAGATTTCCATCTAACTCCAGCGATTAATATCATTCTCTAGCTTAGGGGGGATAGTGCTCAGTAATTGCTTACTGTCACAAACCTTAGCCATTAAAGGGCTTTATTTTCAGCCTATTTCTAAAAATTTAGAGCTGAAAAAAATAATGCTAAAAGTGATATTGTCGAAAAAATAGCAATAAAGATAGCGCCAAATATAAAATATATTTTTGCTAATTTATCTCTGGTTTCAATTGCCCTGTTATTCACTGGTTACCCTTCATTTAGTAAAATTTTGAACTAGCTGATTGTATTTAAGCACATCTTTTCATTGCATCAATACTTTAGTTTACGCTTAATGACAGCCAGGTCAATTAAAGTCTTATAGTCTGCGAGCGTTCAGTGGCGGCGCGTATGCAAATTCATAGGCTTACAAGAAGTACTGGCTCACTCTTTGGTTTTGAAAACCACAGGATTCCGGTTTGTGTTGCTTTCACTGCTTCCTAGGCTATTTCTATTTTTTCTGTCTTGGCTGTGTACTTTGTTAGATCATCCAATTGGAGAATGTGTTCATGATTTATAAAAATTCTTTTAGCGCCTGAAGACCAACGTTAGCTTGCTCTTCTTGGGGCAAATGTCCAATATTGGGTAAAGTAACCCTTTTAGCATGCGGCATTACCCTTAAATAATCCTCAGAGTTTGACAATGGAATAAAGGCATCCTTCTCGCCCCACATCAATAAAGTAGGTACCTGAATCTTCATTAGCGAAGGCACAGGATCCTGCAAAACAGTTTGCTGCATTCGAGCCAAAATAGCACCCCGTACCCCTGGCGCCAGCATGAAGTCGTAATACCGATTAACTAAGGCATCATTTAAAGTGTGTGGATCAGCATAAGCTGGCTCCAAATTGATTGCTAAGAATGACTTCGAAAAGAAGTAACGATAAAGATTGGCAATAGCAGGTATTTCGGTTTTTTTACCATACTCTGCTCCAGGACTTGAATAGCCATCAGGGGATATTAAAACCAACTTACTTACTTGCCAAGGGTATTGAGCAGCAAATTGCCAGGCCAATTTACCCCCCATAGAATTACCCACCATAACTACTTTTGGAATATTGAGCTCCTTCAGAAAAGCCTCTAAGACCTCAACACTTCTCTGATCCGTGTAAATCCCACTAGGATCCTCACCCGTTAATCCAAAGCCCGGAAGATCCACAGAGATAACCCGGTATTCACCACCCAACTCCTTAGTCCAGGCATCCCAGGTGTGCAAACTAGATCCAAAGCCATGCAAGAATAAAATTGGAATAGGATTTTGGGAGGGTCCTGTATCTTGATAACGAATTTTGACACCCAAGGCTGTGACATAGTTATTTTTTGAAGAGCCATAGGCGTTTTCAAGTTCTACTCTAGATTTATCTGGGGTCCACAACACGATTCCAGCCAGCAAAATTAAAGTCATCAGCAATAGCGCGGTTTGCTTGAGTGCTTTCTTGAACATGGGGCTAAGCCTTAAAATAAAAGTGGCAATTTTTTCACTCAAAAGAAGACCGTAATAGAAAAAAGATATCGGTCACCAATCAATCTATTGCTATCAGCAGCCTTTAATTAGAGAAAGAAAAACCACCTGAAGGTGGTTTAGATATTAATAGATGACCTAGTGCGTAAGGGATGAGGGGATTACTTATTTAAATTGACTTTGATATCTCTAGTCGCAAATTAGTCGATTACTTGTACACCCTTCCAAAAGGCAATAAATCCAGCAATATTATTTGCGGCCGATTTGGGCTCAGGATAGTACCAAGCCGCATCTTTGTTAGATTGGCCGTTAACCTCTATGTCGTAATAGCTCGCGGTACCCTTCCAGGAGCAAACCGTATTCTTTTCAGACTTTTTAAAAAACTGGGTATTTAAGCTAGAAGGTGGAAAGTAATGGTTTCCTTCCACCACAACAGTATCACCTGAATCAGCCAAAACTTCATTATTCCAAATTGCTTTCATAGCATCTCCTTATAAGGATTTAGCATAAAGCAAATCTCATTTTTATGCTGTATAAAGTCTAACTACTTTAAAGCGAACATTGCCAAAAAAAACTTCATGCAAAAACACATTACACCGGATGAAACCTCTGCAATCCACCATGAATTTTCGCCAGAAATTGAAGTGGGCTTACTAGCTCCATCCCCATGGATTTCGCCTAAGTTTTTATATGACCCATTAGGTTCGCATCTCTTTACAGCAATTACACTGCTACCCGAGTACTACCCAACTAATACTGAAAAAAATATTTTTGCCCAGTACCAAGATCAAATTACTGATGCAATAGGAATCGGGGGTACCCTAATTGATTTGGGTGCTGGGAATTGCCAGAAAGCAGAGTCTTTCTTTGATTCTTTAAAACCTTCACTCTATCTTGCGATCGATTTTTCTACAGAGTACCTTCAGGATGCGGTCGAAAAACTAGAAGGAAAATACCCCAATATTGTCATGCAATATATTGGCATGGATTTTTCTAATCAACTCATTATTCCCGACTCTATTGCTACTGCTAAAAGAACCTTCTTTTATCCGGGCTCTAGTATTGGAAATTTTCTTAGCGCCGAAGCACTTGAAATTCTGAAGCAAATCAAGAAACAAGCCAGCGATGGTGGCTTGTTAATTGGTGTTGATCTAATGAAGGAGGACTCGGTATTAATGGCGGCCTACGACGACCCTCTAAAAGTAACAGCAGCCTTCAATCTCAATATTCTGAGATCAATTAACTATCATCTGGGCTCTAATTTCAGGGTGGAGCAATTTAGCCATAAAGTCAAAATTAATCATAAGGAACATAGAGTTGAGCTATATCTAGAGGCTCTCGAGGACTTGACAGTGTCATGGCCTGGAAATTCCAAAGTATTCAAAGCGGGTGATCTGATTCATACTGAGCACTCCCACAAGTACACTATTGAATCAATCCAGCAGTTATTAAAAAATGCAGGTTTTGAAAAGACTCAAATCTGGACTGATCCAAAAACCTATTTTGCAGTCATCTATGCTCAATAAACCTTTATATCAATCACTCTCAGGCGATGAAATACTAGAGCAATTTCATCTTTCTAGAAAATACTCTACAGATCTCATCCTCCATTTAAGTCCAGAAGACTGCCAAGCTCAGTCCATGGATGATGCTAGTCCTGCTAAGTGGCATTTGGCGCATGTCACATGGTTTTATGAGGTAATGGTTCTCAAGCCTTTTGAAGATAACTTTACTTATTGGAATCCGGAGTTTGCTGTTTTATTTAATAGCTATTACAACGGGATTGGTGACAAGCATCCACGGAGTAAGCGAGGCCTTTTAACACGCCCCTCTCTAGATGAGGTGCTGGAATGGCGTAAAAATATTGAAGTACGGGTAATCAAGCTCATTAATGAAAAATTTTCTACAGAAGTTCTATCGCTCATGCAGCTTGGTATCAACCATGAACAGCAGCATCAAGAATTATTGTTAACCGATATTCACCACCTCCTCTCTAACAACTCGCTTTTCCCAGCTTACGAGCCTCAACATCACTCTATATCCTCATTAGAGAAGCCATTTCAATGGATTAAAGGTGCTAGCGGTGTAGTAGAAACTGGCTATGAAGGCGCTGGATTTCATTTTGATAATGAAGGCCCTAAACATAATGCCCTCAACCAGATTCATTCAATAGGCAATCGATTGGTTAATAATTTGGAGTGGCTTCAATTCATTGAAGATGGCGGATATCAAAATTTTCAATGGTGGCTAGATGCAGGCTGGGCATGGCTTCAAGCAGAAAAGATATCTGCTCCACTCTATTGGAATATGGATACCCAAAACCAGGTTTTGCACTTTTCGCTTTATGGTAACTCCCCTCTTGATATGTACGCACCAGTATCGAATATCAGCTACTTTGAGGCGGATGCCTTTGCGCGCTGGGCTAACCAAAACCTAATAGAGTATGAAGGTGCCCGCCTCCCAACCGAGTTTGAGTGGGAAGCTTTTGCCAAATCAAATACCGAAACAAGTGATGATCTTTTTGGCAAAGTTTGGCAATGGACAAGTAGTAACTACACCCCGTATCCTGGCTATCAACCCTGGGGTGGTATTGCTGGTGAATACAACGGTAAGTTTATGGTCAATCAGATGGTTCTCAGAGGAAGCTCTGCATATACGCCCACAGGACATTCCAGAATCACTTATCGGAATTTTTTCCCTACCCACGCACGTTGGCAGATGACAGGCTTAAGGCTTGCTAAAGATGGCATTTGATTTTGATACTCCGACCAATCGACTGAATACAAATTCTATTCGCTGGGATAGCTTTGATAGCAAAGAGGTGCTGCCGTTATGGGTAGCTGATATGGACTTTAAATCTCCGCCTTGTGTCATTGAAGCGCTGAGCGATAGAGTGCATCAGGGTATTTATGGCTACACCCATAGCCCTCATCAAATGAACGCGATGATTACGGGTTACCTTCATGAGCATTACCAATGGAAAGTAGATCCCGAATGGATTGTGATTCTACCCAATGTTGTTTCTGGCCTTTATACAGCAGTACAGCAACTTACTGAGAGCGATGAAAGCGTTTTAATTCCGAACCCCATCTATCATCATCTACGCCTTGCTTGTACGAGCGCTAATAGATCATTTCAGGAGATGCTCCTTGAACTCAAAGATGATCGTTGGGTATTGCCGGGCAATGAACTATCAAACTTAATCACTAAAAAAACAAGATTGGCCTTGTTCTGCAATCCTCAAAATCCTGGCTCTACTGTTTTCACTCGAGAAGAGCTCAACGAGTTTGGAAGTTTTTGTCTTAAGAATAATATGTGGATTTGTTCCGATGAAATTCATGCGGGCCTTGTGCTTGATGGCAATAAAAAACATATTCCATTAGCCAGTATCAGCCAAGATATTTCTAAAAAAACAATTACTTTAATGTCTTTAAATAAGACTTTCAATTTTCCTGGAATTGGCCTTGCGTGGGCCGTTGCAGAAAACCCTTTCCTACGTAAAGCAATTAAGGCTGGACTTCACGAAACTATTGCTCCACCCTCTTTGCTTGCATACACAGCAACAATGGCGGCAATCAAAGATGGTGAGCCTTGGAGAAAGGAACTCATTGCCTATTTAAGAAGCAATCGAGATTTAATTTATAGCAAAATTAATAGCATTCACGGACTAAGCATTGGGAATATGGAAGGCAGCTATTTAGCCTGGATTGACTGCACTAAAGTAAGTCATCAAGATCCCTATCAACTTTTCCTTGAAGCAGGTCTAGCTACATCCCCCGGAAGTCAATTTGGCCAAAAGAAATTTGTTAGACTGAACTTTGGAACACATAAGGCTAGACTCACTCAAGCTCTGAATATTATTGAATCCTGCGCAAAATGTTGATGAGCGTCAGCCACAAGTAATTTATTGCTCTGCTAAAAGCCCTGGATATCTATTGGAGCCCAATGGAAAAAGGGAAACGACTTAGGAATTTCTCCCTAAGTCGTTGATTTCATTGGTGCGTCACCAAGGCTTGGCTCTGGGACTGAAGGACTATAAGCCTGATTCATCAATGGCTTTGATTGCTCCTTTTCTGACAGCGTCCAACAATTTTTCATAGTCCTTTTTATTTTGCTTGGCATATTCCATTGCGAATCGACTAACAGCCTCATCAAATGCAGCCGATTTTCCAAGATACCCTGAAATCATCGCTGCATTACCAGACTTCGCATGAGATCTCGCCAAAGCTAGCCCACAATATTGAGCATAGCGCTTAAGTCCTAAAGGGGATATCTCATCAAATGAAAATGAAACTTTCATATCTCTTAATTGACGTACATAAAAGTCTCTGCCCTCAGGACCCCTCGCCCAACCTAAAAATATATCTGAAGAAGATTGAGTAAGGCGCTGCCCTACCACCACCCTTTGACCATGATTTATATACTGGCTCTTGCCGGCGTAAGGCTCAAGTACGGATGCGCGAGCCTCTTTTGCTTGTAACAAAAGCGGCTGTCCATCAGCCGTCATAAACAATGCAACGAAGCAACGTGTACCAACGCTTCCAATACCTACTACTTTTACCGCCATATCTTCTAAATGGTAGTGATCCAGTAAGCACCTTCGATCATCTGGCAAAGACTCCCGATACACTTCAAGCGCCTGCCTCGCTTGTGCTTCAAAGTTATCTTTATTTTGATGAAACATTAAAGGCGGTTGATCAATTAATCTTTTTCTCCCGTCAACCTCAGTAGTTATTTTAGGAAATAAATATTCAGCCACCCTAGTCTCAGCTCGCTTAATCAACTCCTCGCGAAAGAGTTTGGCTTTCTTATCAGGCGCATTCTTAGCAAATTTGGCCAGTTCTAGCTGCTTATACCAAAGCTGTAGTGGGCTCATCTTCGAAAACTTTCGAAGATTTTCTCGATAAGATTGAACGCATAATTTAGCTACTGCTTGAGCTACTTTGTTATCAAGATCGTTATCCTGAGCAGCCACCACAAAACTGGTAGCTAGACGCTTCACATCCCACTCCCAGGGAGCAGGTAAAGTCTCATCAAAATCATTAATATCAAAAACAAGTTTTCGTTCTGGAGTAGCAAAGGCTCCAAAATTTAGCAAATGACAGTCTCCGCATGCCTCAACATATATTCCACTGTTAGGCGTTCTAGATAGATCGTCTGCCATCAAAGCGGCAGAGCCCCTGAGGAAGGTGAAGGGGCTAACCAGCATCCGACCATAACGAATTGGAATAAGTTCCGCAAGTCGATCTGCATTGGATTTTTCTAAAACCGCATTGGAATTTAAATCCTTAGGGCGAGGCTGAATAAATTCATGTGAATCCAGTGGATGGACTTTACGCAATCCCTGGCCAATCGCAATACTCGCTGCTCGACTCAATAAAGCGTCTTTAGGTTGATCAGAATTTTTCATTATTTAATTTTTACACTGAAATAGAAATGACTTAGGAATTTCTTCCTAAGTCGTTCATTTCATTCGTGGGAGCAGGCATCTTAAGGGCACTCCCAAGACTTCAGGGGGTTACGCCTACCATTAATCAATTTGCGAGCTCCTGATTCGGAGAAAAGAAATTTGTGAAAATTTTAGGGAACCGCGGTTAATCGCATCAGAGGAGATATGTCATTTAATTGCGTAATATCCCAACACTGGCCTAATAATTGACGGGTAGCGTCTGTACTTAGTATCTTAGAAGTAAGGCCTTTGAATTTATTCTCTAGGTCTTCATCGCTCATTGGATGAACCAAGCTTCCAAGGGCGTCTGAGACATGACAATCAAGCCGCTTGCCATTCTGCAAAAGAATAGTAACGTAGCCTTCTAGCTTACGAACCTGAGGATCAACCTTTACCTCTATTAAAGTGCGTAGCTTTTCTACAGCGGGATTACAAACTACCTCAGTGCTGAATTGATCCTCACCAGCAGAGCCATAAATGATAGCGACAGCCATCGCGTGGTAAACACTAAACTTCCCTTCTAAGCCCGTTCTGGGAGATTTGATACCGGTCAACTCCAGCACAAGGGGGCCAACTGTTGCATGAATTGAAGCAATATCTTCCGCCTTTAATTGATGCTGCTTGCGCAGTTGTAAACAGGCATCAATTACTGCATGCACTACAAGGCCGCATGCAAAAGGTTTATACATATTTTTCGAAATTTCGTACTGCTTCCCTAGATCACTAACAATGACAGCAGGGTCAAAACGGCTGGACATCACCCGACCAAAGCCACGCTTCGCCTCTAGTGCACGCATGGAACTAGTAAATCCTCTTTGAGCCATTAGTGCAGCAGCTAATCCACCTTGGGCAGCATGCCCAGGATGAAAGCTTTTACACATTGTTCCAAACATCTCACGCAAGCCTGAAGACTGAGTGGCTGCGATCCCTAATGCCCAAGTCATTTGCTCAACATTCAATTTCAGAAGCTTACCAATCGCTGCAGCAGCTCCAAAGATTCCTGCAGTACCGGTAATGTGCCAACCACGATCATAGTGTTCAGGAAAAACAGATAATGCAATTCGTATTTCAGTTTCTACACCTAAAACATAAGCGTGCACCAATTCTTGCCCACTTAATTGGCGCCACTCTGCAAGGGCAAATATTGCTGGTAGTACTGGCGCACTTGGATGCACAGCACGAAAATGAGTATCATCAAAATCTAGGACATGGGTGCTAATGCCGTTAAGCAGAGCTGCATGCAAAATATCAGCCCTTTCTGGGCGACCCCAAATTTGTGCCTGCGGGGCTCCAAAAAAAGGCTCGAAAGCCGCTAAGGCAAATTGAACAGTATCGTGTTGAGCAGCGCCAATAGCGCAACCGAGGCAATTGATAATTCCTCTAGAGACCTCTTTCAGTACATCGCTTGGTAAATCTTCATACCTAGAATCAACAATAAATTGCGCCAATTGCTGTGTGACTTTGGTATCTTCTAGTGCCACCGCCTGAGTTTCATGCATATCAGTCAATTTGTATCCCCGAATTTTTTATAATTTTGCTGTACTTTTCGATTTCACTTTTCAAAAATGCATCTACCTGAGTGGGTGAACCAGCTTTTGGCGTTGCCCCTTGCTTCATTAAATTACTCTGGGTATCAGCCTGCTGAGTAACCTCTACCAGCTTTGCATTTAAGGTCTGAATAATATTATTTGGAGTGCCAGTAGGCGTTAGTAACGCAAACCAAGTCTCTGATTCAAAATTTGGTAAGCCAGCTTTAGACATCGTTGGAATTTCTGGCAAACTCGCATTACTCTGAAGCCCTGTAACAGCTATCGCTCTCAAGCTCCCAGATTGAATATGTGGCAAAACAGATAAGACATTTGCAAACATCATGGTTACCTGTCCTGCCATGAGATCATTTAGTGCCGGCGCTGATCCTCGATAAGGAACATGCTGAATATCTATTTGAGCTTGCGCCTTAAACATTTCGGCAGTGAGTTGTGGTGAGCTGCCATTACCCGTTGACGCGTAGGTCAAAATGCCTGGTTTTGACTTCGCCAGAGCAATTAATTCAGATAATGACTTCGCGGGCACCGTTGGATTAACAACTAACACAAATGGTACAGATGCCATCAATCCAATCGCCTTAAAATCCTTCTCAGCATTAAATGAAAGATTTTTATACAGGCTTTGACTCAACGCAATCGATGATGGAGCGGCCAATAAGGTATATCCATCGGGAACAGCCCTAGCCGCCTCTGCAGCACCAATATTTCCACCGGCACCAGAACGATTCTCAATGATAAATTGCTGGCCTACTGTTAATGCTAGCTTGGTTGCCACCAATCGCGACACAATATCAACCCCAGCGCCTGGTGGAAACGGAACAATAATTTTTACAGGCTTGGTTGGATAGCCTTGTGCTGTCGCATTGGACCACATTACTGAATAGAGGATGCAAATTATCGTAAGCAATCGATAAAGATAGGTTTGCATTAAATTCATTCCTCTAAATTCCCTTCAAATAAAGACTTTAACCTTAATGCAAGAAGAAAATCAAATCTAAAAAATTATTGAAATGGGGTGAAGAAAAGTTCCAAGGCGCGATTAAATTGAATGGACTGCTCAATATTAGTCATATGAGCGGCATCAGAAATGACTACCAAAATTGAATTTTTTAAATGCTTATGTATTTCAAGTGCTGCAGATAGTGGAGTTCCAATATCAAATTCCCCAACAATCACCATTGCCGGGCACTCAATTTCTCTTAATCTATCAGTAGTATGAATGTCAGCAATAGCCGCACAACAACCCGCCCATCCAGCAACTGATGTAGATCTTATCATTGATGCCACTGACTCAACTACCTCTGGATTTGAATCTCTGAAGGCCTCTGTAAACCAACGATTAATTGCCGGCTGAACCAGAGGATTCATACCCTCAACCTTTGCAATACGAATTCGCTCTTCCCACATTGAAACGGGCGTCGCAGTATGTGCGCTTGTCGTATCAGCCAAAACAATAGAGACAAGTCGCTCTGGATATCGCAAAGCGAAAGTTTGTCCAATCATGCCCCCCATAGAAAATCCAAGCCAGTGCACCCGTTCCACACCCAGAAAATCTAATAAGCACGCAGCATCATCAGCCAATAGATCTAAGGAGTATTCACCACCCTCAGCGCCTGAACTTCCATGCCCTCTTGTATCGTATGCAATTACCCTAAAATTTTTCTCGAGCATCTTGATTTGTGGCTCCCACATTTCTTTTGTGCAGCCAAGTGAATGGGATACGATAATCCAAGGGCCTTTCTCTCCATAAACGGAGTAATCGACATCAATCTGATTAATTTTTACTTTCATTTTTTATTTAGGCCAAAAATGCTTGCCCCTTGCTCATTGAGATAATAGGTGATGCGTCTTTAGCAAACATCATAAATATATGTAATGTGATTCTCTTTTTAGTTTTAAGCGATGCGGAAGATTAAAAGTCTTAAGTCAAAGGCTATTCTATAGTCAATCCTGAATTTTTCATGCTTTGTGCTTTTTTAGTTTCCGACTGCAAAAGCATAGCCGAGTCTTTTGGACTACCATTAATCACACTCACTCCTGCAGCATTTAATTTCTCCTGAAGATCTGAGGTTTTTAGAGCTTTAGAAATTTGACTTTGCAAATAACGTGAACTATCTGCAGTAATACCCTTGGGAGCCAAGACCATATACCAGGTGGTTGAGTAGTATGGACTAATTCCTGCCTCCTCAATAGTGGGAATATCTAAAGCTAAAGGCGATCTCTTGGATCCGGTTTGACCTAAAGCCTTCAGTCGCGGATCTCTCACAAACTGCATATTTCCGCCTGAGATTGGAAGCATGGCAACATCCGCCCTACCTGACATCACATCAATGATCGCAGGGCCACCCCCACGGTAAGGAATATGTAGATACTGGAGGCCGACTGAGATTCTGATAAGGTCCATTGCAAGATGTGAGGTTGAACCATTACCAGCGCTCGCAAAGCGCAATTCATTTGATTTATTTTTTGAATACTCTATCAACTCATTAATCGACTTGATTGGCAAAGTAGAATTTACAAGCAAAACCAATGGAGCCTCACCTATCAATGCGATAGGCTCAAAGTCATCTAACTTGTAATTGATTTTTTTAGATAAAACAGGGTTGATAGCAATTCCTGGCGTACTAAATAACAGGGTATATCCATCAGGCTTTGCAGCTGATACGGCTGCAACTGCAATACTACCTCCTGCTCCTGTTCTATTCTCAAAAACAAAAGGCTTTCCTGTTATTTCATTAAGCTTTTGAACCAAGTGACGACCAACAATGTCTACACTACCACCAGCAGGAAAACCTGTAATAATTTGAATCGTTTTACTTGGATATTCTTGTGCATAAAGACTACTAGCACCGAAGAAGGCAGAAAAAATACTCAGCAAGCAAATGCTGATGCATTTATGAATAGATAACTTGGGCATAAGTGTACTTAACATTGATAAAATTGCTTTTCACCTAAATCAATAAACTATTAATATACAGATAAGATTAGCAAATCATTGACGCAAGTTGGAAACTCTTAAATACTCAGACAGAAATAAAATTTTACATGCTTACTATTTCAATCCAGCTCGGCCTCTTCCCAACTGAATAGCGCTCCAAAAGTGTGATGCGCCCTGTATTTGATTGAATTTTATATACAGCGATATGATTACTTTCTTGACCAGCGCACACTAAAAATTTGCCGCTCGGATCAATTACAAATCCACGGGGATTTGCTTCTACACTATAAATATCGATATCGGAAAGTATACCTGTAACGGCATCTATACGAAATGCACTGATCGAATTTGTTTTGCGAATACTGGCATAGATATATTTTCCATTAGGGGTGATGTGAATGTCTGATGCCAAAGCGTTTCCCTTGAAATCATGAGGAACAAGTGATTTAGATTGCAACTCCCGAAGGCCGCCTGAAATTCGATCGACACTGTATGCCACTAAAGACCCATCGTGTTCATTAATACAGTAGAGGTAATCAAGTAGCGGGTGAAAAACAAGGTGCCTAGGCCCTGAGCCAACTTTTGCCAAAGTCCTTAATTGTTGTACTTCAAAGAGTTGTCCTGATTCTGCATCAAAACGATAAACAAGAATCGCATCACCATCAACAGAGGTAGCGTAAACAAATCCACCAAAAGGGCTTGCGATAATGCAATGTGCCTTAGGAGGCGTCGATAAGACATGTTGGCTTGGGCTTACTAGCTGTCCATTTGCCTGAATGCCATTGACAGTAATTAAGGCATCATCATAGGATGCCCCCAACATAAATCGACCATCTAGGCTTGTAGAGAGATAAGCCATCGGTGCAGGCATTAAAATAGTTTCGAGTAGCCGCAACTTTCTGGACTCTGAATCGAGCGCAAAAGCTGAAATGGGATAAGGTTCAATACGGACATGGGCATAGAGAACTTTTTCATCGCGCCCCCACTTCAGAGGTATATTTCCGCGAGTAGGCGCACCTGATCCGGGGACCGCTATAACCTCATTAAGATCTAATTTTCCAGTTTCTGGGTCCATTAAAAAAGAGTGGATTTCTCTGCTCTCAGTAGATGAAACACATAATAAGAAAAGCTTAGCTGGGGAATTATTCATTCGATGAAATATTTGATCTAATACCAGGTTTCTGAGGTCAACATTCGTTGCACATTTACATCACTTTAATGAACTAGCTCTTGCATAGACAAAGCCATCAAATAGTCGGCGCTGAGTGCGCATTAAAGTTACCAACTTTGCAAACCAATTACCGTCTTCCTTTATTACAAGAGCATTTGCTATCAAAATACCGGATGGCATACCAATAGCCAAACCATCGCCTGACCCTTGCCTAGTGCAGGCATGTACAACACTACCCTCTAACCTTGCAGCAACTGCCAAGCAAAGCGAGGCTGTAATTGGTAGGGCACGATGAGGCTGGCCGTTTGATAACATACGCGCCGTAACATCTATCTGTTCAGCATTAATAGACTCACCATTTAACAATTTCGCAGGCTGGGACTTTGCCACAAACCCAATAATGGGAATAGATTTATTTTTCGCCGCCTCTAGATCGGGGCAAATTCCCATAGCCACAGAAGCGGCCTGACGAATTGCCGCAAGTTTTTCGAGTAAACCTGGGGTGCGTTCAATTTCTTCGGGCATTTCAGTCCCAGTTAATCCAAGCTCTTCTGCGCGCAAGAAAACACATGCATTTGCAGCATCAATCATTGATACCCGAAAACTGCCGTATCCCTCAACATGCAACTCTTCCTCCACCCGTCCAGTTGGAAGGAGTTTTCCAGTGCTTGCGCCACCCGGATCGAGAAAATCAAGTTGAACCGCAGCCCCGCTACCGGCAACACCAGGTATCACGAGCTCACCGTCAACCAATGCCTTGCCATCTCTTACTTCAAAATGGGCATGGATAATTTTTTTGGTATTGGTATTGTATATACGCACAACTGTCTTGCCATCTTTAGGGGGCTCTACTAGCCCCTCGTCAATAGCAAATGGACCAATAGCAGAAGACATGTTGCCGCAATTAGAATGGTAATCAACCCGTGCCTCGCGGAGCTGTACCTGAGCTTTTGTGTAATCAACATCCGCATCTGGATGACTAGGGGGGCCAACAATACATACTTTAGATAATGAAGATAGTCCGCCGCCCATGCCATCAAGTTGCCGTGCAAATGGATCGGGACTACCCATCGCAGCTAAGAATATTTTATCTTGCTCTACCCTACTATCCGGAAGATCATTCAAATTAAAAATTAATGCTTTGCTAGTGCCGCCACGAATAAATGCAGCAGGGATTTTGATTTGTGACATAAATAAACTTTCCAAATAAATCGCTTGATAAGAAATATTCAGGATTAAATTATTTTCCTGGTTTACCTAAAACCCAATAATGCATATTTATGCTGGTAAACCTACATGACAATTATTAAGCAATCAATAAATCGAAGACATTTTTGCAATCGTCACTTTTTGCAATACTCCAAGTTTGATCAAATACATTGTCGGTCTTCATGCCCAATACAGGCGTTACGAGTTGCCGGAATTTAACTTTGATATCCTCCCGACTCATTGGAGTGCGATAGGTTCCCTTAGGGTCGCGCGCATGAACTTCTCGAGTAGTGCCGTCCAACATCATTGCCGTCGCTCGTATTTGTATTGCACCGGGCCATTCTGACTCAATTTTTTGATCAACCTCAACGCGAATCTTTTTCATCATGTCGCGCACCCTTGCGCTAGTCAACATTTCTTGAGAATAAGACTCCAAAGTCACATTGCCATCTAAAAGTGCAACAGCAACAATGTAGGGCAAACTATGGTCCGCAGTTTCTCGAGTCGTAGGCGCCCATTTAGCAGGTTCGCTACCTGATTCATGCCACAAGAATCGAGAAGTATGAAGAATGACTTCATGGAGCTTTGATATATCCAACTCTTCGCGAAGCTTAATAGCCGCCCAAATGCCAATTTGAGAATTGGCAGTTGCAGGAAAATATTTTAACCCTGATCGCAGCACGGCCCATTCACCAAAGGGCTCCAGATTCATGGGGCCAGCCTTCCCTTCCATGACCTCTATAAATCCATGTCTCCCCTCAAATGGATCGGATGGGCCAGTCAGACCATGCTCTGCAAGCTGGCATGCAAATACTGCCTGCCGAGTACTGACTGCTGTAGCGACGCCTTTGTAATGAGAGAGTTCGCCAGAACGACTTGCCCGTAATGGCAGACCATTAGTGGCGGCTAAAGATATCGACGTGCGCGTTTTATCATAATCGTATCCCAGCATATGTGCCAAACCGGCTGCAGCTGCAATTGCAACAGCGAAACCTTGATCAATAGATAAATAATCTACTATAGCCCCATGATCTTTTCGGTAAGAGCGGTGTCTAACTGAAATGCGGTGAAACACCTCATACGCAACTGCAATACCGCTCAATAAGGTAAGTCCTGATATCGGCTTGGTCCCACAAACCGCAATCAATGCCCCTAGGATGTCACTTGGATGTCCGCCTGTAAAAGTATCGTTGTAATCGGTGTAGCGAATCATCGATGTATTCCAAAATGCGGCCATATCAAGCGAAGTTACTGCACAACTACCAATAACAATTCCACCTTTACCCCGCGGCAAGACCGGCATTGCTTCAGCTGCCCGAGCTCCAGGACAATCACGGGATGCCATAGAGCAAGCAATTGAATCGACAAGTATTCCCGTGACATGCTGAATTACATTGTCCGGCAGATCTTGTGGCTGTGTTTTTGTTACAAAGTTTGTAATTTGATCAAGTGCTTGGTCCATAACTACCCTTTTCCTCACTATGTCGGCCGGTTATTGAATTTGGATGGCATATTTATCTTGGTACACAACTGTATACTAAGATAATAGTATCGTAACTAATGCTCACACAAACACTCTGTCCACTTAACGTAAAAGGCGCAGAAGAATGAATAAGTTAATACGTGCAATCACTTGTTTAGCATTAATGATTGCAAGCATAAATTTAGCTGCAGCAGAAGACTATCCAGCTCGTTCAATTCGAATCATTATTCCCGCAGCTCCAGGCGGGGGTATTGATAGTGTGGGCCGAATATTGGCAACCAGACTTTCCCAAACTTTAGGCAAATCAGTTATTCCAGACAATAAACCAGGCGCTGGCACAATGTTAGGATCCCAAGAGCTGGCATCAGCCGCTCCAGACGGGTATACACTTTTGGCGATCACTAGTAGTCATGCCGTAAATGCTGCAGTGCGTAAACTGAAATATGACCCAATTAAAGATTTTGCAATGGTCTCACTTGTTGGGTTGGCGCCCGACATATTAGCCGTGAATTCAAGTTCATCAATTCAAACATTAAGCGATTTGATTGCAGCAGCAAAAAAAGATCCTGGAAAGATGACCTTTGGGTCAGCGGGACAAGGTTCAGGCTCACACATGGATGCTGAATTATTAAAAAATATGGCTGGTATTGATATATTACATGTACCGTATCGAGGAGGCATGCCAGCAGTTACAGCGCTACTAGGAAATGAAACTAATATGATGTTTTTAAGTGCTGTTGGGCTTCAGACGCATATCAAGGCCGGTAAATTACGCGCCATCGCGGTTACTGGCAAAGAGCGCACAGCAATGTTTCCGGACGTACCAACCATGTCCGAGGCTGGATTGCCCACCTTCTCTGCAGCAGTTTGGTACGGCATAGTTGCACCAGCAAAAACACCGCCTGAGATTATCGCCACCTTGAATAAAGCAATTAATGATGCTTTAAAAACGCCAGAGGTTAGGGATAAATTAATAGCAGCAGGAATAGATCCAATCGGCACAACACCACAAGCATTTACAGCATACGTTAAAGAAGATATTTCACGTTGGCAGAAAGTTGTAGATAAATCACCACAACTACGTATTACCGATTAACACTTCGTTGCTCCAAATAGATTTTCCAAATAAACCGACTGCGTGCGCTTCGGAAATCCTCATCCAACCATAACTTAATTAATTTACTCTGGCCTGTCCTGGCGTCACAATATTGAACCAAAATGGAAATCTATCCATCATCACTAATAAATCATCAAAGACGGCTTGATTTCCAATTACTTTAAGCTTACCGTCCGCTAAAGCCTTCTGAATAGTTGTTTGCCCAAGTTGCAATTGATTTAAGGTAGCCTTTGAAAGTATTACGCTTGCATCTGCATTTTGCGAGGCCTTCTTTGAAGCAGTTAATGCGCTATTTCTAAGAGTAAGCGCATATTGCTGCCCAAGTTCGGGGAAGTCAAAATTGATGATAAATCTCTTACCTACCGCTTTTTGAGCGTTCAGGCGCACACCTAGATAATCAAAAATCATTTCGGGTGTCATGGCAGCAATCGTGTCTGGGGTTGCAGATACGGCCCCACCACTTCTTGGTGTGCCATTGCGTAATTCAAAAGCACCTTGCAGGTATTCAGAACGCCATGGGCCAGACTCCGCTTGATATCCAAGCTGCTCCAGCGTGTCAGCTAATAAATCTTTTGCTTGCTTATTATTCGGCTCGGCAAAAACAACTTGCTTCATTGCTTCAGCAACCCAGCGGTATTCACCCTTCTTAAAGTCAGATTTAGCTTTGGCAATAACGTTTGCAGATCCACCCATGTATTCAACATACTTCTTGGCAGCCGGCACTGGCGGCAATGGATCCAAGTTAGCAGGATTACTGTCATACCAGCCCATATATTTCTGATACACAGCTCTAGCGTCATGCTTTACGGTTCCATAGTAACCGTGGCTATACCACTTCTCATTTAAACCGGGTGGAAGCTTTAAAGCTTCAGCAATATCTGGCGCTGTCATTCCGTAATTGATCATGCGAACCGATTGATCATGAATATATTTATAAAGATCGCGCTGATTTTGCAAATACGTAGATATATTTTGAGTGCCCCACATTGGCCAATGGTGGCCATTAAATTTCACATCAATCTTATCACCATATAAATCCATGGTTTCTTGAATATCTTTAGCCCAACTCAAACCATTGCGTACCTCCGCTCCACGTAATGAATAAAGATTATGCAAAGTATTGGTCGTATTTTCAGCCATCCACATTGCCCTAAATTGAGGAAAAAATACGTTCATCTCAGCTGGCGCCTCTGTATCAGGCGTTAACTGATAAATCATCTTAACGCCATCAATAGTCAGCTCTTCGCCAGTGTGAGTAATCACGATATTGGGCACAATTAAGGTGGTCTCGCCAATAGAGTTTGTTTTGCCTAAGCCACCATCCACACCGCCTTGAGCGTTACGAGGCAAAAGCGCGCCATACATATATACGGCTCGTCTTGCCATTGCATTACCTGCGGTGACATTCTCGCTAATGGCATGCTCCATAAAACCTTCGGGAGCAATAATTTTCACTTTACCGCTTTTAACATCTGCCTCATCAACTAAGCCGCGCACACCACCATAGTGATCTACATGAGAGTGGCTATACATCACGGCAACAATTGGCTTTTTACCCAAGTTTTTTGTCACCAAGTCATAAGCCGCTTTTGCAGTCTCGACAGAAATTAATGGATCGAACACAATCCAGCCAGTATTACCCTCTATAAAAGTAATGTTCGATAAATCATAACCACGAACTTGATAGATTCGATCAATCACTTTAAACAGGCCATAATTCATATTGAGCTGTGCATTACGCCATAAGCTTGGGTTTACGGTAGCAGGCGCCGGCTTATCTAGTTCAATATATTTTTTATAGGTCTCCATGTCCCATACAACATGCCCATTTGAATCTTTAATAATCAATGAATCAGGTCTGTCAATTAAACCCTTAGACGCATTAGTAAAATCCTCTTTGTCGGTCCATGGAAGATTTTTAACAAAATCTTGATTTGATTTAATCGTTTCAGCCGAAGCTGGCTTTGGCGGCATATTCTGAGCACTTACATTAATACTTCCCAAAAATACGAAGATCGTCAGTACTGTTAATTTTTTAATGCAATTTTTCATTTGAGTGCCCTAACTGAATATGGAATATTTAACTAAATAGTAATTCCATATTATTAATACTAGCAATTTACCTTAAGCAAGGATCCAAAAGACAAAACCCCCACTATTGCTGATGAGGGTTTGCTTTTCTGGTGGGCCCACCAGGACTTGAACCTGGGACCAAAGGATTATGAGAGCAGATATCCAAGGTAGACCCATATAAACAGGTGGTCTGCGGGCGGTCAGTGTCGGTGTGTCAGCAAATGTGTAAGCAAATTCGTGGATTTAAAAGAAGTGGTCCCTAGGTCTTTGGTTTTCGAAACCAAAGGAATTTTGGAGCAACCATCTAACACTTCGTTGCTCCAAAGCGGTTCTTTTATTCAAGCCCCAAACAGTTAGCATAGTAAGTAACAGTTGCAGGCCAGTCTGAAAATACACCTTTAACGCCAACTTGCTTAGCTAGTACGTCTAAAACCTCATAAATTTGGCCGTCGGAGTAAATGGCTGATTTTATTGATTGGTGATACCAACCTCCCCCCATATTCATAGGGCCATCACGCTCCAATGACCATGTGATGATATTCAATCCCGCATCTTTTGCTGCCTTTGCATAAGCCGATGGAACAATTTCTCCAATGCTATTAGTTGTCAATAAGACCCATATAGGAGGAGCAATATAACGCACCCCTTTTGCATAAAGCTCTTGCATGGTTGGCTTTAACAATTCAGGCTGTGCAGCATTAAAACCTTTCTGCTCATATCTACCATCCAAATAAATTGCCTGCTTTCCAAACTCTGGTTCATTTTGAATCCAGTACATCACATCATTCAAATTAAATGACTGTGGAAAAACATCATTGGGAGAAATGCCAGTATTCTTATAATCATTAATTAGAGCTTGTGCATATTGCTCTTGGGTAAAACCTAAATAAGGCATGGGCACTACTGGCTCTTTAAGTTCTGGGGTAAATTTACCGCCAAATTGTTTAAATAAAGCGATAGATTCCTGATGTGTTAGCAAAGTACCGCCAGCCTCGGAATATAGTTCAGTCCTCCAAGATGGTGTTCCTGCCATATAAGACTGAATATCCTTGGCGTTTTTATTAAATCCATCCATCTTGCCACGCAGGGTTTTAAATTCCTCTAGCGTGATATCGGTTGTATGACACTCTGCAACTGCCGGTTCTCCGCTATTGGCTGGGATAAAAGGCTTTGCACATTTCTCTTTTAAATTAGTTAACAAGATATTCGTTGTTCCCTGTAAATCATTTTGCGCATGACGACAAACTAATTGCTTATCTTTAGTAAAAGTTACATCGCATTCAAAAATACCGGCCCCCATTAATGCGGCAGCCTTATTGGACTGAACTGTATGCTCGGGAAACTCCAAAGGAGCGCCACGATGGGCTATTGAAAATAAAGATCGACGAGGGGTCATCCCAGTACAACTTCTTAGCTTACTTTTTAAGGGGCCATCTTTCATGGCATCGATTAGATAATATGGTCTTACCCCGAACTGAATTTCTTGTGCAAATCCCGATATGCTGGTTAAAAGCATGATCGTTACAAGTAAAGGGCTTAATTTTTTAAGAAGTCGCATTTAGAGTACTATTTTTTGACCCAAAATACTGATACATGATCAGCACCATCGCTAAAAAGACTGCCCCACCAAAGCCAATAATAATGAGCGGCAAGCTGATGTTTATCCACAACAGAATAGAGTAGACGAGGAGCATAAACAACACTGCTAAGTTCTCACTAAAACCCTGTACGGCGATAGATTGGCCAGTTGCCATCAGTGAATGGCCTCGGTGTTGCAATAATGCATTCATTGGAACTACAAAATAACCTGATAACCAGCCTAACAGCATTAATAAAAAATAGGCGGGTAAATCATTCAGGCTTAATTGGATGGACTGCATTTGAAAGAGGACGATTGGCGGTAAAAGCTCATCGTTATACATACCCATTAAACAGACTACTAAGCCCATCAGTGCGCCGCAAGGTAATACGTTAGCAGAATTCTTGAGAGAGACTTTACATGCCGCATATACAGCCCCTGCTGCAACCCCGATTGCAGAAAGGGCTTGTAAGGCAGCGCTCTCAGAAAGATTCATATGTAAGGCATATTCAGCCCATTTCAACATCAGGAATTGAAGGGTTGCTCCAGCTCCCCAGAATAAGGTGGTCACCGTTAAGGAAAGTTTACCTAGCCGATCTCGCCACAGGCTCACAAAACAAGTTGAAAAATCCAGCACTAAATTGCCACAATGTAGGTTCAACTTTTGATAGCAAAATCCTATCTTTAATAGGGGTACATTTAGCAAAGCAGCCAAAGTATAAATGGTTGAAATCAAATAGATAGCCATTGCTGCAGAGCTTGAAATATCACCTCTTATGAAATCTAGATTAATCAGTTGGAAAAAATCATGCAGAAAATCACTAATTAGAAATCCCCCCAATAGGGTTCCAAAAATAATTGAACCAATAATGAGGCCTTCCATCCAACCATTTGCAGCTACCAATTTATCTGATGGTAGTAGCTCAGTCAAAATTCCATATTTTGCAGGGGCATATAAGGCGGCACCTATACCAACGATGCCATACCCCAATAATGGATGTATCCCAAAAAGCATCAGGCCGCAGCCACCAGCTTTTAGTACGTTAGAAATCAACATCACCTGGCCTTTAGGCCTAGAGTCTGCAAAAGCACCTACAAATGGGGCAAAAAGAACATAAGGTATTACAAAAGAAATCTTCAGTAAAGGCGATACCCAATCTGGCTCTTGCATTGAAACTAAAAGGGCAATGGATACTATGAGTAATGCGTTATCTGCTAGCGATGATAAAAACTGTGAGATAGCTATCGTATAAAAAATACGATTCATTGCTTAATAAAAAAATTCTCTTAAAACAGGCGATGATGCCAGTTTATCTTTTGAATGGGAATTTAGTATTAAATCGTGATAATTGTTTTCTAATTTTTTAGTAACTTGATCCCATGAAATTTCCAGGGTTGTTTGCCTAGCATGGGCTCTCAAATTTTCTAAATTAATATCATCTTTAACTAACTCAAGGCCTGCTGCAACGAATGAGTTGGCCTCATTTGGGCTAGCTAAAAATCCATTGATACCATGATCTATAAATTGCCTAGCTGCTGCGTAGTCATATGCTAAAACGGCTAACCCACTAGCCATTGCTTCAATTGTTACGTTGCCAAATGTTTCACTGAGGCTAGAAAACAAAAAGATATCGCCACTTGCATAATGGCTTGCAAGCACTTCACCCCTCTGAACCCCAGTAAAGATACTATTAGGACAACTTAACTTTAAGGACCCTTTTTCAGGTCCATCGCCAACCCATACCATTTTCAGATTTGGATTAACTTGTGACATTGCTTTAAATGCTTCTACAGTGACCTGTAGATTTTTCTCTGAAGCAAGTCTACTGACACATAAGACCACTTTTTCATGGTCCTTAATCCCCCAATGATTTCGCAATTCTTGACAACGCTTTGATGGATTAAATAATTCAGTATCCACTCCTCGAGCCAGTACTTTGAGCCTCTCAAATCCATTACTGAGTAACTGATTTTTGAGTTCCTGAGTTGGCACCATTGTGAAGTTGCTATTGTTATGAAAGTAACGAAGATACCTATGAATCGGATTTTTTAGGAAGCTCATTCCATAGTGGGTTGAATAGGCATCGAAATTTGTTCTGAAATCCGAACAAATAGGAATATTTAATTTTTTAGCCGCCTCCAGCGCTGACCAACCGAGAGGACCTTCGGTAACAATATGGACAAGACTAGGCCTATCAGATTCCCATTGCTTTAACAGCATATTTTTTTGAGGAAGGCCCATCCTTAGTGAGCTGTAACCCGGTATAGGCATTCCTAATGTCAGTATTTCTTTGAAATGAGATTCATTTTTGGGCTTATCTTTTAATCCCTGGCGAGGCCGGATGAGTGTGATGTCATGCCCCATCTCCGTCAGACCCTTAATGAATCGGGCTATTGTGCTGGCTACTCCATTAACCTCTGGAGGATATGTCTCCGTAACAATAGCAACCTTAACCGAGGCATTCGGCTTTAAGTCGCTATTCTCTCCCAAGGCATTTGATGTCATTGGCTATGAGTATTCTCGAAGAAAATAACAGTTTTATGACATTGAGAATTTTTTTACATGTCTTAAATTTGTCACAAATAAATTGTAAATATTGGTGATATTCATATTTTTGTAATGCAGCCCTTCAATATTCAGAGGATCCAAAATTGATTCAATTTCTTGAAACCCTAAAAAAACAGCGCTGGGATGATCATCGCTACTATCACCATAGCCGCATCAATCAATCGCTACACTTTGTTAGTGCTTTGAGTTTTTTAACTGCCTATTTTTTATTATTTACCGATCCTATTGCAGCTTCATTGCTAGCTTGGTTGGTTGCAATGACCACTCGTCAAAGCGGCCATTTCTTTTTTGAGCCAAAGGGATATGACGAGGTTAATAAAGCCACCCACGAGTACAAGGAAGAAATCAAAGTAGGCTACAACCTCAATAGAAAAATTGTACTTTTATCTATTTGGGCGGCAATCCCAGTATTGGTGTATTTCAATCCCGTATTCTTACAAAAATTTGTTGCCCTGAATACCTTCACAAATACCGAAGGTTTTATTCGACAAACCGGTCTCTTATGGCTTTGGCTTGGTGTTGGTGGCGTGCTTTTCCGCACCTTCCACCTCTTTTTCATTCATGACGTTGAGGCTGCCTTGGCATGGATGACAAAAATTATCACTGATCCATTCCATGATGCAAAAATTTATGCGACAGCACCCTTGTATTTATTGCGCGGACAACTCATCGACCCTATGAACCACCTTGAACTCAACGAAGAAAACTTGGGCTCAATCAACTCCTAATGCAGATGCGTGTCGGATAGTATTTTTTCTAAATAGCATTTCTTTGATAATTTGACGCTTAATCGCTTTATTGCTTAGTCCATTACCATTCCACCACCAAGCATCCTGCTTCATGGACTGGGCTGCGGCAATAAAGCGCTCTAGAACAGCTAGTATGTCTGCATCGCTATAGTTCAGACTGAATATAAATCTTCCTGTTCCAATCCAACTTAGTGCTAGGCCTTGCTCTTTTAAGTAGTACTGAAACATCCAGTTGTAGCGACTTGGCTCCGTGAAATAGATGGTCCAAATACTAGACATATTCGCAACCCTAACTGGCAAATCCAATGAAATTAATTTTTCATTAAGGAGATTTGCGCGACGATTCCAAACTTCATCCAAATCTTCATACATTTTTTTGATAGCTGGAGTTTCAAGTTGCTCTAAAAATACTTGCATCGCCCCCATCACATAGGGGTGCGAGTTAAATGTTCCTCTAGCAAAACAAATGTCGGCTGGCTTTTCTTCTCTAAACCGCTTCATTAAATCACTTCGTCCGCACACCACCCCAATCGGCAATCCACCGCCTAAGGTTTTACCGTAAGTCACCATGTCAGCCCGAACGCCAAAGTATTCTTGAGCGCCACCCTGAGCCAAACGAAATCCTACGAATACCTCATCAAAAATGAGAACGATTCCATTCTTCGTGCAAACTTCCCTTAATTCTTGAAGCCATTTGGTATAGGCAGCACGATCATAATGCGCAGTACGCGAGCTATCTAATAGAGATGAATCGCCAGGCGCCCCCTTATTAGGATGCATAGCCTGCAGTGGATTCACTAATACGCAGGCAATATTTTTTCGATTACGAAGCACACGCAAGGTATCTTGATCCATCTCCTTCAGTGTGTAGGTTTCCCGCGGGGGAAGTGGATTACCTATGCCAGGCTGAACATCTTCCCACCAACCGTGATAGGCGCCATTAAAACGCACCACATGGCTACGCTTTGTATGATAACGAGCCAAGCGCACGGCCTGCATTACAGCCTCTGTACCAGACATATGAAAGGATATTTCATCTAATCCCGAAATGGCTGTCAAACGCTTTACATTGTCAGCAACAATTGGGTTATAAAACCCCAAAACAGGCCCTAGCTCAGAAACACGTTTAGCCCCTTCTTCAATGGCCTTTTTATAAAAGTCATATCCAAGAACATTGACGCCATATGACCCAGTTAAATCATAAAAGATATTGCCATCCAAATCAGTCAAGGTAACCCCAGATGACGACTGCATAAAGCTACCGGATTTCAAATGCTCGCTAACAAAAGGGCTAAATTGAAAGGGTACTCGATACCTACCCGTAAATTGCAGATCCGATATATTTTTGGCCGCTTGATTTGTCAGGGCAACTGATTTTGCAAAACGTTCCTGATAGATATGCGATAAGCGCATAAAACCAGCCTCCCTTAAAGAGGCGATATTATCTGGCGCACCATCTACTTTAAAAAAAGAGTCTCGATTAAAGGAGTAAAAAGGAATTAAACGGGCTACCCTCTTTGCCATGCGTGAATGGCCGGCTAAAGAGGGATGCTTGGCTTTAGAGAGTTGCAACCTCGTATAGACCTTCCGAACAATCCATACTCCAAACCCTGCACCGAATATACTTAATGCGATCCAACCATTCATAGATACTCCAATTGTTCATTCTTGACACTTTTACTTCATTTGTTTGACAAAATTATGTCAATGAAAAAGACCATCCAAAGCATTCTGTCCCAAGAAGACCTCAATTTTCTTCTAACTAATCGTATTCCCCGCAATACGCTTACTCGCTTTATTGGCTGGTTTAGTCAAATTGAAAACCCAGTCATTGCTTATATCTCGATCCAGGTTTGGAAATTCTTTTCTGAACTTGATCTATCGGAGGCCAAGAGTCAGCACTTTAAAAGCATGCACGCCTGCTTTACGCGTGAACTTAAGCCCAATGCAAGACCAATTAATCAAGACTTCAATAATCTAGTGAGCCCGTGTGATGCTCTGATTGGCGCATTCGGAAGAGTGAGCAATGGTGAAATTTTTCAAGCCAAAGGCTTTCCTTACGCCTTAGAAGACCTGATACCCAACAAGAGCTTAGCCAAGAGTTATGAGGGATGCGAATATGTAACCTTGCGACTCACTTCAAGCATGTACCACCGCTTTCATGCTCCAACGGCAATGCGGATCAGAAAAATCACTTATATCTCTGGCGATACCTGGAATGTCAACCCGATTGCACTAAAGCGAGTTGAACGACTCTTTTGTAAGAACGAAAGAGCCGTAATAGAATGTGAAATAGACCATGCAGATAAGGGAATTGAAAACACAACTCTGACGCTGGTGCCTGTAGCAGCCATTCTTGTTGCCAGTATTCGCATGCACTGCATTAATCTCCTCTTCCATCTACGGTACAAAGGCCCCAATAAGATTGACTGCGACGTTGCTGTCACTCGCGGAGAGGAATTAGGCTGGTTTCAGCATGGCTCAACTATTATTGTTTTTGCTCCAAAAAATTATCGCTTGCTACCAAGCTTAAATTTGGGGGACAACATTCGCATGGGTGAAGCTTTATTTGAATACTCGCTAGAACGATAAGCTATCTACAGGCCAAGCTCAGAGTGTCGCGGCTGCGCTCCATCCCCTCAGCCATCATTTCGAAACCCTTCCGAATATTATTTTTCATGAAATATTCTATGATCCCATTCGGAATTACAGAATCTGGCTCGATGATGCTGGCATATCGCACCAACACACCCTTCTCATTGGTTTGCAGTCGCCATGTCCCAGAATAGGATTTATTGTCGCCTTTAATCTGAATAAAATTTAGACCCTGATTTGGCAGCTCCGTAAACTCCACTTCAGACCGCAGTTGAATGGGGAATAATAAAACTCGCTCCTCAATGAGCCTTTCTACAGTGACCCTATTACCATTTCTTCTGCGCACCTTGGACTCAACAATTCCTGGAATAGTTTTTACATCCTCATAATCCGTCAGAAAGGTATATGCCTCACACTGGCTAACTGGCGCTATGTAGCTAGCTTGCACCTTAAAACTGGCGCCAAATTTTTCTACCAATACCTGTAAATCATAGGGAGCTAGCTCAGTGATCGCAAAACAAGATTGGCTACCTATTAAAAAGCACAAAAGAAATGCTCGCTTCACAATAGAAGTGCCTGGCTGGGAGACTGCATTGTTAATGCTCAATATTCTTCCTCAATATTGAGATCTAAAAATATAAGTGCCTCTGCATCGGCCAGCTCTGCGCACTCCACCCCATTCATTTGATCATCAAAAGAGAGTTGGGCAAAACGTTCAGCAGCTACAAAATTATTCTTTTGGTAGTTATCTAAGGCTAACAATTGATTCCACGCTGCTTTTTGGAAAAACTCCGCCGCCATTCTTCTTAAATTAATAACCTTGTCATTTGGATTTTGATCTAGCATTTTTTCTCCTTCAATTAGGTATTGAACTTGAATAAGATGCTCTGCCTTTTATATGACACTTCTATGAATTTTTAATTCTCTTTGTCATATTTGAACCCTAGAAATCAAGCTCAATTATGACAATTTCACCTCTTAAAATTTTCCAGAAAATATTTCAGTTAGCGATAGATTTGTCACATTTATTCATCAAGAATAAAGACTACTTATGGGAGATGAAGAGCAGTCCTGCTCCTTTCCGGTCTCCTCAGCTTGCTCTAACAGCCCATAGGTAACCACTTCTAATTTATTTAGGGAGGGCATTGATGACTACCTTTACTACTGAAGATCGCGAACTTGTTGAAAAAGAGCCTATTCCCTTTTATGGCTACTGCTATTTAACCGACCCATCCCCCAAGGATACTAATTCTCTTTTGCATCCAGTGCTTAAGAAAATTAAAGTGGAATACAGGGTTGATGACAGCAGCGAGGATTTGGAAGATTAGGCCTTAGTGTTCTTTATGCTTCTTGCCTAACTTTTCGGGCTTGCCGTTGCCATATAGGCACCAGCATTGGATTTCCTCAATGAGGACTTCAACATCTTTCATCTTGAGAATTCTAAAATCTTCCAGCTCAATAGATCCAGTTTCTCTTAATTTCTCGATAGCGTCTTTTAATGCGCTCATATTGATGTTTCTTATAAAAAATACATAGTTAAGGTTAGTTTATGTCTTTGGCCATTCTCTTGACCTACATCAATAAACGTTGCTTAAATCGACGCTTGACCACTACAAGGATATCTAATTGACATGTCCTTTAAAAGGACGCTTCTTAATTGAGATATCTGGAACCAATAGTGGGTAACCCTGAGAGATCTTAAATGAAGTATTCGCGCACTACCGTATTGTTATAAAACCTTCCTCTGGGTGACACATTCATTCGTCATAGTCAGCGTGTGGCAAATTTTATAACTGGGGAAATTATGAAACCAACACCAAGTATTTTTCAAATTTTATTAGAAGCTTACAGCGAATATCGCAATACTTATATCGCTAGCAAGTATTCTCGCCTAGAGTCCTATTAATCCACTGTCAGTTTTACGGAATCTCATCCGTCAGACCAAATGAAAAAACCACCCGAAGGTGGTTAGCATTGCCCCCAACCGATAACTATCTTGAATTGGCTTTTACTATGACAATTCAATGTAGCTATGACTAGGATGGGTATAGCTGGGACTAACTCTCGACCCAAATAAGTAATGTCGTTTTATAGTATGGTTCTTGATGGGGCCAAAGCTTATTGACGATAGCAACCCTTGAGCACTTACAAACCAAGGGCAACAAGTAATTTATTGCTCCAAGCTAGAGCGATATATCTATTTAGGTTTAATGGTGCTACTTGCTACACACCGCCTACAATTTAATGAAAAATGACCTAGCTTTCTCACGCTAAGTCATTGATATTGCTGGTGGGCCCACCAGGACTTGAACCTGGGACCAAAGGATTATGAGAGCAGACATCCAAGGTAGACCATTATAAACAGGGGGTCTGCGGGTGGTCAGTGTCGGTGTGCAAGCAAATGTGTAAGTAAATTCATGGATTAAAAAGAAGTACTGGCTCACTCTTTGGTTTTCGAAACCAAAGGATTTTTGGAGCAACCATCTAACACTTCGTTGCTCCAAAATGGATTTACCTACAAAGCCTTTAGATGCTGACTAATCCGATTTAATAGATCAGGAAAATTTGGCTGGCCTTTGTAATATAGGCTAGTTACTTT
>CANFMT010000018.1 GCA_947448415.1 Burkholderiaceae bacterium | reverse complement strand
TCTCGTCTCCGCCAAGTCAATAGGCGAGACAATGGTTTGTAGAGATACAAAACCCTTGTTACCAAAAGCGTTACTAAAGCCATCCTCCGGGATGGCTTTTTATTTCAGATTTTGTGGATAAAAATGGGCTAATTGCCTAAGATGAATACATTGCTATGAAATCAAAGATTCTTTGATATTTATAAACTTCAAAATCAAACCAAAAAACATTCAATGATGAAAATCTTCAAAATATACTTTTCTGCATTCCTTCTAGCAATTACTGCTCAAGTATTTGCAGATACTGCTACGGTATATTTCAATGGCGATATCCTTACTATGGAAGGCGATAAGCCTCAATATGTTGAAGCGGTATTAGTCAAGGATAAGAAGATTGTCTATACCGGCAATATGCAAGAAGCCTTAAAAGAGGCAGGTACTAATCCATCACTACAGGATTTAAAAGGCAAAACCTTATTGCCAGGTTTTATAGACGGCTGGGGGCACTTTACATTGATTGCTCAGAATACTCTGGGTGTGAATCTCGGCTATTTTTCCAATAAGCCTCCCCATACAACTCAAGAACTAATAGGCCGCTTGAAAGCCGAGGCCCGACCATTTAACGGTTGGATTATTGGTGCTGAGTATGCCGATGCCTTTCTTACTGACGGCCCACTGACAATTGGACAGTTGGACGAAGCATTTCCGAATCAGCCGGTATTCGTTAATAACATTTCTACGTTGACTGGAATTGTTAATTCTGCAGGCCTAAAGAAATTGGGAATTACCAAGGCTACCAAAGTGACACAAGGAATGATTCCTGTGGATCCAAAAACTGGCAAGCTAACCGGTGAACTGATTGGCAACCCCAATCTTGATGCTACAGCAAAGGTGTTTGGTAAATATTCACGCGACTTAACCATGGAAACTTATCGTAAGGCTGAAAAGATTTACGCATCTAATGGATTTACTACAGCCCAAAGCTATGAAACAACGCTTGATGACATTCGCAATATGCGCCAAGCAGTAGATCGTAATGTGATTGCCTTGGATCTTATAGCCTTGCCAACCTATGATGTGGTTGACCAATTGTTAGCAACTAATCCTAAATATCCATTTGGCGTCTATACCAATGGTAACGGTGGATTTAAGGTTGCTGGAATATTGGTTTCCACCGATGGCGCGCCGCAATTGCGATTAGCATATTTCACCAAGCCCTATACCGACACTACGGGTTTCCCAAAAGATTGGCGAGGCATGGCTGTTGCAACGCAGGACTTAATTGATCGCTATGCTAAGTTGGCCTACGAAAAGAACATTCAATACTATGGTTACTCCAATGGCGATGCCGGTATTGATATGACTCTTTCAGGAATTTCTAAAGCAATACGAGATACAGGTGTTACTGATGATCGTAGAACAGTGATTTCACATTCATTTTTTGTTCGCGATGATCAACTCGATACCTATAAAACCAATAAGATACTTGCTCAATTTATGTCCAATCACATCTGGATGTATGGAGATGTGTATAAAAAAATTCTGGGGGATGAGAGAGCGAGCAATATGGTTCCTTTAAATTTAGCCCAAACAAAAGGCGTCCAATTTGGTATTCACAATGACACTCCCTCGTCTGGACCTAGCGCCTTGTTTACGATCTGGAGCTCCGTGAATCGCAAAACCTACGCAGGAGATACTCTGGGCCCTGATCAACGAATTGATCCATACACAGCTCTGCGCAGCTTTACTTCTGTTCCGGCTTATATCTATAAAGAAGAGGCATACAAGGGCAGTATTTCGGTAGGGAAGTTTGCTGATCTAGTGGTGCTTGATCGCAACCCATTAAAAGTAGATCCAATGGACATTAAGGATATTCAAATTGTGCAGACCATTAAGAATGGCAAGGATCTGTATGTCCGACCATAGCTAATTCATTAAGCTCTTTTGCGACAAAGACCACCTTCGGGTGGTTTTTATTTTCTAATTTATTCGGGCTTAAAGGTTACTACGTGATCGGCAGCTAGGCGTACACCAATTTTTTCTTTGATTGCATGGTTGTGATGGCTGGGCACTAACGCAAATACGGTAATACCTGAAGCGAGTTTGAGGGTGTAAAGAAAATCAGCGCCTCTAAATGTTTTACTCACAACTTCTGCCAGAATGGGGCTGTCATCATCATGCTGAACGTCATCCTCTCTCAGAAGGACATCTACCAGATCTCCTATTTGGTTTTGATGGATTTGACCAAGATCTAATTCTCCTAAATCAATCTTCACCTTATCATTTGGTTGAATGATGCCCTTGATAAAAATGCCGCGACCAATAAAGTCAGCCACATAGCGATTGGACGGCCTGTGATAAAGATCATATGGCGCATCCCACTGAACAATCTTTCCATTCTTCATGACACCAATCTTGTCGGCAATTGCAAATGCTTCTAGTTGGTCGTGGGTCACGAGTAGGGCGGTGATATTGTTCGCCTTAAGAATATCGCGCATCTCTCCAGCAAGTCGCTCTCTAAGGTCAATATCAAGACTAGAGAAGGGCTCATCTAGCAGAATGAGATCAGGTTCTGGTGCCATAGCTCTGGCAAGAGCAACTCGCTGTTGTTGACCTCCGCTGAGCTCATGCGGATAGGCATCTGCTTTGTCAGACAAGGAAACTCGCTCTAACCAGCGCTTAGCTAACCCCATTCTTTTTGCGATAGGAACATCTTGAATACCAAAGGCAATATTTTCAAGAACGTTAAGATGTGGAAATAGGGCAAAGTCCTGAAAGACCATACCAACTCGTCTTTGATTTGTTGGTATACGGGTGCTAGGGGAGCTGACAAGCTTCTCTCTCAGGTAAATCTCACCGCAATCTGCGGGTTCAAAGCCGCAAATAGCTCGCAGAACCGAGGACTTGCCGCAACCAGAAGACCCTAGAAGGCAGCCGATTTCGCCTTGAACCAGCTCCAGATCAAGATGTTTTACAGCGCAAACTCGACTGCGCCCATCTCTTCCAGGGTAGTTGACCTCAAGGTCTTTAATAGTGAGCAGTACGGCTTTTGAGTTCATCCCTATAATTTTCTCTGTAATGCAATTGAGTTAGTTGATGGCTAAAGTCTAAACGGATTATTCATTTCATGAAGCGTATAGCAGTACCCCTCGCATTGTTCCTATTCTTGCCTTTATTTGGCTTGGTAGCACCATTTCTTTTTTCAGGGAATGCCAGTGTTGAGGTGGTGGCTACGGATACCCTAAGCCATTTATGGAATTTTGTTCTGAAAGATTACATTGCCTCAACCGTCTTGCTTATTGTTGGGGTAGGAGTAGGGGTATTGGTTCTCGGCGTAGGAAATGCTTGGATTGTTGCGAACTATGATTTTCCTGGTAAGAAACTATTTGAATGGGCATTAATTCTTCCATTGGCTATTCCGACTTATGTCATGGCCTATCTATTTGTCGATCTACTTCAGTTCTCAGGACCCATACAGACTGGGTTACGCAATCTTTTTGCTATGGATTCTTTATGGTTCTTTCCGGATCCTAGATCATTTGCCGGTGCAATTTGGACCTTCTCATTCTGTCTTTTCCCTTATGTGTATTTAATCACGCGGACAGCTTTTTTAGAGCGAAGTCGTCGATTGATAGAAGTTTCAGAAACATTGGGTTACAGCCCAGTTCAGGGATTTATGAAGTTGGTTTTACCAATGGCCAGACCAGCCATCATTGCGGGCTTGGCTTTAGCTCTCATGGAAGTCTTGGCTGATTTTGGCGCAGTGTCTTATTTTGGATTACAAACCTTCGCAACAGGCATATTCAATGCCTGGCTTTCATTTGGCGACCGCCTAGCTGCCATTCAGCTTGCGCTTGGCTTGTTGGGATTTGTTTTTATCATTTTCTCTATTGAGCAAAGTAATCGTAGATCGCTACGTTATGCATCATCTTCACAAGGTTATGCAGAGCCCATAAGATTGCAAGGTAAAGCGGCTTTATTTGCCTTTAGTTTTTCTGGGGCGACCTTACTTTTCGGCTTTATATTGCCAGCCGCTACCTTATTTAATCTACTTCTTAAGGAGGATTTTAAGATTGATGAGCGTTACTTTACCTGGCTGGGTAATTCGATCTTTGCCTCAGGTATAACAGCTGTAGCCTCTGTAATGCTGGCAATGTTCTTCGCTTACTCTGTGCGGCTTAGTCCGCGGTTAAGTTGGGTGAATAGGTTATTAGGCTTTGGATATGCTTTACCTGGTGCAGTACTTGCAATTGGCATTCTTTCATTCTTGGAAGTATTTCAATTGGCCTGGTGGATGTCTACCAGCATCTGCGTTCTAGTCTATGCATACCTAGTAAGATTTCTATCATCAAGCTTACAGAGTATTGAGACTGGCCTTTCTCGCATTACGCCTTCCATGGATGGTTCAGCTGAACTCCTGGGCCTATCAAAATTTCAGATATTGCGCAGGGTACACATTCCATTATTAAAGCGAAGCTTACTCACTGCAGGCTTATTTGTTTTCGTGGATGTTATGAAAGAGTTGCCCGCAACTCTATTATTGAGGCCGTTTAATTTTGATACCTTAGCTGTAGCTGCTTATCAGCTTGCAGCAGATGAGCGCCTTTCTGAGCTAGGACTGCCAGCGCTAACAATCGTTCTTGCAGGGCTAATTCCTGTTTTGATCTTATCTAGGCTTATCTCTAAGCAATAAATCTCTTTGCTAGCCAAGCCATTAAACCTTTATTTAAAGGGTTATTTAGCTTTTAAATAGTAATGATTCTCATTATGATATAGAATTTACTGTATTAATCAATAGAAATTACCCACAGCAATCGCAGATTGCCGGTGCATCAGATGAATGGAGAATAGATGAGCGTTTTAAGAATCTTGGCAAAAAATATTTTGCTTTTTGGAATTGCTAGCAGCTATATATCTTTAGCTTTTGCTCAGAAAGAATTAAATCTCTATTCAGCTCGTCATTATCAAACCGATGAAGCACTCTATAGTGACTTTACAAAGAAAACGGGGATCAAAATTAACCGTATTGAAGCAGATGACAATGGAATTCTAGAGCGTCTAAAAAGTGAAGGCGATAAAAGTCAGGCAGATATTATTCTATTGGTTGATGCGGCAAGATTATGGCGTGCGCAGATTAATGGATTGTTTACGCCAGTAAAGTCTAAATATTTGGATGAGCGTATACCCGCAAATCTTCGAGCGAATAGTGAGCCAGAGGGTACGCCATGGTTTGGCTTTTCTACTAGGGCTCGCATGATTGTCTATAACAAGGCAAGCGTTAAGAAGTCTGATGTTGATACATATGAAAAGCTGGCAGATCCAATTAACAAGGGTAAGGTGTGCACTCGATCTGGCGCTCATCCATATATGCTCTCCTTAGTGGGTGCTTTAATTGAGCGGGATGGTTTGCAGGCAACAAAAGCTTGGGCCAAGGGGATGGTGGCTAATATGGCTAGAAGCCCAAGGGGCGGTGACACTGATCAAATTAAAGCCGTAGCCTCAGGCGAATGTGGCGTGGCCCTCACAAACTCCTATTACTTTGCACGTATGATGCAGTCCGATAAGCCTGAGGATGTTAATCTGATGTCTAAGCTTGCTTATGTCTGGCCCAATCAAGGCGCTGGTGGCGTACACGTCAACATTGCTGGTGGAGGCATGGCTAAAAATGCACCGCACCCCAAAGAGGCTATTCTGTTTCTTGAATACCTTGCTAGCAATTCTGCGCAGGAATATTTTGCAAATGGTAACAACGAGTGGCCCGCAGTGCCATTGGTCAAGGTTGATAATCCCGCCTTAAAACTCTTGGGTAAATTTCAAGCGGAAAAGGTCTCTGTCTCAGCGATAGGGAAAAACCAAATAGCTGCGCAGAGATTGCTTGACCAAGCTGGATATAAGTAACAAAAAAGGGGCTCTTAGCCCCCTAATGTATTGCTCCAGGTTTGCTGCTTAATTACTTAGAGCCGTTTACAGCCTGCATATAGCCTTGGATGTATTGCGGCGGAACATAGAGATCACTCTTCATTCCTGATTTAGAGGAGATAGTCACAATGAAGCCTTTGCTCATGCGATCTTTCAAGAATGCTTCAGTAAGTTGAATAGAGAGTAACTCTCTAAATAGGCATCCTCTGTCACCGCAGGCGCCAGCTTCTCTGCCTTCTACTTTGAAAGTAGTGGCTGGTGAGCCTTCTTGAGTTGCGGAATCATAGTAACGCCATTGGGAGAAGTAGGTTAACTGAGCTACAAGCTCATAATTTCTTTGGCCTTGAGGCGACTGTAGTGTTCTCAGGCTAAACATCTCGTAAGTATTCGCTTCATCCATAGTGTTGATAGGAGGACCCTGAATGGTTTTTCCACCACCAGAATTAGGCGTGATGATAGTGGAATGGTAGACATCATTAATCTCCCAGCCGCTAATCTTCCTATCATTCATATTGCACCCAAGCAATCCAGCGCTAATGATTGCTAGAACAACGATTCGATACATATTGCGAAACATATTGAGCCCCCTTAGATTCCCCAAATCATACTATCCCCAGACTAAACCTTCGTTTTCTCCATAAATTCGCCCTTAACGAGACCCTCAGTAAATATTTCCAGGTCATAAACCCCATTTATCAGGGTTTGTCACTATCTAATATTTATACTTCACAACTTCACATGTTGTGAAGTTGTGATATAGTTGAAGTTCTGGGAGATGAAATGAAAAGACAGATACCAAAAACACATCAAGCCTTGGAGTGGGTGAATAAGGGAATGACAGCTGCTCAAGCAGCTAGAAAAATGGAAATTTCAGAATCCAGTGTGTATGCCGCTCTTAGAAGAACGAGAGCAAAAGAAGTAGGTTGTTGTCCAACATGCGGTCACAAAATAAGGAACTAAGATGAAAAAGACTCTATTAGCGGCTGTATCAATCTCTGTTGCTGCATTTGCGTATGCAAATACAAAACCGTCAGATTCTTCTGAGTTGGTAAATCAGCAGTGCAAGATTTCTGCTGAAGCGGTGTCCACTTTGAAGGGCTTGCGCTACGGCAACACTTCTATCAGGAAAGATGTATCTAGTCTGATCAATGCACATTTAAAAACCCAAGACAATCGTGACTTGGCTCAAAAGGCACTCAATTTGATGGTTGACGATAAGTCAACAGACGTAGCAACATTAGAGGGTAAGTATTGCTCTTAATGGCCAATTAAATTCATTAAGGTGCCTTATACCGCTCAGTGTCCTGACTGTGGAAATGCGCGGGCATTGTTTAATCATTGCCCGCATTGCGGTTCTGAGCATTTGCCGATCTTAGACTCTGATACTGTTGAAATCAATATTAAGCAAGACGGGCCTTATGTAGAAGAAGTCTTAGAGAGGCTCACGGACTATTTACGCAAATCAATTGAGGTAGGTATTAAGGTAATTGTGTTGATTCATGGATATGGATCAAGCGGTGAGGGCGGTCGCATTAAGTGGGCCATACATAACGCCTTGGAGAATAACCGCTATTCCGATAGAGTTGATGAGTATTATTTTGGCGAAAATGTAGCCTATGGCAGCGATGCTTATCATGCATTGCTTAAACGAAGGCCAAGCCTAAAGAGATATCTAAAGCGCTTTAAAGAGGGCAATTCAGGCATGACCGTCCTATTGCTGGTTTCTCAATCTAGAAGTGCTTAGAATAGGGTCATCACATTAAAGGTCTACTCAAATGACAAGTAAGAAGCTGGATCATCCTGTTACGCCTGAAGCTGGCGCCCCTGGTGCAGAGAGTCTCATAGGGGAATTTAAATCCCTTATGGCGGATGCAGAGGCTCTGCTTCATGCAACCGAAGGACAGCATGAAGGCACTATTGGGGCAATACGTTCAAAGGCGCTTGAAACGCTCGCTGGTGCTAAAGAGACGCTTTCTAACGTAGAAGGGCGATTTGCTGAGAAGGCAAAGGCAGCAGCTGAAGGGGCTGATGATTTTGTGCATCGTAAACCATGGGAGGCTGTGGGAGTTGCAGCTGGTTTGGGATTATTAATTGGCCTATTAATTGGTCGTCGCTAGGTCTATATGTCTCAAGAAAATCTGTTTTCTTCTATTAAGGGTCTTGTGGCAACTGGAGTATCTATTGCGCAAACACGCTTAGAGCTTTTATCGGTAGATGTGCAAATTGCCAGAAATAAATTCATCAGCTTGCTAATTATGATTATTAGCGCCTTATTTTTTCTGTTTTTTGGCTTAGTCATGTTGGCTTTATATATTGTCATTTATAGCTGGGAAACTGATCGCATGATGGCGCTAGGCTTATTAACGGGAGCCTTTTTATCCATAGGCATTGTATTGGCGCTATTGATTTCACAATCCTTACGTAATATGCCTCGCTTATTTGAAGCCTCTATTGCAGAGCTTGCAAAAGATCGTGAAGAGCTTAAATAATGAGTAAAGATTTAAATGCTCTTCTTGAGCGTCGTCATGAGTTAAAGGTGCAGGCAGGTCGTGAGCGCAGAGAGTTTGCGCAGTACTTTGAGCCTTTGGAGAAGCCGCTGTCTTGGGCTGATAAGGGCGTTGATGCCTATCAATTTCTCAAGAGCAATCCAATTCTTTGGACTAGTGCATTTGCTGCTCTAGCTCATTACAAGCCTAAATTGGCGAGCAAAATACTGGCTGTTGGATGGGGCGCTCTTAAGGTTGTTAAAGGTGCTAAAAATCTTATTTAGTGCTTTGGTCTTTAACTAAGTAAAACGGATTTATTGTTAATTCCGTTTTCGGAGAGTTTTTTGCGGCCTTCTAGAAAAGAAATCTCTAATAGGGTGAGCGCGCCACACACTTCAAAGCCAGCGCTACGAACTAGCTTATCTGCAGCAATCAGCGTTCCTCCAGTAGCTAGAACATCATCGAGTAATAGCACTTTTGCATGCTTTGGAAGGCAAGATTGCTGAAACTCCAGGGCATCAGCTCCGTATTCCAGTCCGTAGGACTCTCTATGGGTAGCCAAGGGGAGTTTATTGGGCTTTCTGGCCAGAGCTAGGCCTTTATGGGCATGATGCGCTAAGGCGGATCCAAAGATAAAGCCACGGGATTCTATCCCCAGAATGTGGGTGTAATCAAACCCCTGTGCAAGCATCTCTAATTGGGAAATAGCCTCTCTAAAGGCTGCCGGATCGGCCAGCAAAGGGGAGATATCTCTAAAAAGGATTCCTGGTTTCGGAAAGTCGGGGACTCCCGGTAGATAATCTAATAAATTCATTATTGGTGGCGATCAAGTTTTAGGACTATAGGTTTATGACTACGAATTTATTGATTATCACGGCTTTGGAGTCTGAGCTCAAGCGCGATTCCTTGCCCGCTGGAGTTCAGATTGTTTATTCTGGAATCGGAAAAATCAATAGCGCTCTAACAACTACTAAGGCTATACACCAATACGCTCCTCATCAAATAATGAACTTTGGTACTGCAGGCAAGGTCAACGCATCATTACACGGCTTGCTATCCATTGGTAAAGTCATTCAGCGGGATATGGACGCCGAACCACTTGCTCTACGTGGCACTACTCCTTTTTGCCCAAGACCGAATGAATATCACTCTGCGGGTCAATTTATTTGCGGATCTGGAGACAGCTTTGTAACCGCGCACGACCCATGGTTACATGAGCAAGGTATTGATGTCGTAGATATGGAGTTATATGCAATTGCTGCTGTAGCATATGAGCATGGTATTCCATGGACTTCATACAAATACATTACTGATGATGCGAATGAAAACTCAGCAAATGATTGGCAAGAGAGGGTTAATCATGGTCAGGAGCTATTTTTGCAAGAGTTAAAGCATTTCCTAGGCTAGCACCCAATAATCGATGATGAATCCCGCTAAACCTTGGCTTAAGAACTACCCAGAAGGGGTGCCTTCTGAGATTGGGAGTTTGCAATATAGATCGATCCCACATTTTTTAGAAGATCGTTTCGAGCGCTATGGCAACCGTAACGTAGTTGAGTCTATAGGAAAATTTTTTTCCTATAAAGATTTGGATAGGCTTTCAAAAGATTTTGCCGCTTACCTGCACACCTTAGATCTAGAAAAAGGTTCTCGTATAGCCTTAATGTACCCAAATGTTATTGAATGCCTAGTAGCGATGATTGGAACATTGCGCGCTGGTTATGTTGTCGTCAACATCAACCCCTTGTATACAGCGAGGGAGTTGGAAGGGCAAATTAACGATAGCGGTGCTTCGGTACTGGTATTGATGGAAAATTTTGCAGCAACTTATGCGCAAATTAAATCGATGCCATCTATCAGGCGCGTCATTGTGAGTAGTCCTGGTGAGCTGCTTGGACTAAAGGGATATATCGTTAATTGGGTAGCTCGTAATGTTAAGAAGATGATTCCCCATTGGAGCTTTCCTCACATTGCTTATAAAGAAGCACTGCGCATTGGTAGTGGTAATAAATTTCAGAAACCTGAGATTGGCTTAGACGACGTCGCTTTTCTGCAATACACCGGTGGAACAACCGGCATCTCAAAAGGTGCAGTACTCTTGCATCGCAATATTCTCTCTAATTTGCTACAAATTGAAGCTTGGCTTAATCCTGGCCTCAAAAACCAGAAAAATGATCAGCTAGTATTTTTGTGCGCATTACCTTTAACACATATTTTTGCTCTTACTGCCTGTGCATTTTTGGGGATTGCAAAGGGCGGCCTGTTGCTAATGGTAGCCAATCCAAGAGACATATCTGGATTTATCAAAATGTTGATGAAGCATCCAAATATCAACATTTTCCCGGGTGTAAATACTTTATTTCATGCGCTGATCCATCGGCCAGAATTTAAGTTGGTGAAGATGCCAAACTTAATGATTACTATTGGTGGTGGTATGGCTGTTCACAAGAAAACAGCAGATCATTGGCAAGCTATAACTGGAGTACCGATTTCCCAGGGTTATGGTCTTTCGGAAACATCGCCGGTTGTCTGTGTGAATAGCCCCCTAGAAAAGCAATTCACTGGCCATATTGGGCCACCTATGCCCAGTACTGACGTAGTAATTCTGGATGATGAGGGGCTTGAACAACCTCTTGGTATGGCGGGAGAAATTTGTATTAAGGGTCCGCAGGTCATGGCAGGCTATTGGAATAAGCCCGAAGAGACTGCTCAGAGCATGACGTCTGACGGTTATTTTAGGTCTGGAGATATTGGCTTAATTACGTCTGATGGATTTGTGCAAATTGTCGATCGCAAAAAGGACATGATTGTTGTTGCAGGATTTAAAGTTTTCCCAAATGATGTCGAGGATGTTTTAGTGCAAATGCCGGGCATTCAAGAGTGCGCGGTAATTGGCCTTCCGCATCGTAAGTTAGGTGAAATCGTTACAGCATTTGTGGTGCGATCAAACCATCATATTACTGAAGTGAATGTATTGCAGTATTGCAAAGACAACCTCACTAGCTATAAGCGACCTAGAAAAGTTGTATTTGTAAATGATCTTCCCAAGTCTAACGTTGGAAAGATCTTGCGCCGCGAGCTTAGAAACATCACATAAAAGATTTTGAGTGATTTATCTTTATTTGCTTGGTGTTTTGCCGACCATTTTTGCGGCCCTTAAGAAATCAAAGTCAACACCCTGATCTGCTTGAGTGACTGTATCTAAAAAAAGTTTCTTATAGCCGCGGTCAGCTGTTGGTGGGGTGATGGGGTTTTCTTGCATACGCTTTGCCAGTTCCTCATCAGAAATGAGTAGGCTAATTTCACGATTTTTCACACTTAGACGTATGCGATCACCATTACGCACTTGAGCTAATGGACCGCCAATGGCTGATTCAGGGGTAACGTGCAGAACAATCGTTCCAAAGGCAGTTCCGCTCATGCGGCCATCTGAGATTCTTACAATATCTTTTACGCCTGCACGCGCTAGTTTCATGGGGATTGGAATATATCCTGCCTCAGGCATGCCCGGAGCACCTTTGGGGCCGATATTTTTCAAGACTAGAATATCTTCGACATTGACTTCTAAATCGGGACTGTCAATGCGATTGGCCAAATCTGCAGCGTCTTCAAAAACAACGGCGCGTCCTTCATGTTCCATCAATTGTTCATTGGCTGCAGATTGCTTAATAATTGCGCCGCCCGGAGCAAGATTGCCATGTAATACGGCAATGCTGCCACGGGGATAAATTGGCTGATTAAATGAGCGTACGACATCTTGCTTAAAGCTTGGGGGTGCTGCATCAATTTCTTGACCAAGTGTTCTACCAGAAACGGTCATTGCATCAAGTTTTAAGAGTGGCTTAAGCTCACGTAAAAGGGTGGTCATTCCCCCAGCATCATGAAAGTTCTCCATGTAATGATCACCCGAAGGTTTTAGGTCAACTAATACAGGGGTTTCATCACCCATTTTGTCTAGGGCGCTAAGATCAATTTCTAAACCCATTCGACCTGCAATAGCTGCCAAATGGACAATTCCATTAGTTGAGCCGCCGATGGCCAGCAAAACGCGCATAGCATTTTCAAAGGCATCAGCTGTTAATATTTTGTCAATAGTGAGTCCTTCTTTTGCCATCTTTACAGCGCAGGTCCCAGTTTCTTCGGCAATCCGAATACGATCTGCAGTGACTGCTGGTGGAGTGGCGCCACCTGGAACCGTCATCCCTAAAGCTTCAGAGATACAAGCCATTGTGCTGGCAGTACCCATTACTGAGCAAGTTCCAACGCTAGCAACAAGTTGATCGTTTACCTCATCTTTTTCAATTTCATCAATTTCGCCAGCGCGGAATTTACCCCAATACCGACGACAGTCGGTACATGCGCCAACGCGCTCGCTACGATGTGACCCGGTCAACATCGAGCCAGTAATCAGCTGAATGGCGGGTAGACCTGCAGATGCAGCACCCATCATCTGCGCCGGCACAGTTTTATCGCACCCGCCAATCATCACTACCGCATCCATGGGTTGTGCGCGAAGCATTTCTTCTGTATCCATTGACATGAGGTTGCGAAGATACATGCTAGTAGGCGCTGCAAAACTTTCGTGAATGGATATGGTGGGAAACTCCATGGGCAATCCACCGGCCAACATAACACCACGCTTAACGGCCTCAATGAGTTGCGGCATATTACCGTGACAGGGGTTATAGGCGCTTCCTGTATTAATAATGCCAATTACCGGCCTATCTAATGCGCTATTGGTATAGCCTGCACCCTTAATAAAGGCTTTGCGCAAGAACAATGAAAAGCCTTTATCGCCATAACTGGTTAAGCCTTTGCGTAAACCACTTTCAGATGGATCTTTTGACTTGGTCATAGGTGTCTCGATATTTTTTAATAATTCTTAGTAATCATTGTATCTAGCTTGTGACGCAATTGTTTATGGGCTACCACCCCAACGATATTGCCAGGAAATGCCATATAAGTCATAGCTATTGTTGGTGCGAGAGTACCCGCCAGTACTGCCTGTTAGGCGTATCGAATTTTGTTTATTAATAGGGTATGACAGGGTGGATCCATAGCGCCAATTTTCTTGAGAACCGCTAACTGCAATTCCATTTAAATAGGATTGACCACCGGTATAGTAGGTGGCATCTACCGAAATCCATGCGGTATTTTCAAAGTAGTAAATCACATGGGTTTGAGTTGAGTAAATGGGATTCTGGGATAGGGTTTTATTACCCATAAAGTTATTGTTATTTGTGTAAATAGTTGCCATGCCGGCTAATTCAAAACGCCAAGGACCTACCGCCTGAGATCCCCCAAATCCTGGTTGAATAAACCAGCGATTTGCTCCAACATTCATCATTTGATCGCTGTTGTACTTGCCCCAAGGAATCGATGCAGCAAGACTAGCGCCAATAATTAAATCTTGACGATAGCTTTTGAATTCTTCTACAGAAAGTGCTGGAGCGCCATATAAATTAACTGAAGCTTTGATTACAGGGTCAGACATGCCTTCAGAAGATGCATTAAATGTTTGGCCTCCTGCATTTGCGGAGCCTGATATTTCAGCGTATGGAAGGAGCAGGCTTAGGCGACATGATTGACCGGCAACATCTAAAACATGGGTCAAGCTAAGAGCTTCAGTAGTCAGTTTATACGCACCGCTTTTTGCTTGAGCAATGCCACCGGTGACAAAATTCATTCCGATTGGCGCATTAGAGTAGATACGCGCTTCGATTTCTTGGGCGTTAACTTGCTGGGTTAGGATTCCCAGTAAGCATAGCCAAAAAAATCTCAAGACAAACAATTATTTTTTTGAACCAAATAAGATTTGAATCGTTTCCGTATTACCCAGCATCAGCATAACGCCTGTGTAAATGAGGTAGGGCCAAACAATCAACCAATAAACGATAGCCATTGCAAGCACGCGTAATGGATCGGCACTACCAAATGCCGCCATAGAAGGAATAAATTCCTTGCCATTGATTAAACCATGTACGCCAGCTTCTACATAGTTCAAACTCAGCACAACAATGATGTAGACAATCGATTCGATAAATAAAGATTTGACAATCCCGTGAACCCTATCCACTTTGATTGGAAAAGCAGCTTGCGCAATCAACATAAATTTAGCAGAGATGGCTGCTTTAATCATTGCAAAAGCAAAAATTGAAAGTGGTATTGGTCTCTCATCCAAGGAGGTGGCAGCTAAAAATGTGATAGCGCAAAACCACACTCCAAAATAAACTGATAGAGCAAAAGCTTTTTTTGCCTCATCCTTAATTTTTTGCTTTAAGCCATGAGAATGATTTTTAGTAGCAGTGTTCGCAGTCATTAAATTGTGCTCTTGATGGTCATTCGGATGGGTTTATTCACTACAGGAGGTGCATGCCTCAACAGGGGCTGGCTCATGTGTATAGCGCGCAATAAATGCATGCTTACTTTGAAGAGGTAATTCAAGCCAAACAAAATGTCCCGAGCCAGGCGCAACATCAATTGACTCGCCGTTCTTATTCCACATTTTTTGCAACACAATATCTTGATTGCCTTGGGGTTCAATGATTTCCAGCTTATCGCCAACAGAGAAGCGATTCTTCACATCAACCAGGACTCGACCTGTGGACGCATCAAAATCCAAAGTTTCGCCAACGTATAAGCTTCTTCCTGAAAGGGAGTGGCCTCTCATATAGAGTTGATATTCTTTATCGTGATGGCGCTCATAAAAGCCATCGGTATAACCGCGGTTAGCAAGACCCTCGAGATTGCCTAAAAGGGTTGTATTAAATGGCTTGCCTTGAACAGCATCATTAATGGCAGTGCGGTATGACTGAACTGTGCGTGATACGTAATAGGGTGACTTAGTGCGACCCTCAATTTTGAATGAGTCCACACCCATCTTTGTGAGTCTTTCGATGTGCTCAATAGCGCGCAAATCTTTAGAATTCATGATGTAAGTGCCATGCTCATCTTCTTCCATGGGCATTAAATCATCAGGCCTTCTGGCTTCTTGCAAGAGAACAACGTCTCCGCTAGCATTTGCTTGACCGGGTTTAACTTTATAGTCCCAGCGACAAGCATTGGTACAGGCGCCCTGATTAGAATCCCTGTGGGACATGTAGCCCGATAGTAGGCAGCGGCCCGAGTAGGCAATACAGAGTGCTCCGTGCACAAATACTTCTAATTCCATTTCAGGACAGTCTTGACGTACCTCTTCGATTTCATCAAAGGAGAGTTCGCGAGACAAAATAACTCGGCTAATACCTACTGAGCGCCAAAATTTAGCAGAGGCACCATTCACAGTATTGGCTTGAACTGATAAATGAATTGGCATATCAGGCCATGCTTCGCGAGCCATCATGATGAGTCCAGGATCGGACATGATGAGAGCGTCTGGACCGAGCGCCACTACTGGATCCATATCGCGTATATAGGTGCGTGTTTTACCGCCATGAGGTAGTAAATTGGAAACTAGATAGAATTTTTTTCCCAGCTCATGCGCTGTATCAATACCTTCCTTTAATACCTCGATTTTGCCAAAGTCATTATTTCGAACACGCAATGAGTAACGAGGTTGGCCGGCATAAATGGCGTCCGCACCAAAGTCAAAGGCAGTACGCAGCATATTAAGGCTGCCAGCAGGGGCTAAAAGCTCAGGAATCTTAGTCATGAGTCTATTTTAGTGCCTGATAAGGCATTTCGCTCTTTGACTGGATATTTCTGCTGTACGGCCTAAAAAAGCCGTACATGCCCCTAAACCTATCTATTCGTCTGCTATGGAGTTGCTCAAAATACCTATCGATTCAATCTCGATCTCGCAAATATCGCCAGGCTTCATGAAAACGGGTGGTTTTCTGGCGTACCCAACACCAGCAGGCGTGCCGGTAATAACAAGGTCGCCTGGCTCTAGTGTCATGCATTCGGATATCAATACGATCGTTTCAGTGACACCCCAAAGGAAATCCTTGGTATTGGCGTTTTGCATCACCTGACCATTTAAGCGTGACTGAATATTTAAGCCATCACATCCTGGAGGGAGTTCATCGGGAGTAACAAGCCATGGACCAAATGCACCAGTTTTGTCAAAGTTCTTACCAATGGTCCACTGAGTCGTTTTACGTTGATAGTCTCTAATACTACCGTCGTTAAAAATACTGTATCCGGCTATGCAGTCCAATGCGTTGTCCATCGTTGCATTGCGAATAGGTTTGCCAACAACAAATGCCAGCTCAGCCTCGTAATCTAATTTATCGGACACCTTTGGTCGAATGATTGGGCTGCCATGTGAGGTGAGTGAACTAGGTCCACGCATAAAAAAGCTTGGATATTCAGGTCTTGCGTTTCCACCTTCTGCTGCATGGTCAGCATAATTCAAACCCATACAGATAATTTTTCCCGGTTTATCAATGGGTGCATTAAAGGAAATGCCATCTAGTTTTTTCAATACTGCATTGGCTTTTGCGATAGCAGCTTTGCATTTACTGAGTAGTTGTTCTGATTCAATGATTGCAAGCAGGCTATTGGGAATGTCTGAGTCTGTAGCACACAGATCAACAAACTCAGTAGCATTGTTTTTCGAAAGGGCGCCTACGCCTTGATTGCCATTTGCATCTCTAAAACTAAATAATCTCATCTTTGTCTCCTGCTATTTTTAGTTGTTTTTAAATACTCATATCGGCAGTATAGGACAGTCCAGAAGTTCAATTGTCAGACCAGCGAGATCTTTCGGTATGGCGAAAATGAAGCTCTGCGGTGCAAATTGCAGAAATGCCTCAAACCCCATGAAATAGTGTGATAATTTTCAAAAACAGTGCATGTATTAATTATCAAGAAAGCATAAAGAGTCATGGGGATACAGAGCAACTTATTAAATGGCGGCCAGATCTTAGCTAACTCGCTTGTTAGGCAAGGCGTTGACCTTGCCTTTGGTGTACCTGGCGAGAGTTTTTTACCGTTATTAAATGGCCTAGTTGACCACCCAGAGTGTCGCTTCATTACCTGTAGGCAGGAGGGTGGAGCCGCTTACATGGCTGAGGCTTACGCAAAATTGACAGGCAAACCCGGCGTTGTCATGGTGACTCGAGGTCCCGGCGCATCAAACGCCATGATTGGCTTGCATACTGCATATCAGGACTCCACACCGATAGTCCTATTGGTTGGTCAGGTCGGAACAGATATGGTTGAGCGCGAAGCGTTTCAGGAGATGGATTATCGAAGGATGTTTTCTGAATGTGCAAAGTGGGTGGGAAGTATTGATCGTGTAGATCGTATTGATGAGTTTGTCTCCCATGCATTTCATGTCGCTCAAGCCGGTAGAAAAGGCCCGGTAGTTCTGGCCCTTCCAGAGGATGTTCTCTACATGTTCGGACAAGAGAAACCAGTAGCTCCTGCACACATTGTTCAGCCTGGTTTGGATAGCATTAATTTCTCCAAGGCCCTAGAAGAATTTTCTCGTGCTAGCAAACCTTTGGTTATTGCTGGTGGGGGCAACTGGAATCAAGGCGCCTGCAATGCCCTAAGAGCATGGGCAAATCGTGAGGGAGTGCCGGTTGCTACTAGTTTTCGCTCCCAGGACCTGATTGATAACCTAGACCCGTGTTTTGCAGGCGATTTGGGAATTGGTGCTAATCCTGCTTTAACTAAACGCGTTCAGGATGCAGATTACTTACTGGTTATTGGTGAGCGTTTAGGAGAGATGACTACCGCGGGCTATAGCATTTTGGCTACGCCTCAGGCTCAAACAAAAATTATTCATGTTTTATCGGGCTCCGAAGAGTTGGGTCGCGTCTACAGACCTGAATATGCATTGAACTGTAGCCCCGAGATTTTTTGCAAAGCCTTGGAAGATATTAAGATGGGCCAGCAATATGAGCGTAGCGCTATGAATGAAGCGCATGCGGAATATCTTGCATACTCAACCCCAGTGACCGTTCCAGGTGATCTGCAATTAGCTCGCATTATGGGTGGACTGAAAGAGCTTATCCCACGTGATGCAATCGTGACAAATGGCGCTGGAAATTTTGCAACTTGGGTGCACCGTTTTTATCCTTATGGGCCATTTAAAACGCAGTTAGCCCCAGCTAATGGATCAATGGGTTATGGGTTACCAGCTGCGATTGCAGCAAAAATTGAGCAGCCTGATAAGGTGGTGATTGCTGTTTGTGGGGATGGAGATTTCATGATGAATTGTCAGGAGTTAGCCACTGCAGCACGCTATAAAGCTTTTCCAATCATTCTCTTGGTGAACAATAGTATGTTGGGTACGATTCGCATGCATCAAGAGCGTGAGTTCAAGTCACGCGTTATTGCAACCGAGCTTACCAACCCGGATTTTGTAAAGTTTGCTGATAGCTTTGGGATCCCAGGATATAGAGTGACCAAAACAGAAGAGTTCGCCCCCATATTTACAAAAGCATTGCAAAGCAATCAGGGCGCTTTAATAGAATTGGTGCTTGATCAAGAGGTGATCTCTCCAAGCAAGCTACTTTCGCAACTTGGAAAATAAAAAAAGAGGGGGTGCCCCTCCTTTTTTATCGTCCCAATAGATTAATTAAAAATTAATCCACCTTAGCCCCAGAATCTTTCACTACCTTGGTCCATTTCACAATTTCAGATTTAATGAAAGCGGAAAATTGATCTGGTGTGTTGCCGACAGGTTGTGCACCCATAGCCAAGTACTTTTCCTGAACAGAAGGGTTGGCAATAGCCGCCATCAAGGCTGCGCTATCCTTATTTAGGATGTCAGCTGGCATGTTGGCAGGTCCAACCACGCCAAACCAGGATGTTGCTTCATACCCAGGCAAATTTGCTGCTTCAGCGATCGTTGGTAAATCTGGAAATGCAGGAGAGCGTTTAGCGCTAGTCACAGCCAATGCTTTGAGTCGTCCTGCCCGAATGTAGTTGATTGAAGATGGAAGGTTATCAAACATAATATCGACATTACCTGCCATGAGGTCTGTCACAGCTGGCGGACTGCCCTTGTATGGCAAATGCACCATATAAGTTTTAGTCATCGTTTTAAATAACTCTCCTGCCATGTGTATGGAAGTGCCATTACCACTAGAGGCCATATTCACTTTTCCTGGATTGGCTTTGGCATAAGCTATCAAGTCCTTTACGGAATTAATTTTATTTTTCGCCGCAAATGCAGGATTCAGAACTAAGACATTAGGCAACTCTGCTACCAATGTGATTGGCGTAAAGTCCTTAATAGGATCAAAAGGAAGTTTGCCGCCGCCTTGTGTGTACAAAGGAAGATTGATGCCATGCGTTCCAACTGAGGCCATCAGCCATGTGTAGCCATCAGGCGGAGATTTAGAAACCAGTTCGGCGCCAATATTTCCGCCGGCACCCGGTTTGTTATCAATAATGACATTCCATTTATTAGTATTAAGTAATTCAATTTGCAAAGGGCGGGCAATATTGTCAGTTGCGCCACCAGCAGGAAAAGGGACGATAAATTTAATAGGCTTATTTGGATAATCAGATTGAGCCAATACTGTTTGTCCAGCACCCGCCATTACGGCCAGGGAAAGCAAACATAATCGAAATGCTCGTGACGCAATGCTTGTTGAGTCGCGTTTCTTCATTCTTATCTCCAGTTAATGTAGATCATTCTTTCGATGATTCTTGTAACGTTTTGCTCGGGCCTTAAGCCTCAGGCTGATTTCTTAAATTTAAATCATATATTCATGATTTAAGCATAACTGGGCAATGGGTGCAGACCCTTGGTTTTGGAGCGCTCCCCTAGCGCACCGTTGTATTGAGGCTTTTGCCTAGAAAGGTCATAGGGAGGGAGGATTTGCTAATGTTTCCTCGCTATAAAAAAGGATTCATAATGCGCAATAACAATAAAAAATGGAGACATGCGGGATGAAGGTATTTCTACGAATGGTGCTTGCTGGATTTGCGCTAACAGGTGTTGTGTTTAGCTCTTTAGTTAATGCCCAAGCATGGCCACAAAAGCCTATTAAATTTATCGTCCCTTTTGCTGCAGGAGGCGCCAATGATTTAATGGCGAGAGCAGCTGCCGAAGGTGCAGCTAAGGTGTTAGGTCAGCCTATAGTGGTTGAAAACAAGCCTGGGGCAGGCGGCACACTAGGAACCGTGTTGGTCAGCAAAAGTACGCCCGATGGCTACACGTTTTTGATTAGTGCAGCTGGTGTTGTGTCTAACAACATGATTAAAAAAACAACCAACTATAAAGACAGTGATTTGGTGCCAGTTGTAATGATTGGATTGGCACCCTCTGTAATTGTTGTCTCTTCAGAATCCAATTATAAAAATTTGCGCAGTTTCGTAGATGCCTCAAAAGAGGGGCAGGGGCTACATTTTGCAACAGCGGGTACTGGCAGTACGCCACACTTTGTTGCTGAGTTGCTCAATACACGTTATGGCGCCAAATTAATTCCAGTCCCTTATAAGAGTGGCTCTGAAGGTGCTGCTGCAGTGATGGGTGGGCAAGTAGCGGGAACTTCCGAGGCAAGTATTGTGGCGCTACCTCACATTAAACCAGGTGGTAAATTTAAAGCCCTTGCAACTACTTGGACAAAGCGTATTTCAGCCTTTCCCGAGTTATCTACTGCTGTAGAGCAAGGCTTCACAGACTTACAAATTGCTCATTGGGCCGGCATTCATGCGCCAGTTGGCGTTTCACCAGAAATTATGGATAAATTAGCTGCTGCTGTATATACCGCCATGAAATCTCCACAAGTGGCCGATCGCTTAAAGAGTCAGGGTATAGAGCCTATTGGTGGTACGAGAGCATCATTTAACGAATTTGTTGATGCAGAGCGTGCACGCCTTGGTGGGATTGTGAAGGCAGCAAATATTAAGGAAGATTGATGAAAATTGATATGAAGCTTGGCGCATCTCTACGCCAAAAAATCGAAGCACGAAATGGCTTGCTGGTTGCTGGCGCAGCAAACGCTTTAGCCGCCCGAATTATTTATGAACTTCAGTTTGAGGCAGTTTACTTAAGTGGCGCTGGCCTTACCAATACATATTATGGAATACCGGATCTAGGCTTTATTGGGTTGGCAGACTTGGTTGGACATACCGCTGCAATACGTGATGCCATGCCTTTGCCAATTATCGTGGATGCCGATACTGGCTTTGGAAATGCTCTCAATATGATTCAGACGGTTCGTCAACTAGAGCGGGCTGGAGCAAATGCGATTCAGATTGAAGATCAAGTGATGCCAAAAAAATGCGGGCATTTTGCAGATAAATCAGTTATTGACCCCATGGAGATGGTTTCTAAAATTCATGCCGCCGTTGATTCGCGTGACAGTTCAGATTTTCTGATTATTGCTAGAACTGATGCCCGGGCGATACATGGATTGGATGATGCTCTAGCTCGTGCGAATCTTTATGCGGAGCATGGAGCTGATATTACCTTTGTCGAAGCCCCAGTCGATACCTCTGAATTACAGCGCATTGTTTCTGAGGTGAGTTGCCCGCAAGTAGTGAACGTTGTAATCGGCGGTAAAACCCCCAGCCTGCCTCAGCAAGAATTTGCCAAGATGGGATTTGGTATGGTTTTATACGCCAATGCCGCTCTTCAAGGGGCCATGCGAGGTATGACTAATGCCCTCTCACATTTGCAATCACATGGCGAGTTAAAAGAAGATTTAAATTTGGTAGCTTCTTTCGAAGAACGTCAGCGATATGTTCAAAAACCATTTTTTGATGCGCTATCAGAACAGTACAAAAAATAAACAAAAATCATTCTCAAGAGACTCCCATGAATTCATTACAAAGAAGCGTTTATAAAGTCGTTCTTACTATTGCCGCAACGCTATTTACGCTATCAGTCAGTCATGGACAAACTGCTGCGGAGCCAAAAGCATCTGTATGGATCGCAAAAAACTTTCGCTTTCATACTGGAGAAGTTATGCCAGAGATGAAGATTGGTTACATTACTATTGGCGATCCTTCGGGAATACCAGTGTTAATTTTGCACGGCACTGCTGGTACGGCAAAAGGCATGCTCTCTAAAAATTTTGGCGACGAACTATTTGGCCCGGGGCAAGTACTTGATGCCAGCAAATATTTCATCATCCTGCCAGATGCTATTGGTGTGGGAAACTCCAGCAAACCATCAGATGGTCTGAAAACGAAATTTCCTCACTATAACTACGAGGATATGGTTGATGCGCAGTACCGCTTAGTATCTGAAGGCTTAGGCATTAAACACCTTCGTTTAGTTTTAGGAAATTCAATGGGGGGCATGCAGACCTGGTTATGGGGATTGAAGTATCCCGAGCACATGGATTTATTGGTCCCTATGGCATCCTCGCCCACGCAGATGTCAGGACGCAATTGGATGATGCGCAGGATGATAATTGACTCCATCAAAAATGATCCCGAATGGCAGGGTGGTAATTACACAAAACAGCCAAAGAGTCTTCAGTTTGCTACCGTGTATTTCAATATAGGCTTTAGTGGAGGTAATCAAGGTCTTTACAAGCTAGCCCCTAATAGTGATAGCGCCGATCAACTGCTCAATCAAAGACTAAGCGCTTCCTTTGTGGCAGATGCCAATGACAATCTCTATCAATGGGAATCCTCTCGTGACTACAATCCGCTGCCGCATTTAGAAAAAATTAAAGCAAGAGTGTTGGCGATTAATTCAGCTGATGATGAAAGAAATCCACCTGAGCTAGGCTTCATGGAAAAAGAGTTACCGCGTGTCAAAAATGCAAAGTTGTATTTAATTCCAGCTTCACCAGAGACCTCCGGACACAGTACAACTGGGCAGGCCCGCTGGTGGAAGAGGGAGCTTGCTGCTACTTTGGATGAGATGAAGTGAATTTAACCCTTCAAGTTCAATGATAAGAAATATTATCTTTTCAATAGCGCTGTTTGCTATGCAGGTTTTGGCGAACATTGCTTATGCACAAATTTATCCCAGTAAAAGCATTCGATTAATTGTTCCCTTTGCTCCTGGCGGTGGAAATGACACCGTAGCCCGGGCTGTTGCTCAGCAGATGAGTCAATCTCTTGGTCAAGCCGTGATTGTTGAGAATAAGCCTGGCGCTGGCGGAGCCCTGGGTGCTGATCTCGCCGCTAAAGCTCCCGCAGATGGATACACCATTTTTTTAGGTGGCGTTGGTAGTCTTGCCGTGAACCCCCAGGTTATGGCAAAAAGTCCTTACGATCCCATTAAGGATTTTTCTCCAATTATTTTGCTTGCTACGGCTCCTTCGGTTGTGGCAGTAAATGCAACATCACAATTTAAGTCTATCCAAGAGATGACTAATTTTGCCAAACAAAATCCAGGAAAGTTAAATTATGCTTCCAATGGAAATGGCAGCTCTGCACAAATTGCCACGGTAATTTACGAGTCAATGGCTGGGGTTGATCTAACCCATGTACCCTATAAAGGTTTAGCTCCCGCCTTAACTGATTTACTATCAGGTCAGGTACAGGTGATGTTCAGTAGTATGGTAGCCATTATTCCGCATATTCAGGCTGGCCGGCTTAGAGCTCTTGCTGTCACAAGTTCAAAGCGTTCCGCGCTACTGCCAAATACCCCAACTTTATCTGAGTCTGGATTGCAAGGTTATGAGGCAGGTTCATGGTATGGGTTGTTAGTTCCCGCCGGAACCCCCGATGTCATTATTCAACGCCTAAACTTGGATGCCAGCAAGGCATTAAAACAAGGCACAGTAAAAGAATCTTTGAATGCTGAGGGTGCTGAAGTTATTGGTGGTAGTCCCCAAGATTTTTCTAAATATATTCGCATTGAGTATGAGCGTATCGGCAAACTTATCAAAACAGGTCGCCTTCAGATTAATTGAAGGTCTTTAGCCTTTTACATGCCTAATCACCTGATTTTATTCAATATTATTTCGTTAAAAATGAGCCCAACATTGGATATTTTTTAGATATACTATTGTATACAGTTGCATATCTTTAAATATCTAAAAGACTGGGGAAGTGAATGGCGCATTCAGAACGAGATAATCCTTACACACGCGGGATTGCACAATTTGTCAGTGGCTTGCAATTTAAAGATATACCTCCTGAGGTTATCCAGCGCATTAAGTTACTTATTTTGGATTCTTTGGGCTCAAGTTTGTATGGTCAAAAATTAGAATGGACCAGAATTCTTCAGGATACGTTGGCAGCAGTTGATACCTCTGATACCTCAGCAATCTGGGGTACCAAGAAAAAACTTTCTTTACCGCACGCGGTGCTGGTTAATGGCACACAAATTCATAGTTTTGAGTTGGATGATGTGCATAGGCAGGGTGTAATGCATGTGGGTGCGGTGGTATTGCCTGGCTTAATGGGTATTGCCGAATCTCAACGCACAATGAGTGGTTTGGAATTTCTGACATCAGCAGTGGCTGGTTATGAAATTGGACCAAGGGTTGGTATCTGTATGGGGCAAGAGCATATTGCTCAGGGCTGGCACTCTGGTGCTACGCTCGGAGTATTCTCTTCCGCAGCTGGTGCAGCTCGAGGATTAAATTTAGATACCCAGAAAACAGTTCATGCACTAGGAATCGCTGGTACACAGGCTTCTGGTCTGATGGCAGCTCAATATGGATCCATGGTGAAACGTATGCATACCGGCCGTGCTGCCCAAAGTGGGTTATACGGTGCCTTATTGGCAAAAAATGGTTTTACAGGAATTGAAAATGTTCTTGAGAGTGAATATGGTGGATATTGCACTACCTTTTCTAGATCTCATGATCGTTTTGATTTGGAGCAGCTTACCACTGGTTTTGGTTCTGTTTGGCAAACCATGGGCATTGCGCTCAAGTTTTATTCTTGCGTGGGTAGCAATCACACCACTTTAGATGGAATTAGACTTTTGCAAGCAGAGCGACCCTTTGGTCCCGATGATATTAAGGAAATTTTGGTAAGTGGTTCGCAGGTCACTATGGATCACGTGGGTTGGGACTATGTTCCACAAGGATTAACTTCGGCACAATTAAATCTACCTTATTGTGTTGCCACATTTCTCCTTGAAGGCGATTGTTTTGTGGATCAATTCAGCGAGGCACTTGTCGCTGACCCAGTGCGCATGGCCCTGGCTAAGAAAGTTCGCGTGCAGCATGATGATGCAATCACAAAGCAGGGTTCTAAGTATCGCCATAAGGTCCATGTTCAGGTTGAGTTAAACGATGGGGCTGTTTTAAAGGCAACCGTTGAGTCTGGTCGCGGTAGCGAACATAATTTTGCGAGCGAAGCAGATATTGTTGAGAAGTTTTTATTTCTCGCAACAAAAGCTTTGCCAAAAACTCAAGCAGAGGAATTATGTGATGCCATTCTGAGCCTTGAAAAAGTAGAGGATGCCAAGAAATTAACTACCCTTATGACTATCTAAAGGGTAAGGTTAAATATGTACGCCTGCGAAACTTTGGCGAAATTTGCGGTTAATTTCAGCATAGATTCAGTACCAGCAGATGTTTTGCAGGCGGCGAAATCATTAACAATTGATACTGTTGGGGTGGCGACCTATGGAAGCCAATTTCCCTGGAGTCAGGCGATAGCTCGTTATGTGCAATCTTCTGGTGGTAGTGGATCATCACGTTTATTTGGCACAAATGACGTTCGATTATCGACAGCTCAAGCTGCACTCTGTAATGGTTCATTTACTCATGCATTTGAGCAAGATAGTCTTCGTAAACCTGGGGCAGGCGTCCACCCAGGCGCTACTGTTGTAGCGCCAGCATGGGCTGCGGCAGAAGAGTGCAATGCCACTGGCGCTGAACTATTAAAGGCCGTTATTGTTGCCTGCGAAGTGATGTTTCGGGTAGGGGCAGCCTCTATGCACTCTAGCGAAAAGAAGGGTTTTCATGCGCCTGGCCTAACAGGTCCCTATGGTAGCGCGGTCGCTTGCGGGGTGTTATTGGGCTTAAACGAGGCTCAGATGGTTAGTGCACTGGGCATTGCAGGCTCTATGTCTGCGGGCCTGCTTGCTTTTACAAAAGCAAAAAATGGCGCAGGTGTTAAGCGCCTACATTTAGGCAGGGCAGCTGAAGCTGGTGTTGTAGCTGCTAAGTTAGCAAAAGAAGGTTTGGATGGTCCAGAATCTATCTTGGAAGGCCAATATGGTTTCATTGAAGCTTACTGTGCTGACTCAAATCCAGAATTGTTAACTTCCAATCTTGGGTCCGCTTGGGAAATTTCGAAGATGTGCATTAAGGCCTTTCCATGTCATGTTACCGCCCATACTCCAATTGAGTCTCTCAGACTGCTGATGAAGGAGCATGGTTTTGAGGCGCAACAAGTCGCACGGATCGATATTGAAGTATCTGACAAAGTGTTAAGTCATCATATTATTCGAGAGCCTAACGACGTCAAGCAGGCGCAATACAGCACACCATTTTGTGTTGCCTGGGCTTTACATTACGACCCATATCAACCAGAAAATATGAATGAAGATGCGCTTCATGACCCACTGGTGCGTCAAACATGTCGTGATATCCATTTTTCATTGTTGGCTCAAGGTAAACAAAGGAACTCAGCATGGTCATCCTTACTAAGGGTTTCCTTAAATTCTGGAGAAGTATATGAAAGATGGTCTGATGAATTTTCTGGCTCCCCAAATAAACCGCTGGACAGTAGTCAGTTGCAAGAGCGTTTTTTTCAGCTGACTAATAAATGCTCAAGTTCAGCGCAAACTGAGTGGTGGAATTCCTTAAGTAATTTACAGGATTTAAAAACTCTTAGAGCATTACCTGATCTTTATTAATCATTTGATGAGATATCAATATGAACTTTAATAGACGTAGACTTACTAGCTTTATTGGCGCTAGTTTTTTGGTGAACTTGTTACCTAAAGCATGGGCTCAGAGCATTGCTGATTCTTATCCAAATAAACCAATACGCTTACTTTGTCCATTTGCTCCGGCAGGAGGGGTTGATATCACTGCAAGAGCAATCGCACAGAAGTTAACGGAAACTTGGGGGCAGCCAGTTGTAGTAGAAAATAAACCGGGTGCAAATGGCACAATCGCAGTTGAAGCAGCAGTTCGCTCAGCGCCTGATGGATATACCCTCACGATGATTTCATCAAGCCATTCAGTTAATGTGACTTTGCAAAGTAAGCAGCCCTATGATCTTTTAAAGGATATTGCACCCATTACCCAGGCAACTTCACAGCCCTATGTATTAGTGATTAATCCTGCCTTACCCGTTAAAAATGTGGCCGAATTAATTGCTTATGGCAAAAGCACTGGTAACCCCTTAACCTATGGATCATCTGGTATCGGCGGCTTTAGTCACCTTGCCGGCGGACTATTTGGTCTTCTGAGCAATACTAAGGTAATGCATGTGCCCTACAAGGGCGGGTCACTGGCAATGAATGATGTCATCAGCGGACAAATTGATATGTTGTTCTCTACCATTCTTCAATCTCATGGCCATATTGAATCCGGGCGTCTAAATGCAATTGCAGTGACAACGGTTCAACGCTCACCCTCATTGCCAAACGTGCCTACGATGCAAGAGGCTGGCGTAAAAGGTTATGAAATTACCGGTTGGTACGGGGTTACTGCGCCCGCAGGAGTCCCTGCTCCAATTATTAATAAGCTCAACAAAGAAATGGTCAAAATCTTAAAAACTCCCGCTATGGCTGAACGATTAGCTCTTGATGGAGCTATTGCAGTTGGAAGTACGCCACAAGAATTTTCTCAATTTATTCGCTCCGAGGTATTGAAGTGGCGAAAAGTGATCAAAGAGTTGCAAATTAAAGAGTGATCGTGGAGAGCGAACAAATGAGCACTAGTAACGTAGCAGAATTTTTTGCATCCAAGCTATCAGGACTAAGTTTTAATCAGTTTGATGCTGAGGTTATTCACTGGGCCAAAGTTGGTATTTTGGATACAGTTGGCGTTACATTGGCTGGCTCTAGAGAGCCGTGCGCAGAGATTTTGGCAGGAGTCCTTGACGGGTCTGTGGGGCATTCAGTCATTTTTGGAAAAAGTTCAATGGGTTCGGCATTAGATGCTGCCTTGATCAATGGTACTGCTTCGCACGCTTTGGATTTTGATGACTGTAATAACACAATGGGGGGCCATCCCTCAGTCCCCATTGTGCCGGCATTATTTGCCTTATCTGACGAAATGAGTGTGAGTGGCAAGGATTTCATTGCTGCCTATGTAGCGGGGTTTGAAGTTGAAACTAAGCTGGCAATGATGGTGAATTTCTATCATTACACCAAGGGCTGGCATCCCACCTCAACACTAGGTGTATTTGGTTCGGCCGCAGCCTGTTCCCATCTGTTGAAGTTAAATCAACAACAGATCACGGTTGCTTTAGCATTGGCGGCCTCTGGTGCATCTGGAATTAAGGCCAACTTTGGAAGTATGACTAAGCCTATGCATATTGGGCGCTGTGCACGTGAAGGTTTGCTGGCTGCCAAGCTGGCTAAAGCAGGATATACAGCCAATGTAAATAATGTGTTTGAGCATCCCCAGGGTTTTATGGAGGTTTATAACGGCTCAGCTAACTACGATATTCAAAAAGGTCTTAGTGCATGGGCCAACCCATTCGACATTGTTAAGCCTGGAATAGCAATTAAGCAATATCCTTGTTGCGGCAGTACTCATCCGGCAATTGATTGCGCTATTCAAATCGCTCTTGAGAATCGAATTCAATCTAGTGATATCAAGCAAGTAGAGATATGGATACACGAGCGACGATTGCAGCATACAAATCGTCCAAATCCAAATAGTGAGCTTGACGCAAAGTTCAGCGTGCAGTACGTCGTTGCCAGAGCGCTGCTAGAGGCTTGTGTCTCCCTTGAGCATTTTGAGAATAACAACTTCTCAGATTCGGTGATTAAAGAGCTCATGACAAAAATTCATGCTCATCCCTATGACGATAGCCATTTCCCCTCTGATAACCATTTTGGTGGAGAAGTGCGAGTGCATCTTCATAATGGTTCTATCTTGGCGGCAAAGGTAGATGCTCCATTGGGCAGAACATCAGATAACCCATTACCCGCCGATCGCTTAAAGAGAAAATTTGAGCTTTGCGCTAATGGAATTATTTCATTGGATGCTGCGGAACATGCATGTCATTTGATTGAGAATTTAGAGAATCTTGAGGATATGCGTCTTTTAACTAAACTTTTTTTAAAAAAATAATCAAGTATCAGGAGAATATGAATGAGTAATAATTATGATGTCATTGTGGTTGGAAAAGGCAATGCCGCTCTGTGCTCTGCATTAGCTGCAAAAGATACCGGTGCCAAAGTTCTGGTTATAGAGGCTGCACCAAAAGATGACCATGGTGGTAATAGCCGATTTGCGGGAGGCGTGATGCGTTTTGCATACGACTCTGTAGATGACTTGATGAAGGTTACCGATATCACCGAGAAAGAATTAGCAGAAACCGATTTTGGTACTAATACTGCCGATGAATTCTTTGATGATTTATTTCGTTTAACTCAGTATCGAACAGACCCTGACTTATCAGAGATCTTAGTTCGGCGCAGCCTTGAGACAATGATTTGGTTGCGCGAAAAGGGCGTTCGTTTTGTTCCAAATTTTGGTAGGCAATCTGCATTGGTAGATGGACGTCGTAAATTTTTTGGCCGCTTGCCAATTGAGGTATCAGGTGGTGGAGCGGGTTTAGTTGATTTTTTAGATAAATCAATCGAGAAGGCTAATATTGACGTTGTTTATGACACCAGGGTAGTTTCATTAATCATGGATGGCTGCAATGTTGTTGGTGTAAATACGCATCATGATGGTCAGGTGATTCAGTATCACGCTAAGTCAGTTGTTTTGGCCTGTGGTGGTTTTGAGGCAAATCCAGAAATGCGAACTAAGTATCTGGGTCACGGATGGGAATTGGCTAAAGTGCGTGGTAGTCGCTTTAATCAAGGAGATGGTTTAAAGATGGCCCTTGATATTGGTGCAGCCCCATATGGCAACTGGTCTGGCTGCCATGCAACTGGTTGGGATAGGAATGCGCCAGAGTACGGTGATGTCAATGTGGGTGATAAATTTCAGAAACATAGCTACATCTTTGGTCTTTTAATCAATGCTGAAGGCCGTAGATTTGTTGATGAGGGCGCCGATTTCCATTCATTTACCTATGCAAAATACGGTGGAGAAGTTTTAAAGCAAACAGGTCAATTTGCCTGGCAGGTATTCGATTCAAAAGTAAAAGATATTTTGCGTAATGAGTATCGTATTAAGTTTGTAACAAAAGTTACCGCTAATACCTTAGAGGAGTTATCAGAAAAACTAGAAGGTGTGAATGCTGAGGAGTTTTTAAATACTGCAAGAGCATACAACGCTAGCATTAAAGCTGAGGTTCCTTTTAACCATACCATCTTAGATGGTCGGGGAACGACTGGTATTAGCCCTCCAAAATCAAACTGGGCTCAAGCCTTAGATGCTCCGCCTTATGAAGCCTATCAAACGACTTGCGGTATTACCTTTACCTTTGGAGGTTTGCGAACAGTTGCAGATACTGGCCAAGTTCTTGATGTGCATTTAAAACCTATTCCAGGGCTATATTGCGCAGGCGAAATGTTGGGTGGAATCTTCTATTTTAATTATCCAAGCGGCACAGGCCTTGTTTCTGGATCGATCTTTGGTCGTATTGCTGGAACCTCTGCTGGCAAGTCGGCCATCGCAGAAAACTGATTTAACCAAGTAAGCTAGAGACAGATGAAGAAAAACCCTATTTTACAAAAGCGCGCAGGAGGTGATGATGCGATGTCTTTAGGTGAAAAGGCTTATCAAGCAATTCGGAAGGCCATACGTCAGAGGCGTTTTCAGAGTGGCGATAGGTTGCGTGAAACTGAACTTGCAGAAATGCTGGGCCTTTCACGCACCCCCATTCGTGAGGCATTGGCTCGCTTGCAGGTAGAGGGTTTGGCTGCTGAGAATGGGCAACGGGGGTTTAGCATTATTGAATTTGATCATTCTATCGTTACTGAGTTATTTGTAATGCGTGAAATATTAGAAGGCGCTGCTGCTAAGCTGGCTGCTCGTAACGCCCAAGATGCTGAAATTGCTTGGCTGAGAGATTTGCATGATGAGTATGCCGATCTCGTTAATTCAGGTAAGACCTCGCATCTTACTGAAAAGAATCGACAATTTCATGAGGCGATGGCGTTATGTGCCCACAATCGTTTTTTGTTAAGGATGCTAGAGCCTATTCAGGATGCGCTGGGCTTACTTGGGGAATCTAATTTAGTTGATGAAAAACGTGCCAAAGAAAATTTAACTGACCACGAAGAGATTGTGAAAGCATTAGAAAATCGCGACTCTATAAAAGCAGATGAAGCTACAAAAAAACACATCCGTGCCGCCTATGCATCCAGGATTAAAAGAATGTTTAACACACCCAAAAATGACGATTCTTTGTAGGCGGTTATTGGTCTATTAATCAGCTTTAATTTTTGTTTTAGCAATGACACTTTTCCAGTGCATAGACTCTTTAGCTACAAATTGCTTTAGCTGGTCTGGAGTGCTAGTTTCAACTTCCGCACCTTGATCTTCAATTTTCTTTTCAACCACTGGGTCTTTGAGGATAAGGTTCATTTCCTGATTTAAGGTTTGGATCACAGTTATCGGTGTCTTTGCTGGGGCAAAAAGCGCATACCATTGCTGCACATTTACATCAACAATACCTTGTTCGGACAAGGTGGGAATGTCGGGCATTGCTTTAGAGCGCCTTTCACCTGCTATTCCCAGGGCCTTTAATTTTCCTGCGCTAACTTGAGGATAGGCAGTAAATAAGCTGGGGAACATGAACTGAGTAGTACCTGCAATCGTATCCATAATGGCTGGTGCTGCGCCCTTATAAGGAATATGTAAAACATCAGTGCCGGTAGATAGCTTAAAGAGTTCTCCTGCAAAGTGTGGAGCGGACCCATTCCCGGCCGAAGCGTAGCTGACGGTATTAGGGTTGGCTTTGATGTAGGCAACAAGTTCCTTGGTATTTTTAATGGGTAAGCTGTTATTAGCAACCATTAATGTTGGGGAAATCGCAATCATTCCAATAGGCTCAAAGTCATGGATGGGATCGTATTTTTGCTTTAGCAGTGCAGGACTAATGCCATGTGTCGCCGTATAGCCTAGAAGCAGTGTGTAGCCATCTGGAGCTGCTCTGGCAACATATTCGGCTGCAATACTGCCGTTGCCGCCAGCTTTATTTTCCACAATCACGGTTTTACCAAACTTGGCAGTCAGCCCTTGGGCAATGTAGCGCGCAAATGCATCAGTCCCGCCCCCTGGAGGCGTGGGCACAACGATAGTGATTGTCTTGTTTGGAAATTTGGGTTGGGCCAAAGAAGGATTAATAGCAATAGCTAATGCGGATAAGAATGCAAGTAGTCGAATTTTTTTTAAAATTTGTAAGTGGAAATTCAAGTGAAACTCCCGCAGTAAATAAGCATGCGATGATGGTAGCATTGATGTGAAATATCATCCCAAAGATGATCAAAAAATTTATTAAAAATAGAGGATTGCTTTATGGATTGGGGACTAAAGGGTAAGACGGCATTGGTAACTGGTGCTAGCCAAGGCATAGGGCGAACTACAGCAAAACTTCTTGCTCAGGAGGGGGTGACGGTTATTGGAGTTGCTCGTAGAGAAGAGTTGGTTCAACAATTGGCGGCAGAAATATCTGAAGATTGTGGTGGAAAAATTATTGCGCTTTGTGCAGATTTTTCTATTGATGGTGAATCGGAAAGGGTGGCCAAAGAGGCTGAGAAAATGCTTGGGCATATTGATATTCTTATCAATGCTGCAGGCGGTAGCCGTCCAGTGCCTTTTGATGCAACTAAAGATCAATGGCTTGAAGGCATGACCTTGAATTTTTTCCGTATCAGAGAATTAACGCACTCGATAGTTCCGGGCATGCAGAAGCAAGGCTGGGGAAGAATCGTTACCTTCACCGGTACGTCTGAGCCAAGAATGCTTAATGCGGCATTTACCGCCAAGGCTGCCGTTCATGTGTGGGCTAAAGCGCTTTCACGTGATGTCGCGCCCAACGGTGTAACGGTAAATTGTTTGCAGCCTGGTCGTATACGGACTGAGCAAATACAAAAACGTTACCCAACACTAGAGAGCGAGCTTGAATATTCGCGCCAAGAAATTCCAGTGGGACGATTTGGGACAACCGAGGAGATTGCAGCGGTGGCATTATTTTTTAGCTCACCACTGTCTAGCTATGTCACGGGAACCGTCATACCGGTAGATGGCGGATCAAGTCGCTTTGCATTCTAAATAAGTAAATGAATCATTTACTCAAATAGTTATTGATATTAGTAAGCATTACTTCTGCATCTTTAAGTCCATTCATTCTTGATCCTCCACCAAGGTGGGGCGTCATAATGAATTGCTTGATATGGAGGAGTTGCTCCGTATCATCTACTGGTTCTTTGTAATGAACATCAGCAGCAGCTCCCGCTAATTTTCCACTCCTGAGTGCCTCTAGTAATGCGTCATGATTCACTATATGCGCGCGAGATGTATTAATTAAATAGGATCCAGGTGGCATCAAATTTAATTGAGTAGATCCAATTAGATCCTTTGTCTTTTCGGAATACGGCACATGAACACTTAAAAAATCAGATTTTTTAAAGAGCTCATCAAAATCGCAGTAAGTGACATGAAGTTCTGCCTCTTCTAATTGAGAGAGACGATTTTTTTTATTATAAAAAACGCTTAATCCAAAGGCATTTGCTAGTTTTGCAAGCTCTCTACCAATTTCACCAAAACCTAGTAGGCCTATAGAGCAATCATGTAATGTTTTAAGTCCCTGAATGCGGGCGTAGTTAGCGCCTGCTGTATGCCTTGTGTCATAGGGGCGAAAGGGCGATCCAGCTTCAATCATTTGATCTTCTGTCAAACGATTAGTGATTGCTGGTAATCGTTTTGCCAAGGCTAGAACAAGCATCATAGTGTGTTCAGCCATTGCAATATTGGTTCTGCGACGCAAGGTAAGCATTGGGATGCCCGCTTGCTTGCAGGCTGCATCATCAATGTTATCGGTCAGGGTCCCGAACTTATAGATCACTTTTAATTTTTTGGCTAGATTAAGCTCAACGTTACCGATTGCAAGACTTTCCACAATGGCCACATCAGCTTGAGGTAGATATTGTTGCAGCTCTTCTTGGCTATTTACCAATTGAACCGTTGCTGGAAACAGGTCAGGGAGATTTGTGCGAAGTTGTGCAAGCCACCCAGGAAAATCTGCCTGATCGGTAGAGTTAAAGTCTGCAAAAGCAGACATGCGTTCAGGGGTAGTTTGCGGATCCAAGATGACTTGGATTAGACGGAGGATTCGGTCCTCTTCAACAATAATAAATGGCATTCTATTAACCTATGTTAATTGTGATGATTGATTAGACTTTCACTAATTGCATCATCTCTCTGACTGAATTTTTTCGATTAGCAATATGAGATAGCACTTGATGGGCTCGTATTTCACTCATGTGCAACCTAGCGCAGTCAACAAATTTTTGCTTTAAATCGGCATCAGAGGCTGGATTGAGAGGCGAACCTTTGTGAATTGGAGTTGTTTCGCTATACACCTTGCCGTCTTTTGTATGAACTTCGAGTGTAACTGGCTGTTCAAAAGGCGCTTTACGCACCGCCGGAATATCTTCGGATAGGTGAGGGGGGACACGAACTTCGATTTTATTGATTAAGCTCTTAATTTCATGGCGATTTACGGCAGAATCGGCAAATGAGTCAAGTGTAGGCCGTCCATCGAGTAGGCTTGTAGCAATGCAGTACTGGAGTGATGCCTTTGCTTGCAGACCATTCGTGGGGTTGGTATGAATTAAAGTTCTTGGGTACAGAAAACTAACATCACAATATATTTTTTCAATATTCTCTACTGGAATATTGTATTTATCCTGTATTGCAAGAGCGCAATCTACGGCAAATAGTGGGGGTCTTCCACAAGGATACAGTTTGAATGTGGCCCCTGGTGACACGATCATGAAAGGCTTACCCCAGAGATCTAAGTTTTTATCCAAAAGCTCCGGAGTCCATTCCCTGGAGAAAACATCTCCTAGACTCATTGCGCCATCAAAAATTGCTGGATCTCCAGTAAAGCCTTTTTCGGCTAATTGGGCGGCACGGATACCATTACTTGAAGCGATCCCACTATGCATAGACATCGTCATAGTGCCAAAGTTTCGACGCACTCCACCCATGAGTGAGGCGACTATTCCCAATGCATGAGCCATCTGATCTTCATTAAGCCCAAGGATGATGCTACTAGCAACAACTGCAGCTAGGGTGCCTTGGGTGCAGGTTGCATGAAACCCAATTTCATAATGAGATGGGTTGATGATGGTCCCAAGTCGGCACTCCATCTCATAGCCAATGACAAATGCTGTCAATGCTTCTTCAATGCTCAGGTCTTTTAACTCTGCAAGCGCTAGCACTGCAGGCAAGAGAGGGCCAGACGGATGACCTCGCATTTCAGCTTGATTATCATCGAATAACTGTAGGCTAATCATGGTTCCGTTGACGAGAGCTACATCAGACGGTCTTGCTCTCTCCCCATAACCAATAACAGTGCTAACACCGTTATTGGAATTTTCTATATTGAGCGCGCGCAAAAGATCAATCGGCTTTTCGCCATAGGCTGATAGAGCAGTAGCGAGACTATCTACTAGACATTTGCTTGCAGCATCTAGTTCAGCTTGATGAACAGATTTTGGTAGTGAATGAAGGCATGCTTGAATTAATTTACTCGTATTGCTCAAAATCTTCTCCTTAATATTTTTTATCACTCTGCGGTAATGTTGGCCTCTTTAACGATAGCTGACCATTTAGCAATGTCTTGTTGTAGGAACTCTCTAAATTGTGCTGGGTTTTTATTGGGCAAGACTTCAAAGCCTTCTTTAAAAAACTTTTCCTTTACATCCGGTAGTTGCATGATGGCGTAAATTTCCAGATTAATTTTTTTAATGATTGGTTCAGGTGTATTTGGTGGGGCAAAGATGCCGAGCCAATTGTTTGCCTCAAAGCCTGCAAGACCATAAGAGGCTATGGTTGGTACTGACGGAGCTTGTGGAGATGGTTTTAAGCTAGATACGCCTAGTGGGGTAAGTTTTCCAGCATTCATAAAAGGTAAGACGGTGGTGAGGCCCATCAGCATGACCTGGACGTTGCCGCCCAATAAGTCATTAATAGCAGGAGAGGCTCCTTTGTAGGGTATCCGTGTGATTTTGACGCCAGCCATCCGATTAAATTGCTCCATGGCAAGATGACTGGTGCTGCCATTCCCAGAGCTGGCGTAATTTAGCTTACCGGGGTTCGCTTTTGCATAACTAATTAACTCTGCTACGGTCTTAATATTTAATGATGGATTAACCACCATGACGCTCGACAGATTTGAAGTTAAGCTTACTGGCGCTAAATCTCTCAGAGGATCGAAGGCGGAATTACTCAGGGTTGGATTAACGCTGATGGGCCCAGATGTTGTGTATAACAAGGTATACCCATCAGCTGTCGCCCGAGAAACTAGTTCGACACCAATACTCCCCCCAGCACCAGGTTTGTTATCTATGACAACTGGCTGCTTCCACCGTACACTCATTTTTTGCCCAATGATTCGTGACTGAATGTCTGCTGGTCCACCAGGAGGAAAGGGCACAATAAACCGAATAGGCTTATCGGGATAGGTTGATGGAGATTGCGCACTGCATTCATTGACTGCTGTAATTAGTGAAAATAGGGCCAATATAAAAATAGGCAGGAGAGCATGACTGTCATTAGAGTTCTTTTTGCAACACTTACTAAGCAATTTTCTAATAGATGCCATGAGAATTATGTGCAATATGAATGTTTTGAAATATTAGTAGTGGGGTAGGTAGAAATAGTCTAATCAGATTCGCGAGTACATAGACTTTTCATTGCTTGATACTACCTTAAATTGAGCTGCAAAGTAGCACTCGACTACTCTACTGAACTTATGCGGATCTTTAAATTGATGATCCCCAATTCGTAAATCCCCCTCATATGATTCTCGCATTTGAGCCCATAATTACCCTGAAGATATCTTGTATTTAGACTAAAAAGGGTGATAATTTAAACAAATGATTAAAAAAATGGTGACCCTGTCGCCATATCAAATAATGGTGGAGGAGATTCAAATGAGTGCACATTCCTTTGACATGCAGGCTGTCCGCATAGAAACACATTCCGCCGAAGACTTTGTGTGGCCGGGTAATAAAGATTGCGACAGTTTTGCGATTACATATGCACCTACTGATGTAGTCAACAAGCATCTTTTATCTATATATTGAATATTCAAATTGTTGGAAGCTGCATCAAAGGGTTTTTAGGTCCAGTGTCTTTGATTCAACACCCTTGAATAAGAGTTTTTAATGCAATGCAATTTATAAAAATGTGAGATTAATTTGAGATATCTGACTGCTCTTTTGTGCATGACATTTTCAGCTTTAGTTTGGTCAGCTGATCTATGGCCCTCAAAACCTATTCATTTTGTAGTTGGGTTTACTACAGGCGGTCCTAGCGATGTTATAGCTAGAGGCCTGGCTCAAAAAATGTCGACAGTCCTTGGGCAGTCTATTGTGGTTGATAACAAACCTGGTGCTGGCGGTAATGTTGCTGCAGAGTACGTGGCGCATAGCGATCCTGATGGCTATACCTGGCTATTGGGGAATAATAGTATTTTGGCAACCAATGAATTTTTATATAAAAACTTAAGATATAACCCTCAGCAAGATTTTGCCCCAGTTGGTTTGGTTGCTATACAGCCAAGCATACTTATTGTGAACAATGAGATGCCGGTGAAGAATTTAAAGGAGCTCATTGCATTATTGAAGGGTAGCCCTGGTAAATATAACTATGCAAGCTCTGGGGCTGGCGCAGCGGCTCACTTATCTGGAGAGATGTTCAAGGCTAGCGCCAATGTTAATCTAACGCATATTCCCTATAAAGGTGCTCAACCAGCCTTAACAGACGTCATTGCGGGACATGTAAATATGATGTTTGCTACTTCGGGGTCTGTGATGCAATTTATACGCGATAAAAAAGTTCGCGCCTTAGCAGTGACTTCGCGAACACGATCAAAAGAATTGCCCGATGTCCCAACGATGTCTGAAGCGGGTCTTCCAGGCTTTGAGGCGATCAGTTGGCATGGGATTGTGGTTCCAGCGGGCGTTCCTGAGAGCATCATTATGCAAATTTCTAAAGCCTTAAATTCAGCGCTCAACGATAAAGAATTATTAGAGTCTTATTCATCAACCGGTCTAGAAGCAAAAAGTCTTGGGCCGAAGGCTTTTGGGGATTTTATAAAGCAAGAAGTGCCTAAGTGGTCAAAAGTTGTCAAAGAATCTGGTGCAAATATAAATTAAATGAATGAGGGTAAATGGATGCATTCTTCAAAGGCAATTTCTTCCAACTTTAAATCGCTTTCTCGAATTGAGATTCCGGGCGGCGGCCAGGTAACAGTATCTGGAAATTATGCTTATATAGGTCATATTCCCAATAAGAATCAACTAGGTACCACGATTTTGGATATATCAAATCCAAAGGCGCCAAAAATTGTTTCCCAAATTTATTTAGACGATCCAGAGTCACATTCTCACAAGGCGCGCGTCGTAGGCGATCTGTTGTATGTGAATAGCGAGAGAAATATGACGCCTATCGGCAGAAGGGCGGATGAGTTGCCGGGAACAAGGCTACGTCTGCTAAACGAATTCGGTAGGAACCCAACAGATGCCGAATTAGCATTTGCTCTAAATGTTCGCGAGGAAGATATTCCAATAGTTGAGGCGGCACAGAAAAACCCATATCAAAATGGCGGCTTTAAGATTTATGACATTTCCGATAAAAGTAGCCCTAAGTTCATTAGACATCAAAAAACAGGCGGTGCTGGCGTGCATCGCTTTGATGTGGACGACAAATATGCCTACATTTCAACCGAGATGGATGGATTTTTGGGGAATATTCTCGTGATCTATGATTTGGCAAATCCTGCCAATCCCCTTGAGGTAGGTCGCTGGTGGATGCCGGGGCAGCACATTGCTGGCGGAGAAAAGCCCACATGGTCGGGAAGGCGAAATCGCTTGCACCACGCACTTCGATTTGGCGATGAGTTGTGGGCAGGTTTATGGCATGGTGGAGTAGGAGTGATTGATATTCAGGATATTACACACCCAAAAACGAAGGGTATCTATAACTATCACCCCCCTTTTCCTGAGCCTTCACACACATTTATGCCACTTGAAAGCTTAATTGATGGCAGGAGAATAGCGGTGGCGATTGATGAGGAAGATCATGCTCATGATGCAGAAGAGCTGGATCGACGAAAGGGGCGTCCTCATGGCTGTATGTGGGTCTTCGATGTAACGGATCTGACATCTATTAAGCCGCTGTCAATTTATGAAGTGAGTGAACTCGATTCACCCTGGAGTCGAGCTACACCAGGTCGATTTGGGGCGCATCAGTTTCAAGAGCAAAGAAAAGGTACTATGATATTTTGCACTTGGTTTGCGGGCGGATTAAGGGCGGTCGATGTAGCTAACCCCTTATCACCACGAGAGGCTGGTTTTTATATCCCAGCACCAGCAGAGGGTCGTGCAGCACCCCAGACAAACGATGTATTTGTTGATGATAGCAATTTAATTTACACAATCGATCGATATGCTGGATTGGATATTTTGGAGTTCACTGCATGAGTACCGCCCCCTATTGCGCACCACCAGACTCTCATTTAAAAAAACCACTTTTTCAGATGCCTTCTGGAGCGGTAGATTGTCATGCCCATATCTGCGGCCCAGTAAACGCCTTTCCATATTCGGATAAAAGAATTTATACACCACATGACGCTTTACTTCCAAACTATTGGGCTTTATTAAAGAGTCTAGGTGTTGAGCGTGCTGTATTGGTTCAGCCCAGTATTTATGCTGAAGATAATTCAGCACTGATCGATGCCTTAAAAACCGATAGTGTTCACTTGCGAGGCGTAGCTGTTGTTAATGAAGATATTACTGAGAATGAAATCGATCAGCTTCATCGAGTTGGTGTGAGGGGAATTCGCTGCAATATTGTTGATTTGGCAGACGCTAAAGGTGAATTGCCACTGAATACTTTAAAGAAACTAGCCCAAAAAATTGCACCATGGAGGTGGCATATTGAATTACTCATGCACATTAACGAGTTTCCCGATATTGCCAAGCTAATGAGAGATTTCCCCGTTGAAATTGTGTTGGGCCATTTTGGTTATCAGCCGTGTCGTTTAGGTATAGATACAGATGGCTTTCAAGGTTTGTTGTCTATGATGCGAGAGGGTAGGGCATGGGTTAAATTCACAGGCCCATATCGCATATCTAATGAAGTCAGTTTGCCATACGGTGATGTCGATGGCTTTGCTCATCGGTTAATTGAAAATAGCCCCCAACAAATTGTTTGGGGAACTGATTGGCCACATGTGATGGTGAAAAATGCTATGCCAAATGACGCTGATTTATGCGACCTATTAACAAATTGGGGTGTGACTGATACCTTAAAGAATTTAATCTTGGTAGAAAACCCAGAGCGGCTTTATCAATTCAATTAAAAAATCAAAATAAGAGAGACAAAACAAGATGAAGCCACAAAATATGATTGTTATCCTCTCGGATGAGCACAATCGAAAAATTACACAATGTTACGGACATGATCTTATCCAGACACCTAATCTTGATCGGTTAGCAAAAGAAGGCTCCCTATTTACTGCTGCTTATACAAACTGTCCAATTTGCGTGCCTGCGCGAGCCAGTTTGGCTACTGGACGTTATGTTCATGATGTTCAGTGCTGGGACAATGCAATTGCTTATGAGGGCAACCCTATTTCTTGGGGGCATCGTTTGATGGATGCCGGTCATAAAGTTACCTCAATTGGTAAGTTGCACTATTCAAAAAGCGATCCCAAGGCGAATGGATTTGACGAAGAAATTTTGCCAATGCACTTGGTTGAGGGTTTGGGTGATTTGTTAGGCTTAATTCGAGATGAGCTGCCAAGACGAACTGGGGCATTAAATTTGGGCCCAGAGTCTGGTAGAGGTGAGTCTGCTTATACAAAATATGATCGTGATATTACAGCTGCAGCTTGTAATTGGTTGGCCGACAAATCATTAAATAAGACAGACAAGCCATGGGTGCTTTATGTTGGCTTGGTAGCACCACATTTTCCCTTGATAGCTCCAGCTGAGTTTTATGACCTGTACGCCAATATTGATTTGCCATGGCCAAAACTCTATGGCAGAAATGAGCGACCCCATCATCCATTTTTAGATGCAATGCGTTCTTGTATGGTTTTTGATGATGGCTTTACTGATGATGATATGGTGCGTCGAGCGATGACTGCTTATTTTGGATTGGTCAGCTTCCTAGATAGCAATATTGGTCAAATATTAAATGCGGTGAATGATCTTGGACTAAAGAGTGACACTCGCATTATCTATAGCTCAGATCATGGCGATAATTTAGGAGCTCGTGGGTTTTGGGGTAAATCTACGATGTATGAAGAGTCTGCTGGCATTCCACTTATCTTTTCCGGTGATGGTGTTCCAAAGAATGCAGTTTGCAATACTCCTGTCTCTTTAGTGGATCTTTTTCCAACCATTATGGAAGGGGTTGGCGAGCCACCTCATCCTGGTGACATAGATTTACCTGGCGAATCTCTGTTTTCGATAGCCAATGGTGACGCTCGTAAGGCAAATATTTTGTCTGAGTACCACGCAGCTGGCGCAGCAACTGGGAGCTTCATGACTCGAGTAGGGAAATATAAATTAATGTACTACGTGGGTATGCCCTCAATGCTGTTTGATTTAGAGGCTGATCCCGAGGAATTATGTGATTTGGCATCAGACCCTGCTTATAAGGAGATCTTGCAGAGCTGTGAACTAGAGTTGCGTAAATTAGTTGACCCTGAAGAGGCGGATAGTGCTGCAAAGTTAGCTCAAGCAAATAAGATTGAAGAAAATGGCGGTAAAGAGGCCATATTAGAAAGAGGTGGCTTTCGTTTTTCACCTCCCCCCGGTGTAAAACCTTCTCGCTATAAGTGATTAATATGCGCAACTTTTTCTTTGCCATTGCTTTAGCTTCTTTTGTGAGCTGTACTCAAGCGCAAGCTTGGCCAACTAAACCAATTAAGTTAATTGTTGGTACTGCAAGTGGTGGTGGACCCGATGCTATTGCACGCTTGATTGCCCCCCGTATGGGTGACAGATTAGGCCAAAGTGTTATTGTGGAATTAAAGCCAGGTGGAAGTGGGCAAATTGCATCGGAATTTGTTGCGACTTCTCCAGCCGATGGTTATACCTGGTTGCTAACTACGACCATGATCCAATCTATTATTCCGCAACTAAAAAAACAGCTGCCGTATGACCCTGTTAAAGATTTTTACCCTATTTCATTGATTGGTACGACTGCAAATGTATTGGTGGTTGGCAAGCATCTCGGTGTGACTAATTCCAGTCAATTTGTGGCATTAGTAAAAAGCAATCCTGGAAAAATGACCTATGGGTCAGCTGGCGTTGGCTCACCAGCACACTTGGCTGGTGAATTATTTGCGACTAATGTCGGTGTGCCGATGACCCATATTTCTTATAAGGGTTCTACACAGGCTTTAACAGACATTGCTGGTGGTCAAGTGGATATGATTATTACTTCTCCATCGGCAGCCAAAACGCTTGCACAGGGAGGAAAAGTTTTAGTATTGGCAACCACGGGATTAAAGCGTGACCCTACTAATCCGCAGTTGCCGCCTTTAAGTGATGTATTGCCAGGTTTTGAAATAACCCAGTGGTGGGGCGTCATGATTCGTAGCGGTACACCGAAGCCAATTGCAGATCGAATTCATGCTGCATTAGTAGCAACCTTAAATGAACCTACAATTAAAAGTCAGTTAGCGGCCCAAGGTGGAATAGCTCAAGCAATGGAATCTGCTGCCTTTGGAAGTTTTATTCAAAAAGAGCGAAGTCGTTATGCGGAAATTATCAAGACAGCAAATATTACATCCGATAGCCTGTAGATTCATTGGCAATAATCTTGACGTACAGTCACACTAATTAAGAACTAGAGAGTCTCCCATATTTTTTTAAAGCCTCGTGGGATCTACGGTGCAACCCCTTTGTTAGAGTGGTGTGATATTGTTGACCGATACACTTTAATTTTAATGCCACTAACCATTCGGGGTAAGTATAGGTGAGCAATCTCAAAGACGATATTCGTAATCAAGTCACTGCATTTATTGAGACTATCACTCACAACAGCAGATATCTTATGCAAATGATGCGGGAAATTTGGCCTCTTTTGGTCATTATTCTCTTGGCATTATTTTTGGTGATATTTTTTGCGCGACCAGCACCCCCCAAACATGTGCTGATGGGTACTGGACCAAAGGGTAGTTCTCATGAAAAGTTGGGTCAGCAATATGCTAAATTTTTTGCAAAATATGGTATTACTCTTGAGCTCATTCCAACTACCGGTGCTGTCGAAAATTTCCACCGACTTCAGGATCGAAATGATCCGATGATGGCTGCTTTTTCAATATCAGGCGCTGTTAATACAGATGATTTGCAAGGCGTTGAAACATTGGGCAGTATTGATTATCACCCCGCATGGTTTTTTTATAAAAGCGCAGTTGAGCTTCCCGCCATGAATCGCTTTACTGAGATGGCAAAACGTAAGATTAGTATAGGCAATGAGGGTAGCGGTACTAATTTGGTAGCTCATCGCATCATTGAGATGAATGAGATTTCTCCCAGCGAGCTCAATTTAACGGAAATCCCCAGTCATCTGGCTATTGAAGATCTGCAGCAGGGCAAAATTGATGGATTATTTATTGTTGATTCATTTGAATCACCTAATGTCAAAAAATTACTGGCAATGCCAGGTTTGCAGGTAGGTAACTTTGCGCGGGCTGAAGCTTATGCCGATCTTGATCGCTCATTCGAAGCACTTAAAGTACCTAGGGGTGGTTTGAGTCTTAAAAGGGATTGGCCTTCAAGTGATCTGCAGATGATTGCAGTGACTACTGAAATATTGGTTGACGATCGATTGCATCCTGCAATTCAGATGTTATTTTTGCAGGCAGCAAAGGCTATTAATGGCCCTGAAAGCTTTTTCTCTCAAGAGCGAGAGTTCCCATCGTTTAAATCCACAACATTGCCTCGTAGTCATGAGGCTGAAATTTTCTACCAAAAAGGCCCGCCATCATTATTGAATTACCTGCCGTTTTGGTTGGCTGAATTTTTTGATCGCATGTTTTTATTGCTCCTGCCTTTTGCTGCTCTAGCGTATCCCTTAATAAGAAGTATGCCGAACTACTACAGAAATCGTATTCGGGCGCAGATTAATCAAATCTACGGATCAATTAAATTCTTTGAGCAACAGTTATCTTCTTCCTACGATGTCAGTAAAAAGGAAGAGTATCTTAGGCGCGTTGATGATTTTGAGCGTGAGGCGCTTTCTATGACGGTTCCTGCATTATTAGCAAGCGACTACTACACCTTACGGAGCACCATTGCTTTTGTAGGCGACTCTTTAAGGCGTGATGCCTATCAAGCAGGAGTACAGCAAAGCGCTGATAACTTGGATGCTAATCTTTGATAAATAATCTTCCCTAAAGAAAAAGCCCCTAGATTGCTCTAGGGGCTTTACTTATTTGGCTCCTCGACCTGGGCTCGAACCAGGGACCTACGGATTAACAGTGCATTTCAAGCTGTTTTTGCCCGTAAATGGAGGATTGCTTAAAACCCTTTTATTGCTTACCTCTTAACCAAAATAGCGATTCAACTCTTTGTTTAAAAGGGAAAATTGCTCTTTTGGTTGGGGTAAATATATCACCATTATTTACCAATTACCAACACCGTCCCCTTAACAGTACTTGTACTCATCTTGTACTTTTCGTGGGACCAAAAGACTTTGTTGTGGAGGGGCTGGAAAAATTCCAGCGAGGGCTAAATGACCAACGGATTAAAAGAGCTGTTTTAACGCCGACAGACTCAATTTAACACGAAAATTCACATTAATAAATGACTAAATCAGATCAAGAAAAACTAGAGTAATTGGGGGCTGCAACGATCAAAAAAGGCTGCGGGGTAGGGCGCTAAAACTCTCTCAAAAACCTTAAAGTAAACACACGGGTTTGTATGAGTCCATTTTGCACTCCCATATCACGCCCATACTGTAAAGAAAATCTTCCGATATCAGTATGCATTAGGCTGCTGAGCATAAAACGCTGAGTGTTGATGACATTATTTTGGTAGACATTATTAATGGTGGTGGCGCCACCTGCTACGTAGTAGTACTGGGCAGATACTGTGAAGATTTGATTGATCTTATAGATCGGACCGACTTGGGTAGTGGTAACTGGTTTTTGATTAAGTGGAACATTAGTAGAGGATAGGCATGCTACTGAGCATTGGCTATTACCGCCGTACCACATAGTGTCAATTGCAAACATACCATCAAGATCGCCAACGATGGGTTGTTGATATCCCAATTGAATGTCAGTTGTGTAACGGTTGCCACCCATATTAAAAGGTTGCATGCTCGAATAACCGCCGGTAGGAATAGTGAGATAGGCGGCTAATCCTAGATAGGTACGAGTCTCTCTATTAGAGTAGGGCCAAATTGCCGTTGCTAAGGCAATATCTCCAATGCCGGTATCTGAAGGAGTACCCGATAGTGAACCAGCAGGCCTAACGCTGCCGTAAGGTAGCTGTACATAAGAAGCGCCTGGAAGATTGGCAATTGTGTAAGTTCCAATAAATTTGGGGATAACACTTTGGGCATCAACTACTGGACTAGCAAAGGGGGTAGCAGAAATTACTGAACCATTCTTATAGTAAGTGGTGTTTTCAGTGTTGTAGTAGGTGATCTGCGCATAACGTTTATCGGGCAATGGCGCCACAATATCGTTAGGTTGCAGATCGACCCCCCAGCCCAATAATGGGTAGAGGCACAGAGCGCAACTGGAGAGTGTTTTTAAGAATTGCTTCATTAATTCTGGGATAGCTTTTGTTTGGGGCAATTGTAGATTGCTTTGCTTTAAGCGGTATTTACCGTCATCTTTCTGATATTGAGCACAAAAGTAGTAGGATGGCAGCCATGAAATATGCAAATGAAGCCCTCTTTTTGGTTTTCGCACTAGTGATGGGCGGCCTCTTTATTTCATCTTTGCCATTTTTTGGGGGACGAAAATCAGGCAAGACTAATAACTATTGGCTGCTCGCTCTGGGAATAGACATACTCACCTTTTTATTGTTTGCTTCCGCCTCTACAGTAAGCCCAATTCTTCTGACTTTTGCTAATACCTTCTTCTTTGCTAGCTACTTCTTTCTATTTATCTTTTGTCGTACTCTGAACGATAAGCCTGTTGCGAAATTGGTTGCTATCTCGCCATTACTATTTTTGGCATTTGGATTAATTTTTGAATATTTGCGCCAATTTGGTGTGTTTCAGGACAGAGTGTTATTTGTTATCTCTATCTTGATTTTTTGTCTCATCGCAATGTTGATTGAGCTCTTTCAATTTCGTAAGCGTGAGCGCCACATTCAAATTGACTTTCTGATTTTCACCTGCATTGCAGAGATCGTGCTTGCGGTAATTCGGGTGTGGATATTGTTAGAAAACACCACAATTTCTGCATCAACTATTTATACAGAGCCTTTTGCTACTACTTTGATTAGATGGTTCGCTCTTTCTTTTACTATCCTCTCTTATATTTCCATCAACGGCTTTCTGACGGAAAGGTTAGCTCGCTCTAATGCGGAAAGTCTTGAGAATACGGTTCGCGTAACTAACCTATTGGTCGAGCGTGATGCGCTGATTGAAAGCCTTATGAAAACCAATAAGTCAGCTGCCACGGGTGCTTTATCAGCTTCAATCGCACATGAGTTAAATCAGCCACTAGGCGCATCATTGCTCAACATTCAATTCTTAAAAATGCTCCATGAATCAGGCAAGCTGACCCCAGAGCTCACAAATCAATTGCTCAATCAACTGGAAGGTGATGCAAAACGATCTGGAAATATCATCCGCTCTCTACAGTCTATATTCGCAAAAGATACTGCCGACTATGAAGTCATTCAGGTTAATGAAGTAGTGTCCTCAGCACTTGATATTTATAGATCAGACCTCGTCAGCAAAGGTATCAAGGTAACTAGCAGAGTAGATGAAGATATCAGCGTTACTGCTAACAAGGGTCAATTGCTTCAGGTTTTGATTAATTTAGTGAATAACGCTATTCAGGCGCTTTCCCAAGCCGATATCCCAAATAAGAATATTCAAGTCAATTGCCTACGACAGGATAAAAATTGTATTGTTGAGATCATTGATAACGGTCCTGGGGTTTCAAAAGAGAAGCAAAAGAGATTGTTTGAGCTACTTAATACTGATAAGTCAAAAGGTATGGGCTTGGGTTTGTGGCTCTGCTCGCAAATTATGGATAACTTTGGCGGCAATATTCTGTATGAGGATGCTCTAGCAGGGGGTGCTAAATTCATCCTAAGCTTGCCAATTAACCCCCCCCAGAGATACTGAGGCTATCGTAGATTAGATACCTCACGTTCGTGGGATATTCTGTTCTAGAAGTTTTGACATAATGCCTATATAAATTAGGGGCTTTCTTCGTAGCAGTATTTATGGCATTAAACGCAAACATTCCTCCTGAACACCAGCATATCTTCGTGATTGAAGATGATGAGTCAATGCGCGAGACTTTGTCGGGGATTTTGAAATTCTTGGGCTATCAAGTACATCTCTTTTCAAACCCCTTGGAGTTCTTAAAGACTACTATCCAAGTTGCTCCAGCAATCATCATCACTGATATGCGCATGCCAGATATGTCTGGTGTGGAGCTGCAGGCCGAATTATTAAAGCGTGGCAGGCAGGTCCCCATTATTTTTATTAGTGGCGAGAGTACCGTGCCACAAACCATTTCTGCAATGAAACAGGGCGCTATTGAATTTCTGACCAAGCCTTTTGAGCGAGAGCAGCTTATGGAGGCTGTCATCAGGGGTTTAAAACAAGATACTGCCAAAATGCATGCTCATCTTGAGCATTTAGCTGTAGAGCAGTCACTTAAAGGCCTTGCTCCGCGCGAACGACAGGTTTTTGACTTGCTGAGTTTGGGTTTTAATAATGCAGAGATTATGGCGAAGATGGGCATTTCGCTAGATACCGCTAAGCAATACAAGTCAGAAGTCATGCGAAAGTTAGGTTTGCGCTCACTATCGCAGCTCCTTGCGCTCAAGAAAGGCAATACTCAGCACTAGCAGCCAGCAGTATTGGCCATAAGGCTAACTCACGTTCGTGGGATTTTCATTTAATAGATTTAGCATTTTAATGTCCTCTCAATTAGTGAGATGACAAGATGCGCGCAAAAGCAATGCAAAGTAAACAGGCTGAATACTTGAACCCCCAAATTGGTAGAGACCCGGTGTTAGCGCGTACAAGCTTTGCAATGCTTGCGACTTTTCTTGTTTGTGGACATAGCTCAATCGCATTTGCGCAAGTAGGACCAGAAGCCGGCGCATTACAGCAGCAATTACAACGTGAAGTAGATCGGGAGCGCGCCTCTCCACCACCAGAAAGTCTAATTAAAAAGCAGGCAAAACCAACTCGTCCCAAATCTGGTGCTAAGGCGATTGAGGTAACTAGCTTTAAGGTCTCTGGAATTACCCTAATTACACAAGAACAAGCGCAAGAGGCACTTAAACCCTTCACAAATCGCCAGCTTACCTTGGACCAAATTAAAGAAGCTGGGGAAGCAGTTACTAATTTATATAGTCAGATGGGAAGAATGGCGCAAGCTGTTATCCCTCCACAAGATGTTGTTGGTGGCGTGATTACCATCAAGATCATTGAAGGTAAAGTTGGTAATGTCATTATTGAGCTCAATAAAGAAGCACCAAGCCGCCTTAAATCAGAAGTGATTCAAAAGTTCATTACCAATAGCAATGAACCAGGCGACTTCATTGATCTCAAAGGTTTGGAGCGTAGCCTAGCCATTTTGAACGAAACACCAGGCAATGAAGTTAATGGTGAGCTAGCACAAGGTGATAAAGAGGAGACAACTAATATCTTGGTCAATGCCAAAGATACTGGACTGTTTGCGGGCAGGGTAGATCTATCTAACTACGGCGCAGCCAATACCGGTCCAGCACAAGCAGTTGCTAGCTTGAGTTTGAATAACCCAAGCGGGAATGGTGATCAGGCTACTTTAGATGTGATCGGCTCACAAGGTTCTGTCTTTGG
>CANFMT010000017.1 GCA_947448415.1 Burkholderiaceae bacterium | reverse complement strand
CTGTAGGTCAATGTACGGAAATAGACAATTCTTGGAAATTCATCGTTTAAGCGATGAATATTTATTGATATAAATCAGTGTGTTGCTCACTCTAAAGGGGGATAAATATGTCCAAGAGTGTCTAAAGCCGTATACCCTTAGGTTAAGTCGCCCCTTCCGCCAGAAGTATAAATCCCTTATAAATCAACAGTTTATAAGGGATTTTTTTACTTTACCAAGCCATATCTCCAACCCAATTCATGAGTAGGTTTATTCGAAATTTGAGCAAACCAGTATGACTCTCCAAATTCTTTAGCTCCAAGCGCCTCTCGAAAGCATTACAAATGGCGATTGAGACCAAAAAAACATGTCTTAATTCGATCGGTGGTGGCGTAAGGTATAGGTTACTGCTGGTAGTATTTTTGGTATGTATAGTAGTAATAAAAAAATAGATGTAAATAAAAGCAGACTTGGAGACAGCAATGACTATAGAGTTCATCGTAAATGACCAGCCCATAAAGTTTGACGGAGATCCTTCTACGCCATTGCTGTACATTCTGCGCAATGATGCGCAAATTAATTCTGCTAAATATGGTTGTGGCGCTGGACAGTGCGGTGCTTGTGCAGTACTCGTAAATGATCGCGTAGTGCTGTCTTGTAGCGTTCCTGCTAGTAGTATTAAGGGAAAGATCAAGACATTAGAGTCATATGAGCAAGATAGGGTGTTGAGTGCGCTAAATCAAGCATTTATTCATGAGCAGGCAGTGCAATGTGGATATTGCATATCAGGCATCATGATTCGAGCAAAGTCATTGCTCGAGTTGAATAAGCGTCCTTCAGACCAACAAATTAAAGAAGCCCTCAATGGGCACTTATGTCGATGTGGCACCCATACCCGAATTATTAAAGCAATTCGTCGGGCTTCTGAGGGCCTATCAGCATGAGCCAGAACTCCAACATTGCAAGAAGATACTTTTTAAAAAATAGCCTTGGATTAGCGATTAGTTTTGTATGGGCACCCAGCCTATTGGCGCAGAATTCAGTTTCACTTCCGGGCAGCTTAGCTGGCAATCCACAGTTAGACAGTTGGCTGCACATTCGTCCCGATGGAAAGGTAGTGGTCCTAGCTGGTAAGGTGGAGTTTGGCCAGGGTATTACCACTGCATTGATGCAAATTGTTGCCGATGAACTTGAGGTCGATCTATCTCGTATAGAAATGATCCCGACGACTACCGGACTTTCTCCTAATGAAGGTGTGACCTCGGGTAGTCAATCAATTGAATACGGTGGCATTGCCTTGCGCCATGCCTCTGCAGAAGCGCGCACCATTTTCTTAGAGCAAGCTGCGCTTTTCTTGGGTGTGCCGGTCTCTGAATTGACTGTTCGTAACGGCGAGATCAGTAGTAAAGATGGTAAATCAACTTCTTATTGGGCTCTTAGTAAAGAGACCCTTCTTAAGCGGCCTGCAACAACCCAAGCCCCTTTAAAGGTCAACCATACTGTCATTGGCAAATCAATTGAGCGGGTAGACATCCCGGCAAAAGTATCTGGAAGACCGGCATATGTTCAGGATATGAAGATGCCTGGAATGCTGCATGCTCGCGTCATTAGGCCACCAGCACCCAGAGCCATGCTATTAGAGGTAGATATTGCTCAAATAGAAAAAATGCCTGGTGTAGTAGTGGTAGTGCGAAATGGCAGCTTCTTAGCCGTAGTGGCACAGCGCGAAGAGCAGGCGATTACCGCACAAGAGGCCATGAAAAAACTCGCCAAATGGAAGTTGGCTAATGATTTACCCGCCTCCTTGCCAGCATGGTTTCAGCAGATGCGTCAAAAGCACTCTGTTGACACAGTGGTGGGTATAAAGCAGGGGCCTTCAAATCAGGCAACCAAAACCTTAACCGCGCAATTTACTAAACCTTTCATTGCACATGGATCCATTGGACCCTCTTGCGCCATTGCACATATGCAAGATGGCGTGATGAAACTATGGACACATAGCCAAGGGATGTATCCCTTAAGAACAGATCTCGTCAAAACTTTGGGTCTACCTGCTGATAAGGTGATCTGTATTCATCAAGAGGGGTCAGGCATGTACGGTCAAAGCGGCGCCGATGATGTCGTCCTAGATGCCGCCTTGATTGCGAAAGCGTTACCAGGCAAGCCGATTCGTTTGCAATGGATGCGTGAAGATGAGTTTAAATGGGAGCCCTACGGCAGTGCCATGATCATTAATATCGATGCTTCCCTAGATTCCACAGGGAAAGTAGTGGATTGGAAGCATGAGCTATGGAGCAATACCCACAGCACTAGACCTGGCGAGGCTACAGGCGATAACTTATTAGCAAGCTGGTATTTAGAAAAACCTTTTGCACCCTCACCAGTAAAAAATATTCCACAGCCTGCGGGAGGTTCGGATCGGAACGCTGTACCACTATACGTGTTTGCCAATCAGAAGGTCATCAACCATCTTATTATTGATATGCCTTTGAGAGTATCGGCATTGCGTACCTTAGGCGCTCATGCGAATGTCTTTGCGATTGAATCAATGATGGATAACTTGGCCCAAGTTGCTCAAGTTGATCCGGTGCAATTTCGCCTGAACAATTTGCAGGATATGCGTGCTAAAGATGTGATTACGCGCGTGGCTCAGATGGCTAAATGGAATCATCGAACCGCAAGCTCGAAGAAGGCTGGAAAATTACAAGGTCGAGGTATTGCTTTTGCAAAATATAAGAATCTTTCCGTGTATGTTGCTTGTGTTGCTGATGTAGAAATTAACCCTATCAGTGGGAAAATTTCTGTCACAAACTTATATGCCGCTGCAGATGGTGGATTAACTATTAACCCAGATGGTTTTAAGAATCAAATTGAGGGCGGCTTAGTGCAAACTGCTAGTTGGACGCTTTATGAATCGGTGCCATTTAATCAAGATGGAATGCAAGCTTCTTCGTGGGCAGATTATCCAATTATGCGTTTCGTAGACGTACCCAATGTTTTTGTAGAGATCATCAATCGCGAAAATGAAAAATCCTTAGGGGTAGGAGAGGGCTCACAAGGACCAGGCTGCGCTGCTATTGCTAATGCAGTAGCGAATGCACTTGGTCAGCGTATTTATGATTTGCCGTTGACCCCCGAAAGAGTAAAGGCAGCATTAGCCCTAAAGAAGATGAGCGCTTAAATTGAATAACCTTTACTGTTAATAAATGCATAACAATATCAGGGGCACCATGTCAAACGCATCAACCATTCAAACTCACATAGCAAGTCATGGTACTGATGTAAATGAAAGCTTTCGTGGTGGCCCACGCTCGCTATTATTTCTTAGTGAAATTAATCAAGCATCGATTGTGATGTTGGCTAAAATTGGGATACTCAGCCAGAGCATTGCCGCCAGAATTGCAGATGGTGTTTTGCAGCTTGATAGCTTGCTAGATCCTCATGACGTCACTGGAACAGGTAATTACCTTGAGTATGAAAAACGTCTTGTCCAGTTAATTGGCGATGAGGCTTCTTTGGTGCATGCTGGACGCAGTCGCCAAGACATTGCATCGACCTTATCTCGCATGAATCTACGTGATGATGTTTTAAGTGCGCACCAAGCCCTTGCACTTGCACGTTTAGATCTCCTAAAGTTAGCTGAAAATCATTACGAAACTATTATTCCAGCCTATACGCATGGAGTGCAGGCTCAACCGACTAGTTTTGGCCACTATCTGTTGGCTCAATCAAGTGCATGGGGTAGGCAGTTGGATCGACTAGCACAGGCATATGGTCGTATCAATCAGTGCCCATTAGGCGTTGCTGCATTAAGCACCTCTAGCTTTCCGATTGATCGCTTCATGCTTGCAGATTTATTAGGATTTGCAGATGTAGTTGACAATGCATATGATGCCAATCATTTGGCACCGGTTGATACCTGCCTTGAGTTTGCAGCCATCCTCGGTATCAGTGCGGTACAAATTAGCCAATTTTCTCAAGATTTGCACGCTCAATATGCTGATCCTATTCCATGGTTAACTATAGCTCCCGGAGAATTAATGGGCGTGAGCAGCTTAATGCCTCAGAAACGCAATCCAGCTGCACTTGAGCAATTGCGAGCACAAAGCAGCCTCTTATTAAGTGAGATGCAAGGACCGTTTATGCTGGCTCACAATGTCAGAACTGGCATGTTTGATTACAGGGCATATGATCCGCTACCAACTTCAAGGCCGGTTAAGCTATTTACGCTGCTGAGGAAACTCATTAACAGTATTGTGGTTGACCCAGCTCAAGCACGTTCTGAAGTCGATGCAGACTATTCAACAGTTACTGAGGTAGCTGATATGCTGCTCCAAAAAGCTGGCATTCCATTCAGGATCGGGCACCATTTTGCTTCTGCGATTGTTGACTATGGACGCTCTAGAAAAATGCGTCTACAAGAAATTAGCTATGAGGTAGCAGCAAAACTTTACGAACAAAACCATCAAGCAACTTTTCCTCTTAATGAACAAGAATGGGATATGTGTGCAGATCCAGCCCAAATGATTTTTAATCGAAAAGGGCATGGCGGTCCTCAATTAGCTGAAATGACTCGGATGCAAAAAAGTGAATATGAAGCTGCAAATGCCGCTATTTCATGGAATGATGACTGCCGTGCTCATCTTGCTAGTGTCAAGGAAAAGCGCATCTCTGCCGTACAAGCTTTAGCTAAAGCTAATTAAAGGAGTGCATATGAAATTCATAGTGATGTTTGTTTTTCTCTTGTTCCCTTTAATGACGCAAGCACAGTATCCAGAAAAACCCATTCGCATGATTCTTCCATATTCATCTGGTGGAGGTGCAGATGTTATAGGGCGCCCATTAGCTAATGAGTTAACAAAAATATTGGGAAAAAGTGTCTTTGCAGAAAATCGTGGTGGCGCAAGCGGTAATATTGCAATGGAGTATGTAGCAAATTCCCCTCCTGATGGTTACACCATCATTTTGATGCTCGCTGCACAAGCAGCAGTCAATAATACTTTATTTAAAGACTTTAAAGTGGATGCGATTAAAGACTTTGAGCCAATCTCTTTAATTGCCAAGGCGCCTTATTTTTTGGCTATCAACCCTTCGGTACCGGCCAAAAATATTCAAGAATTTATTACGCTAGTAAAAAATAATCCTGGTAAATATTCTTATGCGTCCACAGGTAACGGTAGCGGTACTCACTTATCAATGGTGCTACTTAAATCTATAGCCCAATTGGATATTCTGCATGTGGCCTATAAGGGGGGCGGAGGCGCGTATACCGATCTTTTATCTGGGCAGGTAGATGCTTCGTTTGTTGGGGCCGGTAGCGCAAAAGGTTTTATTCAAAATGGCCAAATTCGATTATTAGCCGTCACCACACCCCAGCGCTCACCCATCTACCCTGATGTGCCTACATTAGCTGAAAGCGGCGTCACTGGATACTCGTCGGAAGTCTGGTATGCCTTATATGCTCCTGTGGGTACGCCAGCAGACATTATTAAAAAATTAAATAGCGCAGTGGTACAGGCACTCAAGTCGCCCCAACTAAAAGAGCGCTATGTATCTGACTCAATACAGATCATTGGCTCGTCCCCTGAAGAGCTCACTGCTTTTACCAAAACGGAGCGAATCAAATGGGCTAGGATGGTCGGAAGGCTAAGTTCAGCGAGCGAATAAATTAACCTAAAAAGCCACCAGGAGGTGGCTTTTTTATTAGCTCCTTTGGATGATCATTATCAATTTCAACATATTTACAACAATTAAATCTATCTTGAATCATCGTTTTTACCCCTAAAAATGATGGTTTCTTACTTTTTTGGTGCAGTGCAGTAAATATTTCTTGCATCGCACCAAATTTCTTTTTAGAATGGTGCATCGCAATAAAATTTAACCAAATTATTTAAGTAAGGAAAAAATCATGTTTCAAGCTCAATTAAACGATCAGATCACCCAAGCTCAAGCTAAAGCTGTTGAAAACGCAAAACATTTGGCACAAGTTGCTGTTGAAAGCGCCCAAGAGTTGGCAGAAATCAACCAAGCTGCTGCTAAAGATGCATTGGCTGCTGCGCAAGATGCAAGCACACAGTTGCTAGCAATCAAAGATGCACAGCAATTATCAAAATTAGCTCAGCCAGAAGCTGCTCAAGAAGCTGCTAAGTACGCTGCTGCTTACCAAGCTAAGGTGAACCAAGTTGTTCGCAATGGCAATAAAGAAGTTGCTCAAGTAATCGATGCTTCTATCGATGACGCACGTGACGACTTGGTAAGGTTTGTTAAAGAAGCTACTAAATCAGCTCCTGCTGGTTCTGAGGCATTTGTATCTGCATTCAAAACTGCATTTGAATCTTCACTCCAACAGTTTGATCAAGTTCGTGCAAGTGCAACTGACGCGTTTGCTAACTTTGAGAAGAGTGTTGACGCTGCAATGGCAAACATTCAAGGTCAATACGCTGTTACTAAGCCAGCTGCTAAAAGCCGTAAAGCTGCTTAATTCGTTTTAACTGCTTTATTAAAAACCGCCCTCGGGCGGTTTTTTTCATTTGAATTATCCTAAAGCTTAGTTATGGATTATTTAAGTGCTTTACTGGAGCGGTTTGATTTCTAACTTTTTAAATTTAATAAGGCCGCCAGCGGATTGCAGGGCAATCGGCCCATCAGAAAATTTACTATCTTGCCCATCGGCAACAGTAACAACCCCATTAAGACTCACTTTAAAGTGCGACCCATTGGCAACGATCTCCATCGTGTTCCAGCGCCCTCCAGCTTTTGGTACGGGGTCTACTTTGGCAACTTCTACTATGGCGCCAGTGGCATAAGCCTGCTCAGGTCGGGTATCCCAAATATTCACTTCATAGCAAGTTGGTTGAGTGATCTTTTTGGGATCCTGGCAACGTATAAAAATACCGGAATTGGTATTGGACTCAGCCCAGAATTCCGCTCTGATCATAAAATTTTTATAGGACTTGCTGCTGACTAAAAAACCGGCGGGCTTATTGCTTTGAATCATGCCATTGCCAATTACCCAGTTCGCATCACCGATAATGTTCCAGCCATTTAGGCTTACTCCATCAATCAGATTAATATAGCCATCTTGGTTTTGCGCATTTACCCAAGCGCTGAAGAGTATGGCCTGGGTAAACAATAAGGCTGGTAATATTTTTTTGATCGAAAGCATGGCAAGTTTTTTCATGAGGATCTCCGTCAAGGTTCTTTTTTTGTTTTGTAGTAATTATTATTGTTACTGATATTGTTCGTTAAGGACAAGTAGATAATTTCCCTCAAAATCATTCTTATGTCATCATGGTAAAAGCGGATTGTGGCCTGAAAGAGTTCAATAAGTTACCGTTAAAAAGCTGTTGAGGCTAGAAATGAGGGCATTCCTCTCGATGTTGAAGTCAGAATCAAGTAGACTTGAGCCTATGAATTCAACAAAATTACGCCTTCTATTAGTTGCTACCATTCTTGGTGCAGTATTCCTCTCTGGTTGTGGCTCTATTGAGTCTGCCGCCCAGGATGACTGCACTTCCATTGGATGGCAAGTTGGTAGTCCTGGCTATAACGACTGCTACAAAGCACGTCTTTACGAGCGTAAGTTGGATTATTCAATGCCGCCCGGCGACAGACCTTCCCCATCATTACTCTAATCTAGGGTAAACCCTTAGAGATATACCTTTGGAAGTCCCTTGAGCGAAGTCAAGGACTTGAGGCTCAAATTACCCCAAAATTAAGTGTTATTTCTCGTATTGGCGAGAGGGTAAGTCTTTGACTTGCCTTGGAAAAGTATTAAAAATAAAAACTAGAGACTAGACACTATGAATCACCCAAAGCCTTCTGGAGAGGTCAAAGCAGTAGCGGTTGCTACGGCAGATGATTTGAGGGAAACCATCCGACGCAAAAGTAAGTTGAAGGGCCGTCAAGTTGATGACGCTTCGCTTGCACAGGTGCGCCAGCTCATTGGTAATGCTCCCCACAGGCGTGATTTATTAATTGAAAACCTTCACAAGCTGAATGATGAATATCGTGCCTTGCATGATCATCATTTAGTTGCTCTGGCAAAAGAAATGAATTTGCCAATGGCTGAAGTGTATGAAGTGGCTACCTTCTATCATCACTTTGAAGTGGTGCATGGTAATGATCCGGTGGCTGATATCACTATACGAGTATGCGATGGTATTGCCTGCGAACTTGCGGGCGCTCAAAATCTATTGGCAAAGCTGCCATCGATCTTAGGTAATCCAAATATTAAAGTTGCAGCAGCGCCGTGTGTTGGACGTTGTGAGCAGGCGCCAGTAGCGGTAGTGCATCAGTATCCAGTTCTTTTTGCTACTACCGATAAAGTGAAAGCGGCTGTCAATAACCAGCTCACTACTCAGCCTTTAGCAAAAGACGATGCCAACTTTGATCCGGCTGCATTAGCAGAGCAGGATGTATCTCCACAAGGCGAGAACCAAGCGGTTTCACCTGATTATGTTGGCTATGAGTCCTATCGCGCACAAGGTGGTTACGCCTTGGCGAAGCAAATTCATGAGGGCAAGAAAGATGCTGAAAGCGTCATTAAGGCGATGGAGAGTTCTGGTCTTCGTGGTTTGGGTGGCGCGGGTTTCCCAGCGGGTCGTAAGTGGCGCATTGTGAAAGATCAAGCAGCACCTAAGCTGATGGCTGTCAATATTGACGAAGGTGAGCCAGGGACATTTAAGGATCGTACATATCTTGAGCGAGATCCACATCGTTTTCTTGAAGGTCTTTTAATTGCTGCAAACGTAGTTGGCATCGATGCTTGTTATATCTACTTGCGTGATGAATACCATGGTTGCCGTGAGTTACTCGAGCTTGAATTAGCAAAGCTCAAAGCTGATCCTCCATTTCCGATTCCGAACATTGAATTACGTCGTGGTGCAGGGGCATATATCTGCGGTGAAGAATCCGCAATGATTGAGAGTATTGAGGGTAAACGTGGCGAACCCCGTATGCGTCCTCCCTATATTGCGCAAGTGGGCTTATTTGGAAGACCAACCTTAGAGCATAACTTTGAGACTCTCTATTGGGTGCGCGACATTATTTCTCGTGGACCAGAGTGGTTCAGCTCTTATGGGCGCCATGATCGTAAAGGCTTGCGAAGCTACAGCGTCAGCGGTCGCGTGAAACAGCCTGGTGTGAAACTAGCGCCTGCTGGTATTACTATCCAAGAGTTGATCGATGAATACTGTGGCGGTATGCAAGATGGCCATCAGTTCTATGGCTATCTCCCTGGTGGTGCATCAGGCGGCATCTTGCCGGCCACGATGAATGACATTCCGCTCGACTTTGATACTTTGCAGCCATATGGATGCTTTATTGGTTCTGCTGCGGTAATGGTTTTCAGTAATAAAGACAAAGCACGCGATATGGCGCTCAATGTGATGCATTTCTTTGAGCATGAAAGCTGTGGTCAGTGCACACCATGCCGTGTTGGTACTGGTAAGGCCGCTTCATTAATGCAGGCTAAATCATGGGATCAAGAAACTTTAGAAGATTTAGCTACCGTGATGGTAGACGCATCTATTTGTGGTCTTGGGCAAGCTGCGCCCAATCCTATTCGCTGTATTCATAAATATTTCCCACAAGAAATCGCATAAAAGGGAAGAACGAGACTATATGAACGCACCAACCAATCCAAAAGAACTTGAACTCCAAACTGTTGAGTTCAAACTAGACGGTAAGACAATTGTTTCTTATGAAGGCGAAACGATTCTCAAGGCCGCTAAACGTCACGGTATTGACATTCCCCATCTGTGTTTTAAAGATGGCTATCGCCCTGATGGTAATTGCCGCGCTTGCGTAGTAGAGATTAATGGCGAACGTACGTTAGCGCCTAGTTGCTGTCGTAGCGCTACTCCAGGAATGGAGGTTAAGGCTAATAGCGAGCGTGCGTTAAAGAGCCAGAAGCTGGTGCTAGAGATGTTGCTATCCGATATGCCTGATGAGGGTTTTAAGTGGGTAGGTGACAGCAAAGAAGAAGAGCAGAAGAATCAACATGGTGAGCTCAGTACTTGGGCGTCCCGTATGAATGTAACCGTTCGTCCAGAACTCAAAGCGCTGCGTCGTGAGAAAGTTGCCAATGATATTTCTCATCCAGCTATGGCAGTCAATCTGGATGCTTGCATCCAATGTAATCGTTGTGTACGTGCATGCCGCGAAGAGCAGGTAAATGATGTGATCGGCTATGCGATGCGTGGAGCACATAGCGAAATCGTCTTTGATTTGAATGATCCAATGGGTGAGAGCACTTGTGTTGCCTGTGGAGAGTGTGTGCAGGCATGCCCAACTGGTGCGCTGATGCCTAAAGGCTTGATTGGTTCGCAGACAGTCGATCGTAAAGTCGATTCAGTATGTCCATTTTGCGGTGTAGGTTGCCAAATTACTTATAACGTTAAAGACGAGAAGATTGTTAGTGTTGAGGGTCGTGATGGCCCAGCCAATCACAATCGTCTTTGTGTAAAAGGCCGCTTTGGTATGGATTACATTCATAATCCACAGCGCTTAACTAAGCCTTTGATTCGTAAGTCTGGCGTACCAAAGGATGAATCCATCCTGGAAGGTAAACAAGACTGGTCTGACATTTTCAGAGAAGCTACTTGGGAAGAGGCGCTTGATTTTGCTGGCGGCGGTTTGAAGAAGCTTAAAGATCAGCATGGTCTGAAAGTATTGGCTGGCTTTGGTTCAGCAAAAGGCAGTAATGAGGAGGCTTACTTATTCCAAAAACTCGTTCGCACTGGCTTTGGCAGTAATAATGTCGACCATTGCACTCGTCTATGTCATGCCTCATCTGTTGCGGCATTGTTAGAGGGCGTAGGTTCGGGTGCTGTCAGTAATCAAGTGAACGATGTAGAACATTCAAGTTTGATATTCTTGATTGGATCAAACCCAACTGCTAACCATCCGGTAGCTGCTACCTGGTTTAAGAATGCTGCTAAACGTGGTGCAAAGATTGTTCTTTGTGATCCACGCATGACTGAGATCGGTAAGCATGCATGGCGCACTATGCAGTTCAAGCCAGACACCGATGTAGCAATGCTCAACGCCATGATTTATACGATCATTGAAGAAGGTTTGGCTGATAAAGACTTCATCACAAACCGTGCAAATAATTTTGAGGCCTTAAAAGAAAATATTCAGGGCTACAGTCCTGAGGCTATGGCGCCAATCTGCGGCATTCCCGCAGAAACTTTGCGTGAAGTAGCAAGAGAGTTTGCTACAACTAAATCGGCAATGATTCTATGGGGCATGGGCGTTAGTCAGCACGTTCATGGCACTGACAATGCTCGCTGCTTAATTGCTTTGGTCAGTATCACTGGTCAAATTGGTAAGCCGGGTTCAGGACTGCATCCATTGCGTGGTCAAAACAATGTGCAGGGTGCAAGTGATGCCGGCTTAATCCCAATGATGTTCCCGAACTATCAACGCGTTGATAATCCGGAAGCACATGCATGGTTTGAAAATTTCTGGGGTACTCCGCTTGATAAAAAACCTGGTTATACCGTAGTAGAAATCATGCACAAGATTACTGCGCCAGATAGTGATCCCGATAAGATTCGTGGCATGTATGTCGAAGGTGAAAATCCAGCGATGAGTGATCCTGATTTGAATCATGCACGACATGCACTTGCTTCTTTAGAGCATTTGGTTGTGCAAGATATCTTCATGACTGAAACAGCGCTTTTGGCAGACGTAGTGTTGCCAGCTAGTGCTTGGCCAGAGAAGGTTGGTACAGCAAGCAATACAGACCGCATGGTTCAAATGGGAAAAAAAGCCATTGATCCTCCAGGTGAGGCTAAGCCGGATCTTTGGATCATTCAAGAAATCGCTCAGCGTATGGGCCTCAACTGGAATTATCAAGGACCTGATGCTGGCGTTGCAGAAGTCTACGACGAAATGCGACAAGCAATGCATGCAGCCATTAACGGTATTACTTGGGAACGTCTTGAAAAAGAATCTAGCGTGACTTATCCATGCCTATCGCTTGAGGACCCAGGCCGCCCAATCGTATTTGATGATAGCTTTGCAACTCCAGATGGCAAAGTAAAGCTGGTTCCTGCAGATATTATTCCGGCAGATGAGCGTCCAGACGCGGAATATCCATTTGTATTGATTACTGGGCGTCAGCTAGAGCATTGGCATACCGGCAGCATGACCCGTCGCGCTACTGTGCTGGATGCTATTGAGCCAATGGCTACCGTTTCGATGAATGGCGAAGATATGACTCGGTTAGGCGTTTCTGCTGGCGATGTCATTACCGTTCAATCACGTCGTGGCGAAGTAGGAATCCATGTGCGTCGAGATGATGGCACACCAAAGGGGGTGATCTTTATTCCATTTGCGTACTATGAAGCAGCGGCCAACTTAATTACTAATTCTGCCCTAGACCCATTTGGCAAGATCCCAGAATTTAAGTATTGTGCAGTGAAGTTGGTTAAAGGCGGTCAAGCTTCTCAGTACATGGGGTATGGCACCAATGATCCCGAAATGAATAAAGCTGCCATAGTCAGCTAAGCTTTAAGCATTAGGTAAAAAGGCTCCTTTCAGGGGCCTTTTTTCTGTAAGTACCCCTTGTTAATGTATTACTACTTTTGTAGTAATATGAACTAATTGGAGGTGTTTATGGGCATGCCAGTAAGGATTGATGATGATCTATATGCATTGGCTAAGTTAGAAGCCAAGGTTGAGCACCGCACTATTGCTGGCCAAATCGAGTTTTGGGCAAAAGTAGGTCGCGCTGCGATTGACAATCCTGATCTCCCCGTTTCCTTCATTATGGAATCATTGGCCTCTTTGGCTGAGCCTCGAGAGCAAGCAACCCCTTTTATATCGCGCACTGGAAAGCTTTAATGCCGCATGAGATTGTTCAGACGCGCCGATTCCTTAGACAATATAAAAAACTAAATGACAAAATTGCCGGAGACGTTGATAAAGCCGTAGTCCAAATAGCAAGCAAACCGGCTATAGTCGAAAAGAAGAAGGGTGATTTATCTAGTCTATGGGTTTTTAGGTTCAGAAGTAGCGACCGGCCTTACTTGCTTGGGTATTCGATTGATGATTCCCTTAGATTAATCTACTTGGAATCGGTTGATCCTCACGAGAATTTTTACAGAGATATAAAAAGATAAGTAAGCATAAGGTCTTATAGACCTTTAGAATGATCCCTTTATGGCTAGCTCTAAACAATCCCCCTCACAATCCCAGGCAGAATTACCCGTTCTCATTATTGGGGCTGGATTGGCTGGCTTAACTGTAGCACTGCATATGGCCGAAACCCAGCCAGTGATATTGATGGCCAAACGTGGCTTAGGTGAAGCGGCAACGGCTTGGGCTCAAGGCGGCATCGTTGGTGTGCTGGATAAAGAGCACGACAGTATTGATTCTCATGTTGCAGATACATTGGATGCTGGCGCTGGCCTAGTAGTCGAGTCGACTGCTCGTTATATTGCCGAAGAAAGCACCGAAGCAATACGTTGGCTAATGGACCAGGGCGTTCCATTTACTGCCGACAAGACTGGTCCATTGGGTCTACATTTAACTCGTGAGGGTGGTCACAGCCATCGTCGCATTGCGCATGCTGCCGATGCAACTGGTAAAGCTATTCATGAGGTTTTGCTTGATAAGGCAAGATCACACAAAAATATTCAAATATTGGAACATTGGATTGCACTTGATCTCATTACCAATCGTCAGTTAGATGCCAAAACACAGCGTACTAAACCGAATCGTTGCTATGGTGTTTATGCGCTTGATATCAAAAATAATCGCGTTGAAACCATACATGCAAAGTCAGTGGTTCTAGCAACCGGTGGGGTTGGTAAAGTTTATCGCTATACCAGCAATCCTGATACGGCTACAGGCGATGGCATTGCCATGGCTTGGCGTGCAGGCTGTCGTGTAGGTAATATGGAATTTATTCAGTTTCATCCAACCTGCTTGTATCACCCAAGTGATCGCACCTTCCTGATTACCGAGGCTATGCGAGGTGAGGGTGGTGAACTCAAGTTGCCTGATGGCACTCGTTTTATGCACGAGCATGATGAGCGCAACGAATTAGCCCCACGCGATATTGTTGCGCGTGCGATCGACTTTGAGATGAAAAAGCATGGCCTAGATTATGTGCACTTAGATGCCACTCATTTAGGTGAAGAGTTTATTAAAGAACATTTCCCAATGATTTATGCGCGCTGCTTAAGTTTGGGCTTGGATATTACTAAAGAGCCTATTCCAGTGGTGCCGGCTGCACACTATACCTGTGGCGGTGTCGTGACCGATTTGAAGGGTAGAACAGATCTACCAGGTCTTTATGCAGTAGGTGAGGCAACCTATACAGGCTTACATGGCGCCAATCGCTTGGCCAGTAACTCGCTCTTAGAATGTGTTGTCATTGGCAAGGCGGCTGCAGAAGATATTTCTGCATTGAAGACCCCAGTCATGCCTGATCTTCCACTTTGGGATGAAAGCCAAGTAGAAGATGCTGATGAACAAGTGGTGATTGCGCACAACTGGGACGAATTGCGTTCTTTGATGTGGAACTATGTAGGTATCGTCAGAACTAATCGACGCTTAGAGCGCGCGCTTCATAGAATTAAGTTACTTCGATATGAAGTGCAAGAGTATTACGCAAACTTTAAGGTCACTCGTGACCTAATTGAGTTGCGCAACCTACTCGAATGCGCTGAATTAATTGTCAGGTCGGCTCTAATGAGAAGAGAGAGTAGGGGGCTGCATTACAGTCGCGACTATCCTGGAACTTGGGCTGTGTCTTACCCAACGATTTTGACTCCTCAAGCCGAGGGTAGCGAAAACCCCCAAGACGCCTAGATACAAAATTTATCCTAGGATGCGCATAGAAAAATCTACCGCATTGATATCTTTAGTTAGCTTTCCAAGGGAGATGCGGTCTACACCAGTGGCTGCAATCGCACGCATTTGATCTAAATTGATGCCGCCCGAGGCCTCAAGTAATGCACGGCCGGCAGTAATAGCAACTGCGTGCTTCATTTGATCGGTATTAAAGTTATCAATCAAAATACTTTTTGCACCTGCAGCCAAAGCCTCTTCTAATTCCGCAAAGTTTTCCACTTCAATCTGAATATCTACTCCAGAATTTAGCGCAGCTGCATTTTGAAGGGCAGCGGCAATACTGCCAGCAGCAGCGATATGATTTTCTTTAATCAGAATGCCATGCCACAAAGCTAGACGTTGGTTCTGACCATTACCGACTCGCACGGCATATTTTTGCGCTTGGCGTAACCCAGGAATGGTTTTACGAGTATCCAATACTGCGCAGCCTTTGGGGTTAGGGCTCGCACCAGAGATGGCATCAACGTGTTGTCGCGTAATGCTAGCCGTCCAAGAAAGAGTTTGTAAAAAATTAATACAAGTGCGCTCTGCTGAGAGGAGTGCCTGAGAGTCTGCTTCTATATCGCAAACCTTGGTATCGGGCTTCATCAAGTCACCTTCGATGTAATGCCAAGTCACTTTTGCATGAGGATCGAGTTTCTTAAGGGTGCCCTCAAACCAATCTACCCCACACAAAACAGTTTCTTGGCGAACAATGAGCTGTGCTTTTACTGGTTTACTCGGCACGAGTTTGGCTGTCCAGTCGCCTGTGCCAATATCTTCCATGAGGGCATCGGCAATATTACGTTGGCGAGCTTGCTCGAGGGTTTCGTTGTATTCAAACATGTAGATTCATCAATCTAAAAAGAGATCACGTTCTGATCTATATCAATTAAGCGGCGCCAATATTTTTAACAAAGCCATGTTGTGCTCTGGCTAAAAGATCTGGATGATTACTTGTGAAATCGAGCATGCGCTCTATGCAGGTAAGCGCCTTTTCTCGAATGGCCTCATCGACAAAGATTTCACCAGAAGCATTCTCAAGGCAATTCAAAATGCCTTGCAAGCCATTCATAGCCATCCATGGGCAATGGGCACAACTCTTGCAAGTTGCACTATTACCAGCGGTAGGCGCTTCAATTAATTTCTTATTCGGAGCTAACTGGCGCATACGATGCAAGATGCCGCTATCTGTGGCAACAATGTATTCAGTGGCGCTACCATCGACTACAGCTTTAATCATGGCAGAAGTAGAACCCACCACATCAGCAAGATCCACAACGGCTTGCGGAGATTCAGGGTGAACCAAAATCATAGCATTGGGATGTGCAGCTTTGAGCATTTCCAATTCAACAGCTTTGAATTCATCATGAACAATACAAGCGCCATTCCATAACAACATATCTGCACCAGTTTGCTCTTGAATATAACGTCCAAGGTGACGATCTGGTGCCCACAATATTTTTTTGCCTTCAACTTTAAGTTGATGCACGATCGCTAAAGCGCAGGAGCTTGTTACCATCCAATCGGCTTGGGCTTTTACTGCAGCGCTAGTATTTGCATAGACAACTACTTCGCGATCAGGGTGCTGAGCGCGGAACGCTGCAAAGTCAGCAGCATCGCAACCTAAGTCTAAAGAGCAGGTGGCATCTAAGTCTGGCATGAATACGCGTTTTTCAGGACTGAGAATCTTTGCCGATTCACCCATAAATCGAACGCCAGCAACAATCAGATTCTTTGCGGAGTGATTTTTGCCAAATCGAGCCATTTCTAATGAGTCAGCAACAAAGCCGCCGGTTTCCATGGCTAAATCTTGAATATCCCCATCTACATAGTAGTGAGCCACCAATGCAGCATCTTTTTCAATTAAAAGTTGCTTGATGCGAGCAATGACTGCTGCTTTCTCAGGGGCATCGAGGTGGAGAGGAACTTTTGCCCAAGCTTGGGCAGTACAGGTCACCCCAGCAGCGTCTTGCTGGGGGTAGTCAAAGGCAATGGGGGTGCTTAAGGTTGAAATCATGCTAAATCTTAACCTGTCTGTCGGTTTTCGACCAAAGCGTGCTAAGCCGTTAAAATAATAAGACTTTTTGTAACTAATGATCCTCAAATCTTCCCCATGAGCTTAAAAGGCAAAAAAATCCTTCGGTTTTCAGTTGCCATTACTTTTGTGCTTCAGATGGGTGCTCATTCAATTGCTAATGCTCAAGTTGATGCTGGTGCTTTGCAGCGAGGACTCGAGCAGCAGTTACCATTACCTTCGCCATTAGCACTTCCCGAGCCCACCATGAAAGAGGGCGGATCATCTGGTCAAGCAAAACCAGGGGACGTGCGCTTTATCGTTACCTCTTTTATGCTTGAAGGAATAAAAGTTCTACCTGAAGCTGAGATTCAAAATGTATTAAAGCCTTGGATAGGAGCAGAAATAGGATTTGATGATTTGCAAAAAGCCTGTGATGCGATTCAGGAGTATTACCGCAAAAAAGGTTTTACTGTTCAAGCAATTCTTCCACCACAAAAGATTGCTGGTGGAGTAGTAAAGATTTTGGTAACCGAAGCTAAGCTTGGCAAAGTCGTCGTTGAAAATCCGCAGGGCCCAACCCGATTTAGCAAAGATCGCGCGGCTCAATATATTACTTACGCCAATCCAGTTGGTGATCCTTTGAGTATGCCCGCGATCGAGCGCGCAATTATCATTTTGAATGAAACTCCAGGTGTCATGGTATCCAGTCAACTAGAGCCCGGCGAAAAAGATGGCGAAGCCGACTTACGTTTGCAATTGACGCAGCCAAATATACTGCAAGGTAGGGTGGAAGCAAATAACTACGGAAGTAGAACAACCGGCGCCAATCAAGGCGTTTTTGCTTTAAATGTCAACAATCCAATTGGTATTGGTGATCAGTTCTCAATTAACGGCATTGCCTCGCAGGGTTCGCAATATATTCAGGGCGCTATTTCTGTGCCAGCTTCACCTGATGGCTTACGCTTGGGTTTAGCAGGTACTTTTCTAAACTATAAAAACGTCAGTAACTATGCCTATAACGGTGGAGCAGGCGATGCTTGGACAACCGGTGTAAGCGCTGCCTATCCATTGTTGCGTAGTCAGGGTGCTAACGTAAATACATCGCTTAACTACGATATTAAGAGTTATAACAACACTAATTTCTCTACCAATCAAACGGTAAGCGCCTACAACATCAACAATATTTCAGTAGGTCTATCTGGGAATATTGCAGATAGCTTTGGCTATGGCGCCATTACCAATGGATCTGTTAGTTTGATTTTTGGGCACCTGGATATTCTGGCAACTAGCCAATATAACTACGGACTTTATTCCATTCCAAACACCAGCCCAACAGCATATGGGGTGGTGACGCCATCAAACTTTACAAAGCTCTCATTTGCTGTGAATCGCACGCAACAACTCGTTGAAGATGGTTCTACCAATCTCTACGCAGCGGTTTCTGGGCAATTTGCATCGGTTAACTTAAATACCGCTGAACAAATTTATCTAGGCGGCCCTTACGGCGTGCGTGCATATCCAGTTGCTCAATCCGGTGGGGCGCAAGGTGGTATTTTCAATTTAGAGCTTAGACACTATTTACGCGAAAAGCTTATGCTTACCACTTTCTTTGATGCTGGCCTAGTTCAGCAATACAAGAATATGTATCCGGGCTGGCAAGGTCAAACTAATGCAAACAATACCTATTCTTTGATGGGGGCTGGTTTTGGCGTCAAATGGGACTATGAAGGTTGGGGTATAGGCGCTATGGTGGCTTGGAAAGTCGGTCAAAATCCCCTTTATAGCTCAACAGGTCAGCCAGTCAATACCGACGGCACCACAACGCAACCACGTGGTTGGGTGTCTGCTAGCTACAATTTCTAGCCTCCAGTACCAAGGTACGATCTTTGGGCTTTGGTTCAGTTAGTAGTTAAAACGGGAGGTTAGCATCTGGTTTTGCTGCCAATAAGACAGCCTTAAACTCAGCCTGAATACGGGCAATAGCCTCATCACTGTCAGCTTCAAATCGCATCACTACTACCGGTGTTGTATTAGACGGCCGGGCCAAACCAAAACCATCTTTGTATTCCACGCGTACACCATCAATCGTATTAATGGATTCAGATGTAGGGAACTTGGCATTGGCTTTAATGGTCTCGAGCATTGCAAAAGGTTCGCCTTCAGCGCAAGCAAGTTGCAATTCAGGGGTGCAAATAGCGTTCGGTAAGTCATTAAGGGTTTGATTAGGATCTTTCTCTTTTGAAAGGATCTCCAAAAGACGTGCGCCGGTATATAGACCATCATCAAAACCAAACCAACGATCTTTAAAGAAGATATGACCACTCATTTCACCAGCAAGGGGTGCACCAGTTTCTTTGAGCTTAGCTTTGACTAAGGAGTGGCCGGTTTTCCACATTAATGGCTCGCCACCATGTTTTTTCACATAAGTAGCTAGATTGCGAGTGCATTTGACGTCGTAAATAATCTGCCCACCAGGATTTCTGGAGAGTACATCCTTAGCAAACAACATCATTTGGCGATCTGGGAAGATTACTTGTCCATCTTTAGTGACAACGCCAAGTCGATCAGCATCGCCATCAAAAGCAAGACCCAATTCATTATCAGTAGTTTGCAGGTTCTTAATAAGGTCTTGCAGGTTTTCAACGTGAGCTGGATCAGGGTGATGGTTTGGGAAATGGCCATCCACTTCGCAGAACAGTTCTTGTACTTCGCAACCCAAAGCTCTAAAGAGTTTGCCAGCAAATGCGCCACCAACGCCATTGCCACAATCAACAACAATCTTCATTGGACGAGCTAACTTCACATCACCGACGATATGCTCAAGATACATAGGGAAGATATCAAAGGTACTGCGCGAACCTTGGCCAGTAGCAAATTGCTTGGCTTCAATACGCTTACGCAAGGCCTGAATTTGATCCCCATAAATAGCGGCACCACCCAGAACCATTTTGAAACCGTTGTAGTTAGGGGGGTTATGACTGCCTGTAATCATGATTCCTGATTTAGGCTTTTTGCCATCTAGCACCTGATTGGCGCCAAAGTACACCATGGGGGTTGCAACCATACCCAAGTCAATCACATTAATGCCGGTTGATAGCAGGCCTTCTGTTAGTGCTTCAATCAGACTAGGGCCAGATAAGCGACCATCTCGGCCAATCACTATTTCTGTTTCACCAAGTTCGCGCATTTCTGTACCAAACGCTTGTCCAATCAGTTTGGCGATCGAAGGATCAACGGTTTCATCAATAATGCCGCGAATATCATAAGCTTTAAAAATTGATGGAGACAGTTGCATGACGAACCTTCTAACTTAGAAATGAAATAAAGCGTTAATGAACAGAAAATGCATTAACTATTTAAGAAGTTAATGCGTGCAGCCGTAACTGCATCAATACCATCGGAAGGATCAATATGATCTGAGCCGCTGCCTAAAGCTTTTTCAATGGGCTTAGCAAGTATTTTGCCAAATTCGACGCCAGGCTGATCAAAGCTATTAATGTTCCAGAGCGCACCTAAAGAAGCAGTACGGTTTTCATAAAGAGCTAAGAGTGCCCCTAGGTAAAAAGCATTTAATTCAGGCAGGAATAATAGGTTGCTCGGGCGATTCCCAGGGTAGACATCATTTGGATTGTCGGCCGTTTTGCCATGGGCCAGGGCTTGCGCCTGAGCTAAGCAATTGGATAGCAGGATACGATGATGCGCTATAGCTTCTGGTCGATCACTCATCGGCTTTCTGACCGCAATGAAATCAATTGGGATAATTTCTGTACCCTGGTGCAAGAGCTGGAAATACGAGTGCTGAGCATTACTACCGGCGCTACCAAAGACAACCGGGGATGAGAATTGAACTGACTTACCGTCGCGATCAACGCTCTTACCATTACTTTCCATATCTAATTGCTGCAACCACTTAGGAAACCAATCTAAGGCATCCGCATAGGGGATGGCAGCATAAGCTTTAACGCCATGTTTTCGTTGCTGATGCAACAAAGTCAATGCCATGATGACAGGTAAATTATCTTCAAGAGGAGCATTTTTAAAATGCAAATCCATTGCATGCGCGCCAGCTAAAAATTCTTCAAATATCTTAAAGCCGTATTGCAAGGCAATGGGTAGACCAACTGCCGACCATACAGAATAACGACCGCCAACCCAATCCCAGAATGGCAGAATGTGATCTTCCTCAACACCGAATTCTTTTGCGGCGGGTACGTTTGCGGTGACGGCATAGAGCGCTTTGCTAATTTGACTCTTAGTACAATCATTAGCCCTGAGCCATGCCACAGCCGCTTTGGCATTCATGGTGGTTTCAAGTGTAGTAAAGGACTTGGAAACAATGATGATGCGGGTGCTATTAGGTTGAGCGCGATCCAAAATGCGAGCCAACTCAGCAGTATCAATGTTGGCCAGAAAATGCATTCGCATGCCACGACTATCAATACCGGGAACATGTGCCAATGATTCAATGGCGAGACGAGGGCCAAAATCTGATCCACCAATACCAATATGAATAACATCGGTCACTCCAACCCATTTATTGCACAGTGCCTCAATGCGATGCCATACATTAATCACTTCAGGCATGACATCTTTGCCATCTAACATGACGGGTGTCTTGGAAAGATTACGCAAGGCAGAATGCAGGGCGGGGCGATCTTCGCTGAGGTTGATATGTTTACCAGCAAACATGTCAGCAATAAAGGTATCGAGATGAGATTTTCGGGCAAGGGCAAAAAGTTCATCCCACTGCGCGTCAGTGATATTTTGATAGGCGGTGTCAAGTACTACGTCTACAGCCGTATGGGCGCTATTGGGCAGATTTTCTGGGTTTTGCGATGGTCTCAGAGACATATCTAGATTTTATCAAGAAGCGACCAAAAACCCACTAAAACACTGAAAATGTTACGATTTAAGTATGTTGATACCTAAAAAAACAAAGCGAGAGTAGTAGATGGAGCGACTTGATTGTGTCGTGATTGGTGCCGGGGTAGTTGGTCTAGCGGTAGCTAGGGAGATGGCTCTTCAAGGCAGGGAAACGATTCTCTTAGAACGCGAAGCTTCTTTTGGCACGATTAGTAGCGCGCGCAATAGTGAAGTTATACACGCTGGCATTTACTATCCCAAGGACTCTTTAAAGGCTAAGTTTTGTGTTGAGGGCAACAGACTTCTTTATGAATATTGCCGCAGTCATCAGGTTGCAACCCAGCCTTATGGCAAGTTGATTGTTGCTACAGACGATAGTCAAATCAATGATTTGCAAGCCATTCTTTATAAGGCACAAAACAACGGCGTTCCCGAGATCAAGTTGATTTCAGAAGATGAGGCCAAGATACTTGAGCCTAATCTCAAATGCTCGGCAGCAATATTATCTTCATCAACTGGCATTGTAGATAGCCATGGATATATGCTTTCGCTCCTGGGTGGATTTGAGGATACTGGTGGCATGATTGCCTATCAATCACCGCTTATCAGTGCAAAGCCTATTGGTCCAAATGCACAGAATGGTTTTGAGTTAGAAATTGGCGGTGCTGATGGCATGAAGATACAAACAAAATTCTTGATTAACTGTGCGGGCATGAGTGCACCAGCAGTAGCGCAAAAAATTGAAGGCTTAAGATCAGAGCAAATTCCAAAAGCGTACTTTGCTAAAGGTAATTATTTCTCCCTTTCAGGAAAATCGCCATTTAGTCATTTAATTTATCCGATCCCAGAACCAGGAGGTCTGGGTGTTCACCTAACTTTAGACATGGGTGGGCAAGCGAAGTTTGGACCTGATGTAGAGTGGCTTGATATCAACGCTGAAGAGCAAATTGATTACACGGTGAATCCAAAGCGAGGAGAGGGTTTCTATGAGGCCGTAAGGCGCTATTGGCCTGAGCTAAAAGATGGCTCATTGCAACCTGATTATTCAGGTGTCAGGGCAAAAATTACACCTCCTAATACCCCGGCTGGTGACTTTTGTATAAACACCCCCAAAGATCATGACCTTCAAGGACTCTTTAATCTATATGGCTTTGAGTCCCCTGGGCTCACCTCAAGTCTGGCTATAGCCAAGCATTTGGAAAGGCAAATCAAAAGTTCTCTATAATCTAGGGCTTGAATCGATCGTATTCAAGCAAATGGAAGAGTGGCAGAGCGGTTGAATGCACCAGTCTTGAAAACTGGCGAGGATGAAAGTCCTCCGTGAGTTCGAATCTCACCTCTTCCGCCAAATTCTCTTTTAAACCACCTTCGGGTGGTTTTTTATTTCCAGCGAATTATTGGGGGCCATTCAAAGACGTCTTTGATTCTGCATCAAACTAAATGGCACTGGGATTAAAATAAAAGCTAAATATCATAAGGATTAACTATGACCTTAAGCGCTCCGACAGTGGCTGAATATGTCATTAATCGTTTGGCTGATTTAGGTATTGATCGTATCTTTGGGGTTCCTGGCGACTATGCTTTTCCCTTTGATGATGCAATTGAGAAGTGTGATCGCTTAGATTGGGTTGCCTGTGCAAATGAGTTGAACGCTGCATATGCTGCAGATGGCTATGCCCGTATCTATGGAGCCTCAATACTATCAACAACTTATGGGGTTGGAGAGTTGAGCGCCATCAATGGCGTGATGGGTGCTAAGTCTCAGCGCTTACCAGTCTTTTTTATTGTTGGCTCACCAAGCACTCAAATTCAACAACAAGGTCTTGTTACCCACCATACTCTGGGCGATGGTGTTTTTAATAATTTTCAGGCAATTTCGGCGGCCGCTTGTTGTGTATCCACCAACCTAACTCCAGATAATGTCATTGATGAGATGGAGAGGGTGATTCGTGATGCCTTAAGCCTAAGTGCACCAGCCTACATTATTGTTCCGATGGATTATGCGTTGATGCCGGTCAATGGCAAGCCAATCAAGGGCAAGCCATTGGCTGCCATTAAAAGGGCCCAAAGTGATCCGGCCACTTTAGAGGCGGCCATTCATTTTGTGATGGATAAAATGAGTACTGCAAAGAGTATTGTTGCTCTGCCATCCAATTTAATTGCTAGCTATGGATTGGTAAATCAATTCATCGAATTCTTAAATAAATCTAATATTTCTTACGCAACCCCTCCAATGGGTAAAGGGATGGTATCTGAATCGCATCCTAATTACCTTGGCGTATATAGCGGTGTGACATCTAGTCCGAAAGATTTAAAAACGGTCGTAGAGACTGCTGACTTAGTATTAGATTTTGGTGGATTGATTCCTGAGGATATTAATACAGGTAACTGGACCAACAATCTTAATCCAGAGAAAACGATTGTTCTTGGCGACCGCTTTGTAAAACTTGGCGGAACAATTTTTACGGGAATAGCCTTATCGGATATGCTTACCGAATTAACTAAGCGCATCACTGCGCTAGCAAAAGTCGAAACAAAAGAAAAGCAATCAAAATTCCCATTGGTAGGTGCACCGAGCGATGCCACTAACTCTGCGAACTTTTATCCCCGCTTACAAAACATGTTACGTTCAGGTGATGTGCTGGTTGCTGAAACCGGATCCTGTATGTTGTATATGACCCCAATGCTGTTGCCAGAAGGCGTAAGCTTTCAGACGCAAGTATTGTGGGGCTCGATAGGGTGGGCAACCGCAGCTGCAGAGGGCATTTGCATGGCTAATAAGGCGGGTCGCACTATCCTAGTCACAGGGGATGGCTCACATCAATTGACAGCAAATGAGATTGGAACAATGGGGCGTTATGGTATTAAACCCATTATTTTTGTTCTGAATAACGCTCTGTATGGTATTGAAGTAGTTATTAGCGAAACCGGCTGGAAGTATGATGATTTAGCAAAATGGAATTATTCTCAGATACCTGCAGCAATGGGTTGCACTGATTGGTTCTGCGCAAAAGTAGCCACAGTTGCGCAGTTAGATGCCGCTATTGAAAAGGCAAGCTCTTTTGATGGGGCTTCTTACATTGAGGTAATGATTCCTGTATCTGAGAGCCAACCTGTTCCTGTCAAACTTCAACACCATGTTTATAAGGCCAATATTCCGGCTTAATTACCCTTGTATTTAATTACTTCTAGGTTCCTATGAAAAAAATACTCTCTACCTTGGCTATTAGCGCTCTGTTAAGTTTTTATTTCTCTATGGTTTATGCCGATCCACCAATGCAGCCTTTTTATGCTGCTGTTATGAAAATGACTCCCGAGGGTAAATTGGGACAAGTTATTAAGCAGGAACAAATTTCTACTTCTATTAAAAATGCTCAAGCCTGGAAGATCGCATATATTTCTTCCGATATTTCAGGTCGTAAAACCATCTCAACAGGTTTAGTAGTTGCGCCTTCAGGCCCAGCTCCCTCAGGGGGACGCCCTGTGATGACTTGGGCACACGGAACAACAGGCTCAGCTCAAAATTGCGGACCATCTCAAGTGATCGATCCGGCCGCCCCTTTGAATGAATACTTCTTGGTTGGAGGAAATTCTTGGACTGATTATGGAATTCCTGCAGTAGAGGAGTTTATTAAAGAGGGCTATGTGCTGGTCGCGACCGATTACCAAGGCTTGGGTAGTGGTGGTAGGCATCAATATAGTGTTGCTGCCACCAATGGCATGGACACAATGAATGCAGCTCGTGCTGCTGCCTCCATGAAGGAGACGGGTGCCAATAAAAAGACAGTCGTTTATGGCTGGTCGCAAGGGGGTGGCGCAACAATAGCACTAGCGGCAATGCCTGAATATATTAAGCAAACCGGAACAGTATCTGACAATCTTGATATTGTTGGCTTTGTTGCATTGGCACCGCAAGATATATCCATCCTGGCACCAGCGGGTAAGCATGATCAAGCTACTGCGGATAAATATTTCCAAGATTCCCAAAAGATGTTTCTGGATAACGTCTTTAATTTCACGCATGCAACCATGTTTTACTGGGGGACTCAGGCTGCATTTCCTAATCTCAAGTTATCGGATATTTTTACCGATGAAGGTGTAAAGGTTGCTAATGATATTTACCTAAACAAGTGTATGCATACTGCCAGCGATACATTTAATTTTAATTATGGCTCTAGCTACGCAACCCTCTTAAAGCAGAAGCCAGTCAATACTGTTGCCTGGGCCGAGGCAATGTTAAAGGGTGGGGTACCTGTGGTTAAACCCATAGCCCCAGTACAGATCTACTTTGGCACAAAAGACACTGCAGTTCCACCGATGATGCACAAGCTATATCAAGAGCAGGCGTGTAAATTAGGAGGTAATGTTGGAAGAATGCAGTTGCCTGGCGAGCAATCCCACTTTACAACCCCGGGGTCATCAAAGCCGTTTTATGTATCCTGGGTGAAAGACCGCATTGCTGGAAAACCTTTGCCTAATGCCTGCCCTCAAAACTGATCAAACCAGAGAAACCACCTTCGGGTGGTTTTTTTATAGATTTTTTTAAATAAGCAAGGAAAGATCGTTGTACGATTTAGCTTATGAAGCTTTTGTTATCTATCTACTTTTTTATTATCGCCATCATTCAGTTGGGATTGCTTTTCGGTATTTATCATTACTATCGCTCTCAAAACTTATTGAGACCAAATCCCTACTGGATGGGCTCATTATTGGTCAGCGTGCTGGGTTTATGTATTTTTGGCGGAGGGATTCTTACCTTAAACAACATCGTTAAACCAGATTTCAATTTCACAGTTGCCAATACTTTATTCGTTGCTGCCGCTTCATTGCAGGCACTTTTCTGCTTATCCCTAAATAGACCTATCACTAAGGGTCTTTTGCGTACTTTTGGTATCTCAATCCTTTTATTTGGGGTCGTGTTTGAGTACTTTCGCCTAAATGGTAATTTTGAAATTCGTACTGCTCTGGTAGCGTTCTTTTACTGCCTGTTTTATATTTGGCAAATTATTGAGTTATCAAAGAAAAGAACGCAAATGCCATCAAGCCAGCTGGCTTATTTGCAATATGCAAGTTATGGCGAATTATTTTTTGCGCTGGGGCGAGTCGTCATATTGGTAGCATCTACAATCACTATTACTGAGATGCAACAGATTCCGCAAACTTTGATTCTGTTTACGATTGCCCAGCTAGTCATGAATACTCTGTCTTATATCGCGATTGGTGGCTATTGGGCAGAACAAATTGCCAAGACTAACGTCCAATCAACCCTTGAGAATCAGGAAATTAAAAGACTCTTGGCTGAGCGTGAGACATTAATTAGCTCCTTATTAAGGGCCAATAAAACAGCCAGCACTGGCGCTTTGTCAGCATCTATTGCCCATGAATTAAACCAGCCACTTGGCGCTTCTAGTTTGAATATTCAATTCTTGCAAAAGAAACTTGCCGCAGGGGAGTTGAGTCCTGAGCTACAAAATGAGATATTAAATACTTTGCTTGCCGATAATCAGAGGGCGGCAAATGTTATCCGCACGCTACGCTCTATCTTTACTGATGAAAAAATTACAACAGAGAAGGTTGATTGTGGCGAATTGATTCAGACGGTATTAAGCATTGCTAAGCCGGAGCTTCATGCTAAAAATATCCAAGTTGTTCTTCGACTTGAAGATAGTTTGTATTTATCGGCAAATCGTGGCGAACTTCAGCAGGTAGTATTGAATTTGGTCAACAACGCCATTCAGGCTTTAATTCCCATTGAGCGGCTAGATAAGCAGATTACTATCTATGGAACTCATACAGATCATGGCATAGAAATCTCAGTTGAAGACAATGGTAGAGGTCTGTCTCAAGAGGCTGAAGCACTTCTCTTTGAACTTCTATCGGGCACCAAAAAAACAGGAATGGGTCTTGGTCTTTGGTTGTGCAAACACATTATTACTAGGTATGGCGGCTCAATTTGGTTTGAAGTTGCACCCGAAGGTGGTGCAAAGTTTGTATTTCAGTTGCCAACTAAACTTGCCTAAGGTCAGCGGGTAACATCCCATCTTGGCAATTACCTTTAACCGCAGGATCCTTTTGTCGCTCAGGAATTTGCTATTACTGCTAGCTAATAATGTATTGGATTAAGGATATAGTTAGCAAAATAAAAAGGACTTTTAAAAGTCCTTTTTATTAAACATATTCGATAGCAACAGTGATTAATTAAGATCGATTTGTAGCTTGGCGTCTTTGACTAGCTTTGCCCACTGATTGCGATCTTTAATAATAAATTTGCTAAATGCTTCTGGAGTTCCTCCACCATCTTCGGCGCCTATCTCAGCTAACTTAGCTTGAATTTCTGGTTTGCGCAAAATGGTATTTACATCAACATTGATTTTATCGACGATCTTAGGATCGAGCTTTGCAGGACCCATTAGGCCGTACCAAGCGGTTGCTTCAAATCCAACATAGCCGAGTTGTTCCATTGTGGGAACGTTTGGATAGGCTGGAGAGCGTTTTGTGCGAGTCTGCGCCATAGGAATGACTTTGCCGCTTTGAATATGGGGCGTGGCTGCACTCATCGTCTCGAAGGTGTAATTAATATGACCGGCCATGAGATCAACCAATACCGGACCACTGCCTTTATATGGTATGTGTAAAGCTTGCGTGCCTGACATATGCATGAAGAGTTCATAGGCTAGGTGTTGGGTGCTGCCATTACCTGCTGATCCAAAGGTCACCTTTCCAGGATTTTGCTTCATGTAAGCAACTAGATCTTTTACATTTTTTGCCGGCGCATCTACGTTAGCAATCAAGATATTCGGCGTAATGCCAAGTAAGACGATAGGTGTGAAGTCCTTTGAGGAGTCATAGGACATTTTTTGGCCAAGCGCAGGGATGATCGACAGCGCATTCACGTGAGCTAAACCTAAGGTGTAGCCATCGGCTGGTGATTTAGCAACTAGATCAGCTGCAATGGTTCCGGCTGCACCACCACGATTGTCAATAATGACTTGTTGACCCCACATTTGGGAGAGGTTAATGGAAATAACTCGAGCAATGGCGTCCGAGCCGCCACCTGGAGGAAAGCCAACAATCAGCTTGATCGGTTTATCAGGCCATCCCTTAACTTGGGCAAGGGCTGTATTCGATAGCGATAAAGAGCTTATAACAATGGTGAGATAGACCAATAAAGAGGAAAAAATAGAGCGCTTTAAAACTTGGGCAATCATTACTTGTCTCCGTAACGGATTTTTATATTTATGAAGACGATTACTTTACCCGAGAAATATCCCTTGAAGATTGTTGAGATAGCGTAAACCCTGATCTGTAGGCTTGAGTTTTAAAGGATTTTCATCTAACAACCCCTTTTTGCTCGACTCATCTAGACCCTTGCTAATTGTGCTTAGGGGCAAACCAGTTCGCTCACTAAAAGTGGATGTGTCGACGCCGTCAGTTAGGCGTAATGCGTTGAGCATGAATTCAAATGGCAGATCTTTAGCAGGTATTTCTTTGGATTCAATTAAAGCATTGCCTTTTGTTTCCATCAGACGCATGTAAGTATCAGGGTGACGCTCTCTGACTTGGCGAGTAATTTTTTCCGGGAAAGAAATTTTTCCGTGAGCGCCAGCGCCAATGCCAATGTAGTCGCCAAAGCGCCAGTAATTCAGATTGTGTTTACACTCCTGATCTTTTTTTGCATAGGCTGAGACTTCATAGCGCTTATAGCCAGCATTTTGTAATAACTTTAGATTCTGCTCAAAGATGGCATCAATTTCATCATCGTTTGGTAACTTAGGCGGGAAATTGGCAAAGTAAGTGTTGGGCTCTAAAGTGAGATTGTAAAAAGATAGATGTGGGGTTTTAAAAGAGAGCGCCGTTTGAATATCTTCTTTAGCGTCTTCAAGGCTTTGATTGGGAAGTCCATACATCAAATCTAAATTCACAGATTTAAAGTGGTTCAATGCAATCTCCACCGCCCGCTTCGCTTCATTACCATTGTGGATTCGTCCCAATGCTTTTAGTTTTTCATCCTGAAAACTCTGAATTCCCAGGGAGATACGATTGATGCCGGCTTTTGCAAAACCCGCAAGCTTGTTGGCTTCAACTGATCCTGGATTGGCCTCCATAGTAATTTCAGCATCGGGCTCAAGGGTTACCCGCGCCCTGATAGCGGAAAGTAATTCATCCATACCATCAGGCGAGAGAAGGCTGGGTGTACCGCCACCAATAAAAATGCTATGAACTTGTCGACCCCAAATATTGGGTAGTTCTGTTTCTAAATCGGTAATGAGGGCATTGATATAGCGTTTTTCATCAAAACCCGCCTTACCTTCAATACCTGCGCCTTCTTTAATTTGATGAGAATTGAAATCGCAGTAAGGACATTTCTTTTCACACCAAGGAAAATGAATATACAAAGCCAATGGTGGTAGGGCTGACAAAGAGGGTTTATTGGGGGTGCTATTAATCACGATTGATAGGGTGGCTTAAACATGCACTTTTAATTGTGCAATCAGTTCGCGTAATGCTTGACCACGGTGACTTACCAAATTCTTATGAGTTGGATCCATTTCTGCCGCAGTTAATTTGAGTTCGGGAATATAAAAGTGTGGATCGTATCCAAAACCATTATTTCCACGACCATCAGTAATAATTTCGCCATACCATCGCGTTTGCACAATTAAAGGCTCAGGATCACTTGCGCTATTTACAAACACCAGCGCACAAACATAATGTGCTCCTCGCTCAGACTGAGTGCCTATTTCTGAAATGAGCTTTTGATTATTTGCTAAATCATTCGCAGGCTCCCCAGCATATCGAGCAGAAATTACGCCTGGTCTACCATCAAGAGCATGAGCACAAATTCCTGAGTCATCCGCTAAAGCGGGTAATCCACTAGCAGCGCTGGCATGCCGCGCCTTTGCAAGAGCATTTTCTACAAAGGTTAAATACGGTTCTTCTGCTGACGAAATACCCAGCTCTCCCTGAGTAATGACTTGGAAGTTCAGGGGTGCTAGCAGCGCCTGAAATTCTTTCAGCTTGCCGGCATTATTAGAGGCGAGAACGAGCTTTTGCATTACTTGGATGAATTATTGGAATGCATCTATTTGTAATTGGGTGAGCTCACGGATGCCTTGCTCTGCAAGATCTATCAGTGCATTGAGTTCTGTACGCGAGAAAGCTGCACCTTCGGCAGTTCCCTGTACCTCAATAATCCCGCCTTTGCCAGTCATCACTACATTCATATCGGTATCGCATGAGGAGTCTTCTAGGTAATCTAAATCTAATACTGGAGTGCCTTGATATATACCAACAGATATTGCTGCAACGCTATCAATGATGGGATCTTGGGTAAGAGCGCCACTCTTGAGTAATTGATTGACTGCATCTCTTGCTGCTACATAAGCGCCCGTGATGGATGCTGTGCGTGTACCGCCATCGGCTTGGAGCACATCACAATCCAAATGAATGGTGCGTTCACCTAATTTTTTGAGGTCAAACACACTCCGCATAGATCTACCAATGAGGCGCTGAATTTCTTGTGTGCGTCCTGATTGTTTTCCGCGAGCTGCTTCTCGGTCACTACGTGTATGGGTGGATCGGGGTAGCATGCCGTATTCCGCAGTTACCCAACCTTCACCAGATCCCTTTTTATGGGGAGGTACTTTTTCTAGGATGCTGGCTGTGCACAACACTTTGGTATCCCCAAAAGCGATTAATACGGAGCCTTCAGCATGTTTTGTAAATGACCTAGAAATCGTTACCGGTCTTAAGTCTTTTGGTTTGCGGCCACTGGGTCGGGCAATATTGCTGGGGGAGGCGCTAGTTTGGGTGCTCATGGGTTTAAGTCCTAAGGGTTGGCTGTAATTTATTCAATGCATCTATAAAGAATCTACAATGTCCATATGATATCGAGCATGACTGGTTATGGCAGCGCTTCTCGCCAAGTCTCCCTAGGAGCGGGCGTAGTTGCTGATCTGCAGGTGGAATGTCGGGCTGTTAATAGCCGCTTTCTGGATTTAGGCTTTCGTCTTCCAGACGAGTGCCGAGGGGCTGAACCTTCCTTAAGGGAAATCGTTACTCATAGCCTTTCTCGTGGCAAAGTCGAATTTAGGGCGGCGTGGCGCATTAATAGCGGGGCTGCCAATGCGGCTAAGAGTAATCCTCATGCATTAGGCGCTATTCACAAGGATCGCTTAGATGCTCTCTATACCTTACAAGAAAAGGCCCAAGATGCCTTCCCAAAGGCGCAAGAGCTTAGTATTGCTGAAGTATTGCGTTGGCCTGGTGTCCTATCAGAACCCCGTGGCGAGGAAGAAAGCTGGATTGCCGCCACTGTTGAGGCGGGTCGAGCTGCTTTAACTGCGCTCATGGAGAGTCGTCATGCTGAAGGTAAAGCTTTAGTTGGCGTACTGAGTAACATCACGAACAAGATGCGAGAGATCGTCAAGATCATCGAGCCTAAGGTGCCAGTCTATGTGGCCCAGTACCAAGAAAAACTTACCGAAAGACTTGCTGAAGCTCTAGCAGCCCAAGAGCAGGCTAAAGCCGGTGCCGAGCTCATGGAGCGCATTCGCCAAGAGGTTGTTTTATACGCGGTACGCATAGATGTAGCCGAAGAGTTTGCGCGCTTAAAGACACACCTACAGGCCGTAGATAACGCATTGGCTGGTAAGGGTCCTGTCGGCAAGCGATTAGACTTTCTAATGCAGGAACTCAATCGCGAGGCTAATACTTTAAGCTCAAAGTCAGTATCAGAGGAATGCACGCAAGCAGCGCTCGAACTCAAGTTATTAATTGAGCAAATGCGCGAACAAGTTCAAAATTTAGAGTAATCCAAACGATTAAATAATGACCAGTCCAATCTTGACCCCCTCATATCAAGGAAGCATGTTGATGATTGTTGCGCCATCTGGCGCAGGTAAATCCTCTTTGGTCAATGCATTACTCAAAGAGGATGCTGGGCTAAAGCTATCTTTATCTACAACCACTAGATTGCCAAGACCTGGCGAAGTTGACGGTAAAGATTACCGCTTTGCTTCTAAAGAAGAATTCGTTAGCGAAAGAGATCGGGGCCAGTTTCTTGAGTGGGCAGAAGTGCACGGCCATTTTTATGGCACTTCTAAACCTTGGATTGAATCTCAAATGCAAGCGGGCAATGATGTGATGCTTGAGATCGACTGGCAGGGCGCCCAACAAATTAGAAAGTTCATTCCTTCAGTGCAATGGATTTTTATTTTTCCACCCTCTATCGAAGCATTAGAGGAGCGCCTACGTAAGAGAGGTCAGGATGACGAGCAAACTATTCAGAAGCGCTTAGCAGCTGCGCACGTAGAGCTACAGCATGCCCATGAAGCCGATTACATCGTGGTAAATGATTCTTTTGACCAGGCTCTAGTGGATCTAAAGCATATTTTGGCCTCTAGCCGTCTTCGTTCTGGGCCTAGTATGGCCAGAAATCCAGCGCTTTTGAAGCGCCTCGGGGTCTAATCAGTTATCCTATAGGTATTGAAGCTAAATTAAGTGAGTCCAGCATGGCCCGTATTACTGTAGAAGATTGCCTTAAAACCATCCCAAATCGTTTTGAATTAGTTTTGGCGGCGACTTATCGTGCTCGCCAATTAGTTCAAGGTCACTCCCCACGTGTTGAGTCTAGAGATAAAGCCACGGTAGTTGCTTTGCGTGAAGTAGCTGCTGGTGTGACTGACCGTGATATGTTGACCAAAGTACCTTTATAAAAAAGGAGTTCCGGTGTGGAGCTCCCTTTAGGATCAACCCAAACATCGGAATTTGCAGGGGGGGTCTCGTCTACTGAGGCCTCGCTTGGATCTCACCAAGCGGATCTGTTGGATACCCCTTCAGATACAAATATTCAGAGTGGTAAAAAATCAATTATTGCGTCCTTGTTGGCGCAGTCTAGTCGGCATTTGTTTGGACCGACATCCGCTCCAAGTACACCCTTAAAACATCAGGTTGTATCTATTGAGGGTTTAATTTCTAAATTGGGCTACCTGAAGCCTGAAGAAATTACACGGATCAAGAAGGCTTTTCAGTTTTCAGATGCAGCGCACCTAGGTCAGTACCGCCATAGTGGCGAACCATATATTACTCATCCGGTAGCCGTAGCTGAACTCTGCGCCACCTGGCGCCTTGATGCGCCATCTATCATGGCCGCTTTGCTGCATGATGTGATTGAAGATACTGGCTGTACAAAAGCGGATCTGATGGAAAAGTTTGGTCCTAAAGTTGCCGAATTAGTTGAGGGTCTTACCAAGCTAGATAAGTTGGAATTTCAAAGCCATGCCGAGGCTCAAGCAGAGAGCTTTCGTAAGATGTTCATGGCGATGGCGCGTGATGTGCGGGTGATCTTAGTAAAGCTAGCAGACCGTACACACAATATGCGTACATTAGATGCCGTGCCTATGGCAAAGCGTCGTAGGGTAGCGGCAGAGACGATCGAGATCTATGCTCCGATTGCCCACCGCCTTGGTTTAAATATTATTTACCGTGATCTACAAGATCTTAGTTTTCGCTATTCAATGCCAATGCGTTTTAGGGTTATCGAGGGTGCAGTTAAACGTGCTCGCGGCAATCGCAAGGAAATGGTTGAAAAGATTTTGCAGGCATCACGTATGGCTTTTGCAAAAGCTAATTTGGATGTAGATCTACGAGGTCGTGAAAAAACCTTATTTAGTATTTACAACAAAATGCGTGCCAAGCATTTGAGTTTTTCTCAGGTGCTAGATGTGTATGCATTTCGTGTCACAGTGCACTCTATTGATGAGTGTTATCGAGCATTAGGTATCTTGCATTCGCTCTATAAGCCTATGCCTGGAAAGTTTAAGGACTACATAGCTATTCCCAAGTTAAATGGCTATCAGTCTTTGCATACGACCTTATTAGGCCCATCCGGTGTGCCTGTTGAGTTTCAGATTCGCACCACTGATATGCATGCTGTGGCTGAAGCGGGTGTGGCGGCACACTGGGCCTATAAAGATGGTTCCCCAGATATGAGCGAGGTTCAAAACCGTGCACATCAGTGGCTGCAATCACTCATTGATATTCAGGATAGTAGCGGCGACTCTCAAGAATTCTTAGAGCATGTGAAGATTGATTTATTCCCTGATGCGGTTTATGTGTTTACACCAACAGGGCAAATTAGAGCATTACCACGTGGTGCCACAGCCTTAGATTTTGCCTATTCGATTCATAGCGATCTAGGAAATAACTGTGTAGCAGTAAAAATTAATGGCCTGCAATTACCCTTGCGTAGTGAGCTTAAAAATAGCGACATTATTGAGGTGATTACTTCTGCAAATTCACAGCCTAATCCAGGTTGGTTAGCTTTTGTCCGCACGGGCAAAGCGCGCGCATCAATTCGCCATTCCTTAAAAACTAAACATTATTCGGAATCATTGCAATTAGGAGAGCGCTTGCTCGCCAGCGGTTTACGTCAACAAGGGGTTGATGCTGCACTTTTGACTCCCGAAATTTGGGAAAAGCTGATGCACTGGACGGGCGATAAAACCCGTGAAGAAGCCTGTGTCAACATTGCCTTGGGTCGTCGCTCACCTCAAGAACTGGCTATTCGGCTGAAGATTTTGATCGACGATGAGGGCGGCTCTGAGCAAATGCGCTTGGGTGCGGCTGATTGGGTATCTCCTCATCAGGAGATCAATCACCATCAACGACAGGCTATTCTCGTGGATGGGCGTGAAGGTAATTCAATTCATTTTCAGACCTGTTGTCATCCTATTCCTGGCGATAACATCATTGGATACTTAGGTAAAGGTGAGGGCCTGCAGGTTCATATCAATGATTGTCCGATTGCTCTTCGCATGTTATCTAAGGATAGCGATAAGTGGGTGGAAGTTGAGTGGGGCAAAGAAGTCAATCGTGAGTTTGAAGTCGATCTTGCAATTGATACCCGTCAAGGTAAAGGGGTATTGGCACGTGTAGCGAGTAGCGTCACTTCAGCTGACTCCAACATCATGAATGTGTCGATGGAGGATCGCTTCAAGGAAGACTCAGTCACCATCCGTTTTACGATTCAAGTCTATGACCGTCTGCATTTATCCAAAGTCATGCGTAGTTTGCGAGCCAATCCTGATGTAATGAGGGTGACTCGCACTAGGGCTGTTTAGTCTTTAGAGATACTGCACGTCCAAAATTTCGATTTCGCATGGACCGGTAGGCGTTTGGATAAAAACGCAGTCACCCAATCTGGCTTTGATAAGGGCTTTAGCAATTGGGGATACCCAGCTCACATGTCCTTTGTCTAGATCCACCTCATCTACCCCAACAATCGTAATAGTCGTCTCTTTTCCGGCTTGGGGACCTTCCAACGGCGAATAGGACACTGTTGCCCCAAAGAAGATCTGTTCAGAGTCAGATTCGCCTGATTTTCGGGCTGCATTATCTACAACCACGGCAAATTCAAGGCGCTTGTTCAGAAATCGAATCCGGCGATCTATCTCCCTTAGGCGCTTTTTTCCATAGATGTAATCCCCATTTTCTGACCGATCCCCATTGCTGGCAGCCCAGTGAACCACCTTGACAACCTCGGGTCTATCAAGGTTTAAGAGCTGCAGGAGCTCTGTTTTGATCCGTTCGTGACCAGCCGGTGTAATGTAGTTCTTCTCTTCCATGGCATAATTATGGCTGTTGCGGCTGTAGCTCAGCTGGATAGAGTACTTGGCTACGAACCAAGGGGTCGTGGGTTCAATTCCTGCCAGCCGCACCACCTTATACAAAGGGCCCAGTTTATAGCTGGGCCCTTTTTCTTTTAATGCGTTTTATATAACTTTCATACAGATACCTTATAGTTTGCGTATGAGCATTCCTAACGCTAATTCACCTATTTCAGAGTCTCCGGTCGCTGTTTGGTCGCAATCTGATGCCTCGATCGCTAAGGTGACTTTAATTGGCGCTGTGAACGTATATTCACTTGGTGGGGTATGGACCCAAATTCGTCAGTCTCAAGATATTTGGCTAAAGCAGGGAGATGCCAAAACTAAATCTTTAGTTTTTGACGCAACACAAGTAGCTTCTTTGGATGGAGCTGGCATTGCATTTTTGATTGGCGTTCAAGAAGCGCAATCTACTTCAGGCGCAAAGTTTGAGCTTGTTGGATTAGATTCGCGCTATCAGCCCTTGCTAAATGAATTTAATCCAATTTCCAATTTATTTCCGGTGCCTGCAGTAAAGCCACAAAGAAGTTTTGTGGTGAGTACCGGAATGGCCGTGCAAAACTTACTTGATGATGTGAGGGGATTAATTACCTTTGCTGGACACCTTGCTTCGGATTTACTTTGGTCATTACGTAACCCAAAACAAGTTCGTTGGGGCGATTTTGTAAATGCTGCCGTAGAAGCAGGTTTAGCTGCATTACCTATCGTAGGTCTTGTGGCATTTTTAATTGGCGTCATTCTTTCATTTCAGGCTGCTATTGGTATGCAGCAATTTGGAGCAGTATCTTTCGTTGGGCCTTTGGCAGCCCTTGGGATAGTTCGTGAGATGGGTCCTTTGATAACGGCGATTCTCTTGGCTGGACGATCTTCAGCGGCCTTTGCTGCGGAGATTGGCACGATGACTGTAAATAGTGAAGTTGATGCACTTGTCTCGGGGGGCTTGAGTCCGATCCGTTTTTTAGTCGTTCCACGCGTTCTAGCTGGAATATTGGTTGCACCAGTCCTGACTTTGTTTGCGGATATCGTGAGCATCATTGCATCAATGTTTACTATGCTGATCTACGGGATCCCATTTATCAATTTTTGGAACGGCATGCTCAGCGCTGTTGATCTAGAGGATATTGGATCTGGCCTTGTTAAGGCTACGCTCTTTGGTGTGGTCATTGCAGCGGTAGGTTGTTTGCGTGGAATGCAAACTGGTACTGGAGCTGCAGCGGTGGGCATATCGGCAACGCGAGCAGTGGTCAGCAGTATCGTCATGATTGTTGTTGTTGACGGTATCTTTGCCTTCATTTCCTATAAGACTGGTTTCTAATGGGCGCGACTAATAACACTCCCTACGCTATTGAAGTCCAAAACCTCACAGTGGGTTATGGCTCTAAGGTGTTGATGCAAAATTTGAATTTCACAGTGAATAATGGTGAAATTTTTGTAATACTTGGCGGATCTGGTTGCGGTAAATCCAGCTTGCTCAAAAATTTATTTGGCCTTTATCAGCCTTTAGCAGGCGATGTACTCATAGAAGGTCAAAACATCACCACTGCTCAGGGTTCAGAGCGTCAACACATTATGACTAGCTTTGGCGTGATGTATCAGCAGGGCGCCTTATTTGGCTCCATGAATTTACTCGATAACGTGACGCTTTTTATGCAGGAGTACACCCAGCTTACCCAAAGCCAGATGAATCTCTTAGCGCGCTGCAAGTTGGACTTGGTGGGTCTATTGCCTTACGAGACATACATGCCCAGCGAAATTAGCGGAGGCATGCAAAAGCGTGCAGCAATCGCGCGTGCCATGGCTCTGGATCCCAAAATTCTGTTTTTGGATGAACCATCAGCTGGTTTAGACCCCATTACTTCTGCGGATCTTGATAGCACCATCCAGGATCTGTCTAAAAATTTAGGCATTACCTTTGTCATTGTGTCGCATGAGTTAGCCAGTATTTATGCAATTGCAGACAAAGTCATTATGTTGGACAAGGATGCTAAAGGCATCATTGCAGAGGGTGATCCAAAGGTTTTAAGAGATACCAGCAAGGATCCGCGTGTACATCAATTCTTTAATCGCATCATGAGCAAGGACGCAGCATGAGTAATAACTCAAATCCCAACTATTTCCGATTAGGTGTATTTGTGCTTGCAGCAATCGGCGTACTGATTGCCGTGATTCTGATCTTTGGGTCCGGGCAATTCTTCAAAAAATCCTTCATGATTGAGACTTACATTAAACAGTCTGTTACCGGTCTAGATGCTGGTGCTGCCGTACGGTTTAGAGGGGTAAAAATAGGTCAGGTAACTACGATTGGCTTGTCTGGGGACCTGTATGAGAAGGATTTGCCATTTCAAGAACGTCGTCAATATGTCGTAGTACGTATGCAAATTTTTGGTGAGAAGGTTACCGAAGACCAAATAAGAGAGTTTGTGCAAAATAATTTGCGGGCTCGTGTCAAGTCAATGGGCATCACAGGCGTGAACTATATTGAGTTTGACTTTGTATCTAATGCTCCGGAAACTTCACAACTTCCTTATAGCTGGAAGCCTGAATATCCCGTTATCCCATCACTTCCAAATCAAGCTGATGAAATTATTTCAGGAATTCAAAAGCTGATTGGAGCACTCAATCAAATGGATATTGACGGGGCCCAGAAAAAATTAGATGCACTCCTCACTAATCTCAATGTAATGATGGCCGGTGATGGCAAGGGCAACGAAGGAGTTATTAAAACTGTTCGTGAATTAAATATCATCTTAGAACGCGTAGCAAAAGTTACCGATAAGGATGAGCTCAGCATCCTGATGCGTGAACTCGTTGCTGCTACGACATCGTTGCGTCAAACGATTACAAGTGTTCAGGGCGATACAGCGCTGACTATGGAAAACATTAAGCAGGCTAGCGAGAATTTAAATGAATTTAGCCGTATCGCAAGTCAGTCACCTTCAAGTTTGATTTGGAGTGATCCGCCGCCCAAAATTACGCCGCCTACCAATAAGCCCGTTCAGGCTGGAGTTCAAAAATGATGAAGCGTATTTTGGTTCTGATATCACTTTTAGGTCTCGTAGCTTGCACATTACCTACTAGACCGCCAGTAGGGCCTACCACTTGGATGGTATCGCCCGATAGGTCGGCGGCCCCTCGCCAGGCACGTACAGATGTTTGGCTAAAAATTGGTTCAGTTTCAGTTGCGCCTCCATTTGACGGTAAGTCACTTGTATATCGCACGGGTGATCAACGCTATGAAAAAGATTTTTATAACGTCTACACGACTATTCCAGCAGAAATGATTGGTAATGCAGAGCGTCAGTGGCTCAATAAGGCTAATATATTTTCGGCAACAGTGGGGCAGAGCAATAGCTTTTTCCCTTACTATTTTTTACAAGCATCTGTAGAAGAGTTTTATGGCGACTATCGCAATCAGCCTGAAGCCGTTGTTAGTGTAGAATTTTTTCTCAGCACTACTAGTGGTGGCAAAACCAATCCCTTGATTGGTGCAAATCGATATACCAAGCGTGTTGCACTGACAGACAATTCTCCTCAGGCGCTTGTATTGGGTCAGCAACAAGCACTTGCTGAAATCTTGAAACAATACGAAGAGCAGCTTTATAAATATGCTGGTAATTTACCTAAACCTCTGGGGCAGTAAATAGATGAATCTCAAGCTTACTAGATACTTAGTTATCTTTTGTTCCGTTGGTTTCTTTGGCTTAGCGCAGGCCCAGAGCTTTCCTAGCAAACCCATCCGCTTAATTGTTCCATTCGCTCCAGGTGGAAGCACCGATATCATTGCTAGGGCAGTTGGCGATGCATTGGGTCGCCAATTGGGTCAACCAGTTATCGTGGAGAATAAAGCTGGTGGAGGTGGTTCTGTTGGAGCGCTTGATGTGATGCGAGCCCCTAAGGACGGATACACCATTGGCATGGCTACTGTTTCTACTACAGCAGCCAATCCCGCTATTAACCCCAAAATTGGCTATGACCCTATTACCGATTTCACGGCAATCAGTAATATTGCTGCTACGCCAAATATCATTGCTGTTAATCCATCATTTCCCGCTAAAGACTTTAAAACCTTTTTAGCTGTACTCAAGGAAAACCCAGGGAAGTACTCTTATTCAAGTTCCGGTACGGGCGGCATTGGTCATCTTCAAACTGAGTTGTTTAAAAGTTTGGCGGGTGTTTATATTGTTCATATTCCCTATAGGGGCGCTGGACCTGCTCTAGCTGATACCGTTGGCGGTCAGGTATCAATGATTTTCGACAATCTTCCTTCGTCTTTGCCATTTATCAAAGATGGAAAATTAGTTCCAATTGTGATTGCCGCTCCAAAAAGATTGCCTCAATTATCTAATGTTCCCACCTTTGCTGAGGTGGGCTTGACCCCGGTTAATCGCATGGCTTATTACGGATTATTAGGGCCTGCGGGCATGCCAAAAGATGTTGTTGATAAATATTACGCTGCATTACAAAAGGTGGTTAATGACCCTTCTGTAAAAAAACGTATTGAAGAAACTGGTTCCATCATTAACGTAAACGGTCCCGATGCCTTTGCGAAAGAAATTAAAGCTGAATATACCGTTTATAAAGAAGTGGTAGCAAAGCAAAAGCTTCAGTTAGATTAAATATAAATATAAACAGATTGTGGAGATCGCATGGATTTAGGAATCAAGGGTAAGGTTGCACTGGTAATTGCCTCAAGCCGTGGTTTGGGTCAGGCTATGGCAGTGTCGTTAGCGCGTGAGGGTGTTAAGGTAGCCGTAACAGGGCGCAATCCAGAGGGATTGCAAAAGTCGGTTGAAATGATTGAGGCTGCCGGCAGTCAGGCGCTCGCCTTAAATTGGGATCTTTCTGATCACTCGGTTATTGATGCCTTGATTACCAAGGTCGAAACTGAGTTAGGGCCTATTGATATTCTCATTAATAACACCGGGGGTCCGCCACCGACTCCAGCAGCAGGTCAGGACCCTGCCTTGTGGACCAAAAGTTTTAACGATATGGTGTTATCTCTTATCTCGATTACCGATAGAGTACTCCCTGGCATGCGTGAGCGTAAATGGGGGAGAGTCATTACCAGCACCACGTCGGGAGCAATTGCCCCGATTAAAAATTTAGCGATATCGAATACTTTAAGGGCGGCGCTATTAGCCTGGTCTAAAACTTTGGCTACAGAAGTTGCGGCAGACGGTATTACTGTAAACATTATTATGCCGGGCAGGGTGTCAACCGATCGTTTGCGTCAGCTTGATGAAGCACGTGCGAAGCGCGAACAGACTAGTTACGAAGAGGTCGTTAAAGCAAGCCTTAGACAAATTCCAATGGGTAGATATGGTGATCCAACGGAGTACGGAGATGCTGCTGCTTTCTTGGCTAGTCAAAACGCATCATTTATTACTGGAACAGTCACGCGTATTGATGGCGGCCAGATTCAGGCAATTTGAGCACTTTTTTATCTGGGCTTTTTAGAGGCCTTAAGCAGAGTTTTCGATCCAAGGAGCTGGTCTGGCTTTTTGTGGCATTGACACTTTCAGTGACAGCATTAAGTGGCGTCAGTTTTTTGGCGGACAGAATGCAAAGGGCATTCGAATTTGATGCACGTCGTTTGCTCGCTTCTGACTTGCTGATTGCTTCTGATCAGCCGCTATCCGAAAGCTTTTTTACAGAGGCTCGCTCCAAAGATCTGCAAATTGCACAAACAATTGTTTTCCCTAGTATGGCAACATCTGGGGAAAATAGTAAGTTGGCTTCGGTCAAGGCTGTTAGTGCTTTGTATCCTCTGAGAGGCGCTCTACAGGTGGCCCTTGCTGATAATTCTCCCAAGAAACAATCATCACCACAGTCTGGATCCGTTTGGGTTGAACCCGCCTTGCTTGCTAATCTACGTACACATATAGGCGATTCCATAAAGCTTGGTGATAGACAGTTTGTTATTGCCGGAGTACTAGAGCGTGAACTAGATCGCGGTGCTGGCTTTATGAATTTTGCGCCGCGAGTCATGATGTCATTAGATGACCTCCCATCTACTGGCTTAATCGGCTTAGGTAGTAGAGTCACCTATCGCTTGCTGCTAGCCGGCTCAGATAGGCAAATACAGGCTTATCAAAAATGGGCGACGCAATACATTGAGTCTGAACACATTAGAGGTTTGCGTATAGAAACAATTGAGAATGCCCAGCCCATTATGCGCAAGACTATTGAAAGGGCTGAGCGATTCTTATCCTTGCTTGCACTCTTAACGGCAATTGTTGCGGCAGTAGCGATAGCCTTATGCGCACGTCGTTACACCGTCAAACAAGCGGATGCCTGTGCAGTGATGAAATGCCTAGGAGCAAGTCAGCGTGAGATTTTAATTAGACAAATCAAAACGCTGCTTGGTATCGGACTTTTATCTGCCGGTTTAGGGTTGATATTTGGTTATCTGATTCAAAACACGCTGATATGGGTATTAGGCGGTTTACTCTTGAGTAACTTGCCATTTATTTCTATATGGCCAGCACTCTGGAGCATCTCATTTGCGTGGGCTCTCTTATTGGGATTTGCAGGTCCCTCTATCATTGGTTTGGTTAAGGTTGCGCCAATAAGATTAATTCGTAAAGAATTTAGGCTAATACAAATCTCAGAGGTCTGGCTGGTAATGATCGCTCTGTTTGTTTGTGGAGCACTAGTTGCTCTAGCTGCTCGCGACTGGAAATTAGCGCTATGGGCAGGGCTGAGCTTTGGTTGCGCAATTGTTTTGTTTGCCTTGACTGCTTGGGCTTGCTTGCGTCTCATGACTCTTTGGCGTAGTAATCATTTTGCAATTCGATTTGCGCTGCTTGCACAAGCAAGGCAATCAGGATATGCGGTGATGCAAATCACGGCTTTAGGAATAGCCTTGATGGCCTTGGTTCTAATCCTTTTATTGCGTCAAGACTTATTAAGTGCTTGGCAGGGCAGCATCCCCGCTAATGCCCCAAATCGCTTCATGATTAATATTCAAACAGACCAAAAAGAAAGCCTTCAGAGTTCCTTGGTTCAGGCTGGCATCTCGACACCCGAGTTCTATCCAATGGTTCGCGGCCGTTTAATTGGCATCAATGAACGAGATATCTTGCCTAATGACTACAGCGATGAGAATGCGCGTCGATTGGTTGATAGGGAGTTCAATCTGTCCTATACCGACCAATTACCAACAGGTAATCGTGTAATTTCTGGCGATTGGATTGGTGGAGATGCTCCACAAATTTCAATAGAGACTGGTATAGCGAAAACCTTAAAGCTGAAGATAGGTGATCGATTGATGTTTGATGTGGCGGGCGAAAGAATTACGGCGCCCATTACATCTTTGCGCAAGCTCGATTGGGGCTCAATGCGTGTGAACTTCTTTGTCATCATGCCGCCAGCTCAATTAAATAAAATGCCTCAATCTTGGATTACATCGTACTACCAAGCACCACAATTAAACACTTTAGATTTTCAGCTAAATCAACAATATCCCAATCTCACTATTGTGGATGTTTCTTCATCTTTGGCGCAAATTCAAGATGTTTTAAATAAGCTATCTGCTGCTTTAGGTCTTTTGTTTGGTCTTACTGTTGTTGCGGCCCTATTGGTTCTCATGGCTGCTCTTACTGCTACACAAGATCAGCGTTATCGCAATGCTGCTTTATTGAGGGCTATTGGCGCCTCTCGTAAAGTATTGGCAGATATTTCTCGGTTTGAATTAGTGGTTGTTGGCTTGTTGGCAGGAATACTTGCTGGCTTAAGTTCAGGTCTTGCTGCCTGGTTATTGGGGCGGTACGTCTTGGAGATAGAATTTAATGCCTTTGGCCAGGCGTTGGCTATGGGCGTTGTGTTTGGGGTTGTTGCTAGCTTGGGTGTTGGATACGGCACTCAGAAAAAAATACAAAAAGCCAGTGCTATCGAATGCTTAAGAGAGAGTTACTAGATTTTTTGGTAATTCAACTAGCCGTGTTCCAGCAAGTCGATCCGCAAGACTTTGTCGAGCAAGTGCGTCTCTGCGATCAAGAAATATACTGAGCGGCCAAAAGAGTAGTGAAACGGTAAAGAGCATTTCAATAATTTGCCATTTCTCCAGGTGAAATGCCCATTGCAAAGCGATACATGGAACAATCCACAAGGATCCAAAGAGATAGCGTCGAATTGCTTGATATCGAGTTAAGGCGAAGCCACCTTTACCAATAAGTCGCACGCGCCAGGTTTGCATTGCTAGAGTTTGCCCGGATTTAGTCCAATACCAAACAAAGTAGATGCCTAGTACTGCATATAGATAGCCGAACGTTAGCCAGCTTGGCAATGAGATGCCAAACAGAATTCCTAGGGCTAAATTTGGTACTAAAAAGGTAAATGCAATGACACCCAATAGTACCAATTGCTCATACAAGCAGCAAGAAACACGACGCCAAAATTGTGGGGCTGGTAATGCATCTAATTCAGCAGGCGTCATGAATCGACTTATATTTATAAAAAAATTAATTATTTGTTGGGCCAGAATCAGAGTTAGGGCTTGAATTTTCGACGGGCGTTGGCACTGCGGGAGCTGGGGCTGCCGCAGGTAAGGTAGCCTTGGCTGAGATTGGGTGGCGCTGTAGAGTTGGTGCGCTTGTCGCAGATGGCTTTTTCTTGGCCTCTGATTCAGCCAATTTCTTTTTCTGCTCATCGCTTAACTTTTGATATGCGGTCCAAGCCTCTGCTTTTTTCTCTGCGGGAAAATTAAGACTACTTAAATAATTTTCTCGGGCTATGCGACGCTCTTTTTGCGAGAGATTGGACCAGCTAGCCATACGCGACTGAAGTCGCTCTTGATCTTGAGCGCTCATCTTTGGGTAAATATTAGCAACCTGTATCCATTTCTTGCGACTATCTGGGAGCATGTAGTCCCAATCACTTTCAAGCGGTGCAAGAATGATTTGTTGAGCTGGCTTTAAGCCTTCCCACGTTCCATCAGGTTTCTTTTCTGGAATACCAGAGGCTTTGCCATGTGCAGCGGCAGTGGCAGTTTGAGCTGATGCTGCTGAAATATTTAGGCCAACACATGCCAATGCAATCAATGCACAGACACTAATTTTTAACGAACGAATTGAAAAAGGCATTTAGCTTGTATTTACTTGCCTAGCGTGGAATCTGCTTCACCGTTATTAGAGTCAGATAGTGGACCATTTTTAAGAAAGGCCATAAATCCACTATCAGCATAGGCATCTGGCGGGACATCATCTGATAGCAGCGCTGCATCTACTTCAGCAATGTCATTGATCCGAGAATCGTCTTGCCATTGAGCAATACCGATTAAGCCAAAAACTAAAACAACTAATGGCGCAACCCATCCAACTGTATCCCAAAGGCCATTCGATCCAGAAGACCATGTTGCGCTAGAGCCGGCAAATACAGGCTTGCTGATAGCCACTTTTTCTGGTTTTCTGACAGACAGTGCCTTCATGCGAGCAGTATGCAATTTATCTTTAATACTGCCTGGCAAATTTTCTGCTCCTTGACGAAGCAGGGCGGCACTTGTCCGGCCAAAATGATCGGCCTGGGCATCAGTTAGTTGCTCATCAAAGTTTTTCACAGCGTAATTCCTTTTAATTTCAATGCTTTAGCTAGGGTTTGAGTGGCTCTAGAACAATGAGTTTTAACACTTCCTTCACTACAACTCATGGCTTTAGCGGTCTCTGTAATGCTTAGCTCATCCCAATAACGCATCAGGAAGGCTTCTCGTTGACGTACAGGTAATTTAGATATTTCTGACTCCAAAGCCTGCAAAAGCTGACTTTGCTCTAGTTTTTGGGAGCCATCCTGATGAATTTCACTGTCATCTGGAGCCGAAAGTGACTCTAGGGGGTCAAAATCATCGTTTTCATCTGTTCTTTTTCCCATGTTAGAAAACAGGGTGACCCAGGTATTTCTAACTTTTTGCCGCCTAAACCAGTCATGGATGCGGTTTTGGAGAATTCTGGTGAAGACGAGAGGGAGTTCTGCCGCAGGTCTATCGCCATACTTCTCAGCTAACTTGATCATGGCATCCTGAACAATATCTAACGCAGCGTCATCGTCACGCACGGCATAGACAGCCTGCTTAAAAGCACGCTGCTCGACACTACTCAAAAAGTCAGATAGTTCTTGGGCTGATGCCATGCAATGGATTAGACCTGAATCGGTAAGTATTGGCCCATTTTAGGTGATTGCTATAGAATATAGGGCTTACTACCTAGAATCTCATTCAAGAAGTGGTTTTTTCCGGTAGCAGCGCCGTTCGAACTCAGGCCATAAGCAGGAGATAGAACAGACCAAACAATTTTTTGCCGAAAATTGCAAAGGACGAAAGAAGATGAATACAAGCAGCGCCGAATTTTTAGCTACTAAAGCTAATAAAGATACAGCAACTACAAATAATGAAGCAGCACCTCCAGAAATGATTGGTGCGGAAATGCTCGTGCAGGCATTGCACAAAGAAGGTGTTGAATTTGTTTGGGGTTACCCAGGCGGTTCAGTTCTCTTCATTTACGATGAAATTTTTAAGCAGGATAAGTTTGAACATATCCTTGTTCGCCATGAGCAAGCGGCCGTTCATGCTGCCGATGGTTATGCTCGCGCAACCGGTAAGGTTGGCGTAGCGTTAGTAACCTCGGGTCCTGGCGTAACCAATGCAGTGACTGGCATTGCCACGGCTTATACCGATTCTATTCCAATGGTAGTTATTAGCGGTAACGTGCCGACATACGCTATTGGAGAAGATGCTTTCCAAGAGGCCGATACCGTGGGTATTACGCGCCCAGTTGTAAAGCACAACTTTTTGGTAAAAGACGTTAAAGATTTGCCTATGGTGTTGAAGAAGGCTTTCCATATTGCGCAAACCGGTCGTCCCGGTCCAGTTTTGATAGATATTCCTAAAGACGTATCTGCCGCCAAAGGACCATTTGTTTATCCAGAAACTTTGGAAATGCGTTCATACAACCCAGTTGTCAAGGGTCATAGTGGGCAGATTCGCAAAGCCGTAGCGCTTTTGCAAGAGGCGGAGCGTCCATACATCTATACCGGTGGAGGCGTGATCCTTTCTGATGCTGCTCCTGAATTAAAAGAGTTTGCTGACTTGCTTGGCTATCCAGTAACCAATACCTTGATGGGCTTGGGCGGATTCCCGGGTACAAGCCCTCAGTTCTTGGGTATGCTTGGCATGCACGGAACTTATGAAGCTAATATGGCAATGCAACACAGTGATGTGTTGATTGCGATTGGTGCACGTTTTGATGATCGCGTGATTGGCAATACTCAGCACTTTGCTAGCCATCCTCGCAAAATTATCCATATTGATATTGATCCTTCCGTTATTTCTAAGCGCGTGAAGGTGGATGTTCCTATCGTTGGCAATCTTAAAGAAGTATTGGTTGAGATGACTGCGCAATTGAAGGCGGCTGGCCCACGTAAGAACGGCGACAAGGTTGCCGCTTGGTGGGATCAAATTAATGAGTGGCGTAAAAAAGATTGCTTGAAGTACGACGAAGCCTCTCAAATTGTGAAGCCACAGTATGTCGTCCAAAAACTGTGGGAGCTTACAGGTGGTGATGCCTTTATTTGCTCTGACGTAGGTCAGCATCAGATGTGGGCAGCACAGTTCTATAAGTTTGATAAGCCACGTCGTTGGATCAACTCTGGTGGTCTTGGCACCATGGGCGTTGGTTTGCCATACGCCATGGGTATTAAGAAGGCATTCCCTGAAAAAGATGTTTTCACTATCACTGGTGAAGGCTCAATTCAGATGTGTATTCAAGAGTTGTCTACCTGTAAGCAATACGATACCCCTGTAAAAATTGTTTCTCTGAATAATCGTTACCTAGGAATGGTTCGTCAGTGGCAAGAGCTCACTTATAACAAGCGTTATTCGAGCTCATACATGGATTCTTTGCCTGACTTTGTGAAATTGGCAGAGGCTTATGGTCACGTAGGCATGCGTATTGAGAAGAAATCCGATGTTGAAGGCGCGCTCAAAGAAGCAATTCGCCTAAAAGATCGCACTGTGTTTATGGATTTTCAGACAGACCCAGAAGAAAACGTTTGGCCTATGGTTCAAGCAGGCAAGGGTATTACTGAAATGCTTTTGGGTAGCGAGGATCTCTAATGCGACACATTATTTCTGTACTCATTGAGAACGAGCCGGGTGCCTTATCGCGTGTAGTAGGTTTATTTTCTGCGCGTGGTTACAACATTGACACTTTGAGCGTAGCGCCGACTGAAGATCCATCCTTATCTCGAATGACCATCGTGACTTTTGGTTCCGATGACGTTATTGAGCAAATTACTAAGCATTTAAACCGTTTGGTTGAGGTGGTTAAGGTATTTGATTTAAGTGAGGGCCCGCATATTGAGCGTGAACTTATGATGATTAAGGTTCGGGCTGTAGGTAAAGAGCGCGAAGAACTCAAACGTACTACCGATATCTTCCGCGGTCGCATCATTGATGTGACTGATAAGAGTTACACCATTGAATTAACTGGTGATGGTGCCAAATTGGATGCCTTTATTGATTCGATTGATCGCGCATCAATTCTAGAAACTGTCCGCTCGGGCGGGTCTGGAATTGGCCGTGGTGAACGAATCCTAAAGGTTTAATTTTTTAACTGATTACTGCATTAATTACATTTTCAATACAAGGAAAGAGCATGAAAGTTTTTTACGATAAAGACGCGGATTTGTCCCTCATTAAGGGCAAGAAAGTCACCATCATTGGTTATGGTTCACAAGGTCACGCACACGCATTGAATCTAAAGGATTCAGGCTGTAACGTTACCGTTGGTTTGCGTAAAGATGGTGCCTCTTGGAGTAAAGCAGCAAATGCCGGTTTGACAGTTAAAGAAGTTGGTGAAGCTGTTAAGGATGCCGACGTTGTAATGATGCTTTTGCCAGATGAGCAAATCGCTGACGTATACAACAAGGAAGTACATGCAAACATCAAGCAGGGGGCAGCATTGGCTTTTGCTCATGGCTTTAACGTTCATTATGGTCAAGTTCAGCCACGCGCTGATTTAGATGTGATCATGATCGCTCCTAAGGCTCCTGGCCACACAGTCCGCGGAACATACGCTCAAGGTGGCGGCGTTCCTCATTTGATCGCTGTTTATCAAGATAAATCTGGCTCTGCGCGTGATGTTGCTTTGTCATACGCAACTGCAAACGGCGGCGGTCGTGCCGGCATCATCGAAACTAATTTCCGTGAAGAAACTGAGACTGATTTGTTCGGTGAGCAAGCGGTTCTCTGTGGCGGCGCTGTAGAATTGATTAAAGCTGGTTTCGAAACTCTGGTTGAGGCTGGTTACGCTCCTGAGATGGCTTATTTTGAGTGCTTACATGAGCTCAAGTTGATCGTTGATCTGATCTACGAAGGCGGTATTGCCAATATGAACTACTCTATTTCTAACAACGCAGAGTACGGTGAGTACGTAACTGGCCCACGTGTTGTGACTGAAGATACTAAGAACGCAATGCGTCAGTGCTTGAAAGATATTCAGACTGGTGAGTATGCGAAGAGCTTTATTCTTGAGAACAAAGCAGGTGCTCCTACATTGATTTCACGTCGTCGTTTGAATGCAGAACATGACATCGAAGTAGTTGGTGCTAAGTTGCGCGCCATGATGCCTTGGATTGCTAAGAACAAGTTAGTTGACCAAACAAAAAACTAAGCTAAGTACTCAGCATCAAGCAAATAGAAGTTAATTAAAAGGCTCAGAACAAAGATGATGTATCCGCACCCCATTATTGCGAAAGAAGGTTGGCCGTATTTAGCTTTAGTGGGGGCGGTGACTTTACTTGTCCACTATCTTGGCGGTATTGCATGGTCATGGCCTCTCTGGATTATCTTTATCTTTGTTTTGCAGTTTTTCCGTGATCCACAGCGCATTCCTGCTTTAGGTCGCGATCTAGTGTTATCTCCAGCCGATGGACGGATTGTTGTTGTTGAAAAGGCGAACGATCCATATGCAGGACGTGAGGCTCTTAAAATCAGCGTTTTCATGAACGTATTTAATGTGCACTCAAACCGCAGCGCAGTGAATGGCTTGGTTAAAGAGATTCAGTATTTCCCGGGTAAGTTTGTCAATGCAGATTTGGATAAAGCATCTACAGAGAACGAGCGCAATGCCGTTGTCATAGATGCCAATGGCCAAATCGTTACCTTGGTTCAGGTTGCAGGCCTCATTGCCCGCCGCATTCTTTGTTATATCCACGTTGGGGATCGTCTCAAAGCGGGAGAACGTTATGGATTTATTCGATTTGGTTCACGAGTTGACGTCTATTTACCATTAACAGCTGAGCCTTTGGTTAGCGTTGGTGATAAAGTATTTGCAACAAATACGGCCTTGGCCCGTTTGCCTGGCTTAGATTGATACAAAACGTTATTCACTAGGATATTTTTTGACTACATTTCGCCGTCGTGGCCGTATAGATCGAAGCCGTCTTGCACGTCATCGTGTTGATCATACTCATGATGACTGGGTAGAGCAGTTGGGTGATGGAGTCGATTACGAAGTAGAAGAGCTTCATCCACAAAAACCGCGTTTACGTAGCAAGGGAATTTATCTCTTGCCTAATGCTTTCACAACGGCTGCACTATTCTGTGGTTTCTTCGCTATTGTTAATGCGATGAATCATCAATTTGAGATTGCTGCAATTGCTATCTTTGCCTCCTTAGTTCTCGATGGCATGGATGGTCGCGTGGCACGCATGACTAATACGCAAAGTGCTTTTGGCGAACAGTATGATTCTTTGGCTGATATGGTCTCTTTTGGAGTCGCGCCAGCTTTAGTCGCTTACGAATGGGCCCTGAAGGATTTAGGTAAGTGGGGATGGCTCGCAGCCTTTACCTACTGTGCCGGCGCTGCGTTACGTTTGGCACGTTTTAATGTCAATACGGGCATAGTTGATAAGAAGTTTTTTCAAGGCTTACCAAGCCCAGCTGCAGGCTCTTTAATGGCTGGTTTTATTTGGTTGGCTGATGACAATAAGATTCCGGTTCGCGATACCGCAATTCCATGGATCACCTTTTTTATTGCTGTCTATGCCGGCTTAACCATGGTTTCTAATGCTCGTTTTTACAGCGGTAAAGCCTTGGACGTTCGCTACCGAGTGCCATTTGGCGTGATGGTGCTAATGATCCTCACATTTGTTCTGATTTCCTCTAATCCGCCCTTAACGCTCTTTGGATTATTTGTTGTGTATTCCATCTCTGGCTATGTTATTTGGACTTGGGAGCACCTTAGAGGCAAACGTTTTAGCTAAAACTCAAATTTTCGGGTATATTAATTCCATGTTGATGAATTTCTCTTTAACCAGCCTTCCTAGCGGGAAACTGCTTCTAGCACTAAGCCTAATGCTTGGGGCGGGTAAGGCCTGAGTTGATGAGACAGTAAAGAATTCATTAACCACCACATACCAGCCCCAGCAAATTGCTGGGGTTTTTGTTTTATAGATTGAATTAAGCTGTAGCTAAATGAGTATTAAAACCGGAGAGTAGTGATGAGCGACAAAGTAATTATTTTTGACACAACCTTGCGTGATGGGGAGCAATCTCCAGGCGCCTCTATGACCAAAGACGAAAAGGTTCGTATTGCGCGTCAGCTTGAACGCTTAAAGGTAGATGTGATTGAAGCTGGTTTTGCAGCAAGTTCTGAAGGTGACTTCCAAGCGATTTCCGCTGTAGCTGCAGCAGTTAAAGACTCCATCGTCTGTTCACTGGCTCGCGCAAATGATAAGGATATTACCCGTGCTGCTGATGCATTGAAGGCTGCTAAAGCCAAACGTATTCATGCGTTCTTGGCTACAAGCCCTTTGCATATGGCTGTTAAGTTGCGCATGTCTCCAGAAGAAGTGTTGGAGCAGGCCAAGCGTTCTATTCGTTTTGCGCGTAATTTAACCCAGGATATTGAATTCTCTGCCGAAGATGGATATCGCTCTGAAATGGATTTCTTATGCAGAGTCGTAGAGGCGGTTATTAATGAGGGTGCAAGCACTATCAATATTCCGGATACAGTGGGCTATGCAACCCCAGAGTTATATGGTGAGTTTATTAAAACCTTACGCACTCGCGTACCCAATTCCGACAAGGCAGTTTGGTCAGTTCATTGCCATAATGACTTAGGCATGGCAGTAGCAAACTCTTTGGCCGGCGTGAAAATTGGTGGTGCTCGTCAAATCGAGTGCACCATTAACGGTTTGGGTGAGCGTGCGGGTAATACTGCTTTGGAAGAAATAGTGATGTCATTGCGAACCCGTAAAGATTACTTTGATATGGTGTGCGGAATTGATGCTACTCAAATAGTTCCTGCATCAAAATTAGTGTCTCAAATTACAGGATTTGTTGTTCAACCCAATAAGGCCGTAGTTGGCGCTAATGCGTTTGCCCATACATCTGGCATTCATCAAGATGGCATCTTAAAAAATCGTGATACCTATGAAATCATGCGAGCAGAAGATGTGGGTTGGTCAGCCAACAAAATTGTGCTCGGTAAATTATCTGGCCGTAATGCTTTCAAACAACGTTTGCAGGAATTGGGTATTACTGTTGAGGCTGAGGCGGATTTGAACGAAGCGTTCACTCGTTTCAAAACATTGGCAGATCAAAAAGCGGAAATTTTTGATGAAGACATTATTGCCATCATGTCTGATTCAGCAGCAGCAGAAGAGGGCGAGCATTACCACTTTATCTCCTTGAGTCAGCACTCTGAAACGGGAGAGCGCCCTAAGTCACGCGTGACCTTCCGCATGGGTGATAAAGAGATTAGCTCCGAAGCTGAAGGCAATGGCCCGGTTGATGCGAGCTTGAATGCCATTGAAGTGATTGCAAAAAGTGGGGCAGAACAGTTGTTGTATTCAGTGAATGCCATTACTTCAGGCACCCAGTCACAGGGAGAAGTTACTGTGCGATTAGCAAAAGGCGGCCGTATTGTGAATGGTGTCGGCACAGACCCAGACATCATTGCTGCCTCTGCAAAAGCCTACTTATCAGCCTTAAATAAGTTGCATGATCCAAGTCAGGCCAAGCTAAATGCCCAGATGACACCCTAATAAAGGGGTGTCACCCTTCATTTTTACTGATTGAGCTTGCTGTCTTTGTAGTACTTAGTGCCCTTGCCGGTAATTTCTACGGCAAGGCCAGAATCTGTTAGCTGGTACATTAAAACGCCAGGAGCAACTATGGATGCATCTTGATATGCGTCGCCATCTTTTTCGTACTTTGCAGCAGCAGTCACTTGCCCTCCAAAAGTCCAGCCTGAATTGATGAAATCATTCAATGCTGACTCAGTTTCAAATACAAATATATTTTGGAAGGATTTGATTCCTAGTCCAAGCCCTGCTTGAACCTCTGCCATATTCATATAAATCGGCTTTCCCTTTTTAGGGATGACCACGCCGCTACCGGTTCCTCCACCTGCAATCAATATCTTCATACCGAAATTGCTAAAGGTTGCATAGGCGATCGATTTTTCAATTAATTCTTTTGCTTTTGGTTGGGCTTTGTATAAATTTTGTAGAACTTCTTGGTTCTTGGTTAAGACAGCTTCTCGTTGTTGGGCAATTGTTTTGTCTGGACCAAAAAATGATCCAAATTGTGCAAAAGCAGAGCTGTTGAAGCAAATTCCGAGGATGAATAGAAATACGAGGGAACGGAGTGATTGGCGCATATTTTGTAAGTTATTGATTAATATAGAAAAAATTATTGAAGATATAAATCATTCTCTAAGGATACCAATAGTTGAGTGGGTGATATGAAAATACCTCGATTCCTCTGATACAATTCGAGGGCTTTGATTTATAAAGCTTTTTTGTTTATAACGCACGACACAGATTGGGTGAGAGCTCAAGTGTTCGCAAGTAAGGAGTATTAAAAATGGCAGTTGCTGATATTAAAACGGCGGAAATCGTCAAAGAAAACGCGCGCAGCGCAAACGATACGGGTAGCCCTGAAGTTCAAGTTTCATTGCTAACAGCCCGCATCAATGAATT
>CANFMT010000016.1 GCA_947448415.1 Burkholderiaceae bacterium | reverse complement strand
GGATTTGCATACCCCATTAATACAACCGGGGTATTAGCATCCTTTCTGCGAAATTCTTTTACCATTTCCAAGCAGCTATGCAATGTGACACCTTGGGTCAAAGCGCGCTCGGATGATCGTTGAATCACAGGACCGTCGGCCATTGGATCGGAAAATGGCACACCCAATTCAATAACACTTGAACCGCCTCGAACTAATGCGTGCATTAATTCAACCGTTTGCTGGGGATCTGGATCACCAGCCGTAATAAAAGGAATTAATCCCTTTTTACCTGATGCTTTTAGCTCCTTGAAGAGCGCAGTAATTTTTGACATAGCTAATTCGTTTTTCTATTTTTGTTTTCTTATTCTTATTTTCGTTTTATTTTTTTACTCAGCCTTCGGAACCTGTTGCCTGAGCAACGGTATGCATATCCTTGTCACCACGACCAGAGAGGTTTACCAAAATTGTTTTGTCCTTAGGTAAGGTCTTAGCTAACTTACAGGCATAGGCAATGGCATGGGAGGACTCCAGCGCAGGAATAATGCCTTCAATACGGCAGCAATCATGGAATGCCTGAAGCGCTTCTTCATCAGTAATAGCCACATAGTCTGCACGGCCAGAATCTTTTAACCAAGCATGCTCTGGACCCACACCTGGATAGTCCATACCGGCAGAAACAGAATGTGTTTCAGAGATCTGACCATTCTCATCTTGCAATAAATATGTGCGATTGCCGTGCAATACACCTGGCTTACCAACACACAGTGCTGCTGAATGCAATCCACTACCCAGACCATGACCTGCCGCTTCAACACCAACTAGTTTGACCTCCGGGTAATCAATATAGGGATAGAAAATTCCCATTGCATTTGAGCCTCCGCCAACGCAAGCTAAAACAAAGTCTGGTTGACGACCGGTCATCTCCGGCATTTGCACTTTGCATTCTTCGCCAATTACGCTTTGGAAATCCCTCACCATCATTGGATAAGGATGAGGGCCTGCAACAGTACCAATAATGTAAAAAGTATTGTCTACGTTAGTCACCCAATCCCGCATTGCTTCGTTGAGCGCGTCTTTTAAAGTCTTTGTTCCTGACTCAACAGGGATAACCTTAGCGCCGAGTAACTTCATACGAAACACGTTTTGTGCTTGACGCGCTACATCAACAGAACCTTGATATACCGTGCAATCCAAACCAAAACGAGCACAGATAGTTGCAGTTGCTACACCGTGCTGCCCAGCGCCCGTCTCTGCGATGATGCGGGGTTTGCCCATCCGCTTAGCCAGCATTGCCTGACCAATCACGTTATTAATCTTATGTGCACCGGTGTGATTTAAGTCTTCACGCTTAAGATAAATCTGCGCACCACCTAGCATTTCACTCCAACGCTTCGCATGATAAACCGGTGATGGCCTACCTACAAAGTGTTTGAGTTCGTAATGAAACTCTTCAATAAATTCCGGATCATGCTGATATTTTGCGTAGGCCTCTTTAAGTTCATCTAACGCATACATCAATGTCTCAGAAACAAACACGCCACCATAGGGACCAAAGTGTCCTCGTGCATCTGGCTTGTCGTACATAGCTACCTCTTTTGATTTATCTACAGCAAATTATTGGGATGATGATTTTGCATCTGCTGCGCGCACTGCCTGAACAAATTGAGCCATGAGCGCAGGATCTTTAACACCCTTGCTGCTTTCTACGCCACTACTGACGTCAACTGCGCAAGGATGCAGACGTGTAATCGCCTCGCCCACGTTGTGCGTGTTCAATCCACCACTCAAAACGACCCGAGGCGCGTTTTCGCTTACCCATCTTTGTGGAATTCCTTGCCAATCAAAAGGAACGCCTCCACCACCATACCCCTCAACGAGGGCATCTAGCAGAAAAGCGTTTGCATCCCCATATTGTAGGGAAAATTCATCGAAGGCGAAGCCTGTCCCAACGCGGGCGGCTTTCATCCATAGCTCACCCGCAGCAAGCTGAGCACAGCGCTCTGGGGTCTCATCCCCATGAAATTGCCATAAGGTAATCGAAGCGGCAGCCCGAATAGCGGCAAATTCCTCGTCTGTGGCATTCACAACCAGTCCAACCGCATCAACCCCTGCTGGGAGCCTAGAAATGAGCTGAGCTGCGATATTGGGGCTTACAGCACGCACGCTAGGCGGATAGAAGACAAATCCAACCGCATCAACCCCCGCTAAAACTGCAGCATCAATGTCTGCTGCGGTCTTTAAACCACAGATTTTGACCCGGGTGCGCCCCGGAGAATATGTCAATAAGCCCATAGATGAATGATAAGGCCAAGGGCCTCCTAATTAATTTTGTTTCCCAATGATCTTGGCGGGTAGCCAAGAGTTCTGCAGCCAAGGCTGAGGAATGGCAAATTCTTCTGGATAGGTAATTTTGGCCAAATACAGCCCATCTGCCATAAAGGTGGGTGCAGCAATTTTCCTGTTCTTAGCGGCCAAGACTTCCGCCATCCATTCTGATTTTTGCTTGCCCTGCCCGATTTGCAAAAAACAACCGACGATATTACGAATCATGTGGTGCAAAAAAGCATTCCCGCGGATTCTGAAATACAGCCATGGCTGCTCAGAAATCATATCAATGGAATAAAGCGTTTTAACCGGCGTCTTGCTTTGACACTCCGATGATCTAAATGAGCTAAAGTCATGCTCGCCAATCAAACACTCGGCTGACTTTCTCATAGCATCAAGATCCAACCACTGACTAGGTGGCAACATTAAGTAACCCGCACGCGAATGCGACATCGGCGAACGACATGGTCCAGCTTGTAACGCATAAATATACTCACGCTCGAAAGCAGAAAAGCGGGCACTAAATTCATCTGAAACAGGTTTTGCCCAGTTAATTACAATCGATGGCGGCAAAAAGGAGTTCACGCCCCTGACCCATGAAAAATCTTCACGCTCTACATTGGTATCAAAATGCACTACTTGACCTAAGGCGTGAACGCCGGTATCTGTTCTACCTGCTGTAATCGTATGAATGGGCTGCACTACGCTGGCCTGCTCTCCAACAAAAGCAGAGATGGCCTTTTCCAATTCGTCCTGTACCGTGTTGCGATTAACCTGGGTTTGCCACCCAAAATATGGACTACCGTCGTATTGGAGGCCAAGGGCTATACGCATAATCTAAGTATTGCGATGTGAGAGTTCCGCTAATAAACCCTGCGCTTCAGTAGTAATTGCTGGGTCCACAGAATTACTCATACGAAGCACTTCTTCAATCGACTTTTTAGCAGCAGAAAAGTCTTCAATCGTGATGTAGGCTCGCGCTAAATTTAACTTAACGCGCAAGGTATCGGCTAAAGGATTGGCTACTGGTACGCTAACTGCTGATGGGGTATCTTTTATTGGCTTAGAAAGATCAAGGTCAATTCCCTCGAACAATGCTTTGGCACGAGCGGGCATTTCAAAATGAGATCCCTCTGTCGCCGCTACATGCTTCTCTTTTTGCTCTTTGATTACATGGCCAGAGGATACTTGAAAACTCGAAGCCTCTGAACGGCGTGCATTACGGGCCAAGCCCCACAACAATAATCCTGTTAAGGAAATTAAACCCAGCGCAAGAATAGCGGGACCAAAACCACCTAATCCAAAATTATTATCTACTGCTTTTTTCTCTTTGGATTTATCTAATAGGCGCTGAAGATCGGCAATATTTTTTTCCAATTCTGCTACACGGGCTTTAGTTTGCTCCAGCATCTTTTCTTGGGCAACCAGTTCTTCTGTATAACGACGTTCCTGCTCATTGCCTTCAGCGCTTGAACCGATCTTAAGCCTATCCTTCGCAGTCTCTAGGCCTGACTTAGCAGTTGCCGACTTGTTGCCACTAGATCCAGCATCTTTTCCATCACGCTCATCACGCCATTGCTCGTTTGCGTCCGCTACAAATTGATTCGCCTCCGCAGGGCTAATAGAGCGTAGTAAGGATTGGCTTGGCTTAGTTAATTCAGCGCCAGCAGCTAAACGATTAATACTGCCACTTGCAAAGGCATCAGGATTGGCTTTGTACAAAGCCATCATGGTTTGATCTAAGGTAGCGCCATCAAGTTGAGGTGCTATGGTTGCTGCAATCTCAGATAAGGTTTGTCCGGGCCTTACTGTAATCTTCTGAGCATCCCCCAATAACAAGGTAAACGTTTTGGTAAGACTTCCGCTTGACCAATTCAGATTGACCAATACATCCAAAAATGGATCGTCTGTCATGGGTACAGAGTTAACAGTTTCTACCAAGATCATTAACTGCTCTTGGCGATTCCGATACACCATTGCTTGCGGATTAAGCTCTAATATCTTTTGGGAAATGCCCAGGCGCTGATAAGCCGCTTTATCGGGCATCGCTACATTAAGACTGGATAAAGCACCTTGCTCATCGACCCCCACCCGAATTGGAATCTCAACACGTAGTGGTTCCCCTGGGCGGGACTGTAATTGCGGTGCGCCTAAAGTAATTGCGCCAGCTACAGATGACCAACTAAACAGAATAAAGCAAAGGAGCTTTAGAAAGCCTAGCTGGCTTATGCGAGACATGGAGTTTGGATTACTTCTCAAGCAAGATGCGAAGCATGCGGCGCAATGGCTCAGCAGCACCCCATAGCAATTGATCGCCCACAGTGAATGCACCCAAATACTCTGGGCCCATTGCCATCTTATGCAAACGACCAATAGGCACAGTCAATGTGCCACTGACAGCTGCTGGCGATAAATCAAGCTCAGTAGTTTCACGATCATTAGGAACCACTTTGACCCACTGATTATCAGCAGCCAAAATTACCTCTATTTCTTTAAGAGGAATATCTTTTTTAAGTTTGACAGTCAAGCCTTGTGAGTGGCAACGCATTGCGCCTACACGCACACATAAACCATCAACTGGAATACTGCCAGGCGTACGGAATGCTGGACGACCCAAGATCTTATTGAACTCAGCGCCACCCTTCCACTCTTCTTTCGTTTGACCATTTTCAACGGGTACATCGATCCATGGAATTAAGCTGCCCGCCAAGGCTGTGTTGCGGAAATTCTTTTTGGGGAAGTCCGATGAACGCAATGTTTCAGTCACTTTGCGATCAATATCCAATATCCAAGAAGACGGATCAGCCAACTCAGTAGCTACACTGTCGCGCAATGCCCCCATCTGCAGCAATAACTCACGCATATTCTGTGCACCAGCACCAGAAGCTGCTTGGTAAGTCATGGCGCTAATCCACTCCACCATATCCGCCTTTACCAGCCCACCCATCGCCATCATCATCAAACTGACTGTACAGTTGCTGCCAATCCAGTTCTTGCCACCAGCAGCTAAAGCTTTATCAATTACAGGACGGTTCACTGGATCAAGAATCAATACAGCATCGTCTTTCATGCGCAATGCGCTAGCAGCATCAATCCAATGACCATTCCACCCTGCCGCACGCAGCTTAGGAAAGATGTCATTGGTGTAATCCCCGCCTTGGCAAGTCAAGATGATGTCGCAACGTGACAATGCTGCGATGTCATTAGCATCTTGCAAAGTGCTCTCGTTTTTGGTGACTTTCTTACCATTCAGCAACGGAACCTCACCACCTGCTTGACTGGTGCTAAAGAAAACTGGCTCAATCAGATCAAAATCTTTCTCGGCGAGCATGCGCTCCATAAGAACGCTACCCACCATACCGCGCCAGCCAACTAAACCAACCAAAGGTGTTTTTGTATTTGCCATGATTTAACTATCTAGTAAATGTGTTTATTTTGTTTCTTAGTCTTGTTAATTTCGTTTTCTTATGCAAGCGCTGCTACAACTGCATCGCCCATCTGTACTGTAGACACCTTTTGCGTGCCTTCGGTGTAAATATCAGCAGTACGTAAACCTTGCGCCAATACTTTCTGGACCGCTTTTTCAATACGATCTGCTTCTGCAGGCATGCCCAAGGAATAACGCAACATCATTGCAGCAGACAATATCGTGGCCAATGGATTGGCGATGCCTTTGCCAGCAATATCTGGCGCAGAGCCATGACTTGGCTCATACAAGCCTTTGTTGTTCTTGTCTAAAGAGGCTGATGGCAACATACCAATCGAGCCAGTCAACATGGCCGCCTCATCCGAGAGGATGTCACCAAATAGATTGCCAGTCACCACAACATCAAATGCCTTTGGCGCTTTGACTAGTTGCATTGCAGCGTTATCTACATACATATGAGACAACTCCACGTCTGGATATTCTTTTGATACGCGAATCATTACCTCACGCCAGAGCTGCGAAGTCTCTAATACGTTTGCTTTATCAACACTGCACACTTTCTTGCCGCGCTTACGTGCCGCTTCAAAAGCAACACGACCAATACGCTCTACTTCTGGCTCGCTGTAGTGCATGGTGTCAAAGCCTTCACGAGCACCTTTAAATAACGGCAACTCAGAAGTACGAATTCCGCGCGGTTGACCAAAGTAAATATCGCCATTGAGTTCACGTACGATCAAAATATCTAATCCACCAATGATTTCTGGTTTCAAGCTTGAAGCTGCCGTGAGTTCTGGATAACAAATAGCTGGTCTAAAGTTAGCAAACAATTCCAAATGTTTACGTAAACCCAAGATCGCCTGTTCTGGGCGTAGTTCGCGTGCCAGCGTGTCGTACTTCCAATCGCCGACTGCACCAAACAAAATTGCGTCTGCTTTTTTGGCGAGCTCTAAGGTAGCCGGAGGCAAAGGATGCCCAGAGAGGTCAAAGGCTGCTCCACCAACAGGGGCTTCTTCTAAATCAAACTGTGGTCCAAGCGCTTTGAGCACTCGAACAGCTTGAGCAACGATTTCCGGGCCGATACCATCGCCCGGTAGAACTGCAATTTTCATGAAAGGCCTTTAAATCAACGAAATTACGGCAATTGTGTCGCAAGCCAAGGCATCTTAAGGATGCGCTCAGCTTCATAAGCCTTGATTTTATCTGCATGTTGCAGAGTTAAGCCAATATCGTCCAAGCCGTTCAGTAGGCAATACTTTCTAAATGGAGCCACATCAAAGCTATAAGCAGCGCCATCCGGGGCAATCACTTGCTGAGCGTCTAGGTCGATTGTCAACTGATAACCAGTAAATGCGAGGGTTTCATTAAATAAATGATCGACCTGCATTTCTGTCAAAACAATCGGTAAAACACCGTTTTTAAAGCAATTGTTGTAGAAAATATCGGCAAAGCTTGGGGCAATGACCGCTCTAAAGCCGTATTGGTCTAATGCCCACGGTGCGTGCTCACGGGAGCTACCGCAACCAAAGTTTTTACGGGCAAGCAAAATACCTGCGCCCTTGTATCGTGGCTGATTGAGCACAAAGTCGGGATTAATTGGACGAGTACTGCAATCTTGACCAGGTTCGCCATGATCCAAATAACGCCATTCATCAAAGAGATTTTGACCAAAGCCAGTCTTCTTAATAGATTTCAGAAACTGCTTTGGAATGATGGCATCGGTATCCACGTTCTCACGATTAAGCGGAGCAACCAAACCTTTGTATACCGTAAATTTTTCCATGATTCGACTTTGACTCTAATTAATTACTTCACAGGAGTAACGACAACGTCTTTACCCTTTGTTTGAGATTGATTGCCTTGTTGTGTGTTGCTCGATCCGCCCATGGAAGTTCCCATGTTTTGCAAATCTTTTCCTATGCCTTCCATCGTACTGCTGCAAGCAGTAATGAATAAACCGACTAGACCAACAATGGTCAATCTTGCAATTAAAGAAATTGGAGAAAATTTCATTATTTAGTTACCCCTATGAAATCTTACGAACATCAACAAAGTGACCTTCAATCGCAGCAGCGGCAGCCATTGCTGGACTGACTAAATGAGTGCGACCGCCATTACCTTGACGACCTTCAAAGTTACGATTTGAAGTTGAAGCGCAACGCTCACCAGGCTCTAAGCGATCAGCATTCATTGCTAGGCACATAGAGCATCCTGATTCGCGCCATTCAAAGCCAGCAGCCTTGAATATACGGTCTAAACCTTCACGCTCTGCCTGAGCTTTTACCAAACCAGATCCAGGCACGACCAATGCCAACTTCACATTAGCGGCAACTTTTTTACCTAAGCGATCCACTACCTTAGCGGCGGCGCGCATATCTTCAATACGACTGTTAGTACAAGAGCCAATAAATACTTTGTCTACAGAGATGCTGCTAAGCGGGGTATTTGGAACAAGGTTCATATATTCCAAAGCACGTTCCATTGCGGAGCGCTTATTTGGATCGCGCTCTTTTTCTGGATCAGGCACACGATCGCTAATTGAAAGCACCATCTCAGGCGAAGTTCCCCAGGTTACTTGAGGGGCAATCTCTTCTGCACGCAATTCAACGACAGCGTCAAACTTGGCATCCGCATCAGAATGTAAAGTTCTCCAATATTGCAGTGCTTGTAATAGGGCTGGCCCTTTAGGAGCATATGGACGACCTTGAATATATTCAATTGTCGTTTCGTCTACAGCAACCAAACCAGCACGTGCTCCAGCTTCAATCGCCATATTGCAAAGTGTCATGCGACCTTCCATAGAAAGGTTGCGAATCGCTTCGCCAGCAAACTCTATGGTGTACCCAGTACCGCCAGCCGTGCCAATCTTGCCAATGACAGCAAGCACGATATCTTTAGCAGTGGAACCTGGCTGTAGACGTCCATCCACCTTAACCAGCATGTTCTTGCTCTTTTTCATGAGCAAGGTTTGCGTAGCCAATACATGCTCAACTTCAGAGGTGCCAATGCCAAACGCTAGTGCACCAAATGCGCCGTGGGTACTTGTATGAGAGTCGCCACAAACTACCGTCATACCAGGCAAAGTTGCGCCCTGTTCTGGCCCGATGACGTGAACAATCCCTTGTCGGGTATCGTTCATTTTGTATTGAGTAATACCGAAAGCATCGCAGTTTTGATCCAAGGTATCCACTTGCAACTTGGAAATTGGATCTGCAATACCTTCAGAGCGATCAGTCGTTGGTACGTTGTGATCGGATACCGCCAGATTAGCGGATATGCGCCAAACAGGACGACCAGCCAAATTTAAACCTTCAAATGCTTGAGGACTGGTTACCTCATGAAGCAACTGACGATCAATATAAATCGTGGCTGTGCCATCCTCTTCAGAGTAAACAACGTGGTCATCCCACAATTTGTCATAAAGCGTACGAGACATGAGAGACCTTAATTACCTTATTTACGAACTGAGATGTTTGGAACCTTGCGTGATGTTTCGCCAACGTATAACTGACGTGGACGTCCAATCTTATACTCAGAATCAGTGATCATCTCTTCCCACTGAGCAATCCAGCCTACTGTTCTTGCCAAAGCAAAAACACAGGTGAACATTTCTGTTGGGATGCCTAGGGCGCGCTGAACAATACCTGAGTAAAAGTCTACGTTTGGATAGAGCTTGCGGCTAACAAAGTAGTCATCTTCCAAAGCAATCTTCTCGAGTGTCATTGCAAGCTTGAATAATGGATCATCTTGCAGACCCAACTCATTCAAGACTTCGTAGCAAGTTTCACGCATCAATTTAGCGCGTGGGTCAAAGTTTTTATAAACACGGTGCCCAAAGCCCATCAAACGAACGCTAGAGTTCTTGTCTTTTACTTGGGCGATGAATTCATGAATCTTATCTACGCCGCCCTGAGCTTGAATCTCATTGAGCATCTGCAAGCAAGCTTCATTTGCACCACCATGAGCTGGGCCCCATAGACAAGCGATACCAGCAGAGATAGCGGCAAATGGATTTGTACCCGAAGAGCCGCACAAACGTACTGTTGAAGTAGAGGCATTTTGCTCATGGTCAGCATGCAATGTGAAGATACGATCTAAAGCTCGTACTAATACTGGGTTTACTTTGTATTCTTCACACGGTGTTGCAAACATCATGCGCATAAAGTTTGCTGTGTATGACAAAGAATTATCTGGATAGATGAAAGGTTGTCCCACAGAATATTTATAAGACATCGCAACCAATGTGGGCATCTTCGCAATCAAACGAATTTGCGCCACTTCACGTGCATATGCGTCACTGTAATCAATTTCATCATGGTAGAAAGCAGCCATCGCACCTACCAAACCAGTCAATACAGACATTGGGTGTGCATCACGACGGAAGCCGCGCAAGAAAAATTGCATTTGCTCATGCACCATGGTGTGGTGCATGACCATATTTTCAAAATCTTTTTTCTCGGTAGCGTTTGGCAACTCACCGTTAATCAGAAGATAGCAAGTTTCCAAGAAGTCGCAGTTGTGTGCCAAATCTTCAATGGGATAGCCACGATAAAGCAACTCACCCTTATCGCCATCGATATAAGTAATTTTGCTAGTGCATGAGGCAGTAGAAAGAAAGCCGGAGTCGTAAGTGAATTTACCTGTCTGACCATAGAGTTTGCGAATGTCAATTACGTCAGGGCCAACTGTCCCCTTGTAAATTGGCAGATCAATATCTGGTGTCCCATCCGAAAACGAGAGTTTTGCCTTGATGTCCGATTCAATCATTTTTAATCCTTAGTCATTCAAAATTATGATTAATACACTATTCGTTCACATACTTTCACAACCACTGCACCAAAAGGTTGAATTACTTCTCTCTCAACCTTTGCAAAACTGTTTTGAAAGAGTCACCCTGCATCTCTTTCTCAAGACTTGCTACTGAGTCTTTACGACCAATTAGCAAATCCATTAAGTCGTTGTCATCTAAAGCTAACAGCTGACTTAAAACCCTTCCATCTTCTGCACTCAATTGAGAGCCATAACGATCGAAGAATCGCTGCAGAATTAAATCGTTCTCTAGCAAACCCCTGCGGGCATCGCTTTTTAAACGATATAACTCTGCATTTCCGAGGGTCATACCGCCCTACGAACCATCAACTCCTTGATCTTGCCAATTGCCTTAGTTGGGTTCAAGTGCTTAGGACATACATCTACGCAATTCATAATGGTATGGCAACGGAACAAGCGGTACGGATCTTCTAAGTTATCTAAACGCTGAGCAGTTTCTTCGTCGCGACTATCAGCAATAAAGCGATACGCTTGCAACAAACCTGCTGGGCCAACAAACTTGTCAGGATTCCACCAGAAGGATGGGCATGATGTTGAGCATGATGCACACAAGATGCACTCATACAAACCATTCAACTCTTCACGCTCTTCAGGACTCTGGAGGCGCTCTTTTTCTGGAGGTGGATTGTCATTTACCAAGTAAGGCTTGATAGACAAATACTGCTTAAAGAACAAAGTCATGTCGACGATCAAATCGCGCACTACTGGCAAGCCAGGCAATGGACGCAATGTAATGACCTTAGGCAAAGTCAACATATTGGTCAAACAGGCTAAACCGTTTTTACCATTAATGTTCATAGCATCTGAACCGCACACACCTTCACGGCATGAACGACGATAAGAAATTGATTCGTCTTGCTTCTTCAAGGAAATCAACGCATCCAACAACATACGTTCACCAGTGAGCTCTAACTCATAGCGTTCCATGCGTGGAGCTGCATCGACATCTGGATCGTAGCGGTAAATTTCGAATATACGGATATCACTCATCTTCTATCTCTTTTGCTTAGAAAGTACGTTCTTTAGGAGGGATGGACTCAACAGTTAAAGGCTTCAACACAACTGGTTTGTAGGACAACTTATTGCCCTCGCTATACCAGAGGGTATGCTTCATCCAATTGTCATCATCGCGCTCTTGATGATCATCATGTGAATGTGCGCCACGGCTTTCTTTACGAGCTGCCGCTGAAATCATTGTTGCGTTGGCTGTCTCAACCAAGTTAGCAACTTCCAACGCCTCAATACGCGCCGTGTTGAAAATCTCTGACTTGTCTTTTAGCCACAAATGTTTAGCGCGCTCAGTCAAGATAGCCATTTGACGAACACCCTCGTCCATCAACTCCTGGTTGCGGAATACACCAGCGTATTTCTGCATGCACTTACGAATGTCATTCGCAACATCTTGTGCATACTCACCAGAGGTAGAGTTATCAAGCGCTGCAATACGTGCCATTGTTTGCTCACCAGCGTTTTCAGGTAACGGCTTGAATTCGCGATTCTTGAGATCAAGAGCAACAATGTGATTGCCTGCTGCACGACCAAATACTAAAAGATCGAGCAATGAGTTTGTGCCTAAGCGGTTTGCGCCGTGAACAGAAACGCAAGAACATTCGCCGATTGCATACAAACCATTCACAACCTCATTGTGGATGCCATTAGCAGGAACAACTACTTGTCCATGAATGTTCGTTGGAATGCCGCCCATCTGGTAGTGAATTGTTGGCACAACTGGAATCGGCTCTTTAGTAACGTCAACGTTTGCAAAGTTGATGCCGATTTCATATACAGAAGGTAAACGCTTCATAATCGTTTCAGCGCCAATGTGCGTCAAATCGAGCACAACATAGTCACCATTAGGACCGCAACCGCGCCCTTCTTTGATCTCTTGATCCATACAGCGTGAAACGAAGTCGCGTGGCGCTAAATCTTTATAAGTTGGCGCATAGCGCTCCATAAAACGCTCACCATCTTTGTTACGTAAAATGCCGCCTTCACCACGGCAACCTTCTGTCAACAACACACCGGCACCAGCTACGCCAGTTGGGTGGAATTGCCAGAACTCCATGTCTTCCAATGGAATGCCTGCACGCGCTGCCAAGCCCATGCCGTCACCAGTATTAATAAATGCGTTAGTGGATGCATCCCAAATACGGCCAGCACCACCTGTAGCCAGCATCACAATCTTGGCTTCCAAGATATAAACCTGGCCAGTTTCCATTTCGAGAGCGGTTACACCAACGACATCACCAGCATCATCACGAATTAAGTCGAGCGCCAACCATTCAACAAAGAAATTAGTTTTTGCGCGTACGTTACGTTGGTACAAAGTGTGCAACATGGCATGACCAGTACGGTCAGCGGCCGCGCAAGCGCGTTGTACTGCTTTTTCGCCATAGTTTGCTGTGTGACCACCAAATGGACGCTGATAAATCGTGCCATCCGGGTTGCGGTCAAACGGCATACCAAAATGCTCTAACTCATAAACGACTTTTGGAGCTTCACGACACATGAATTCGATCACATCTTGGTCGCCTAACCAGTCGGATCCTTTGATGGTGTCATAGAAGTGATAGTGCCAATTGTCTTCACTCATGTTGCCCAGTGAAGCACCGATACCACCTTGTGCTGCAACAGTATGTGAGCGTGTTGGAAATACCTTAGTCAGTACGGCAACATTCAAGCCAGCTTCAGCCAACTGCAATGAAGCACGCATACCAGAACCACCTGCTCCAATAATCACCGCATCAAAACGGCGGCGTGGCAATGATTTTTTAATTGCAGTCATCGAATTACACTTTCCACAAAATTTGCACGGCGTATGCCGCACAGGCTACTAGATACAAAACGGTTAACACTTGAAGTGTTAAGCGAACGCTGACAGGCTTGATGTAGTCCATCCAAATGTCACGCACACCAATCCAGGCGTGATAGAACAAACTGATGAATGCCAACAGAGTCAATAACTTCATGACTTGGCCGCTAAATAAACCGGACCAGCCTTCGTAAGTTGCGCTGCCAGTAATGCAGTAGTCAACTAGCAAAACAATCGTAAACACCACCATCACAATCGCAGTAACGCGTTGAATGATCCACTCTTTGAGACCGTAATGTGCGCCTACTACTAAGCGTTTAGGTCCAATTTGATAAATAGGCATGAAATTTCCTTAAGTGATGTGTGCTTAGTACAAGCCAAATAATTTAAGACCTACTACAGCAGTCAAAGCTATGCCAAGAAATAGAACAAAAATGGCAGAACGGTTAGCTTCAGACTTCTCTACGCCAATTTCTAAATCAAGCAAGAGGTAGCGGATACCAGCACAGAAATGGTGCAAGAAACACCAGATCAAGCCAAGGCAAATAATCTTTACCAAAATATTGCCGGTAAATGCTTGGAATTTTTGATAACTCAATTCAGAGGCAAGACTTTGATCAAAGATATACAAAATAAATGGCAATAAGAGGAACAAAGCTGCTCCGCTAATGCGGTGAAGAATGGAAACTTTACCGGCCCAGGGAAGGCGGTATTTAACCAATTGGGCTAGGCCAATATTTCTATATACCGGTCTGTCTTTTTTTACATTTTGCTGTGAATCAACCATGGGTAATCTCTATCTTTAGGTGGAGGTTCAGTGTGGTTTTGTTGTATCGCAGCATATTCTATTGGAAACCTTAGGGGTAGTGTGGATTTTTAGGGGTTTATAGGGGTTTAATAGGGGTTTTAACGGATAAATTCAGTTTAATTTGTTTTCGTAATGTTGCTCAGAAGTGTCATATCTAGCATGCCGAATTTCTACTGGTTTATTCCCATACGTATAAGCCACACGCTCCACAGAAAGCAGAGGCGCGCCAACAAGCAGATGAAGATGTTTTGCCAAAACCTCATCTGCAGCTAGGGCCTTAATTTTTTCTTCTGCTCGAACCATGTGGGTGGCGTAATGCCCCTCGTAAAAAGCATAAACCGGACCATGCCAAGCATTAAGCGCTTCTAGATCTAGACCCTTAAAGCGGGCGCCGGGCAGAAAAATCTCTTCAAAAACAATTGGTTTTCCCGCAAAACTCTGAATACGATCAATGTGAATAATGGGATCGCCTGCCTTTAATTTAAGCAAATTAGCCACGTAACTAGACGCCCTAGTCTTTTCACAAGACAAAAACTGGTTAGTTAAGTGAAATTTCTCACCAGAGTCGGGTGCCAGACGTAAAAAACGATACTGCCAGTCATCTTCCTGATGGGTGGCTACGAAAGTGCCCTTTCCCTGACGGCGAACCAATAAATTTTGGGCGGCCAACTCATCTATTGCCTTGCGGACTGTGCCTTGACTGACGGCATACCTAGCTGCGAGCTCCATTTCGCTCGGAATAGCACTCCCTGGAAGCCATTCAGAGGCTTGCAAGCTAGCCAAAATCATCGCTTTAATCTGTTCATACAGAGGGCTGAATGAGGCAACAGGCATTGTTGGATCTGACAAATTCACTCCACAAGGACATCAATTGGATAAAATCTACAGCAATTCTAAGTCTTATATAAGACATCATTGACAGTGTAAAGCGAAAGTCCATACACTTGAATGGATAATAGAAAAGTTTTCGTTTAATTAACCTTCCTCTGGAGTTCTAAGCAATGGCAAAAGCCCCAATGCGTGTCGCCGTAACCGGTGCAGCCGGTCAAATCGGATATTCCCTACTATTCCGCATCGCCAATGGCGACCTTTTGGGCAAAGATCAGCCCGTAATCCTCCAATTGCTAGAGATTCCAGACGAAAAAGCTCAAAAAGCTCTAGCTGGCGTAATGATGGAGTTGGAAGACTGTGCATTTCCACTATTGGCCGGCATGTCAGCCCACTCTGATCCAATGACTGCATTCAAAGACATCGACGTTGCCCTTCTAGTTGGCGCACGTCCTCGTGGTCCAGGCATGGAGCGCAAAGATTTGCTCTCAGCAAACGCACAAATTTTCACAGCTCAAGGCAAAGCATTGAATGCTGTTGCTAAGAAAACTGTAAAAGTATTAGTTGTTGGTAACCCAGCAAATACCAATGCTTATATCGCGATGAAATCTGCTCCTGATATTCCTGCGAAAAACTTCACAGCAATGTTGCGCCTTGACCATAACCGCGCACTCTCACAACTGGCTAACAAATTGAATAAGCCTGTTGCTGATATTGAGAAATTGGTTGTTTGGGGTAACCACAGCCCTACTATGTATCCTGACTATCGCTTTGCAACCATCGATGGTAAGTCTGTAAAAGAATCTATCAACGATGCATCATGGAATAAAGATGTTTTCATTCCAACAGTTGGCAAGCGTGGCGCAGCCATCATTGATGCTCGCGGCCTTTCATCAGCAGCCTCTGCAGCGAATGCGGCAATTGATCACATTCATGACTGGGTACTTGGTACTAACGGCAAGTGGGTAACAATGGGCATCCCTTCTAAAGGTGAATACGGCATTCCTGCTGAAGTTATTTATGGTTTCCCAGTAGTTTGCGAAAACGGCGAATACAAAATGATCGAAGGTTTAGAGATCGATGAATTCTCACGCGAGCGCATGAACCATACCCTCAACGAATTACTTGAAGAGCAAGCTGGCGTTAAGCACCTGCTTTCTTAAGGAAAATCCAAATGCAGAAAACCCTTCTCACCATTAGCGTTACACTCGCAGCTCTTTTCAGTGCTTCAAACGTGAGCGCCAATGAAGAAGCATTTACCTGGACATGTCAAGAAAGTAAGCAATTCAAGACTTCTGGCACCGTTGAAAAAATTCGCCTTACTTGGGAATCCAAAACCTATGATTTAGATCGTCAAACTTCCTTACCAGGAAGCTTGCGTTATAAAAATCCTAATTCTGGTTTTGACCTTGTGGTGTTGGGCAATAAAGCAATGTTGTTCAATATTAAAGCTGGTGTTCGACTTGCTGATTTCTGCCAAACAGCAGAAATGAAGGCTGGCAAGTTACCCCACTTGTTTGCTGGTACCGAGCCTTTTGTGCAGAATTAATTTCTGACATTGCGTTTAATAAAAAAGCCGAGGATTTCTCGGCTTTTTTATTGCTAAGTTAACAGATCGTGATTGCTTGTTTGTTTTCTTTAGTGAAATAAAGGTTGTTGGGTTGGTGCATCTTCTGGCATCTCAGCATGAACAGCTTCTCCCGAGCGATCTGGGAACAAAGGTGCGCCACAATCATCACAAAGCTCGGGATCAAAGAGCATCGCGTGACGAAATACATCCTCTACACCAGCATCATGCAAAGCATCACAAATTTTCTTAATCGGACTTTCATCGTCTGATAAATCATTTAATGCATCACTCGCAACACTCTCACGATCGTAGAGGGGCCAGATGACGCCATACATTACTTCAGAGGAGCCTTTTGCACTGAAAGAAATACGGTATTCGTCTGCCTGCTCTTCACCAAAGGCACCTACCACGCATGACAATCCAGCAGGAAGGATGCCCAAAGTGCTTTCCAGAAAATTCACTGCTGCGCGGATACTTAATGGACGTACATGCTTGTCAGCTAAACGGCAGTTAGTGAAGTATGCCTCTGGCAATAACAATTCAAACTCACACCCTGGCAATAAAGATGCGATTGGCTCTTGCATAGCGTTTTGCCAACCTATTAAGCTCACTCCGCGCTCTTGGCGTGCTGGCGGCTCTGCTTGCCAGCGAAAGATTGGCGAACCGCTTGGCGCACTCAATGCGGCAATGATAAAACGCGGGTCGGCTAATACCGCGATGGTTTCCGACATGTCGCGCAATTCGAGCTTCACGTCCTTTCCAGAGATAGCCGCACCTGCTAACGCCTCGGTCAATGTGCGTGTTTGACAATGCGAATGTGGCATCTGATCAATACTGTAGAGCCAAGGCACGATGGCTATGCGAGTATCAGTAGAGGCGATAGCGCTATGTAATGCCTGAGCAGTTGATTCAATAATATTTACTGGTAATGGGCCAGAAGGAATTTGGTAACGCGTGTGCGCAACAATAGGCATCGCTAAAAGCAACACATCCCACTCCTGCCCTTCATGCTCAACCCTCAATGACTCTGCCAGTGTTTCAGCAGTATCGGCGAGTACCTCAAATGCAACGGTATTAATTCGGAACGTTTGATCCAGAGCCGCATCAATGACGTTCTGATTTTGACTCTTGAGCAAGCGCATCAAACGAACAGTCAGACGCTCTTCCCAAAAACGATCTTCTAGCTGACTACCAGATGCCGCCAAAGAAATAGCATCCGCTACTAAGCGCTCAACTTCAGGAGAGTTACGTTGTGATGATTTGGTGCGATGTATGGCCATTATTTTTTCTCAGCCCTTCTAAATACAGGCTTATCGGGCTTAGAGTCTGCGGCATAGTACTTGTAACCATCTAAATTAAATCCCTTTAAATCTTCGGGATCAGTAATGCGATTTTCTACAACGTAACGAGCCATGAGGCCACGAGCACGTTTTGCATAAAAAGAAATGATTTTGTACTTACCGTCTTTGGCATCTTGAAAAACTGGTGAGATGACTGGACAGTCCAACTCCTTAGGCTGAAGAACCTTGAAATACTCCTCAGAGGCCAAATTTAGTAATACCGGCTTCTTTTGCTTTTCCAAAACCTTCTTCAGAGAGTCGGTCACCCTGCTACCCCAAAAGGCGTAAAGGTCTTTGCCGCGAGCATTTTTAAAGGCGGTGCCCATTTCAAGACGATAAGCTTGCATCAAATCCAGGGGTCTAAGGGCGCCATAGAGTCCGGACAGAATCCGAATGTGCTCTTGAGCAAAATCAACGGCCTTTGCATTGAGGGTTTTAACATCGAAACCATCGTAAACATCCCCATCAAATGCGTAGATCGCCGGTTTGCTATTTTCTTCGGTGAATTTCTTTGACCAATCACGATAACGACCCGCGTTTAAAGCTGCCAACTGATCAGACAGGCCCATCAGCTTGGCCACATCCTGTGGGGCTAACTTTTTGAGATCAGCGATCAGCTTGGCTGATTCGGAGACAAATTCAGGCAAGGTTGGGGCTTTGACCTTAGCGGCAGTCTTGTAATCCAAGGATTTAGCGGGTGAAAGGACGATCAGCATGGCACAATTTATAGATGTATTTTTACCATTCTAGCGACTACCAAGATTACTTGCCTTAAAAGCCCTTTTTTATGACTCCTCAACTGACTCCGACATTTCCAAGTCGCCTACCCAAGGTGGGAACTACCGTTTTTACAGTGATGTCTGCGCTTGCCAATGAGCATGAGGCAATTAATTTAGGGCAAGGATTTCCAGATTTTCCTTGTGATCGTCAGTTGATCGCTTACGTCAACGATGCGATGCTGGCTAACTGCAATCAATATCCGCCAATGATTGGGATTGCCGAGCTACGAAACGGTATTAGCAAGAAAATACAAACCTTGTATGGTCATCAATACGATCCTGATGCTGAAATTACCATCACTGCTGGCGGCACTCAAGGAATCATGACTGCAGTACTTTCTTGCGTGAGTCCAGGTGATGAAGTCATCATCATTGAGCCCGCTTACGATAGCTATCGACCCTCGATTGATTTAGCTGGCGGCAAAACGATTGCTGTTTCATTGCAAGTTGTACGTGATGAAGCGGGTCATGTTGCTTCTTATGAAATTCCTTGGGATGAGCTGACCAAAGCCATTAACCCCAAAACGCGTCTCATCATCATTAACACACCCCATAATCCTACCGGCATGGTGTGGAATCGATCTGACTTAGAGCGTCTTGCGGTGCTCGTTAGAAATACTTCCGCCCTCATATTGAGCGATGAAGTCTATGAACACATGGTTTACGATGGTGTCAAACATCACAGCGTAGCATCGCATCCAGAACTTGCAGCTAGAAGCTTTTTAATTTCCAGCTTTGGCAAAACCTACCACGTCACCGGCTGGAAAGTTGGCTATGTAGCCGCTCCACCTGCACTCACCAATGAGTTTCGCAAGGTACATCAATTCAATGTATTTACTGTCAATACACCTATGCAATATGGGCTGGCAGCGTATCTTGTTGACCCAACACATTACCTCTCGCTACCCGCTTTTTATCAAGCAAAGCGTGATTTTTTTAGAGATGGTCTTAGCGCCACGAGATTTAAACTACTGCCCACTCCGGGCACTTATTTTCAGTGCGTAGACTATTCATCTCTAGCAATACCGCAGGCTAAATTGAATGAGGCCGATTTTTGCAAATGGCTCACAGCCAAGATTGGTGTTGCTGCAATTCCTGTTTCAGCTTTTTATGAGCAACCTACTGAATCAGGCGTAATTCGTTTTTGTTTTGCAAAACAAGAGCAAACTCTCACCAATGCTTTGCAACGTTTACTTAATATCTAGAGGGCACTATGACAGCTAAAAAATCCCAGAATGTAATTGATGTGTATAGCTGGGCCACACCAAATGGACATAAAGTTCACATCATGCTCGAGGAATGTGGCTATCGCCTTGATCGTGACTGGGTTGCACATCCAATTAACATTGGGGCCGGCGATCAGTTCGCCACAGAATTTTTAAAAATTAGCCCCAATAACAAGATTCCAGCAATTGTTGACCCTAATGGACCAGATGGTAAGCCCATCAGCATTTTTGAGTCTGGAGCCATTTTGCTTTATTTAGCAGCTAAAACAGGCAAGTTTTTACCCAAAAGTACTCGAGGTAAATATGAAGTATTGCAATGGCTGATGTTCCAAATGGGCGGCCTAGGACCCATGCTTGGACAAAACCACCATTTTCGTCTCTACGCTCCCGAGAAGATTGAGTACGCCATCAATCGCTATACCAACGAAGCCAAGCGGATTTATGGAGTACTGGATAGTCAACTGAAAGATAATGCTTACATTGCAGGCAAAACCTATTCAATCGCAGATATTGCTATATATCCGTGGACGCGAAATTGGAAAAACCAGGGGATCGAAATCAATGAGTTCCCGCATTTCAAGAAATGGTTTGAAATGATCGGTGACCGACCAGCAGTAAAACGTGGTTGCGAAGTATTAGCTGCATTACGCAAACCCGTGCATGACGACAAAGCTAGAGAGCAGTTATTTGGTTCAACCCAGTATCAAAAGAGGAAATAAGATGAGTATTCAATCAGTCGGAGTGATTGGCGCAGGGACTATGGGCAATGGTATTGCACAGGTATGTGCTGTTGCTGGTCTAGATGTCGTGATGGTTGATATCAACGAAGCCGCTGTGCAGCGTGGACTAGATCAAGTAAGTAAAAGCTTAGATCGTCTCGTCAAAAAAGAAACTCTGACGGCTCAAGCAAAAGAAGCCGCACTTCAGCGCATCAAAGGCAGCACATCTTATGGCGACCTCAAGGGCTTGGGATTAGTCATTGAAGCTGCGACTGAGAACCAAGTAATCAAAGAAAAGATTTTGAAGCAGGTTGACGAGATCGTTAGTCAAGACACCATCATCGCAACCAATACCTCTTCACTATCAATTACCAAATTAGCAGCGCTCGATTCCAACCCTGCCCGCTTTATTGGTATGCACTTTTTTAATCCACCACCCTTGATGGCATTGGTGGAAGTCATTCGTGGTCTGCAAACTAGCGATACTACCCATGCAGCCATCATCGAAATGGCTAAGCGCGTTGGCAAAGAGCCTATTACCGTGAAAAACTCACCTGGCTTTGTTGTCAATCGTATTCTGCTGCCAATGATTAATGAAGCCTTCTTTGTATTGTCTGAAGGTCTTGCTAGCCCAGAAGATATTGATGCTGGTATGAAGTTGGGCTGCAATCAACCGATTGGTCCACTGGCATTGGCCGACTTAATTGGTCTAGATACTTGCTTGGCGGTAATGGAGGTGTACTTTGAAAACTTTAGCGACTCCAAGTATCGCCCTTGCCCATTACTTCGTGAAATGGTTGCCGCTGGATATCTAGGTCGTAAAACTGGACGCGGTGTTTATACCTACGACAAATAATTTTTCAAGCCATCTCCCCATCTAATTAACTTATTCATTCCATTTCATCGTGAACCCCATCCCACCCTTAGTGCGCAAACTTGGCTATGCCGGTCTCATCCCTTTTATTGGATTAGCGTTAATGGTGCAGTTAGCGCCAACCCCTTTGAATTATTTAAGCGCTGAATCTTTGGCGGGTTATGCGGCCGTGATTACTTCATTTATGGGTGCACTGCATTGGGGTGCCAGTTTGCACTTACTTGGAAAGGCGCCTACTGGGGACCGCTGGCAAGACCGTAACGCCTGGATTTGGGGGGTGATTCCGGCTCTTGTGGCTTGGCTTGCTCTGCATATTTATATTCCCGTAGGATTATTAATCCTAGCTTCCACCCTAATTATTCAGCGCAACATTGATCAAAATACCTATCAATATTATTTTGCAAATGAAGTAGCCCGTAATGCGTTCATGACCATGCGCAATCGCTTGACATACATTGCTGCTGCTTGCTTAACCTGGGCCTCCTTAGTGATTTTGTTTATTCAAGCATGATTCAATGAGCGGCCTTTTTGATATCACTCCTCCTCCACCGTTAGCAGAAGCACTTCGCCCCAAAACGATTGAAGAGGTCATTGGTCAAACACATTTATTAGCAGCAGGTAAACCATTAAATTTAGCCTTTGCATCTGGCAAACCACACTCAATGATTTTGTGGGGACCCCCAGGAGTAGGTAAAACCACCCTTGCCAGACTTTCCGCTAAAGCATTTGATCGCGAATTTATTGCCATCTCAGCCGTTTTAGCGGGCGTTAAAGAAATCCGTGAGGCCATTGAGCAAGCGCAGCAAAACATGGCTCAATATGGCAAGCAAACCATTTTATTTGTTGATGAAATTCATCGCTTCAATAAAAGCCAGCAAGATGCCCTGCTACCCCATGTTGAGTCTGGTTTATTTACTTTTATTGGTGCCACCACCGAGAATCCCTCATTTGAGGTGAACTCAGCACTTCTATCCCGTGCTCAAGTCTACGTTCTAAAGTCACTTAATTCAGAAGAACTTCAAAAACTCTTTGAGCGTGCGCATCAATATGCAATGCCTCTGGTTAAGTTTGAACCTACCGCTATTGAAACGCTTATCTCCAATGCGGATGGTGATGCCCGGCGTCTACTCAATTTAGTAGAGCAAGTACGTAACGCAGTACTCACTCCAAATGCAGAAGTTGATCTAGTGGATCAAGCATTTATCGAGAATGCCCTGACCGCTCAAGCTAGGCGCTTTGATAAAGGCGGGGATTATTTTTATGATCAGATCTCTGCGCTCCATAAATCAGTCAGAGGCTCTAATCCTGATGCGGCCCTATATTGGTTTTGCCGCATGCTTGATGGTGGCGCCGACCCGCGCTATCTCGCAAGACGCATCATTCGTATGGCCTGGGAAGATATTGGCTTAGCCGACCCAAGGGCAATGCAATTGGCCAATGATGCTGCGCAAACTTTTGAAAGATTGGGTTCGCCAGAAGGTGAGCTTGCTTTAGGACAGGCAGTTGTGTATCTAGCGATTGCCTCTAAAAGTAATGCTAGTTACAACGCATTTAATGCAGCGCGCGCTTTTGTATCTCAAGATCAATCTAGAGGTGTACCAAATCACTTACGCAATGCCCCAACTAAATTGATGAAAGAGTTGGGTCATGGCAAAGAATATCGCTATGCACACGATGAGCCTCATGGCTATGCCGCGGGAGAATCTTATTTACCAGAGGGCATGAAAGAGCCGCATTGGTACGAGCCTGTTGAGCGAGGTCTTGAATCTCAGATTAAAGAAAAGATGGCCTTCCTACGCAAGCTCGATGCGGAGTCTCAAAAGAAATAAGGGCAAACGAGTGAGCGAAAAAATCCCAGCTACTTTCTATTACGACATTATTTCGCCATTTGCTTACCTATACATCAAGCAAAGAAGTCGCTTAGAGCAAAAACTTGACATCAAGCCAGTACCAATTCTTTTAGGCGGTCTATTTCGAGCTACTGAAAACAAAGGGCCTGGTGAAATTGCTGCCAAGCGTCCCCACACATATCAGTTTTGTGTGTGGCAAGCAGAAAAGCTAGGTATTCCATTTCGATTTCCTGAGCACCACCCTTTTATGACCATTGCACCACAACGGCTTTTAGTTGAGCAACAGGCCGACTGGACTATGGTTGAGCGTGCGTTTGACTACGTTTGGATGGAAGGCAAAGATCCCAACCTTTCTTGGTCAGAATTTTGTACTTACCTGGAATTGCCAGCAAACACAGCCAAACCAGAGGATCCAAAGGTTAAAGCTGCGCTCATTGAAAACACCAATCAGGCAAAAAATGATGGTGCCTTTGGGGTTCCGGCGCTAATTATCAGGCGGCACTGCTTCTGGGGCGTGGACACCATAGACTGGGCATTAGACTATCTAGCGCGGCCTAGCATGTTTGAAGAGGCCTCCTATACCTATGCCGGTAATGTGCCCAATGGCCTTGGTTAATAGGGCAATACAATCATCTGAACAGAAGTATTTCGATTATTTAAGGAGTTTTTATGCGTAAGCTATTTGCCATTCTCATTCTCATCACTAGCACTCTTTTAAGTCAAGTTGCCATTGCAGGCCCCAAAGTTGAATTTACGACGACGATGGGTAATTTTGTGGTGGAGTTAGATGATGTGAAAGCTCCCAAAACTACGACAAACTTTTTGAACTATGTCAAAAGTGGTTTTTACAATGGCACAATTTTTCATCGCGTAATTGATGGCTTCATGATTCAGGGTGGCGGCTTTACTCCTGATCTCTCACAAAAACCAACTAATGCTCCCGTTGTTTCAGAGGCTCAAAACGGCCTTAAAAATAACCGTTACACCATTGCTATGGCTCGCACTTCAGACCCCGATTCCGCAACCGCTCAGTTTTATATCAACGTGAATGACAATGCCGCCTTGGACTACCCCAATGCTATGGGTAATGGCTACACTGTGTTTGGCAAGGTCATTTCTGGAACCCAAACAATTGATGCCATTCGCAAAATACCAACAATGGTTGCGCCAGCACCACGTATGGGCAGAATGGCTGATGTTCCCTCTAAAACTGTCACGATTGAATCTGCAACCATCCTGAAGTAATTTTAATTACTGGGTCAGCCGCAATGATTTTGCTCGATGATGCACAAAGCACTGCGGCTCAACCCTCTAGCCGACTTTATGAGGATGCTCTACAGTATTGGTGCGTTCTTCCTAGTGGCAGTAACGATCAAGACCGCACTGCAACGCAAGTCTGTTTGGCTCAAATTACTGCGGCATTAGCTCAAGGACAGTTTGTTGTTGCGGCATTTGCCTATGAGCTTGGTAGACAAATTCATCATCTACCGCAACGCCCTATTGATGCAAAAAATCCTCATGCGCTGATAGAGGCATGGTCATTTGCTGACTTTAAAAAACTTTCCAAGCAAGAAGTTGATGATTTCATTTCCGAAAAATTACAACTTCTTGATAAATCCGAAAGAAATGCAGGCGTTCTTCATGTAAAAGAATCGCTATCTGAGCAAGAATTTTTTTCTGATATTGCTGCTATTCAAGAATATATTCGTAATGGTGACACCTACCAGATCAACCATACCTATCGTATCAATGGAGAAGTGTATGGATCTTCTCTGGCCCTTTATCAGCGGCTACGAGAACGACAGCCAGGTAGATTTGGCGCCTATATAAGCCATGAAGATCATCAACTTTTATCTCAGTCTCCTGAGCTCTTCATAGCGCGCAAGGGCAACACCCTAAAAGCTATGCCAATGAAAGGTACTGCTAGCGCCCTCTCTGAAAAAGCCAGCGCTTTATCTGATGACCCAAAAAATCAAGCTGAGAATGTGATGATTGTCGATTTATTACGCAATGATTTAGGCCGTATATCACTATCTGGCACCGTAGTTGTTCCCAATCTATTTGAAGTGGCAAGGCATGGTGACGTGCTGCAAATGACTTCAACAGTTCAGGGGCAAATTAAGCCCAATATTGGTTTAGCGGAGATATTGAATGCGGTATTTCCGTGTGGTTCAGTAACAGGCGCCCCAAAAAAACGCAGCATGGAAATTATTCAAGAACTCGAGCGAGAAGATCGCGGATATTACTGCGGAGCCTTAGGCTGGCTCGATCCAAGCGGTGACTTTGCCTTAAGCGTTCCTATCCGTACTGTAGAAATTACTCAAGATTTACCCTCTCAGAAGAACGCCTTTACTCTCGGTGTTGGTGCCGGCATTACAAATGATTCAGAAGCGGCACAAGAATGGCAAGAATGTCGTATTAAATCTGCTTTTCTCACGAATCTTCCGAGCTCGGTAGGTTTATTTGAAACCATCGCCATTGCGAATGGCGAACCGCAGCAACTAAACGAGCATCTCAATCGTATTCAATTGTCTGCTTCATCACTCGGCATTACATTTAATCGACACTCTGCTCAAACTATTGTTCTCGATGCCTGCCAAACTCTAGATAAGCATTTACAACATCGTCTCAGACTGGATCTTTCATCAAATGGCGAGTTTTTAGTAAGCACGGGGGCTCTTGACCCTATTACCGAGCCTGTAAAGATTTTCTGGGCAAAAGATATATTGCTTGCAAGCACTCAAATGTTTACTGGGAATGCCTTATTACGCCATAAAGTGATCTCGCGTGACCTTTATGACCAAGCATGGCAAGAAGCGGTCCGATTGGGGGGATTTGATGCCCTATTTACCAATGAACACGGGTTTGTTACGGAAGGCGGCAGAACAAGTGTTTTCATCAGACCCCAAAATAGCGATGAATGGTTAACCCCTCCTGTTTCTGCAGGCCTACTTCCCGGAGTGATGCGCGCTGCACTCCTTGCAGACCCCGCCATGAATGCCCGAGAAGCTAACCTGTCTGTTCAGGATGTTTCAATGGCCCAAGAGATTATTCTTAGTAATGCCCTACGGGGCGCTATCAAAGCCCACTTTTAGAAAGTCGACATGAAGTATTGCCCTAACTGCGCCACTACATTGACAATTAAGATCCCTGCAGATGACTCACGTGAGCGTTATGTGTGCGAGGCCTGCGGTAGTATTCATTATCAAAACCCACGCAATGTCGTAGGCAGCATTCCGGTTTATGGAAAACAAGTATTACTCTGTCGACGCGCAATTGAACCAAGACTGGGGTACTGGACACTTCCCGCAGGATTTATGGAGCTAGGTGAAAGCACGAGTCATGGCGCGGCACGAGAAACCTTAGAAGAAGCTGGTGCTGTAGTTGAAATTGGACCGCTTTATTCTTTATTGAATGTTCCCCATGCCGAACAAGTACACCTGTTCTATCTAGCGAAAATGGTTTCCCCTGAATTTTCTGCAGGTGAAGAAAGTTTAGAAGTTGCCCTCTTTGACGAACATGAAATTCCTTGGAATGAAATTGCATTCCCGACCGTTAAGCAAACGCTTGAATGGTTCTTTGCTGATCGTGCGTCTGGTTTATTAGATCAAGATAAAGAGTTCTATGTTCGCAGTCGGGATGTTTTGCCTTCCGAAAGAATCTAATTAAGCAACATGAGTCAGATTACCTGGCTTGGGCCACACGACTCCTTTCCAAACCCTAGGTTTGAGGCTGATCCCGACGCAAGCGTACCTGGCCTCATCGCAGTCAGTGAACGCATTTACCCTGGGCAACTGTCCAAGGCTTACCAACTAGGCATATTCCCCTGGTATTCCGACAATCAACCTGTTTTATGGTGGTCACCCGACCCCAGAATGGTATTAAAGCCCGCCGAGTTTAAATGCAGCGACTCTTTGCAAAAAATTATTCGCCATTTTTGTCATGATGCTCAATCTCAGATTTTGGTTGATGCAGATTTTGGTGCAGTGATTCGGTCTTGCGCAACCAGTGCTCGTAAAGACCAAGATGGCACATGGATTACCCATGAAATTATGGATGCGTATACTGCTCTGCATGAGCAAGGCAACGCACATAGCATTGCAGTCACCGAAGCCGGGCAAATGATTGGTGGACTCTACTGCGTTTCTTTTGGGAGCATGGTATTTGGTGAATCAATGTTTAGCCGCAAATCTAATGCTTCCAAGATTGCCTTGGCAGCCCTCACAGCGTGGTGCCTAAAAATTGGGGTTGATATGATTGATTGCCAGCAAGAAACGTCGCACCTTCACTCGTTAGGGGCTACACCTATCCCACGCCAAGCTTTTTTAGAGCAACTGCAGATATCTATAAATCAATCTAATATTAAGCATTCTTGGACTTTTGATAAAACCATCTTGCATCATTGGCTATGACCCGGATTAAAGAACTACCACTCACTACGCTGCAGTTTTATGCAACCGCGCCCTATGCCTGCAGCTATCTTCCCAACAAGACCGCTCGCTCACAAGTTGCCACCCCCTCACACCTGATTCATGCCGATGTCTATAACGAACTTTTAAATGCTGGCTTTCGTCGCAGCGGTCTTTATACCTACCGCCCCTATTGTGATGAATGCAGGGCCTGCATCGCAACTCGGATCTTAATAAATCAATTTACTCCTACTAGAAGCCAACGACGTGCTTGGAAAAAACATCTAGGTCTAAAAGCTGTTGTACTTAATCTGGGGTATCAGGAAGAGCACTATCAACTTTATCAACGCTATCAAAACCAACGCCATGCGGGTGGCGACATGGATAGTGATGATCAAGATCAGTACATGCAATTTTTATTACAAAGTCGTGTGAACTCTCGCATCGTTGAGTTTAGGGATGGGCCACAGGATCCTCATCCGGGTCGCTTACGCATGGTGAGCATGATTGATATCCTAGAACAGGGAATCTCGTCGGTCTACACCTTCTACGACACTAGCAACCCCACTGCAAGCTACGGCAGCTTCAGCATTCTCTGGCAAATTGAACAAGCCCGTGAACTAGGGCTCCCCTATCTTTACTTGGGCTATTTCATTCAAGAAAGTGAAAAGATGTCTTATAAGATCAAGTACCAGCCCATGGAAGGTCTGATTGATGATCGGTGGCAACCGCTGTCTGGGTCATAATATCTACCCATGATTGATCGCTATTCTCTTATACGCCCATGGCTCTTTTGCTTAGACCCTGAGCAAGCCCACAACATCACCCTGCGCAATTTAGATCGCGCCCAACACTGGGGTCTATTAAAGCGCTTTATTACTAAACCAATATCCGACCCACAAATATTATGTGGCATCGAATTTCCGAATCCTGTTGGTCTTGCAGCGGGATTGGATAAAGATGGCAAGCATATTGATGCGCTTGCCGCGTTGGGATTTGGCTTTCTGGAAATCGGTACCGTGACGCCTCGTCCACAGCCTGGCAATCCTAAGCCCCGTATGTTTCGTCTTCCGCAAGCACAGGCAATCATCAATCGTATGGGCTTTAATAATGATGGTGTTGATGCCTGTGTAGAAAGAGTGCGCCGCTCTAAATTTTGGCAAAACGGTGGTGTATTGGGAATGAATATCGGTAAGAATGCCAGCACTTCCATTGATGATGCTGCGCTCGATTATGTTCTGGCAATGGAAAAGGTGTATGAAATCGCCACATACATTACCGTGAATATCTCCTCACCGAATACACAGAACTTGCGCGCCCTTCAAGGCGAAGAAATGCTGCGTGGATTGCTAGGCGAACTAGATCAAGCCAGAAAACGCTTGAGCGATCGCTTTGGCGTTCGCAAACCGCTCTTCTTGAAGATTGCTCCAGACTTAGATCACGCAGATATCAATCTCATTGCGGATTTATTAATGGAGTTTGGTATTGATGCCATCATTGCTACAAACACCACGGTCTCGCGGGATGCGGTACAGGGCATGGAGCACGGTCAAGAGGCTGGCGGTCTGTCTGGAGCTCCAGTTCGGGCAGCCTCTAATCTAGTTATCAAAACACTCAAAGCACGACTTGGGAATGAATTACCCATCATTGGCGTTGGCGGAATCATGAACGGCGCAGATGCCCGAGAAAAGATCTTGGCTGGAGCAAGTCTTGTACAGATTTATAGTGGTCTCATTTATAGGGGCCCTGATCTTGTTAATGAGTGCGCAGCGGCGATCAGACACCCCTAGTACCAGCCTCCAATTGCACTAAAACTAGAGTTTTTGGGGTCGGATTTATAAAATCCCATTTCATAATATGCAATTGCAGCCTAAAAATCGCTACAATTGAACCCATGAACCCAAGTAAGGCCGTCAAAACCTCCAAAAATACTGGTGAAGTTGGTAAAACAGCTATCCAGGTGGTGGAGCGCATGATGAATTTGCTTGATGCCTTAGCAGAACAAGAAGAATCTTGTAGTCTTAAGAGTCTTGCTGAACAGACTGGCTTACATCCCTCTACCGCCCACCGCATTCTGAATGACATGGTTGCCTGTCGTTTAGTTGAGCGTGGCGATGGCGGAACCTATCGTTTAGGTCTAAAACTACTAGAGTTAGGCAACCTCGTTAAAGGACGACTCTCTGTACGCGATGCCGCTCAAGTACCAATGCGAACCTTGCACAAACTTACTGGTGAAACAGTTAATCTTTCGGTACGCCAAGGCGATGAGATCGTCTACATAGATCGCGCCTATAGTGAGCGCTCCGGAATGCAGGTTGTCCGCGCAATTGGTGGCCGCGCTCCATTGCATCTCACATCAGTTGGCAAGCTTTTCTTGGCTAGCGATGATTCCAATCAAGTTCGCGCTTATGTCACTCGCACCGGGCTTTCTGGCCACACCAGAAACAGCATCACCGACCTAACCAAACTAGAATCTGAATTAAATCAAGTAAGAAAAGTTGGTAGCGCGCGTGATGACGAAGAACTAGAGCTTGGCGTAAGCTGTCTTGCTGCCGCAATCTTAGATGACACGGGCAAGTTAGTCGCCGGTTTATCGCTAAGTGCTCCAACCGACAGAATTCAGGCGGATTGGCTCAGAGCACTGCAAGATACCGCCCTACAAATCTCCAAAGGCATGGGCTTTAAGCCCAAGTCTGCTGAGCCTGGCTCAGCAGCATAAACTCCAGCTCATTACATTAGACGACGAATAGGTTGTGCGCCAGAAGGCATGCGCTCATACCAATCACGCACGCGTACTGCATCAGCAAACCGAGACTGCGTCCCAACAGAGTCTAAGAAAACCAATAACAAAGGAGTGTTGTTTACTCTAGCTTGCATAACCAAGCATTTGCCAGCGGCATTAATAAAGCCTGTTTTCTGCAGGCCGATATTCATATCACCAGAGCGAACGAGGCGATTAGTGTTTAAGAACTTTTGAGGACGCTTAGCAATCACCATAGTGAGGTCTGGCCAAGTAGAGAACTCTCGAATCATTTTGTACTGATAGGCCGCATTTAACATGCGCGTTAAATCTTCAGCAGAGGCAACATTCTCACTCAAGAGCCCTGTTGGGTCTGCGAAATGAGAATGATCCATACCCAACTCTTTGGCCTTACGATTCATTGCCCCTACAAATGCTGGGACACCTCCTGGATAATTTCTGCCAAGAGTATAGGCAGCACGGTTCTCAGAGGACATGAGCGCTAATAGGAGCGCCTCTTCACGAGTAAGCACTGTGCCACCTGCTAAACGTGAAGTGCGATAAATATGCACATCATCTGCATTGATCTCAAGAGTTTCATCTAAAGGTAATTTGGAGTCCAAGACTACCATTGCCGTCATCAACTTCGTAATGGATGCGATTGGCAAACTGACGGATGGATTCTTTTCAAAATACACTTCCTTAGTATCTTGATTGACTACCATTGCTACGCTAGATTTAAGACTCAGTTCATCGTGCTGCCCACGCAACCCAAGTGCGGTAGCAAGAGATGGGCGAGCAGGAACTACTGATTCAGCAGATCGGGTTACTGTGACCCGTACAGTTTTTGGTTTTTTGGGAGTCTTTGTAGCGGTCTTGACAACTACTTTAGAAGTCTTGGCCTGCTTTTCCTTGTCTTTGCTTGCGGCGGCCACTGGGTTAACAGTAGTGTTAACAGCCAATAGCAATGTGCAGACTAACAGCCAAAATCGATTCAAATGCATCCCAAAATACCTTCCAAAACTTTCAACATACGGAATGATAATTAATTTCTTGGGAAGAAAGTGATTTATTCGCCCCATCTTGGTTAATCTATTCCGCTAAATTAAGCAATTTTTGCCACACTACTCCGCAATCGTTGCTACGGTATTGGTTTGACGGGCATTGACTAAAACCACCCCTGTCATTGTTAAACATAGTCCTGCGGCCATCATTAGGGTAAATGGCTCATCAAACAATAGCCATGCCATCACAGCCGTAGTTGGTGGCGTAAGATATAAAAGACTGGTTACCTTAGTTGCAGCCCCTTTACGAATCATCATAAACAACAGGCTGATCGATCCTATGGATAAGGGAAAGATGGCCCACAATAAAGCGCCAATGACCGAGGCATTCCAAACCATGACACCGGTTTCAAAGAAATACATACAGATGAAACAGAGAACAGCTGAAATGCCAAACTGTATAGATGATCCCGCGCGTAAATCAAATACTGGGCAAAACTTTTTCTGATACAAAGTTCCAAAGGTAATAGAAAGAAGCGCGATGAATGCCAGCACATAGCTAACAACAGGTATATGCGCAAAGCCGATCTTTTCTGCTACCACCAAAGCAACGCCGGCAAAACCAAATGCCAAACCTATCCACTGCCTTGGGGAAACTCTCTCTGAGACCCACGCGGCAAACCAAGCTGTCAAAATCGGCTGAAGACCAACAATGATGGCAACCAAGCCAGCAGTCATCCCTAAGCGCACAGCAAACCAAACACCCAGGAGATAGCCAAACTGCAACAACATGCCCGCAACGGCAATATGCTTGATCTGCGACAAGCTAGGCCAGGTAATACGCCAAACTAGACTCAGGGCAGCCATGGCTGCTAATACGCCCGCAAATCTCCAAAATAAGAAGGTGGCTGGTTCCACATACGGCATTGCCAAACGCGCAATGACAAAGCCCGTACTCCAAATCAAAACAAAAATTGGGGCAATTGCGTTGTCAAGACTAAGCTTCATAGATAACTTGCTGAAAATATTAAGATTTTTATGTAGGCACTGATTTTAGGCTCTTTTAAATAGCCCTTACCTGAATCGCTTGTATAGCTCTTTCTATGCTGCATCGCACCATTAGTTGCTTATAATGCGAGAGAAGAAACTACACTAAGCGGATATACAAAAAAGAATATTGAGATCCGTTCGAAAGGAATTGAAATGAACTTAACACCAGAACAAATCGCAGCGGCACAAAAGGCCAATTTAGAAACTCTTAGTGGCTTAACCAATCAAGCGCTTCAAAGTATCGAAAAATTAGTCGAGCTCAATATGCATATTGCCAAGCAAACTTTGGGCGATAGTATGAATAGCGCCAAGAAAGCTTTGGAAGTAAAAGATATTCAACAACTTCTCGCCCATCAAGCGGAAGCAGTTCAGCCAATGGCTGAAAAAATTATGGCCTATAGCCGTCACTTATATGATTTGGCTCACGAAACCCAGAATAGCTTTACCAAGTCAGCCGAGAAAGAGTTTCAAGCTGGGCAACTGAAAATTAATTCTTTGGTTGAAGAGTGGACCAAGAATGCGCCTGCTGGCTCTGATGCGGCGGTGCAAGCCATTAAACAGGCGATTGCCTCAGCAAATAATGTTTTCGAAACTAGTCAAAAGGCTGTGAAGCATGCTGTTGAGGTTGCCCAAACCAATCTTCACAGTGCAACTGATACAGTCATAAAAGCAGCAGACACAGCAACTAAAGCAAGTAAAAAGAAATAACGCTGCGTTAAAAGAATTGCAAGCTTAGGCCTGTAATACAAAAGCCCCGATCTCTCGGGGCTTTTTCTTTTGTGCTTTTATTGTGCTTCTGTTCTGCCTGTTTTGCGTTTCTATAGATTAAGACTTTTTCTTGACTGGTGGCAAGTCAGTGCAGTGTCCGTGGGCAGCTTCAGCAGCCAAACCAACAGACTCACCCAGCGTTGGATGCGGGTGAATAGTCTTGCCAATATCTACAGCATCAGCACCCATCTCAATAGCGAGACATACTTCACCAATCAGATCTCCGGCATGAGTACCAACAATACCGCCGCCAATGATGCGATGAGTAGTCGCATCAAAAATTAACTTGATGAAACCTTCGTCACGACCATTAGCAATAGCACGTCCACTAGCAGCCCAAGGGAATAATCCTTTTTCATAGGCAATACCTTGTGCTTTGCATTGCTCCTCAGTTAAACCAGCCCAAGCTACTTCAGGGTCGGTGTAAGCAACCGATGGAATTTGTTTCGCATCAAAGTAAGACTTTTGTCCTGCGGCTGCTTCTGCAGCAACGTGCCCTTCATGAACGGCTTTGTGAGCCAACATCGGCTGACCTACTAGATCTCCAATGGCAAAAATATTGGAAACATTGGTGCGCATTTGTTTATCAACAGGAATAAAACCGCGCTCATCGACCTGAACGCCTGCATTGCCTGCATCAATCTTTTTACCATTTGGAGTACGCCCTACCGCAACCAATACCAGGTCATAGGTCTGCGGTTCAGCCGGAGCATTTTCACCCTCGAAAGTAACCTGAATGCCGTCTGGCTTAACCTCTGCTTTGGCAGCGCGGGTTTTAAGCATGACCTTCTCAAAACGTCCGGCATTAAACTTCTCCCAGACTTTTTCCAAGTCACGATCAGCGCCAGCCATGAGGCCATCCATCATCTCGGCAATATCAATACGTGATCCAAGGGTGCTGTAAACAGTGGCCATCTCCAAACCAATAATGCCGCCACCAATCACTAGCATGCGCTTTGGAATACTCTTCAGCAATAAGGCGCCAGTACTATCCACAATACGGGGATCCTCAGGCAAGAAAGGCAGCTTCACTGGCTGACTACCAGCAGCAATAATTGCCTTCTGGAATCGAACCACTTCTTTTTGACCAGTGAGCTCTTGACCAGCACCACTAGTTAACTCAACCTCAACATGGTTTGCATCCAAGAAACGTCCGAGACCGCGCACGGTCTTTACCTTGCGAGCCTTAGCCATACCAGCAAGGCCACCAGTTAACTTTGCAATCACGGATTCTTTATAGCCACGCAACTGATCGATCTCGATCTTTGGCGCGCCAAAAGTAATGCCATGCTTAGCCATTGTTTTGACTTCATCCATGACTGAGGTAGTGTGCAGCAGTGCTTTTGATGGAATACAACCCACGTTTAAGCAAACACCACCTAAAGTTGAATAGCGCTCTACTAAAACGGTATTCATACCCAAGTCAGCACTTCTGAATGCGGCGCTGTAACCACCAGGGCCAGCACCAAGTACTAATAGTTCGCATTCATGATCTACCTTACCGCTGTACTGCCCTGCCACAGGTGTAGGAGCAATTGCTGCTGGAGAAGAGGGTGCTGCAGTTAGTGCAGCTGCAGGGGCAGGCTTTGGCGCAGGAGCATCGCTACTTGCTTCAATCTCTGCAATAACAGAACCCTTGCTTACTTTATCGCCCAACTTGACAGCAATACTAGTAACGGTACCTGAAGCATCAGCAGGCACTTCCATGGTCGCTTTATCGGACTCGAGCACCAACAAAGGCTGCTCTTTTTCAATCACATCGCCAACCTTTACCAACACTTCAATAACTGGCACATCAGAGTAGTCGCCAATATCCGGAACGAGGATCGTTTGCTTAGCCATAAACCCCCCTTACAGACTAGCGCGACGGAAGTCGGCTAAGAGTTGAGCAATATACACATTAAAGCGAGTAGCCAAAGCACCATCGATTACGCGATGATCTGCAGACATAGACAATGGGCAGATGAGACGTGGCACGAATTGCTTACCATCCCATACTGGCTTCATCGCAGCTTTACTGACACCCAAGATGGCAACCTCAGGAGCATTCACAATTGGTGAGAAATAGGTTCCGCCAATGCCACCCAAAGATGAGATCGTAAAGCTAGCGCCTTGCATTTGATCTGGCTTTAATTTGCCATCACGAGCAAGTGCAGCCAACTCGGAAGTTTCTTTTGCTAACTCAAAGATGCCTTTCTTATCAACATCTTTAATCACCGGCACTACCAATCCAGTTGGAGTGTCGGCTGCAAAACCAATATTGAAGTATTTCTTCAGAATCAGATCGTCGCCATCCAAGGAGCTATTGAACTCAGGATATTTTTTCAGTGCTGCAACTGCAGCCTTCATTAAGAAAGCGAGCATGGTGATCTTGACGCCTTTTTTCTCGTTCTCTTTATTTGTGAGAACGCGGAAAGCCTCTAAATCAGTAATATCTGCATCTTCGTGATAGGTCACCGCAGGGATCATGACCCAGTTACGGCCCAAATTAGCCGCAGTGAGTTTCTTAATGCGATTTAATGGCTGACGCTCGATTTCACCAAACTTTGTGAAATCAATCTTCGGCCAAGGAATCAGATTCAGACCACCTAAGCTACCACCAGTCGATGCAGCCGCAGGGCTACCTGCACCACCACTCATAGCGGCCTTCACGAATGCCTGCACATCTTCTTGTGTAATGCGCCCCTTAGGACCAGAACCTTTTACCTGATTAATTGTTACACCGAGTTCGCGTGCAAATTTGCGAACGGATGGACTTGCATGGCTTACCCCAGTATCAACGGGTGCCGGTGCATTAACAACTGGTGGCGGCGCTGGTGCCCGAGCAATCGGAGGTTCTACAGCAGCAAGCTTTGTTGCTGGAGCTGTTGTTGGAGTGGCAGCTGGTGCAGGCGAAGCTGCAGCAGAAGACCCGCCTTCTAAGATCACTACGACTGATCCTTCGGAAAGATTATCGCCAACCTTCACTTTGACTTCTCTCACAACACCAGAATGTGATGAAGGCACGTCCATCGTAGCTTTGTCAGATTCGAGAACGACAATCGATTGCTCTTTCTCAACCTTATCACCGGCCTTTACCAAGACTTCAATGACAGGTACATCCTTGTAATCACCGATATCTGGGACTTTGATTTCGATAGGTGCTCCACCAGTACTTGCAGGAGAGGCTACTGGAGTTGATGCAGGGGCTGATGCAGGTGCTACTTGAGCAGGCGCCGCCATTACTCCAGCGCCCTCTTCCAAGGTAATGACAATAGAGCCCTCTGAAAGGCTATCACCCACCTTAACTTTGACTTCTTTCACAACACCAGAATGTGATGAAGGAACATCCATTGTTGCTTTATCAGACTCCAGCACTACGATTGACTGCTCTTTCTCAACCTTGTCACCGGCCTTTACCAAGACTTCAATGACAGGTACATCCTTGTAATCACCGATATCCGGGACTTTGATTTCAATTATTTGACTCATAGTATTTATCTCTTATCAAACCGTCATAGGGTTTGGTTTAGTAGCGTCAATGTCGTACTTCTTAATTGCTTCAGCCAATTTCTGACGATCAAGCTGGCCTGAATCAACCAAAGATCTCAAAGCAGTCAATACAACCCAACGACGATCCACCTCAAAGAAGTCACGGAGTTTTTCGCGTGTATCGGAGCGACCAAAACCATCGGTACCCAATACCTCATAGCGACGACCCATGTGCTGAATGGCCGGACGAATTTGCTCGGCAAATAAACGTACATAGTCAGTAGCGGCAATCACAGGACCAGAAGTGTCTTTCAGGCACTTCTCGACATGAGATAAGGCTGGTGTTTCTGCTGGGTTTAAAAGGTTATTGCGGTGAACTGCATTCCAATCACGGCCAAGCTCGGTAAAGCTTGGGCAACCCCATAAGTCAGAAGCAATGCCCCAGTCTTTATGAAGAATTTCAGCTGCCTCAATCACTTCACGGAAGATGGTGCCAGAGCCCAAGAGCTGTACACGCAATTTTGCATTGGCATCACCAATCGACTTCAACTTATACATACCTTTAATGATGTCTTTTTCAGCACCTTTAGGCATTGCTGGGTGAGCATAGTTCTCGTTCATCAAAGTCACGTAGTAATAAACGTCTTCTTGAACTTCCAACATACGACGCATACCATCTTGAATGACTACAGCCAATTCAAAAGAGAATGTAGGGTCATAACTAATACAGTTTGGCACTGCACCGCTCCAAAGGTGGCTATGGCCATCTTCGTGTTGCAAGCCCTCACCATTCAAGGTAGTTCTACCAGCTGTACCACCGAGCAAGAAACCTCGGCTACGCATATCACCTGCTGCCCAAGCCAAGTCGCCAATCCGCTGGAAACCAAACATGGAATAAAAGATGTAGAAAGGCAACATAGGAACGCCATGGGTGGAGTAAGCGGTTGCCGCTGCAATCCAATCACACATACCGCCGGCTTCATTAATACCCTCTTGCAAGATCTGGCCAGTCTTATCCTCTTTATAGAACATCAACTGATCATGGTCTTCTGGCGTGTAGAGTTGCCCCAATTGATTCCAAATACCGAGCTGACGGAACATACCTTCCATACCAAAGGTACGAGACTCATCAGGAACAATTGGCACTACGCGCTTACCTAAAACCTTGTCGCGCACCACTGTATTGAGCATTCGTACAAATGCCATCGTTGTGGAGATTTCACGACCCTCTGAGGTTGCTTCTAGCAGTGGAGCGAAAACATCCAAGGCAGGAACAGGCAAGCTCTCGGCTTTAGTGCGACGCTGCGGTAAATAGCCACCTAATTCTTGGCGGCGTGCCTTCATATATTCCAATTCTGGGCTGCCATCAGCAAATTTCACTAAAGGCATTTCATCTAACTGCTCATCTTTAACAGGGATCTCAAAGCGATCACGGAAACGACGTACGTCATCTGCGTTCATCTTCTTGGCCTGGTGAGCGATATTCATTGCCTCGCCTGATCCACCCATGCCATAGCCCTTGATTGTGTGAGCCAAGATAACGGTTGGTTGATCTTTGTGATTTACTGCTGAATGGAACGCTGCGTAAACCTTATGAGGATCATGACCACCGCGATTGAGTTGCCAAATCTCATCATCACTCCAGTCGCTTACTAATGCTTTGAGCTCTGGTGTATTGAAAACAGTTTCACGTACATAGGCACCGTTCTTTGCTTTCATCGTCTGATATTGACCATCAACAATTTCGCCCAAACGCTGCATCAAGATGCCTTTTTTATCGCGAGCAAATAAAGCGTCCCACTGACCGCCCCAAACTACTTTGATGACGTTCCAACCGGCACCACGGAACTCGCTCTCAAGCTCTTGAATAATTTTTCCGTTACCGCGCACTGGTCCATCTAATCGCTGCAAGTTACAGTTAATAACAAAAATCAGGTTGTCCAACTTCTCGCGGCCAGCCATACCAATCGCACCCAAAGATTCTGGCTCATCGGTTTCTCCATCACCCAAGAATGCCCAAACCTTACGACCCTCACGCTTAATAAAATCGCGATCTTGCAAATACCGCATAAAGCGGGCCTGATAGATTGCCATGATGGGGCCTAGGCCCATAGATACAGTTGGGAACTGCCAGAAGTCAGGCATCAACCATGGATGCGGATAGCTAGAAATACCTTTGCCACCAACCTCTTGGCGGAAGTTATTTACTTGCTCTTCAGCAAGGCGTCCCAACATATAAGCACGCGCATACACACCTGGTGCAGAGTGACCCTGAACAAAAATTAGATCACCACCATGCTCTGGCGATGGTGCATGCCAAAAGTGATTGAAGCCAACGTCATACAAAGTTGCTGCAGATTGAAAAGATGAAATATGACCACCAACATTGGTGTCTTTGTTGGCGCGCAATACCATTGCCATGGCATTCCAACGAGTGTATGAACGAATACGATGCTCAACGTTCTGATCGCCAGGCAAGCGAGCCTGGTTTTCTACGGGAATGGTATTGATGTATGGAGTCTCAGCATGAAATGGCTGCACAACGCCGTTGACGCGCGCATGAGAAATTTGTTGATCGATTAAATACGCGGCTCGCTCTGGACCTTCGTTGCGAATAACGCCATCAAGTGCCTGCAACCACTCTTGAGTCTCACCCGGATCAGCGTCTTGGGCACTTTGATTGCCTAAAATTTGCTCTGGAACTGCCGCCATATTTGTCTCCATGAATTACTTCTTTATTAGTCATTAACTCTATAGGCAATATTCTAGGAAGGTATATGGGTGTAAACAAGCAATTTTCCACATAATGATAATATTTCTCATAATGTGGGATTTTATTGCGATGCAAACAAGAAAGCTCATAGGGCCAGGAAAACCCTCTTGGCAAGCAGCAATGAGGCAAAATGGACAAATCCATGAAAGTTTCAGCCTTTTCCAACCTCCTCCTGCAGCCATTTAAATGGTTAAGAAGAATTCGGGGATTCAGACTGGTTTACACCCCCCTTTTGGCGATCGTGCTCTTTGCAGCAGTAATGGCCATTATTTTGGGTACCCTGCATTTACAAGAAAAGACCCAACAAGAATCAGCACTATTTAGAGAGCTCTCTTTTGCAAAACAGCGTATTCAATTGCGTTTTGCAAACAATGTGGATTTATTGTCTGCAATTAATCGCGAAATTGCCGCCAGCGCAAGTGATGAAAAGCTCAAGAAGATCGCATATCAGCAAGCAGATGAACTCGTACTAAATAATCACGAAATTATTGAAATCATCTCTCTTAGTCAGAATAATCAGCGTGAATGGATTGTTCCGCCAAGCGCAAGTAAATCTGAGTGGCTTACTAAAAGTCAATCCGATAAAGCAACCACTGACGCTCTTAAATCGACTCTTGAGTTAAGCAAGGTCACCAGCAGAGCTGCATTTAGTCAGTTCTTTTCACCAGACATCTATAGTGAAGGTGCACTTGCTCGTGAAAGAAAAAATGTTATCTGGCAAGTAGTCCCAAATATTGTGGGTGGTGAAGTGGTAGGTTTTCTAGCTGCCTTATACACAACCCAAGGCATTTTGGACGTTGTGCCAAATGAACTCAAAGCTAACTACCGCTTTACCCTGCTCACAGATAATGAGCAGGTTTTAGCCATATCTTCCGATCGCGATACACCCAAGAGAGCATTTAGTAATCAAACTTCCTTGGATATTGGCGTACTTAGCCCCAACCTAACACTTCGGATTGACACCTATCCGCCACCCACCAACCTCACCTTCAGAATGTTGATCGGCGTGGTGATCGGCCTATCTGCATTCGTGATCTGGAGTCTGTGGTCAGTATTAAAGCAAATGCAAGTTCGACAAGAGGCAGAGGCTAGCCTACGAACCGAAACAAGTTTTCGAAATGCCATGGAAAACTCGACTCCCGTTGGAATTCGTGCGCACGATATGCAAAAAAGTATTACTTATGTCAATAGAGCCTTTTGCGAAATGACTGGGTGGACGCAAAAAGAACTCATAGGCTTAATGCCACCGTTTCCTTTTTGGCCAGACAGCAGAAGAGATGAACTTGTAGAAAAGATGAATCGCGCTTTAAAGGCGGATATTGGGGCTGCCAAAATCGGAATTGAAGGCGCTATCTTGCGTCGCGATGGTTCGCAGATTCAAACTCGTACGTTTATCGCTCCACTCATCAATGAAAAAGGCAAGCAGACGGGTTGGGTGACATCCTTAATTGATATTTCTGAGCCGAAAAAAATTCGAGAAGAATTAGCAGCTTCTCAAGAGCGTTTTACAACCGTTTTGGAAAGTCTAGATGCTGCGGTATCTGTTGTCTCTCTAGAAACCAATGAGCTATTGTTTGCTAACCGCTTCTATCGCGAGAATTTTGGCGATGATTCAAAGGGGCATTTTCAGCTCGCTGGTAACGAAGGTAACCCCACAATGATGCGAGATATTGCCGAAGAGCTAGAGGATTCTCCGCCCAGCATACCTACTTCTTTCTTATATCAAGAATCGGAATCAGAGGAAATTCAGTTAAGCGATGGCAGCAATAGATGGTTTGAGATTCGCTATCGTTTTATTCCATGGGTAGACGGTCACATCGCACAACTTTTAATTGCCACAGATATCACGGCCCGAAAAGAATCGGATGATCTAGCGCTTCAGCAGCAAGAACGCATGCAATTTACTAGTCGACTTACCACGATGGGCGAGATGGCATCCTCGCTTGCGCATGAATTAAACCAACCTCTTGCAGCAATCTCTAATTACTGCATGGGTGTAGCTAAACGCCTAGACGGAAACATTGATCCTGCGATCAGCAAAGAAATTTTGCCGGCACTAGAAAAAGCATCTGATCAGGCTCATCGTGCCGGCACGATCATTCAACGTATTCGCGGCTTTGTAAAGCGCAGCGAACCTCAACGCAAAGAGGCGTGCATCACCGATATTGTTAACGATGCTGTTGGCCTAGTAGAGATTGAGGCGCACCGCCACCGCCTAAGTATTCAATCAGAGGTAGCGGACAATCTTCCTGCAATTAGCCTTGATCCAGTCTTAATTTTGCAGGTGGTAGTCAATCTACTCAAAAATGCCCTGGACAGTATGCGAGAGGCATACCCCCTGTCTTCACGTTGGTCTGCCCTACCCGTGAAAATCAAGGTGGATTTGGACACGAACATATTCCCAGCCATGCTCAGGATTCAGGTGACAGATTCCGGGGGTGGAATCCCCGAAAACGTCATAGAACGCATGTTTGAACCCTTTTTTAGCACCAAATCTGATGGAATGGGGATGGGCCTCAATATTTGTCGCTCTATTATTGAATCCCACCATGGCCGGCTTTGGGCTACGAACGTCAAAGACTCAGAACAGACCAAGCTAGCTGGCTGCACCTTTACAATACTTCTACCGCTGGAATCTCCGGATTCAGCACCTAATATTTAGCCATCGAATTTTAGATTTATCACGCGAGAACCGATATGAACTTAAGCGCAGCCGCCAAACCAAACCAAGCTGAAGTTGTTTACGTCGTTGATGACGACGAAGCAGTTCGCGATTCACTCACTTGGCTATTAGAGAGCAATGGTTATGTTGTCCGTTGCCACGCGAGTGCAGAACGCTTCTTGCAGTCTTTGCAAAGTACCGATAAATCTACTATCTCTTGCGCCATTTTAGATGTCCGCATGCCTGGCATGTCTGGTCTTGAACTACAAGAGCGTCTTGCTAGCGAAAATCTGCCAATGCCCGTTGCGTTTATCACTGGCCATGGCGATGTTTCTATGGCGGTATCTACAATGAAGCGTGGTGCAGTAGATTTCATTGAAAAGCCATTCAAAGAAAATGATCTATGCGGCTTAGTTGATCGCATGCTTGCTAAAGCGCGCATCGATTACTCTCAAGCTAGTCAACGCAAAATTACCCAAAGCTTGTTAAGCAAACTTACAGGTCGAGAACGCCAAGTGCTTGAGCGCATTGTGGCCGGCCGCTTAAATAAGCAAATTGCAGATGATCTAGGTATCTCCATAAAAACTGTTGAAGCACATCGCGCCAATATTATGGAAAAGCTAAACGTCAATACTGTGGCTGACCTACTCCGCTTGGCTTTATCTGATCCGCAACCTAATTAATCTGTAAGGCCCCTTAAATGCCAGCCCAGTTACTCGACGGAAACGCCCTTTCAAAGAAACTACGCACAGAGATTGCCGCTCGCGGAGCAATCGTTACCGCCAAAGGTACTAGGCCTGGTTTAGCAGTCATCGTAGTTGGCGATAATCCTGCCAGCGCTGTATATGTTCGCAATAAAGTAAAAGCTTGTGAAGATGTAGGCTTTCATTCTGTATTGGAACGCTACTCTGTCGAACTGGGCGAAGAAGAATTACTGGCACGTATTGCGACCTTAAATGCTGATCCTGCGATTCATGGCATCTTGGTTCAACTTCCATTGCCAGAACACATCGCCTCTGAGCGAGTCCTTGAGGCTATCGCGCCAGAAAAGGATGTGGATGGCTTCCATGTTGCTAATGCCGGCGCTCTGATGGTTGGGCAACCAGAATTTAAGCCATGCACTCCATATGGCTGCATGAAGATTCTAGAAAGTATTGAATATCCCATTCGTGGTGCTCGCGCAGTCATTGTGGGCGCCTCTAATATTGTCGGCAAACCAATGGCCATGCTCTTATTGCAAGCAGGCGCAACCGTTACTATTTGCAATAGCAAAACGCGTGACTTAGCTCATCACACAAAGGATGCCGATATTTTGGTAGTTGCCACTGGTAAACCCAAAATGATCTCTGGCGATATGGTTAAAAATGGAGCAGTTGTCATTGACGTTGGCATTAATCGTCTACCTGATGGCAAGTTGTGCGGTGACGTAGATTTTGATGCGGCCAAATATATAGCTGGCTGGATTACCCCTGTTCCCGGTGGTGTTGGCCCTATGACCATCACAATGCTTCTCATGAATACATTAGAGGCAGCTGAAAAAGCAGCCAAACTTTAAGGAATTTACTGGGACTTTTGGTAAAACTGCTCCCAGTCCATTAAGCTAGAGGGATGACTAAATCCCTCTCCAACATTCTTCCCGCAGAACTACAAAATAATCCTCTGACGACTTTTGGGCGCGGCATTGCCGCCTACTCAGAAGTGAAGCCAGATCACATTGCTCCAGCGATTGAGTATTTACTCAAGCGCGCACAAGATGCTGTGGATGTAGCTGTTGATCCAAGTACACCATCCACTTGGGATGATTTAGCTGAGCCATTGGAAGATGCTACTGAATTTTTTGGAAGATCTTGGGGTGTCATTTCTCATCTGAATAGCGTTGCTGATACACCTGAGTTGCGCGCAGCTTACGGTGAAATGCTTCCTAAAGTTACCGCCTTCTTTTCGAGTCTAGGTCAGAATTTAGATCTCTATAAAAAGTTCAAAGAATTAAGCAACTCCCCCGACTTTAAAAAACTGAGTGCTGCGCAGAAAAAGGTCATTGAAAACTCATTACGAGATTTTCGTTTGGGTGGCGCAGAATTAAGCGATACCCAAAAACCTCGCTTTGCTCAAATACAAGATGAGCAAGCAGAGCTAGGTAAAGCATTTTCAGATCATGTCCTCGATGCAACAGATAACTTTGTGCATCTCATTACAGATGAGTCAAAACTTATTGGATTACCCGAAGATGCAAAAGCTGCAGCAGCTGATACTGCGCAACAAAAGAGCCTTCAAGGCTGGGCTTTCACCCTGCATTTCCCCTCCTATTACCCAGTCATGCAGTATTCAGAAAACCGGGCGCTACGCCAATTAATGTATGAGGCCTACGTAACGCGCTCTTCAGAGCTGGCACCTAAATATGGCGACGGGAAGTTAGATTGGGACAATACCAACAATATGCTAGATCAATTACGCCTGCGCGATGAGGAAGCGCGGATGTTAGGGTTTGAAAATTACGCCGCTCTAAGTTTGGCTCCTAAAATGGCAAAGAGCGTTGAGGAAGTGGATGCCTTCCTCACGAATTTTGCTCATAAGGCAAAACCTTTTGCAATCAAAGACTGGCAAGAGCTTACCCAGTTTGCAAAGACAGAGTTAGGCCTATCTGATGGACTTGAGCCATGGGATATTGCTTTTGCTTCTGAAAGATTAAAACAAGAACGATATTCATTTTCAGAAAATGAGCTCAAACAATACTTCCCGTTACCTAAAGTACTCGATGGATTATTCCAAGTGATTCAAACTCTCTTTGGGGTGAAAATTGAAAAAGCAAATCTACCCACGTGGCATGCAGATGTTCAGTCCTTTTCAGTAAAGAATGCCAAAGGCGATATCACCGCTTATTTCTACCTTGATCCCTATGCCCGCCCCGGCAAACGTGGTGGCGCCTGGATGGATGATGCTCGTGGACGCAGAGTACTCCCCAATAGGGAAATTCAAGTACCGGTTGCCTATTTGGTGTGCAACTTTGCTCCGCCTGTCAAAGTAGATGGTGTTTTGCGACAACCTACGATCACACATGACGATGTCATCACCCTCTTTCATGAGAGTGGACATGGACTGCATCACTTATTAACCCAAGTAAGTGCCTTGGGCGTTTCGGGTATCAATGGTGTTGAATGGGATGCTGTTGAACTGCCTAGTCAATTCATGGAAAACTTCTGCTGGGAATGGGAAGTATTGGAAAAGATGACCGCTCATGTAGAGTCTGGCAAACCCTTGCCTCGGGAGTTATTTGAAAAAATGCTCGCTGCCAAGAATTTCCAAAATGGTTATATGACATTACGTCAAATTGTCATGTCTCTTACTGATTGGCGCCTGCACTCCAGCTTTAACACTCAGAACGCTAAAGAATATGCTGTATTGGATATATCTAGATCGATTGCCGATCAATTTAACGTTATTCCACAGCCAAGCATCTCCCGCTGGATTAATACCTTTAGTCATATCTTTGCCGGTGGTTATGCAGCTGGTTATTACAGTTATAAGTGGGCAGAAGTTCTATCAGCCGATGTTTACTCCGCCTTTGAAGAAGCCGCGAAACTAACGGGTAGCGTTCTTGATGAAAAAACAGGGATTCGCTATCGCCAAGAAATTCTTGAAGTCGGTGGTAGCCGCCCTGCTGCAGAATCGTTTAAGGCCTTTAGAGGCAGAGAGCCGAGTATTGATGCGCTACTAAGACACGGTGGGCTCGCTTGATAACAAGACTATTGGTCTAAATCTTTAAATTACTGATTAATACATACTCAATGAGCATCTTCACTACTGAATTACTAATTTTAGTCGTCGCGGTAACAGTTGCAACTGCCGGCGTTGCTTATGCTATTTACTGGGCACTGAATGACTCCCCAATAGCACGATGGCTTCATGATTCGGATGCGGTAGTCCCGTCATTTTTATCCATCACCTCTTTTATCTTTGGACTTGCTATCTCCACCCTAGCTGGCTATTCATTTGACAATCATCAATCAGCCATCTCAAACTTAATCATCGAATCAAATGCAATCGAAACTATGATTAGCACTGCAGCAGTCCTACCTAAAAAGGATCAAGCAGAAATTCACTCAGGAATTAAAAATTATCTAACTGCAGTCATTGAAAAAGAATGGCCTGCCATGGAAAACAGGGATATCAGTAAACGTGAAATTTCCACGCCTGAATTTCAAGCTTTAAACAAAATTATTAGCACTATCGCCTATCAACCCAATCAACGAAGCAGTATTGAAAGTGAATTATTGGCCGCCATCGGAACCATTCGCTATGACCGGCAAGTTAGGCAATCACTAGCATACGATAACGATAGCTTAAAAAAATGGCCGTCGATTCCTGTTTTTTCATTTTTACTGCTGCTATCAGTCGGCATAGTCCATCTAGGCAGCATTAAGGCAATGAAAGTATCTTTATTGATCACCTCATTATGTATTGTGACTGCAATCACTTTTCTATTTATCGCCGTATCACCATACCGCGGCTGGAATCCAGTAGAACCCCTTAAGCTCCAACATTCATTACAAATGATTGATGGCTTAAAGCCCAATTAAGCGATCCTCAATCCAATTACGATAGCAAGGTGCCGACGCACCTGGTGCAAATTAGGAAAATGGAGTCTCTAGTTAGGGCTTGTTTCCAATCTTATTGGCCTTCTTGTTCTTACGATTCTCAAAGAAGGTTTCGATCTCTACATAAAAGATTGGCACCAATGCTACTGCAAGGCAGGTAGAGGCAATCATGCCGCTAAATACCGTGATACCCAAGGAGATACGTGCTGCCGCACCCGCGCCACTAGACAATAACAATGGTGATACGCCTAAAATAAATGCGATCGATGTCATCACGATTGGTCTAAAGCGCTCTCTTGATGCTTCTAGAGCGGCATCAACAAAACTCATACCCTTATGTCTACATTCAATAGCGACCTCAACAATCAAAATTGAGTTCTTGCAAGACAAGGCAATCATTAAAACCAAGCCAATCTGCACATAAATATTATTTGATAAACCAGTCAACAATAAAGCCAATACTGTTCCCGATAAGGAGAGTGGTACAGCAGTGAGAACAGCAAGTGGAGCCACCCAGGTCTCATACTGCGCTGCAAGCACTAAATACACCAATAGGATTGATAGCGCAAAAATCAAAATGACAGTGTTCCCCACCAAATTCTCTTGGTAAGACATGCCGGCCCACTGATATGTGACACCATCTGGCAAAGTCTTGGCTGCTACAGCATCAAGAGCCTTCATGGCCTGTCCAGAGCTATAACCATCAGCAGCTGCGCCAAGGACGGCAGCAGATGGGTAAAGCTGGAACTGTGAGGCAAATGCAGGTCCAGTAGTTTCTTTAACGTCAATAAAAGATCCAAGAGGAACCATATTGCCAGTCTTATTTTTTACGTACAGGCGGTTTACCTGCTCAATAGCATTACGATACTTTCCATCAGCCTGAACATAGACTTGGTAAGTTTGCCCATATTTAAAGAATTGATTGACATAAGAAGATCCAAGATAGGATTGCAAAACATCATAGGCATCGCCAATATCGACACCAAATGTTTCAGCCCTTCCTACATTGAAGCTAAGTTGCAGTTGAGGAACATTATTCTGAAATGGCGTGAAGGCCATCATGATCTCAGGCTGTTTTTGCGCTTCAGCAATGAAGGCCTGAGTAGCAGCATCTAACTTAGCGAAATTGTTGCTACTATCAGTGAGCATAAGTCGCATCTCAAAACCGCCCGAAAGACCCAAGCCAGGAATTGCTGGTGGCAAGAGTACAAATGACTTGAGCTCTTGAACTTGCTTGAGCCCTTCATTCATATTGTTATAGATCTCTCGAAGGCCCTCACCTTTGCCACGATCTTCCCACTTCTTCATGATCACATATAAACCACCCGTATTGGATTGTGAGCTGCTGTTATTCAATAGGTTAATGCCGCCAATCACCACAACTGTTTCCACACCAGGAACCTTCTTAATCACCTCTACTGCTTTTTTCATTCCCTCTTCTGTTCGCTGCAGTGAGGCAGCATCGGGCAATGTAGTTGAAACTACTAAATAACCTTGATCTTCATTTGGGATAAAGCCTGAGGGGACAAACATCAATCCAGTAAGGGAAGCGATAATAATTGCAATACCCGTCATCGAGGCCTTCGCTCGATTCTTCATCAGACTTTCTATCTTGTGCTCATACCATGTTGCTAAACGGTTGAAATACACATCAAATTTTTGATAGAATTTATTTTTTACTGCATTGCGATCAATCGGCTTCAAATACTGTGCTGACTGAGTTGGCTTTAAAGTGATCGCATTAATACCGCTGATTAAAGCCGTTGCCGCAATTACCAAAGCAAACTGACGATACATCTGCCCAGTAATGCCTGCAATAAATGATGCAGGAATAAACACTGCCATCAATACTAAGGTAATACCAATGATCGGACCCATCAAAGCAGTCATAGCATCAATTGCACCCTGCTTAGGCTCTTCACCCTCCTCCACCTTCTTTGAAACGGCCTCTACCACCACAATCGCATCATCCACCACGATACCAATACATAAAACAATGGCAAACAAGGTGAGCAAGTTAATCGAGAAGCCTAGAGCAGCCATACAAGCAAATGCGCCAATAATCGTTACTGGTACTGTTGTTGCGGGAACTAGCGTGGCACGCCAGTTCTGCAAGAAAATCATAATCACAAGTAAAACTAAGATACCGGCCTCATACAGGGTTTTATAAACCTCATGAATAGAGGCCTGAACAAACATCGTGGTATCAAATGGAATGGCCCAAGACACTTCTTTTGGCAGTGTCTTGGCGATACTCTTCATCTCATCTTGGACTGCTTGTGCGGTTGCAATCGCATTGGCGCCAGGCATTTGATAGATGGCGATACCGCCTGCAGGTCTTTCATCAATCTTGAAGAATTGACTATAGTTCTGACTTCCCATCTCGATACGAGCAATATCTCGTAAGTATGTAATATCGGATTTGCTACCAGTCTTCACCACAATCTTGCCGAACTGCTCAGGAGTAGTCATGGCGCTAGTGACATTTAGCGTCAGCTGAAAATCTTGACCCATCGGGGTTGGTGGAGCACCAATCTGACCGGCTGTAAGCAGTACGTTTTGTTTATTAATAACTGCAATAACATCACTTGGCGCTAGATTTCGCATCTTGAGTTGGGCAGGATCAAGCCAAACTCGCATACTGTAATTTCCTACACCAAACACATTGGCTGCCGCTACGCCCGGTAATCGCGCTAAGCGCTGTTGTAACTTCAAGTTTGCCAAGTTACTTAAAAACAAACCATCATGTTCTGGGTTGGATGAAGTTAATGTAACGAACTGCAAAATCGCAGTCGACTGAGTTTTTGTTGTGACACCCTGCTTTTGCACTGCCTGAGGCAAAGAAGGAATGGCAATGGCCACTCGGTTTTGCACATTGACCTGAGCCAAATCAGGGTCAGTGCCAACCTTAAAGGTAACAGTGAGGGTGTAATTTCCGTCATTGGTGGATGCAGACTCCATATAGAGCATGCCATCTACGCCATTAACCTGGGTTTCAATATTACTGGCAACCAATTGCTGCACCAGGGTGGCACTAGCGCCTGGGTATCTAGCGCTTACTTGAATAGTAGGCGGAACGATATTGGGGTACTGAGCAATCGGCAAGCCAAATATCGATACCGCTCCGATCAATAGCATGATCAGAGCAATCACATTGGCCAATACTGGCCGTTCGATAAAAAATTTAGATAGCATGTTTATCGCGTCAGCATTGGCTCAAGCTTAACTTCTGTAGGGCTTGCTATCTGATTAATACTTAAATTAATAAATCCATTGACCACCACTTTACTATCGGCAGTCAAACCTTTTGTGATCTCTACATATTTCTCAAAGCGCTGACCCAAGGCAATGTCCTGACGTTGTGCGCGCATTGCATCATCCAAAACATAGACGTAATCACCTACTTGATCAGTCATGACAGCAGTTCTTGGGAGCAATAAAGCCTGTCTAGGCTCACCATACTGAGCCATAACATGAGCATATAAACCAGGAATTAACTCATAATTCTCATTTTTTAAGATTGCCCGTAACTGTAAAGATCCTGTGTTAGTCGAAATTAAATTGGCGGCGTAATCCAAAATACCTTCATGCGGATATCCAAGCTCACTTTGCAGCCCAACGAATATAGGCAATTTATTGACCTCAGACTTACGGTCTTCGTTTTGATTGGTGCCCTTGGTGAACTTCAAAAAGTCTCTCTCATTAATAGAGAAGTAAACGTATATTGGTGAGATTTGTTGGATAGTAGAAAGCTGCACCCCTTTAGAAGTGGTATCTAAATAGGTACCGACATCTAATAAATGCCTTCCCATCAATCCATCAAAAGGCGCCCTAATCTCTGTATATCCCAAATTAATTTTTGCAAGGGTTAGATTAGCTTCTGCTTGTTGATATTGAGATAAGGCTTTATCAACAGCTGCCTGAGAGGTTGCATTTTCCTTGAGCAAAGATTTTTGACGGCCATACTCAATCTTTGCCTCGTTATAAATTGCTTGCTTTAACTTCACCTCTTGAATGTAGGTATCTTGTTCAATTACAAACAGAAGATCGCCCTTCTTCACCATGGCGCCATCTGCAAACCCAATCTTAGTGAGATAGCCCTTAACCCGGGCATCCAGATTGACAGTCAGGTATGGATCAACCAAACCGTCAAACGTTGCAAAACTTCGTATCTCTTGAGAAAGTGGCAATGCTGTTGTAACTGGTGTTGGCGCTCGCTTTACGTCTTTACCGCAAGACTTCACACAAATCAGCACAATTAAGGCAAATATAACCAATAAAGATATGCCAATGTTTCTAGGTGAAAGTTTCTTTTTGAGAATAGGTATCTCAACCGTGCTTAACTTTTCTAACAGGCAATTCCATCTCACCAATAAGGAACTCCATAGGGCCGCACAACGATTCCATAAGGGAGTCAGAAAAAGTTTGGCTTTTATTAAAATATCATTCATGGCGCAGCACTTCCCTGGGTCGGCGGAGTAGTTGTAGGGGTATTGGATTTAGCTGGAACGGTAGTTTGTACAGGTTTAGACGGATCTGGGGCATCTACCAAAAACTTGCCGGCCTTCACTGTTAGAGGATCACCAGCCCTAGTAAGAACAGAACCCCAATCTGTACGGTCAGTCATATCTGCAATCATCTCGTCCGGTAACTTAGGAGGATTCATATCAGCAGACCAACCTCCACCCAGAGCTTTAAATGCCCCTACATAGCCGATGAGCTCGTTTGATGAAGTTTGCACTAACGAGTTTTGGATATTTAAAAGGGATTGCTGCGCAGTGATGACTGTGGTGTAGTCATTCTGTCCAGCCTTGTAACGCTCAAGCGCTAAATCTGCAGCACTTTGTGCCGCAACAACACCTCGACTTAAATCCTCTTTAGAGCTCTTGGTAGTGGAAATAGTGATGAGTGAGTCTTCAACTTCTTTCTGGGCATTTAAGACTAAGTTCTGATAAGCCAAGAGGCTTTGCTGGAAAATAGCATCTTGCACTCGAACTTGATCCACAATCGCACCCCGATAGAAAAGTGGTAAGTACAACCCAGCTGTTACGCCAGAAGAGCTATTGCCCCAACTAAATAAATTGGCTGAAGTTAAATTTCCATAATTAGAGTTGGAGTAACCAAAAGTACCGCCCAGCGTAAAGGTTGGGAAGAGTTGTGCCTTATTGACGCCAATTAGTGCAGATTTAGAGGCCGCATCAAATTCAGCCTGCAGGACATCAGGGCGACGACGCAATAAATCTCTTGGCATGCCAACGCCCAACTCGACCGGAGGTTTAAGAGTACCCTTGGTCTTTCCATAAGTCTTTTCGTAATAGTCTGGAGGCTCACCTAAGAGAATGCTCATGGCGTGTTGATTTTTTCTTAAGTTAGCAATCAAGCCAGGAATCTGAGCTTTGGTCTGCTCGTATTGTGCTTGTGCTTGACTTAAATCCAGCATCGATGTAGCGCCATACTTATAACGAGCGCCAGCAATGCGCAAACTTTCTTTTTGTAACTCTAGGTTAGTTTTAGCGACTGTAATTAGCTCTTCATAGTTACGTATATTGATATAGGTGTTAGCAACATCCGCAGTTAAAGAGACGTCAGCCGAGTAATAAGCAGCCACACCAGATAGATAGGAAGTCAATGAACTCTGAATGCCGCGACGGTTCTTACCCCAAAAATCTAATTCCCAGCTCACCTGGATTAAAGCATTTCTAGATACCAAATTATTGGAATCATTAATCGCTTCTTGGATTGCGCTATTTCTATTATTGGAATATGAAGCGCTTAAGTTAGCGGATGGTAAAAATGCACCCTCACTCACACCTAATTGCGCCTGTAATTGATAGATACGCAGAGCAGTTTGTTGCAAATTTAGGTTTTGCAAAGTTGCTTGTTTTAGCAAAGCATTGAGAGTGGGATCATTAAAGCTCTTCCACCACTCCACCGGATCCAAAATCTTATTGGAATTTTCACCCAAAGATTCCGTGAATTCAGTTTGGGTTGTGGATTGATATTGATCAACCGCCTTAACTGGTGGCCTAGAGTAATCTGGCCCCACCATTAAACAGCCAGCCAGGATCACAGTGCTGGCAGCTATTAATAAATATGGAATCAATTTTCTAAAGAATGGCATTCAAGGGGCTAATTTCACTAGCAACTGATTCATCAAGGGGCTCTTGATCACTATATTAAGACTTTTTGATCTGCGCTATCACCGGGGCATGATCTGATGGCTGCTCCCAGGCCCTAGGCTCCTTATCTACCAGGCTGGCGCTGCATTTTTCCTTAAGAGCATCACTTAAGAGGATGTGGTCAATACGCATGCCATGATTTCTTCTAAAGCCCATCATACGGTAGTCCCACCAGCTGTAGGTTTTGGGAGCTTGCTCAAACATTCTGAATGAGTCGCTCAAGCCAAGCTTGATTAGCCCCTGAAATGCATCTCGCTCTAGTGGCGATACCAAGTTCTGCCCTTCCCAAGCTTTGGGGTCATGTACATCTTCATCGGTTGGGGCGATATTGAAGTCACCCAGTAACGCTAGGCGAGAGTTCTGTTCAAGCTCTTTCTCCAACCAAGTATGCAGAGCCTTGAGCCAACTGAGTTTGTAAACAAATTTATCACTATCTGGGGATTGGCCGTTTGGAAAGTATGCAGAAACTAAGCGCACGGGTTGCATACCTGCAAACGGAATGGTTGCCGCCAAAATACGCTGTTGCTCATCTACAAAATCAGGGATATTTCGGGTAGCTTTTAAAAAAGTAGTTGCCGCGTCAGAAGCTATGGGAGCCAATGCAGCCTTACGAACAATGATGGCCACACCGTTGTAAGTCTTTTGCCCAGCCGCTAAGCTCAGATACCCTGCATCCTCTAACTCTTGATGTGGGTATTTATCATCTGTCAGCTTGAGTTCTTGTAAGCAAAGACCATCAATGGGCATCTTTGCCTGCTCCTGATCTTGCAACCAACGAAGAACATGAGGAAGGCGAACTTTTAAAGAGTTCACATTCCATGCTGCAATTCGTATTGAATCAGTCATCTATCCCAAGTTCCTGCAACTTACGGGTGATTGTATTGCGCCCAATGCCAAGACGTTGAGCCGCTTCAACGCGACGCCCACGAGTCACTTCCAGAGCAGCTTGTAAAACAGCCTTCTCAAAGCGTGAGCAGAGCACATCGTAGACTTCTTTATCGCCATCTTGTAGCATCTTGACAGCTAAGCGCCCTAGACCACTTTCCCAGTCAGTTGAAGAGGGCTTCACGCCACCAGGAACGCTTGGAGATGATTCGCCATGCACTATCACAGGTTGCTCACTAGCCTCAGCAACGATGTCGGCTGGTAAATCACTCACGCCAATAATATTGGCTGGCGTCATGACAGTTAACCAATGACATAAGTTCTCTAATTGGCGAACATTGCCGGAGAACGGCATAGAACTCATCTCCTTCAGCACTTCGTCTGAAAGCTTCTTCGGTTCGACACCAAGAGATTTAGCACAGCTGAGCATGAAATGCCTTGCTAGCATTGGTATATCTTCGCTACGTTCACGTAATGAAGGCATCCGCAAGCGAATCACATTTAAACGATGGAGCAAATCCTCGCGAAATAATCCAGCGGCTACTTTGGCATCTAGGTTTTGATGGGTTGAAGCGATGATACGAACATTAACCTTAATAGGGTCTTGACCACCAATACGATAAAAATGTCCATCAGAGAGTACACGCAAGAGTCTAGTCTGCAGCTCAAAAGGTAGGTCACCAACCTCACCTAGGAATAAAGTTCCACCATCAGCCAACTCAAAGCGGCCGCGGCGCAAAGTCTGCGCCCCAGGAAATGCGCCACGCTCATGGCCAAATAACTCTGACTCCAATAAGTCCTTTGGTACAGCTGAAGTACTCAGAGATACAAATGGTCCCTTCGCAGATGGGCTGTGCTTATGTAGTGCATGGGCTACCAACTCTTTACCCGTGCCAGACTCCCCAGTAATTAATACTGTTGCTGAGGACTGCGCCAATCGACCGATCGCACGGAAAATTTCCTGCATTGCTGGTGCTTGACCAATGATTTCGGATGCATCTTGACGCCATGCTGTTAGCTCTTTGGCGCCAGAATCATTGCGGATACCCTGCTCTACTGCTCGGTGAATTAGCTCAATAGCCTTTTCTACATCAAATGGCTTAGTAAGGTATTCAAAAGCGCCACCTTGAAATGAGGAAACTGCCGAATCAAGATCTGAATACGCCGTCATGATAATGACAGGTAAATTTGGATGAGTTGCTTTTACATGCTGCAACAAATCCAAACCATTGCCACGCGGCATGCGAATATCAGAAATCAATACCTGAGGAGCATCCTTCTCCAATGCGTTAAGAACATCATTTGGATTTGAGAAGCTCTTATGCGGAATATTTTCGCGCGCTAAGGCCTTTTCCAAAACCCAACGAATGGATTGATCATCGTCGACGATCCAAATTGGTTTCATGATGCTTTCTCCTGCCTACGGTATGGAATTTGAATATGAAAATCGGTACGGCCAGGGCGGCTCTCACAAGAGATAAAGCCCTGATGCTGCTGAACAAAGGTTTGCGCTAAGGTGAGGCCTAGGCCACTACCTCCTTCGCGCCCAGAAACTAGCGGGAAAAAAATACGCTCTCTGATTTCTTCCGGAATACCAGGTCCGTTATCAATCACGTGCAAATCCATTGCTAGCTTGTAGCGATGCTTTGAAATAGTGACTGAGCGGGCTACGCGGGTTTTTAATTCAATCTGGGCTATGCCGGATTTAATTTCTTCTGATAATGCTTGTGCAGCATTGTGGACAATATTGAGAGCGGCCTGAATCAGTTGCTCACGATCGCCCACGACATCAGGCAGGCTAGTATCGTAGTTGCGAATAATGCGCAAACCCTTAGGAAACTCAGCCAAGACAAGACTTCGAACGCGCTCTAAGGCCTCGTGCACATTAAAAGGCTCTCTTGCGTGAGCCTTGCGATGTGGCGCCAAGAGACGATCAACCAAAGTCTGAAGTCGATCTGATTCTTTAATAATGACTTGCGTGTATTCACGCAAACCTTTTTCGGGTAACTCAAACTCCAATAGCTGAGCTGCCCCACGAATACCACCCAATGGGTTTTTAATTTCATGCGCTAAATTACGCATTAACTGCTTGTTGGCTTCTACTTGTTGTGTAACGCGCTCATCGCGCTCGCTACGCAACTGTTGATCGATTGGAAACCATTCCATCATCAGTAATTTAGGATCTTCGAGCAAAGCAATGACAACGTGAGCAGGAATGGAGTCCTGATGAATGCTACCCGGGAGAGAATGCAAAACCATTTCTTGGCGCTGAGCAGCAACATGACCGAGTTTTACCTCGTCAATCATGTAATTAAGAGCCTCGTTATCACCAAATAAATCATGCACAGATTGACCCTCAAGTGATTTACGCGATAGATCCAAAGCTGATTCTGCAGCTGGATTCACGTAGACCAATTGTTGGTTCTCCGCCTCAAATACCACAATGGCATTAGGCATCTGATCAAGCAATGTCGGAAAAAAAGGAGCAGCCGAAGCTGCTCCCTTGAACGAATTGCGCAACAGACCTGCGCTCAAGTTCTCTCCTTCGCTTACAGGGAGTAGTACATATCAAATTCGATAGGATGG
>CANFMT010000015.1 GCA_947448415.1 Burkholderiaceae bacterium | reverse complement strand
GGGTGGATGAGCCAAACCCCCGGCACTGGCAGAAATTGGGTTTGGCTGCTTCGTTCCCGACCTGACCAGGTTATCCAACCCACCATGCGGGGAGGCCCATCCAATTCCATTTTAGCTTGTTAGAATGTAAGACATGACAGCATTGGCATTAGCCCGTTCGTGGCGCCCCAAAACCTTCTCTGAATTAGTCGGCCAAGACCACGTGGTCAAGGCCCTAACCCATGCCTTGGATCAGGGTCGCCTGCACCATGCATGGCTCTTTACGGGTACTCGCGGGGTAGGTAAGACCACGATTGCCCGAATTATGGCCAAAGCCCTCAATTGCACTGGAGCAGATGGTTCCGGCAAGATGACTTCAGAGCCATGCGGAAAATGCCCAGCTTGTATGGAAATCGATGCAGGCCGCTTTGTTGACTATATAGAGATGGATGCTGCAAGTAATCGCGGTGTCGACGATATTGCCGCTCTACTAGAAAAAGCAGCCTATGCACCAAGTAATGGTCGTTATAAGGTCTACATGATTGACGAGGTCCACATGCTCACCAATCATGCCTTTAATGCCATGCTCAAAACTTTGGAAGAACCTCCAGAGCACGTCAAATTTATTCTAGCCACTACTGATCCACAAAAGATTCCAGTAACGATTCTGTCTCGTTGCTTGCAGTTCAATCTTAAGCAAATGCCAGTTCCACTCATCGTTGAGCATTTGGAAAAAGTACTTGCTGCTGAAAAAGTCGAGTGCGAAGTCAATGCGCTGCGGGTTCTGGCTAAAGCAGCACAAGGCTCAATGCGTGATGCCTTATCACTCACTGATCAAGCGATTGCTTACGCCGCTGGCAAAGTCACAGAAGAATCTGTCCGCGGCATGCTCGGCACATTAGATGATGCTTATCTGATTCGTATTCTCGATTGCTTAATTGCTAAAGACGGTGCAAGCCTTCTCGCTGTTGCTAATGAAATGGGCGAGCGCAGCATGTCTTTCTCATTGGCGCTGCAAGATCTCTCAAGCTTGTTGCAAAAAATTGCAGCAGCACAGGTTGTTCCAGAGTCAGTATTAGAAGATTGGCCAGAAGCAGCTGAGATTCATCGCTTGGCTGGTCAACTCACAAAAGAAGAAGCTCAACTCTTCTATCAGATTACGATTACTAGCCGCCCAGATTTATCACTCGCACCAGATGAGCAAACTGGTTTTGCTATGACGCTCTTACGTATGTTGGCATTTCGCCCGGGTAGCAATGGTGGGGGTAGCTCAGCTGCACCCTCAGCACCATCGGCTCCGCCAGTAAATACTGTGGGTCCAGCAGCATCCGCTAACCCTGCGACTAAAGTTGCAGCACCAACTCCAAGAGCCTCTGCTCCGGTATCGGCTCCTGCAGCCGCTGCCCCAGTACCATCAGCTCCTACTGCACCAGCTGCTAGTTCAGCTGAGCGCCCTGATTGGCACTCATTGATGCGTCAGTTGCCAGTAAAAGGTTTAGTTCAGCAATTAGCGTTTCAGACTGAGTTGCAAGATTGGAATGATTCAGCGGCGGGTGTGCGCGCAACGGTTATGACACCGATGCCACAATTGGCATCCGAAGCCTCTGTTGCACGCCTAGCTGATGCGCTGACTGCCCACTTTGGTAAGCCAGTGAAGATCGTGATTGAAAAAGGTGAGGTAGAGGGTAAGACTGTTGCTAAGGTTGATGCCCAGATTCATCAAGAGAAAAGAATGAATGCAGAGCAAATGATTGCAGCAGATCCATTTATTCAGCAACTGGAAAAAGAGTTTGGCGCCAAGGTAGTTGGCGGATCAGTAAAGCCGCTCTAATCAATATGCAATTAAGTAACCGATAGATACGTAATTCAGATAAATAATTCAGATAAGCAATTCATTAACTAAAGATAGCCCTTAAGGATATAAAGGAAATAAAGCGATGATGAAAGGTGGACTTGCTGGTCTCATGAAACAGGCTCAGCAGATGCAAGAGAAGATGAAGGTAGCACAAGAGCAATTGGCTGCGCTGGAAGTGACTGGCCAGGCAGCTGGTGGCTTAGTCAAAGTAACTATCTCTGGCAAATACGAACTCAAACGGGTGCAAATTGATCCAGGTGCAATGGATGACCGTGAGATGTTGGAAGACCTCATCGTAACCGCCCATACAGACGCATTCAAACAAGTTGAAGCTGCTAGTGCTCAGATGATGTCTGGTGCAACAGCCGGCATGCCAATGCCTCCTGGCTTTAAGTTGCCATTCTAACTTATTTGTTGAAGATCTAATGGCACGTCATGAGGCGCCTGCTGATGCCCTCGGTCGATTGATCGAGGCATTGCGCGTATTGCCAGGAGTAGGCCCTAAGTCTGCTCAGCGTATGGCGTTTTATTTATTGCAGCATGATCGCAATGGCGCCGCGGTGCTCGCTCAATCATTAGGTGAGGCAGTAGAAACCGTAGGCCACTGTGCCCGTTGCAATACATTTTCTGAAACACAAATCTGCAGCACATGCTCTGATGATCGTCGCGATCCATCGCTACTTTGCATTGTGGAAACGCCAGCAGACCAAGTGATGGTAGAGCAGACCTTAAGTTTTAAAGGTAACTACTTTGTATTGATGGGTCGCCTTTCACCGCTCGATGGTATGGGGCCAAATGAAATTGGCTTTGATCGCTTGCTCATGCGTATTGAGACTCCTGATAACGGAGCGCCAATTCGTGAAGTGGTGCTAGCAACGAATTTCACTAGTGAGGGTGAGGCTACTGCCCATTACATCGGTGAAGTACTCAAATCTAAAGGCATTAAAGTGACTCGTATCGCACGTGGCATACCTGTGGGCGGTGAGCTTGAGTATGTGGATGCTGGCACTTTAGCTAGAGCCTTGATGGATCGTCGTTAATTCCTCCTATATCTACAAGGTATTCAGTCAAAAGGGGCATTTAAGCCCCTTTTTTATTGTCTATTTTCTGTTAAAATGTAGTCACATTGAGACTACATAGTAAATCAATGATTTTGGGGTGGGAGAGTTACATGACTATTGCAGATACCTATGTTCGTGCCAGGATTGATATGGCAACTAAAAACCGTGCCGCCGATGCATTAGAGGCGATGGGACTATCTATTTCCGATGCTATTCGTATGTTGATGTTGCGTATTGCGGATGAAAAGCAATTACCCTTTTCGGTGAAGGTTCCTAATGCTGTAACCAAAAAGGCTATAGCTGAGCTTGAGTCAGGCAAAGGAAAACGATTCAAAACCAGTAAGGAGCTGATGGCAGATTTGCATGCGGGAGATTGAAAGATCTTCAGTATTTAAAAGAGATTTCAAGCGTATATATTCAAACCCCCGGCACAAAAGGGATATTGAGGAGCTTCTGTTGTCGGCAATAGACCTCTTGGTATTAGATGAGCTATTGCCATTTAAGGTGCGAGATCATGATTTGATTGGTCAGTGGCGCGGGCATCGTGAATGTCACATCAAGCCTGATGTATTGCTGATCTATAAGAAGCCTGATCCCGACCTATTGCATCTTGCTCGTCTGGGTAGTCACAGCGATTTATTTGGGTAAGTTGTTTTCAGGGCACATCTAAAGCCCAATTCGACCCTAAGCTATCAACGATTCCTTACCCCTTTGTCATTCTCTGGACATAAAGACTAGGTAAATTGCTCCTTTTTGGGGATAATTTGGCCTGCGCCACCCTTGGGCTTCAATCCCAAGCTGTGTTTGCCCAGTTTTTCCTTTCGGCATGTTGCTTTTGCACTGCACTGGCATCCCAATCAGAAATTGTGAATGACCCGCAAGTTTTATCGACTTCTCCTGTTAAGCATATTTTGTACTTTCCTTAGTGCTTCTGCTTTTGCGCAGAGAGCAGGGTCAGGCGCTGATCAAATTGCGAGCTTTGCAGAGGATCTCTCTTGGCTGCCAACCGAAGGTGAAATTCTGGGGATGCCGGTAAATATTCACGGTCAAACCACTTATGTCAATCAGCGCTATAACAATTTCACATCAAGCTATTCTGGTCTAAATAGTTTGAGCGCACAAAAGTCTATGAGTTATACCTGGACTGGTACATTATTTTTTGGCGCACGCTTAGCACCAAATACCGATATTTACTTTAACCCTGAAGTAGTTTCTGGTGTGCCATTCTCGGGATTAGTAGGTCTTGGTGGATTTTCTAATGGCGAGGCCACTAAGGCCGGAGGCTTAAATGCCAAAGTGTATTCTGCGCGCGCTTTCTTACGCCAGACCTTTAATCAAGAAGGTGAGCAAATCGTTTTAGAGGATGACTCAAATCAGATTACGCAAACCGTTAGTAGTAATCGTGTCGTGGTAACTGCTGGACAGTTTTCTACTTTAGATATTTTTGATGATAGTCGTTACGCTAAAGACCCCCGCATTCAGTTTATGAACTGGGGCAATATGACCTACTTGGCGTATGACTATGCAGCCGATGCGCGCGGCTACAGTACTGGACTAGCTGGAGAGTGGTACATCGATAATTGGGTCTTGCGCGCCTCGCGGATGTTAGCACCTAAAAATCCGAATGGCCGTGATTTGAGTTGGCAAATCTTTAATACTTATGGCGATCAAATTGAGATTGAGCGTCAACACAGCATTGGTGATCTTCCGGGAAAGGTCAGTGTTCTTGCTTATCGTAACAAAATGATCTTGGCACGCTTTCAGGACGCAACCAATTATGTCATTGCTAATAATGCGCAAGGCACGCAAGCTATTAGTAATGTGCGCAACAATTATCAGTACAAAACCGGCGTGGGCTTGCATGGTGAGCAAGCATTGACAGCAGATCTTGGTATCTATGCGCGAGCTTTTACATCCGATGGCCATACAGAGACAATGTCTTTTACCGAAGCTGATAACTCTATGTCTGTTGGCATGAGCATGAACGGCACAAGCTGGCAACGTCCAAGCGATAGCATTGGCATCTCTATGATGCAAAATGGACTCTCTAGTTTTAGAAGGGGATATTTGCAAGCTGGCGGTGTGTCTTACTTTATTGGTGACTATGCGGGCCCTACCCAAACGATTTCTTATCGTCCGGAGCGCATTAGTGAAGTTTTTTACAACGGCTTGGTTGTCAAAAATGTATTAGCAGGACTGAACTTTCAGCATATCCAAAATCCAGCCTATAACTCGGCCCGCGGCCCTGTAAACATCCTATCTTTTAGGATTCATGCGGAGTTTTAAGGGTTTTACTAACGCTACCGATCATTATTATCTTTAGAATCAATAAGATAGCAATTGTCAATAATTCGACTTTTACCTTTTGTACCCTATAATCCATAAAACCCCCTGAAACGGGCAGCGCTAGCTTGTAAATCCGCATTAGGGGCTATAAAAACAGCATTTTATTGATTTAGAGGCAGCTGCATTTGTTGATTCTGGGCAGACACAAAACTAGGGCAGTAAATCCACTCAAAAGCGTGAACCTATTTTCTATGGCCGCCTTTGTTGTTTGCGCTTCTGCTTTTTCATTTTCAGTAAGCGCGCAACCGTCATCCGATAACACTCCTGCAAGTGTCACTGTTCAGGCTGGGGATAATTCTTTAGCCGCGCCACCATCAATTAGTACGCAGTTGGGATCGCAAGACGGCAATGGAGTCGCCACTTCAAAAGCTGCTGATTTATTTGGCCCGGTAACAAAAGCCAACACCCCAAAAATTTACTCTAAGCCTGCTTCATCTGGGCCGACGGAAATGGATTTGCGTCAGCTTTGGAATGAGCTCAAGGTCAATAATCCGCAGCTATCTTCTTTGCGTGAATCTTATTTATCCGCTAAAGCAACAGTGCCTCAAATTAATGCGCCTGCTAATCCACAAGTAGGATTGGTATGGTCAGGCATGCCAGTGAACTCTCCATTTGCTTTGGGTGGCGCCAATGCACCATCTCCAAACAACCCTGGGGGCGGTGGCATTAGTAGCAATAACTCTATTTCTGTTGCACAGCCTTTTCAGTTTCCTGGCAAGAAGAGCCTTGCTGCTGATATCGCGGATACCAATGCTGAAGCCCTGTTGGCAAGTTCGGAGTCTACCTACCTCCAGTTGGGCGCGCAGTTATCAACGCTTTACTACAGCGCGCTTGCTGCGCAAAAGCAATTGCAGGTTCTCAAAGAATCCGTTGTACGTTTGGAGATGATTAAGAACGTCGCTAAAGCGCGATACTCTAACAATGCTGCAGCTTATGTAGAATATTTGAACGCACAAGTAGCGCAGAGTGCTGCACAGGCAGATCAATTCAATGTAGAGCGCCAGCTAAATGTAGCCATTAATAACATCAATACTCTAGTCGGGCGTCACTCTCGCGAAAAATTAGTGTTACGTGGTGACGTGCGCCGGGCAATGAATGGTGTTCCAACCTTAATTGAGTTGGAAGACTATGCGGAAAGTAGTCACCCATCTCTTAAGAGCTCAGCTTTACAGCTAGAGGCTGCGCGCAAGGGTGTAACACTTGCTAAAAAAGCCTACCTGCCAGACTTTCAGGTAATTGGTTCATCCTATACGCCGCGTGGCCCATTCTCTGCTAATAACGGCGCGATGTTTTATCAGTTTGAATTGGATTTAATTATTCCTTTGTATTTCTTCACCAAAGAAAAATATGGAGTAGAGCAAGCTCAGCGTAATCAAGCGGCAGCTGAAGCGGGCAATATTTCCAATCGCCAACAAATTGTGTTGGCAGTCAATACTGCCTATGCAACCTATGAGCAAGCCAAGAACCAAACCCAATTTCTGCGAGATCGCCAAGTACCACAGGCTGATGCAGCCTATAAAGTGGGTTTAACTCAGTATTCCAATAATGGCCAGGGATTTAACGATTTATTAACTGCACAAACTCAGCTGCGTAATCTGGAAGTTTCTTTAGCTCAGGCAGAGAGTAATTTGTTGCAGTCACAAGCAGTATTAATGGTTTCAGCGGGCAAAGAGCCCTTTTAAGGAGTAGTTTTGAAAGACAAAATTCTTTCTTTTCTAAAGCAAATTTCAGACAAGCTGAAGCCGCATCTGCAAAAGGGTGCTGATTTTGGTGCTCATCATACAAAGATTGCTGCCGCTGGCCTCGCAGGCCTGTATTGGAATCTCTCTCCACAAAATCGTTATCGTGTGCGACTCGCCGCTTTTGCTTTTGCCATTCTCTCGCTAGGTATCGTTGTAGGACGATTGACCGATATCAATCGTGCAGTAAAGATTGAGGCCTCAGATAAGGCTCTTAAAGTAGAAAAGAGTGGCGTACTTGAACTCAATCTGCCTGGCATCAAGTTAAATCCTGAAATCTATGTATTTCAGTCTGCAGAAAAAGTTCAAGTTCCTGTAAACATTAAAGTGCCGGGACGCCTAGCATTTAATGCAGAAAAATCTAAGGTGCTTTCAGCGCGGGCTCCTGGACGTGTAGAGCGGATTTATGCTTTTGATGGTGCTCAAGTAGATATTGGTTCACCAATTGTTGAAATGTACAGCCCAGAGTTTTTGTCTGCGCAACAAGAGTATTTGCTTTCCTCTAAGACTGCCAAGGTTCTAGAGGCTAGTAAAACCATGAGTGACTTATTAGGTGATGCCCGTATTACTCAAGAAGCGGCAGCCAACCGCATGAGAAATCTCGGCGCTGGTGATGGCGATATTAAGTCTATTGAGTCAACTGGCAAGACAACCAGCAATTTAGTAATGCGTTCGCCTTTGAAGGGTGTAGTAGTGAAGCGTGGCGTTGAGCCTGGAGCTGTAGTGAACTCTGGTGATGTGATAGCTACATTGGCCGACCCTAAGCAACTTTGGTTTTTGGGTAATGTTTTTGAACAAGATTTTCGGATGATTAAGCAGGGACAAAAAATGATCTTGCATCTTGAGGCATACCCAGAGAAAGAATTTGTTGCTTATGCCAACTATATTGCCCCAGCTATTGATCCACAAACCCGTGCTTTATTAATTCGTGCGGATGTAGAAAACACGGATGATTTATTGCGACCAGATATGTATGCCTATGGATTACTGATGACAGGATCTGCAGATGCTGTTGTAGTTCCACAATCAGCAATTGTTAGGATTCGTGAAAATCGTTATGCAATTATTAAGGTGGGCCCAGAAACATTTCGCCGCGTGCCTGTTAAAGGGTATGACCTCAATAACAAGAGCTTTGCAATTACTGAGGGTGTAGAGCAGGGCTGGCAAGTGCTGGCTGAAGGCGCAGTGTTGTTAAATGATCGCTTTGCTAAGCAGGAGGAATAAGTGAGCTTTTTCACCTCCTTTATTCGAGGGGTCGTTGAGAAGCGCGTACTCGTCATTTTTGCTTCGATTGTCTTGCTTGGTTTGGGCATGCTCAGCCTTAGTAAGTTGCCCATACAGCCATATCCAGGTGTTGCGCCATTAACCATTCAGGCAATCTCACAGTGGCCTGGTAGAAGTACGACTGAAGTTGAGCAACAGGTCACCATTCCTGTGGAAAATGCTTTAGCAGGTATCCCAGGCCTACAAGCGTTCCGCTCTGTATCGTTGTTCGGTCTTTCAGTGGTTACCTTGAAATTTAATGACACGGCCGACCCATTTAAGGCACGTCAAGTATTCATTACTAACTTATCCAACGTTAGCTTTCCACCGGGTGTTACTTCTAGTATTAGTCCAGATTCAGATGCAACTGGCGAGATCATGCGCTATGAAGTCCGCTCCGAATATGCAACATCAACCCTCCTTAAAACTTTGCAGAACTATGAGATCTATAAAGAGCTCAAACAAACGCCAGGTGTAGCAGACGTATCCTCTTTTGGCGGTAAGGTTCGTCAATATCAAGTGATCGTGAGCCCTGAGAGTTTGCAAGCCAAAGGCGTCTCAGTTAATCAATTAATCTTGGCCTTAACTAATGCCAATAGCAATACTGGTGGTGGATTATTACCAAGTGGTGAACAGCAATTCGTAGTTCGTGGCGTAGGTTTGCTAAAGAATATTGATGATATTAAGCAGGTTGTCATCACTATTAATAATGGCGTACCTATTCGGGTTGGCGATGTCGCCCAGGTGGTGATTGGTAACGCGCCACGCTTAGGTATGTTCCAGTTCAATGACAATCCCGATTCAGTTGAAGGTATTGTTTATTTACGTCGCGGTGAGAATGCTACTGAAGTGTTAGCACGTGTTCGCAGCACTGTAGAAAATATTAACAAACATGTTTTACCTCCTGGCATCGAAGTCAAGCCTTTCTATGACCGCCAAGTGTTGCTTGATATCACTATTGGTACTGTTAAACATACTTTGTTCTTCGGCATTTCTTTGGTCTTAGCTGTTCTGTTCTTCTTCTTGGGTAATATTCGCGCAGCGGCCGTTGTAGCTGCCGTGATTCCTTTGGCGCTATGTGTCTCATTTATTCAAATGCACTTATGGAGCGTGCCGGCGAACTTGATTTCATTAGGCGCGATTGACTTTGGTGTGATTGTTGACTCGGCGGTGATTCTGACCGAGAACGTGATGCGTCACTTAGAGGAGGGCGGTAAACGCCTCAATCAAAGCATCATTCTCGCAACGAGTGAAGTGCAACGCGCCATGATTTATTCAACCGGCATCATCATCGTGGCTTACTCGCCATTGTTCTTCATGGGTGGCGTTGAAGGCATCATCTTTAAGCCGATGGCCTTTACGATGGGTTTTGCCTTGATAGCTGCGATGGTTCTCAGTCTGACATTCTTGCCGGCAATGATTTCATTAGTGTTTGGCGAGAATCTACACCACGCACCCCCATCTTTTATCACCAAGATTTTAGGTGGCTACAAACCTTTGCTCAGAAAATGGATGGATCGTCCATTGACTGTATTTTCTGTAGCAGTATTTGTGCTGGGCATTACATTACTCAGCATGACCCGTTTAGGCACTGCTTTTTTACCAACTTTGGAAGAAAACAATATCTGGTTGCGGGTCACTTTGCCCAATACCGTTGATTTAGATTACTCAGTCAAAGTTGCCAATCAATTACGCGAAACCTTTATGGCTCAGCCAGAGATCGATAAGGTTGCCGCACAAATTGGCCGCCCTGATGATGGCACCGACTCTACAGGTGTCTTTAACCAAGAATATGGTCTCTATTTAAAGAGTCCAGAAAAGATGCCAAGCGGATCCTCTAAGAAAGATTTGATTACTAACCTAGAGGCTGAGCTTGATAAGATTCCAGGTATTACGTACAGCTTTTCACAATATATCCAGGATAACGTGAACGAGGCTTTATCTGGGGTTAAAGGCGAGAACTCCGTCAAGATCTATGGAACCGACCTTGAGGTTCTGGATCAAAAAGCCCATGAGGTAATTGATCAACTCAAGCAAGTGAAGGGTGTTGCAGATGAGGGCATCTTGAAAGAGTTGGGTCAGCCAACATTGAATATTCAGATTAATCGTGATAAAGCTGCTCGTTATGGTATCAATATGAATGACGTTCAAACGGTGGTAGCAAATGCCATCGGCGGTGCTGCGGTCACTAACTTGCTTGAAGATGAAAAAACCTTCGGTATTGCTGTGCGCTTAAATGAAGGTAGTCGTAATGACGTAACGGACATTAGCAGTCTTTTAGTTGACGCCCCTGATGGCACTAAAATACCTTTATCGATGGTTGCTACAGTGCAGTTAACGGACGGCCCATTCTTCATCTATCGTGAAGCAGGCAAGCGTTATATTGCGATCAAGTTCAGCGTTCGTAATCGCGACTTGGGTAGTGCTGTTGAGGATGCTCAGTTCTTGGTTGAGAAAAACATTACTTTGCCGCCTAACTACTCTATTAGCTGGGATGGTCAGTTCAATCAAATGAAACAAGCGCAGAAAAAATTGATGTTAATTGTGCCGCTTGCATTATTAGGCATTTTCTTACTACTAGTCAGCGCCTTTGGTAACTTCCGTGACGCCTTCATTGTGATGATCAATGTGCCATTTGCTGCTATTGGTGGTGTGATCGCTTTGCATCTAGCAGGGGAAACCTTGAGTATCTCGGCATTCTTTGGCTTCCTATCGCTCTTTGGTATTGCGATTCAGGACGGAGTGATTTTGATTTCCTTTATTAATAAAACTGCTGCTACTGAGCATGGTCAGATGAAAGACATCATGGTGGAGGGCGCCTCATTGCGTGTTCGTCCAGTGTTGATGACTGCCGCACTTTCAGGTTTAGGTCTGTTGCCAGCAGCTTTATCGCATTCGATTGGTTCTGAGGCGCAGCGCCCCTTAGCTCTAGTGATTGTGGGCGGTATGGTGACTACTACTATTTTGACTCTCTTGGTATTGCCGGTGATCTATGGCTGGTTTAGAGCGCGTGCTTTGACTCCAGCGAGCAATGTTTAATTAAGCAGGCAAGCGAAAGCATTTAAAAGTCATGAGCGATCGTCAACCTCACATCTTGGTCTCAAATGATGATGGCTATCTAGCTCCTGGCTTGTTAGCTTTAGTTGAGGCTGTCCGTCCTTTAGGCCGCATTACTGTAATTGCTCCTGAGCAAAACCATAGTGGTGCATCTAATTCTTTAACGCTCTCTAGGCCGCTGTCGATTCATCGAGTAGCGGGTGGTGAGCGTGATGGCTTTTTCTTTATTAATGGCACGCCAACCGATTGTGTGCACGTTGCCATGACTGGTTTTTTAGATGAGAAGCCTGATCTAGTTATCTCAGGCATCAATCAAGGCGAGAACATGGGCGAAGATACCCTCTACTCTGGTACGGTAGCGGCTGCGGTAGAAGGGGTTATGTTTGGTGTGCCCGGGATTGCTTTCTCGCAAATCGATCGTGGTTGGAATCGCATTAATGATGCTGCCAAGGCAGCCCATGATGTGGTTGCGCAAATGCTAGTTTCTGCTTTAAGCAAAAATCACGCTGATGGGGTAGCAACACTGCTCAACGTCAATATTCCTAACCGTCCCTATGCCGATCTCTATCGCTGGCGTGTTACTCGCTTAGGTAATCGCCATCACTCTCAACCAGTTGTCGTGCAAGACAGCCCACGCGGTGAGAAGATTTATTGGATTGGCGCTGCTGGTGATGTCAAAGAGGGATCTGAAGGTACAGACTTTCATGCTATCGCTGAGGGTTGTATTTCGATTACGCCAATGCAATTAGATTTGACGCATCACGCTCGTCTAGCCGCAATGCGTGCGAATGGCTGGGATCGCGGTTGAAGGCTCCTGCCGAACGCTTTGCTGCCTACAGGCAGGCCCTAGCTGCGAAAGTTCATGCTGGCGGTGTTAAGCACGGTAAAACTTTAGAGGCGATTGCAACTGTTCCACGACATGCATTTATGGATGCAGGTTTACATGCGCAAGCTTATGAAGATACGGCATTACCGATTGGTCATGAGCAAACTATCTCAAAACCTTCTGTAGTCGCGCGCATGATTGAATTGCTCCATAAGCCAAAGCATAAGCTTGGTAAGGTATTAGAGATTGGTACCGGTTGTGGTTATCAAGCTGCGGTACTGAGTCTCTTAGCTGACGAAGTGTATTCAGTTGAACGCATTCGTCCCTTGCACGATATGGCCAGAGCAAAGCTGCGCCCATTTCGTATCAACAATCTGCGACTCATCTACGGCGATGGGATTCTGGGGTTACCCCAAGCGGCACCGTTTGATGGGATTATCTTAGCGGCGGCTGGTTTGGGTATTCCGGATGCCTTATTGGATCAATTGGCCATTGGCGGACGGCTGGTTGCCCCGGTTGCTAAAAATGAGAAAGAGCAGCAGCTCGTAATGGTCGAAAGAATGAGTTCCCAGCGCTATCAAAGGACTGTGCTGGACGAGGTCTTTTTTGTCCCCTTACAATCAGGGGTAGTATGAGATCTATTAAGAGATTAATAAAGCATTCAACTATTTAATATTGAATTTGATGCCACAGAATTTATCGAAAAGCTTCCTTGTTGCAGTCCTATTAGCATCTTTAATGCTGGTAGTGGGTTGTTCTACGCCTCGCACTAAACCTGCGAGTGTCACTGATCGCAGTGGTGGCACGGTAGTGGAGCCAACTCCTGCTGGCTATTATCGAGTGAAAAAAGGTGACACCCTTGCGCGCATCGCTTTAGATCATGGTCAGGCACCTCGCGATGTGACTGCGTGGAATAAAGCGGCAAATCCAAGTTTTAATCCTAATGTGATTGAAGTTGGTGACTTGATTTTGGTTAAGGCGCCTGCAGGATCCAAACCAGTCAAAGTGGCAGAGAAAAAGCCGGCAGCTGATAAGACAGAGAAGCCTGATACACCATCAACACAAGCATCTTTACCAGAGCCAATCAAAAACGAAATAGTGGCTGAACCTGGCATTCGTTTGTCATGGCCTGCTAAGGGCAAGGTAACTGGTGAGTTCAGCGAAACGAACAAAGGTATTGATATTGCGGGCAAGGTAGGAGAGCCTGTTCTAGCGGCGTCAGATGGTAAGGTGGTTTATGCAGGCAATAGTTTGCGTGGCTATGGCAACTTAGTCATTGTTAAGCATGACAACACTTATCTCACTGCTTATGCTCATAACAGTAAGCTCTTGGTAAAAGAGGGCGATACCGTTCGCAAGGGGCAGCGTATTGCGGAGATGGGCGACACCGATACCAATGCTGCAAAACTGCACTTTGAGCTGCGCGTTAACGGCAAGCCAGTAAATCCTACACCTTACTTACAGTGACATTGCAGTAAGCACGCATGGCAACTGTTCTCGTATTTGATATTGAAACAATTCCCGACGTAGCAGGCTTGCGCCGTCTAGAAGATTTTCCTGACTCTATGAGCGATACAGAAGTTGCCGCTAAAGTCATGGCTGATCGCTCCGAAAAAACGGGTAGCGAGTTCTTGCCTTTATTTCTACAAAAGATTGTGGCGATTTCTTGTGTGATACGCAGGACCACCAAAGAAGGTTTGCCGCAAATCAAAGTGGGTACGCTGGGCACCCCACAAGATGAGGAGAAAGTTTTAATTCAAGCCTTCTTCGATCTGATTGAAAAATATACGCCTCAATTGGTATCTTGGAACGGCAGTGGATTCGACCTACCAGTATTGCACTATCGAGCCTTAGCCAATCATGTGCAGGCTCCGCGCTACTGGGAGATGGGCGAGAGCCAAGATTCTGATAGCCGCGAGTTTAAGTGGAACAACTACATCAGTCGTTATCACATGCGCCATCTCGATATGATGGACCTTTTGGCTAAATTTAATGGTCGTGCTAATGCACCGTTAGATGGTTTGGCCAAGCTTTGTGGTTTTCCGGGCAAGATGGGTATGGATGGCAGTCAAGTATGGCCTGCTTATCAGGATGGCAAGATTAATGATATTCGCCGCTATTGCGAAACAGATGTGGTCAATACCTATCTTATGTACTGCCGCTTTCAATTACTGCGTGGTGGTTTTTCTCTTGAGGAATACCAAGAAGAAATCGACTTTGTAAAAGCGTATTTAGAAAAAGAAGCCAAAGAGCCTAACGGTAGCCAGTGGCAAGAGTATCTTCAAGGTTTTTCTGCGGATGCGTAGAGGGGATAAGCCAGTCAACATCGAAGTGACTGAGCCAATTAAAGTCGAAGCCTTGGATTTGGATGCCCAAGGAATTGCACGCTTAGCTCCTAATGAAGAAGATGTGGATCAAAGCGGTAAAGTCATTTTCATCAAAGGCGCATTACCAACTGAAATAGTCACCTACACCATTACCAGTGATAAGGCACGTTTTAGTAAAGCTAAGGTGCGCGACATTCTTAAGCCTGCGGTATTTAGGGCAGAGCCCAAATGCGCTGCTTTTGGTGTATGTGGCGGCTGCACGATGCAGCATTTAGATATACGCGCACAAGTGGCAATGAAACAGCGAGTGCTTGAAGATGATCTGCAGCACATCGCTAAAGTAAAACCAGAAGAAATCCTTCGTCCAATGGGCGGCCCTACCTGGGAGTACCGTCACCGCGCGCGCTTAAGTGCCGTCAATCGCTCGATTAAAAAAGGGACGGTGTTAATCGGTTTTCATGAGGGTAAGAGTGGGTATGTAGCCGATATGCTGGCCTGTGAGATTTTGCCCAAGCATGTTTCTGATCTCTTGCCTAAGATGCGTAAGTTGGTAATGGGTTTGTCCATCGTAGATCGTATGCCGCAAATTGAAATTGCGGTAGGCGAACCAGAAGATCCTAACTCGGATGACCCAAAAAAAGCAAAGCCTGTCACAGCTTTGGTATTTCGTAATCTCAAGCCCTTAACAACTGAAGATGAGGATTTGCTGCGAGCCTTTGCTGACGAGCATCAGGTGTGGATTTGGCTGCAGCCCAAAGGCATTGAGACAGTGGAACCGTTTTATCCAAAGACCGGCAAGCTTTGCTACCGCTTGCCTGAATTTGAAATCGAAATGCCATTTAAGCCTGCCGATTTCACGCAGGTAAATCACATGATGAATCGTGCATTAGTGAGTAGGGCGATTCGACTATTAGAAGTGCAACCATCAGATCGTGTGCTCGATTTATTTTGTGGCATTGGTAACTTTACTTTACCGCTTGCTAGAAAAGCAAAACAGGTTTTAGGTATAGAAGGTTTAGCAACACTAACCACTAGAGCAAAAGTAAATGCTGAACATAACGGCTTGGTTGATAAAGCCAGCTTTATGCAAAGTGATTTATTTGAAGTCACAAACGAAACAATAGCGTCATGGGGAAAGGCGGATCGATGGTTGATGGATCCACCGCGTGAAGGTGCAATGGAAATTTGTAAGGCACTTGCCCAATTAAATGCGCACCAAAGCGATTTGCTACCAAAGCGCATTGTGTATGTTTCTTGTAATCCCAAAACTTTGGCAAGAGATGTGGATATCTTGTGCCATCAAGCCGGGTACATATTAAGCAGTGCAGGGATTATCAATATGTTCCCGCATACCTCTCACGTGGAGTCTATGGCGGTATTTGATCGCCCATCAGGACTCTAGGTAACTGTTTTAGAGGCATTTCCACCAAAAACTCATCGGTATTGCCCTGATTTAGTGCATTAAGTTATTTTGCGGTGCGGCAGACCGTTTCTCCGGTCTTATAGAAGAGTAGATTGAAGTTGTGCAGCAAGGTGATGTTGCCAACCCTTTCATTTACTTTTGGAAGTGAATCATGAAAGCCTCAGATAGTTTTGCCCTCTTATTAATTTTGTTGGCACTGTCTTATGCAGTCAGCATGTTTGTAGCAGTCTAATTAGATTTATACAAACAAAAGTATCAGCAGTTATTTATAGCAAAGAAAAAGGCGCCCTTAGGCGCCTCGTGAGAGTGTCACACTTTTCAGCGTGAGCAGTCTCCCTTAATCTCTATTGCCACCAACAATACCCAAGAGGGCAAGCAAGTTGGTGAACACGTTATACACATCTAAGTAAATAGCTAAAGTAGCCATGATGTAGTTTGTTTCACCACCATTGATGACGCGCTGTACATCAACCAAGATAAAGGCTGAGAAGATCGCAATAGCTAGAACCATCACAGTCAACATCAAAGCAGGCAACTGCAACCAGATGTTTGCCAATGAAGCAACGATCAGGAGCAACACACCAACCATAAGCCATTTGCCCATGCCAGCAAAGTCACTCTTGCTTACAGTAGCAATCGTTGCCATGGTTGCAAAGATTGCAGCAGTACCACCAAAGGACAGCATGATGAGCGTTGCGCCATTGCTATAACTGTTCAAGGTGTAACCCACTAGACGGGACATCATGATGCCCATGAAGAAGGTGAAGCCAAGCAGCAGCAGGACACCTACACCAGTATCTTTATTCTTTTCGATTGCCCAGAAGAAACCAAAGGCAACCGCCATGAACACTATGAATCCAATAAATGGGCTGCCGGAGAATAAGTCCAGGCCCATAGCCACGCCAAGCCAAGCGCCAATGACAGTTGGAACCATGGATAGCGCCAAGAGGGCGTAAGTATTGCGGAGTACACGGTTGCGTACTTGGATGGTGCTAATTGAGCCGGTTTGGCCAAAGCCGTAAGAGTTCAGATCGCTCATATTGACTCCTTCTTTTTCAAAGTTATTTCAAGAGCCCATCAAGGGCTGTTGAGACTAAGTATAGACAAAATGCCTAAATTTCAAGCCCCCATAGAAAAGACCTACAAAATGAAGGCTTATGCCCTGTAAATTCAACGGCTTAGCCCTACTTATATAGGGGTAAATACTGTCAGGCAATGTATAATTTGGGGGTCGTTGGAGTAGGGTGGCTTCTTATGCCTTACCTGACAAATACCTTTGAAATCACTATTGGAGTCTTGCATGGCAATTGAACGCACCCTTTCTATTATCAAACCTGATGCTGTCGCTAAAAACGTCATCGGCAAAATCTATGACCGTTTCGAATCTGCTGGTTTGAAGATCGTTGCTTCCAGAATGGCGCATTTGTCACAAAATGAAGCTGAGCAGTTCTACGGCGTTCACAAAGATCGTCCTTTCTTCAAAGACTTAGTGAGCTTCATGATTTCTGGTCCTGTAATGATTCAAGTATTACAAGGCGAAGGCGCTATTGCTAAGAATCGTGACTTGATGGGCGCTACTGATCCTAAGAAGGCAGAAAAAGGCACAATCCGTGCTGATTTTGCTGACAGCATCGATGCCAACGCAGTTCATGGTTCTGACGCCCCTGAAACAGCTGCTGTGGAAGTTGCATTCTTCTTCCCTGGCATGAATGTTTTCAATCGTTAATCACAGCTTTTATTTCAATAAGCTACCTTTTTATAAGTAGGCGCATTGACCTCCCCGCGCGTAAATCTCTTAGATTTTGACGCTGACCAAATGGCGGCGTATGTCGCGGGGTTGAATGAAAAGCCCTTCAGGGCAAAACAACTCATGCAGTGGATACATCAACGTGGTGTATCTGACATTAATGACATGAGTGATTTAGCAAAAAGCTTTAGAGCTACCTTGCTAGACAAGGCAGAAGTCCTTTCTCTTCCCATTATTAAAGACGAGCACGCGCTAGACGGCACCCGCAAATGGTTGCTGGACGTGGGCGCTGGCAATGCGGTGGAGTCCGTATTTATCCCTGAGGATGACCGAGGTACCTTGTGCATCTCTTCCCAAGCAGGCTGCGCAGTCAATTGCCGCTTTTGCTCAACAGGGCATCAAGGTTTCTCACGCAATCTGACTTCTGGCGAAATCATTGGACAACTTTGGTTTGCTGAACACCTTTTACGTAATGACCCAGAAGCTATTCGCAGAATTGAAAAGTTTCCAACCCCAGGTTGGGAGCATACAGGTCGTGTGATTTCAAATGTGGTGATGATGGGCATGGGCGAACCCTTGCTCAACTACGATAATGTTGTCACTGCATTACGTCTCATGCTTGATGACAGAGCGTATGGTTTATCGCGTCGTCGTGTAACGGTATCAACATCAGGTGTTGTGCCGATGATTGATCGTCTTGCGCAAGATTGCCCAGTAGCATTAGCAGTATCTTTGCACGCACCAAACGACACATTGCGTGATCAACTGGTACCACTCAATCAGAAATATCCACTGCGTGAATTGCTTGATGCATGTGAGCGTTATTTGCCATTTGCACCCAGAGATTTCTTGACCTTTGAGTATTGCATGCTCGATGGCGTGAATGATTCTGATATCCAAGCAAAAGAATTAGTGCGCTTGCTCAAAAACATTAAGTGCAAAATTAACCTGATTCCATTTAACCCTTTTCCAGAGTCTGGCTTGAAGCGCTCACCAGCCCAGCGTGTAAATGCCTTTGCCAGCATTCTCTTAGATGCAGGCATGGTAGCCACCGTTCGCAAGACTCGTGGAGATGATATTGCTGCCGCGTGTGGTCAGTTGGCTGGCGATGTCGTGGATCGCACCCGAGTGCGTGAGCGTGATGTACATAAAGCAGAAATCGACATCACTGAAGTTGAGACCGATGACGAGCCCGATTTAGGATCAAACGAGCATCCCATTGAATGGCTCAAAAAGCTTAATTAATCATTAATCCAAAATACAGATCCCGATGAGCTCTAATCATTCATTACCACCGCTGCCAAATTTACCTTTGGGCCCTAGTCCTAAGCGTGCAACTCGCCAAGCAATAGTCGCTTGGAAAACTAACATCATCACCGTTGGTGGGGATTCCCCCGTGCGTGTGCAGTCGATGACCAATACCGATACAGCCGATGCGGTTGGAACCGCCATTCAAGTAAAAGAATTAGCACGTGCTGGCTCAGAGATGGTGCGCATCACTGTAAATACTCCAGAGGCTGCAGCAGCAGTCCCTTATATTCGTGAGCAGTTAGATAAGATGGATGTGCTCGTGCCCTTGATTGGAGATTTTCATTACAACGGCCACACTTTATTAAATGATTTTCCAGAGTGCGCGAAAGCACTCTCGAAGTACCGTATCAACCCAGGTAATGTGGGTAAGGGCGCCAAGCGTGACCCGCAATTTGCGCAAATGATTGAGGCTGCATGTAAATACGATAAGCCCATTCGAATTGGTGTGAACTGGGGAAGCTTAGACCAAGAGCTATTAGCATCCATTATGGATAGCAACGCAGCTCTGCCAAACCCTAAGACTGCGCAAGAAGTGATGATTGAAGCGTTGATTCAGTCGGCATTACAGTCTGCAGAAAAAGCAGTTGAGTTTGGTATGAACCCGAATCAAATTTTGCTCTCCTGCAAAGTCAGCAATGTGCAGGATTTGGTTGCTGTGTATCGCGATCTCTCACGTCGTTCAGACTATCCGTTGCATTTGGGTTTAACCGAAGCTGGTATGGGTAGTAAAGGCATTGTGTCTTCTACTGCAGCCATGGGTATTTTGTTGCAAGAGGGTATTGGCGACACTATACGTGTCTCATTAACGCCTGATCCAGGCGCGCCTCGTGAAAATGAAGTCATTGTTGCTCAAGAAATTTTACAAACTATGGGCTTGCGTAATTTCACGCCAATGGTGATTGCATGTCCTGGTTGTGGCAGAACCACCAGTACAACCTTTCAAGAGCTAGCAGCTAATATTCAATCCTATTTGCGTCAGCAAATGCCGATTTGGAAGAAAACCCACCCTGGGGTAGAGAATATGAATGTTGCAGTTATGGGCTGTATCGTTAATGGCCCGGGCGAGAGTAAGCATGCCAATATTGGTATTTCTTTGCCAGGAACCGGTGAAACCCCAGCTGCCCCGGTCTTTGTGGATGGTGTGAAAGTAAAAACCTTGCGTGGTGAGAAAATTGCCGAAGAGTTTCAGGTCATTGTGGATGACTATGTCAAACAGAACTATGCCGCAAAAGTATAAAAAGAATTCATAAAGTAACAATAAAAATGACCGACGAAACCCAAAAAGCTAAAGTTCAGAAAACGCAAAAAATTAATGGCGTACGTGGCATGAATGATTTGCTGCCAGCCGATGCTGCGCAGTGGGCTCATCTTGAGCACGTCCTACGTGATTTAACTCGTGCTTATGGTTATGAGTTTTTAAGGACGCCGATTGTAGAAGCTACAGCGGTATTTCAACGTGGCATTGGTGAGGTTACCGATATTGTTGAAAAAGAAATGTATTCCTTCGAAGATCGTCTTAATGGCGAGCAACTCACTTTGCGTCCAGAAGGTACTGCTGCTTTAGTGCGTTCCGTTATTGAAAACAATTTGCTGTACGAGGGACCCAAGCGTCTTTGGTATACCGGACCAATGTTCCGTCATGAGCGCCCACAGCGTGGCCGTTATCGTCAGTTCCATCAATTTGGTATTGAAGCGCTTGGCTTTGCAGGACCAGATATTGATGCTGAAATCATCTTGATGGGCCAGCGCTTATGGGATGAGTTGGGTCTGAAGGGCGTGCGTTTGGAAATCAACTCCTTAGGACAGGCGCCAGAGCGCGCCGAACATCGCGCTGCTTTGGTGACGTATTTTGAAAAGAATCAAGAGAAGCTTGATGAAGATTCTCAACGCCGCCTAATTACTAATCCTTTGCGCATTTTGGATTCTAAAAATCCAGAGATGCAAGAATTGATAGAAGGTGCACCAAAGTTATTGGATTTCTTGGGTGAAGAGTCGCTCAAGCATTTCAATGCAGTTCAAGATCTAATCAAAGCTAACAATATCCCTTGCAAAATCAATCCACGTTTAGTGCGCGGTTTGGATTATTACAACCTCACTGTATTTGAGTGGATTACTGAAGAGTTGGGTGCGCAAGGTACGATTGCCGGTGGCGGTCGCTATGATCCCTTAATCGAGCGTATGGGCGGCAAAGCAGCGCCTGCTTGTGGGTGGGCAATGGGTATGGAGCGTGTTCTCGAGTTAATGAAGGTATCGGGCTCCTTGCCAGAGGCGCAAGCTCAATGCGATATCTTTGTGTTGCACCAAGGTGGCGAGACCTTAACTGCCGCTATGATTATTGCTGAGCGCTTACGCAGTGCCGGAATAGACACCATTCTTTTCTGTCCGCCAGATGGTCAGTCAGCTAGCTTTAAGTCTCAAATGAAGAAGGCCGATAGTAGTGGGGCTGCCTTTGCGGTCATTATTGGGCCTGACGAATTAGCGAAGAATGAGGCCCAGCTCAAGGACTTACGTGGCACGGGAGAGCAGAAGTCCATACCATTGGATGATGTCCTGGGGGCGGCAATTGATGCCTTGGTAGGCGCCTCCGAATAGAATTAACCTATTACACATGATTTACCTATTAATTAGCTTGGATTGACATGCCTTTAGATCTAGAAGAACAAGAACAGTGGGACCAACTTAAAGCATTTTGGCAGAAGTACCGCAATCTGATAACTGGCGTTGTAACAGTCATGTTGTTTGCCTATGCCGCTTACGCTGGATATCAGTGGTGGCGCAATAGCCAAGCACTTGAAGCATCTAAACTTTATGAAACCATGATCGGTGCCATTGCCAAGGGTGATAAAGATCAAACCTTGCGCGCCGCTGATGATTTGCAAAAAGATTTTGCGCGGACTCCTTATGCGCCGATGTCTAGTTTGATTGCAGCGCGCATTGCATCTGATGCAGGTGACAGTGCTAAAGCATTGGACTATTTGCGTTGGACTGCTAAGAATGCTTCGAATGAGGGTTACTTAGCTTTAGGTAAGTTACGTTTAGTTTCTCAACTGATTGAGCAGGGTAGTGAAAAGGATTTTGCTGAAGCTGATCAAATTTTGAATGAGAAGCCGATTGCAGGTTTTGAAGCTTTATGGCTTGAGCGTCGTGGTGATTGGTATTTAGCTCAAAAGAAAAATGAGCAAGCAAAACAAAGCTATCAAGATGCTTGGAAAAAATTAGACCAATCTAAAGAATTGCCCGATGAAGCGCGCCGCCTTCTCAAGGTTAAGTTAGATGCAGTAGGCGGAATAGCACAGTGATCAAAATAGGGATGATGACGATGAAACGTTTATCAAAGATTGTTGCTACAGTCTTTCTTTTGGGCTCAGTTAGCTTAGCCTTGGTCGCTTGTTCTGGCAACTCCAGGGTGCGCAAACCCGCAGAGTTAACGCCCGTTACTAACCAGTTTGATATGCAGCTAGTTTGGTCAACATCGATTGGATCTTCAGAGTCATTTAACTTTCACCCAGTAGTAGCGGGTGATGCGGTGTATGCAGCTTCACATCGTGGGAATTTAGCGAAGATTGATTTAAGTACCGGTAATAAGGTTTGGGAAGTCTCTGTTCCAGAGCGTCTCTCTATTGGCCCTGGATCGGATGGCCGCACTACTGTTGCTGTAACGACCAAGGGTACTGTCTTTGCTTATGACGATACCGGCAAGCAAATCTGGAAAGTAAGTGTTGGTAGTGAAGTATTGAGTGAGCCTATTGTTGCGGGTGGCGTTGTTGTCGTGCGCGCACTCGATAATCGCTTTGTCGGCTTTGATGCTTTAACAGGTGTTCGCAAGTGGACTTATCAGCGTCAGCAATCTGCTTTATCACTCCGTGTTGGTTATGGCATGTTAGCCATTGGTAATGAGGTTATTGTCACTGGATTTGCTGGCGGTCGCTTTGGCATGATTGCTATTGCTAACGGCGGATTAGTATGGGAAACACCTGTTTCTTTCCCAAAAGGGTTTTCTGAGATTGAACGTTTGAATGACGTCACCGCCAAGCCAAGCATGGATGGCGAGATCATTTGCGCCGTGTCATATCAAGGGAGAATTGGATGTGGCCAGGCACGTACCGGCAATTTATTGTGGTTTAAGGACTACTCTAGCTACACCGGCACATCACAAAGCCCAGAGATGGTGTTCTCCGCAAATGAAAAATCCTATGTGACAGCCTTTGCTGTAAAAGATGGCACACAAGTTTGGGAAAATACACAACTTACTTTCCGTGATGTAGGTGAGTCATTGGCTATCGGCAGGGTATTGTTGATGGGTGATGCTCAAGGTTATATCCATGCATTTTCACAGTCGAATGGCGATTTAATTGCGCGTATTCGTCACGATAGCAGTCCAATCTCGGCTGCCCCCATTGCTGTGGGTGGCCTCATCTTGATTCAATCTCAAGGTGGAAAAATAGCGGCGTACAGTCCAAAATGAATCCAGTCATCACTATCGTCGGCCGTCCTAATGTTGGCAAGTCGACTCTCTTTAATCGCTTAACACGTTCGCGCGATGCATTGGTTGCCGATTTTTCTGGTTTAACGAGAGATCGTCACTATGGCAAAGGTCGTATTGGTGAGCGCGCATTTATTTGCGTAGATACCGGCGGTTTTGAGCCTGTTGCTAAGACTGGCATTGTTGCTGAAATGGCCAAGCAAACTAAGCAAGCCGTTGCTGAGTCTGACATCATCATTTTCTTAGTCGATGGACGCTTGGGTATGGCGCCACAAGATCGAGTGATTGCAGATTTCTTACGCAAGACTGGTAGACCGGTCATATTGGCGGTGAATAAAACAGAAGGCATGCAAGCCGGTGTTGTTACTGCTGACTTTCATGAGCTAGGCTTAGGTGAGCCTTTCCCAATCTCCTCTGCACACGGCGATGGGGTACGCGGTCTAATTGATGATGCGCTAGATTCACTTGGGATTGCAGAGCCAGATGAGGATGAATTAGCCAGCGATCCAAATCGCCCAATGAAGATTGCGGTAGTGGGCCGTCCAAACGTTGGTAAATCAACTTTGATTAATAAGTTAATTGGCGAAGAGCGGGTCATTGCCTTTGATATGCCTGGCACAACTCGTGATGCGATTGAAGTGCCATTTGAGCGGAATGGCAAGCCTTATATTTTGGTAGACACCGCGGGCTTGCGTCGTCGTGGCAAAGTATTTGAAGCAATTGAAAAGTTTTCAGTCGTTAAAACATTGCAAGCAATTGCAGACTGTAATGTCGTGATTTTGATGTTGGATGCCCAGCAAGATATTTCTGAGCAAGATGCACACATCGCCGGATTTATTGTGGAAGCAGGGCGTGCTTTAGTGGTTGCTGTTAATAAGTGGGATGGTATCGATGCCTACGTTAAGGAGCGTGCACGTTTAGAGATTGCTCAAAAGTTACGTTTCTTAGACTTTGCAAACGTCCATCCGATTTCCGCTAAAAAAGGAACTGGTCTTAAGGACCTCTTTAAGGATGTGGATGCTGCTTATGCAGCTGCGATGGCTAAATTGCCAACACCACGTCTTACTCGTATTTTGCAAGAGGCCATTGAGCATCAACAACCAAAACGCGTTGGTATGGGTCGTCCAAAATTACGTTATGCCCACCAAGGGGGCATGAACCCTCCTATCGTGGTAATTCACGGAACCTCTTTAAGTGGTGTTACTGATAGCTATAAACGTTATCTGGAGGGTCGTTTTAGGGATGTCTTTAAGCTACGCGGCACCCCTTTGCGTATCCAGATGAATACCGCTAAAAACCCCTATGTGGATGCTGACAAGGGTAAAAAAGGCAAAAAACGTTAATTTGCGCTAAGTTTTGATTCTTAAGCTCGCTTGGGCTTGATTTTTTCTGAAAACGGCTCAATATAGAGTGCTCTGAGATATGAAAAGTAGGCATTAGTTTGTAAGTAATTAAAAAAGCAAGACTCCAAAAAAAGTAGTTAGCAAAAGATAAATAAGGGGCAGTATGAATAACAATAAAATCCAATTACTTCAGGATCCTTTCCTCAATGCATTGCGCAAAGAGCACGTTCCTGTGTCCATCTATCTTGTAAATGGTATCAAGTTGCAAGGCAATATTGAATCGTTTGATCAATATGTTGTTCTCTTGCGCAATACCGTGACACAAATGGTTTATAAACACGCAATCTCAACGATCGTTCCTGCTCGTGCGATTGAGTTCCGTTTAGAAGAAGCTAGCCCTGTATAAAACTGGAGTAGATGCACCGCGCGCAGTTCTTGTTGGAGTCGATACAGGACGCGAGGATTTTGCAGACAGTATGGCCGAGCTCAGTCTTTTGGCTGATAGCGCCGGCTCTATACCCGCAGCCAGCGTTATTGCACGTAAAGGCAGGACTGATCCTGCACTGTTTATTGGGTCTGGCAAAGCCAATGAACTCAAGAGGATGATGGAAGAGCAGGGTGCTGAACTCGCTATCTTTAATCATCCTCTTTCTCCAACACAGCAACGAAATTTAGAGCGCCACATTGGTTTTCATGTGATGGATCGTACCGGTTTGATTTTGGATATCTTTAGCCAGAGAGCGCAAAGTCATATTGGTAAAACGCAAGTCGAATTGGCTCAAGTGCGTTATCGCATGTCTCGTTTAGTAAGAGCTTGGAGCCACTTAGAGCGTCAACGTGGAGGTATTGGTGTACGCGGTGGCCCAGGTGAGACTCAGATGGAGTTAGATCGACGCATGCTAGCAACCAAAGCAAAGCGCTTGGAAAATGAATTAGAAAAGTTGCAGCGCCAACAAAGAACCCAAAGAAGGGCGCGAAACCGTAAAGACGTGTTTTCAGTTTCCTTGGTTGGTTATACGAATGCTGGTAAATCAACATTATTTAATGCCCTAACAAAAGCAGGGACTTATGCGGCCGATCAGTTATTTGCGACTTTGGATACCACTTCCAGGAGGGTCCACCTGGACGGGGTTGGCTCGATTGTGGTCTCTGACACGGTTGGATTTATCCGGGATTTGCCCCATCAGCTGGTTGAGGCTTTTAGGGCTACCTTAGACGAAACTATCCATGCCGATCTGATTTTGCATGTTATTGACGCCTGTAGCCCTGTAGCCAGGGAGCAAAAGGCTGAAGTAGAGGCGGTTTTGGAGGAAATCGGGGCGGATGACATCCCTCGAATTGAGGTGATGAACAAGATTGACCTGATGCCCCAAACCTTCACCCGGGGGGCGGTTTTAGAGCGTGATGGGCAGGGCTTCCCCAGTCAGGTTTTCCTGTCTGCCCAGACGGGCTTGGGCCTTGATTTACTTCGCTTAGCCCTAGCTGAATGCTCCCAAATGACTGATAGAATAAGGGTCGAGCACAACCGGGCCAAGACACAAATGGCTCCGGATGAGTTTTTAGCACCTTTACCAGAACGACCAGAATCATCCGAATTTAATCCGATTCCCAAACGAAGCTATTTTTCTAATGATGCGTAAATTTATAGGCCTGTTTTCGGTCAATGATCCAGGCTGGGGCAATAGCCACAACACTGATGGTTCCAAAGATGCCAAAGATGGGCAGGGAAATGAGCAAGCCCCAAAGACAGATCCAGATGCTAACAAGCCGGTAGAGACTCAGCCAAATAGGCAACCAACAAGTCAGCCAACTAAGCCGGACGGCCCACCAGATTTGGATGAGTTGTGGCGTGATTTCAACGACAAAATTGCTGGCATGTTTGGCGGCAAAAAGTCGCCAGGTGCTAGCGGTACATCTGCTCCTAAACCTAATAACAAACCAAACAGCACAGATATTCCTCCCCCCTCACAACGTGGCGGCAATGGAGGTGGCGGAGGTTCACCTACACCGAACTTTAATTTCACCAATCCATTTGGATCAAAAGCTAGTATTTTGATTGCTGCTGCAGCTGTATTCTTCTTCTGGGTTTGCAGTGGTTTCTTTATTATCCAAGAGGGTCAAGCAGGCGTCATTCTGACCTTTGGTAAATATGATTACACCGCTAAGCCTGGTATTAACTGGCGCATGCCTTGGCCGATTCAGTCAGAAGAAACTGTGAACCTATCCGGAGTGCGATCTGTTGAAGTAGGGCGCCCTATATTGATTAAGGCGACCAACCAAAAAGATTCATCAATGCTGACTGAAGATGAAAACATCATCGACGTCCGCTTTGCTGTGCAGTACCGCTTAAAAGATCCTACCGATTATTTATTTAATAATCGCGATCCCGATACGGCAGTTGTTCAAGCTGCCGAAACTGCTGTTCGTGAAATTGTTGCGCGTAGCAAGATGGATACTGTTTTGTATGAAGGACGCGAAAAGATTGGTATTGATTTAGCGAGCTCTATACAGAAGATTTTAGATAGCTATAAAGCTGGTATTTACATCACTAGTGTGACGGTGCAAAACGTTCAGCCACCAGAGCAAGTTCAAGCGGCGTTTGATGATGCAGTGAAAGCAGGACAAGATCAAGAGCGATTGAAGAGTGAGGGTGAGGCTTACGCCAATGACATTATTCCGCGCGCCAAAGGGACCGCTGCACGCTTGATACAAGAGGCTGAAGGTTATAAAGCCCGTGTGGTAGCTACCGCAGAGGGTGATGCTACGCGCTTTAAACAAATCCTAGTGGAGTATGCAAAGGCACCACAAGTGACTCGTGATCGTATGTATATCGATAGCATGCGCGAAATGTATAACAACGTGACTAAGATCTTGGTTGATACCACTAAGAGCAATAGCCTTTTGTATTTGCCATTGGATAAGATTGTGGCGCAAGTCAGTGCTGAAAGTGCTCAGGCAGCGAACACTCAGGTCAATTCATCGGGTGGATCTACTCCTACTGGAACTGTGACTGTTGGCGGCGCTACTGGCTCTAGCTCATCTAGTACGACAACTAGCTCACCTTCCACAAGTGCATCGACCTCAAGTGGTAATAGCTCTGTTGATAAGCGCGATGGATTACGCAGTCGTGATCGGGAGTCTAGATAATGAATGCTAATCGTCTGATTGCTGCTGGCATTGCACTTATTGCAGTAGTGTATGTACTGTCCTCTAGCATTTTTGTTGTAGACCAGCGTAAGTTTGCCGTTGTTTTCTCTTTCGGTCAGATCGTACGAGTGATTGAAGAGCCTGGTTTAAGGGTGAAGCTACCGGCCCCATTTGAAAGTGTGCGCTTCTTTGATCGTCGTATATTGACTATTGATAATCCAGAGGCAGAGCGTTTTATTACAGCCGAAAAGAAGAATCTGTTGGTAGATTCTTATGTGAAGTGGCGCATTGTTGATCCCCGTAAATTCTTTATCAGCTTTAAGGGCGATGAGCGTTTAGCGCAAGACCGTTTAACGCAGTTAGTCCGATCTGCACTGAATGAAGAATTTACTAAACGCACTGTTCGTGAATTAATTTCTGATCAGCGTGAAGAGGTAATGCAGGGTATACGCAAAAAAGTGGCCGATGACGCATCTGATATTGGTGTTGAGATTGTGGATGTACGCTTAAAACGTGTTGATCTCTTGGCGGAAATTAGCGACTCTGTTTATCGCCGCATGGAAGCAGAGCGTAAACGCGTTGCGAATGAATTGCGTTCCATGGGCGCTGCAGAATCAGACAAGATTCGTGCAAATGCAGAGCGTCAACGCGACACCATCTTGGCGGAAGCTTATCGTGATGCCCAGAAGATTAAAGGTGCAGGGGATGCTAAGGCTACGGCCTTATATGCCGAGGCTTTTGGGCGCGACGCACAATTTGCTCAGTTCTATCAAAGCCTAGAAGCCTATCGCAGCTCTTTCAAGGATAAGAAAGATTTCATGGTGGTCGAGCCTAATGGCGAGTTCTTTAAGTTCCTGCATAAAAAAAATTAGAAAGTGAATATTCCAAATCATGAATCGTTGGTTACTTCCTGAAGATATTGCAGATGTTTTGCCTGCAGAGGCTCGCAAGGTCGAGTCTTTGCGTCGTGCCATTTTGGATTTATATCAATCCTATGGCTATGAGTTAGTTGCCCCTCCAATCTTAGAGTTCCTAGATTCATTGCTAACTGGGACTGGCTCAGATCTCAATTTACAAACATTTAAGTTAGTGGATCAATTGTCTGGCCGTACTTTAGGTTTGCGTGCCGATATGACGCCTCAAGTAGCTCGTATTGATGCGCACCTCTTAAATCGTGCTGGCGTGACTCGACTTTGTTATGCCGGTTCCGTTGCACACGCTCGCACGCCTGTTGGCAGCTCTGCTCGTGAAGAGTTGCAACTTGGTGCTGAGATATATGGCTGCGCCACCTGGGAAGCTGATTTTGAGGCCATTACCTTATTACTTAAAACACTTGCTGTAGCGGATTTGAATAAGGTTTATCTGGATTTATCTCACGCTGGCATCTTGACTGGCATTTTGGCCGATCAAAAATTAGATAAAGAAACAATTGAAACTTTGTACGGCCTATTGCAAAGCAAGGATCGTCCACGCTTGAGTCAGTGGGCAACTTGTTTGCCAGACCACGTTTCTAAAGCCCTGATCGAGCTTACGCAATTAAATGGCCCCTGCGCAGAAGTATTGGCAAAGGCTAAAGCAGTATTGCCAAAACATGCTTCAGTCGATCAAGCCTTAACTGAACTCGATCGCTTGGTTTCTGCTGCAGGAGCTTTATCAACACAATTGGAGCTCAGTATTGATTTGGCTGACTTACGTGGCTATCAATATCACAGTGGCGTGATGTTTGCTGCTTATGTTGAGCAGTTGCCCCAGCCGATCGCAAGAGGCGGTCGTTATGATCATGTTGGTCAAGCATTTGGTCGTCCACGTCCTGCAACCGGTTTCTCTTTAGATCTTTTGACCTTGGCGAACTTATCTCCACTAAATCCTCGCAAGCTGGCAGTACTGGCGCCATGGATTGATGATGCCGAGTTAACTAAGGCGATAGCCGCTCTGAGAAACAAAGGCGAGGTCGTAATACAGGTACCGGTTGGCTCTAATGTAGAAGCTGCGGAATATGGATGTGATCGTGAGTTGGTAAAGCAGGGCAACTCATGGGAAGTAAAGAAGAAGTAAAGCAGTAGTTAACCTATTTTGTAATTATCTTTTTGGATTTCATTATGTCTTCAAAGCAGCAAGCACAAGGTCGTAACGTAGTTGTCATTGGCACCCAATGGGGTGATGAAGGCAAGGGAAAAGTAGTTGACTGGTTAACTGATCATGCGCAAGCAGTAGTTCGCTTTCAGGGTGGACATAATGCGGGTCATACACTCATCATTGGCGACAAGAAAACTATTTTGCGTTTGATTCCATCAGGAATCATGCATAAGAACGTTATTTGTTACATTGGCAATGGTGTTGTGCTCTCACCTGAGGCACTCTTTAAAGAAATCGGCGAATTAGAATCTGCTGGTTTAGATGTTCAATCTCGCTTAAAGATCTCTGAAGCAACCACTTTGATTCTGCCGTATCACGTAGCTATTGATCATGCGCGTGAGAAGAAGCGTGGACAAGCAAAGATTGGTACAACTGGCCGCGGTATTGGGCCGGCTTACGAAGACAAAGTAGCTCGTCGAGCATTGCGCGTACAAGATCTGTTTTACCCCGAGAAGTTTGCTGAGCAATTACGTGAGAACTTGGAATATCACAATTTCATGCTCACTAATTACTATGGTGCCGAGTCTGTAGATTATGAAAAAACATTGGCTGAAGCAATGTCTTATGCTGATCGTCTCAAGCCGATGGTAGTGGATGTATCAAGCGCACTCTACGCAGCTGAACAAGCTGGCCAGAATTTACTATTTGAAGGTGCGCAGGGCACGTTGTTAGATATTGATCACGGTACGTATCCGTACGTCACTTCCAGTAACTGTGTAGCGGGTAATGCTGCTGCTGGATCCGGTGTAGGCCCTGAGTCTTTGCAATACATCTTGGGTATCACTAAGGCCTATTGCACTCGTGTTGGTGCAGGCCCATTTCCAAGCGAACTCTACGATCACGATAACCCTGCTAAACAAGATCCTATTGGTATTCGTTTGGCAGAAGTTGGAAAAGAATTTGGATCAGTTACTGGGCGTCCACGCCGTACCGGCTGGCTAGATGCTGCTGCGTTGAAGCGCTCAATTCAAATCAACGGCTTATCTGGTCTATGTATCACCAAATTAGATGTGCTTGATGGTTTTGAAAAAATCCGCTTGTGCGTTGGCTATAACTTAGATGGTCAGAAATTGGATGTGTTGCCGCGTGGCGCAGAATCCGTTGCTCGTTGTGAGCCTATCTATGAAGATTTTCCGGGTTGGAAGGGGACAACCTTCGGTATCCGTGAGTGGGATAAGTTGCCGGCTGAGGCCCAAAAGTTCCTTCGTCGCATCGAAGAAGTCGCTGGTAAGCCAATTGCAATGGTCTCTACAGGCCCAGAGCGTGATGAAACCATTCTTTTGCAGCATCCTTTCCAGGATTGATGGAAAATAATTGACTCAGCAAGAAACTCAGTAAGAACGTAACTAAGTAACCAATTTATTAACTTTTTGTAAGAAACCAAGGTTTAGAACATGACTGCGCGCACTACCTGCAATAGCCTTCAAGTGGCAACTCCTTTATATCGCTTCATCGAAGACAAAGTCCTTCCGGGCACTGGCATTAAGAGTGCTGACTTTTGGAAGGGTTTTGATGAGATTGTTAAAGACTTAACCCCAAAAAATGAAGCCTTGCTAGCAAAGCGTGATCGTATTCAAGTTGACTTAGACAAGTGGCATCAAGCTAACCCAGGCCCAATCAAAGATATGCCTGCTTATCGTCAGTTTCTAAAAGAGATCGACTACTTGGTTGATGTACCAGGTAAAGTTGTTGGCACAACCAAAAATGTTGATGATGAATTAGCGCTCCAAGCCGGCCCACAATTAGTGGTTCCAGTTCTCAATGCGCGTTATGCATTAAATGCCGCAAATGCTCGTTGGGGTTCTTTATATGATGCGCTCTATGGCACCGACGTTCTCTCAGAAGAAGATGGTGCTACTAAAGCAGGTGCTTACAACCCAATTCGTGGCGCCAAAGTGGTTGCATTTGCTCGCAACTTCTTGGACCAAGCCGCTCCATTGGCTAAAGGCTCACATCGTGATTCTGTTGCCTACACGGTAGATGGCAATCAGTTATCCGTGAAATTAAAAGATGGCAGTGTTACTGGCCTAGCTGATGATAAACAATTCGTGGGTTACCAAGGCGATGCTGCTGCGCCTAACTCAATCTTGTTGCGTAATAACGGCATTCATATTGATATCGAAATCAATAAGAGCAAAACTATTGGCGCTAGCGATCCTGCCGGCATCAATGACGTTGTATTAGAAGCAGCGCTTTCTACTATTTTGGATTTGGAAGACTCAATTGCTGCAGTTGATGGCGATGATAAGGTTCTCGCCTATGAAAACTGGCTAGGCATCCTCAAGGGAACTCTGGTTGAGCAAGTGCAAAAGGGTGATAAGACTATTACCCGCGCTCTTAATCCTGACCGCAAGTACAAAGCAGGTATTGGTGCTGTTGATGCAAAAGACGGCATTGTTACTTTGCACGGCCGTTCGCTTTTATTTCTTCGTAATGTTGGTCATTTGATGACTAATCCAGCCATCATCACTGGTGAAGGCAAAGAGATTTATGAAGGCATTTTAGATGCGGTAGTAACAGTATTGATCGCCTTGTATGACATTAATCGTCCAGCAAGCCAAGCGATTGGCAATACTCGTAAGGGATCTGTTTATATTGTTAAGCCAAAAATGCACAGCCCTGAAGAAGTGGCTTTTGCGGCTGAGCTCTTTGGCCGTGTTGAAAAATTATTAGGCTTGCCAGCTGATACCGTGAAATTGGGCATCATGGATGAAGAGCGTCGCATGAGTGCCAATATCAAAGCTGCGATTGCTGCTGCTGGTGCACGTGTTGCCTTTATTAATACTGGCTTCTTAGATCGCACTGGCGATGAAATGCATACAGCAATGTACGCAGGCCCAATGATGCGTAAAGGCGATATGAAAACCAGCAAGTGGTTATCTGCCTATGAGCGTCGTAATGTATTCGCCGGTTTAGATTGTGGTTTACGTGGCCGCGCTCAGATTGGTAAGGGAATGTGGGCCATGCCAGACATGATGAAGGCTATGGTTGAGCAGAAGATTGTTCATCCTAAGGCTGGTGCAAATACCGCTTGGGTGCCATCACCAACTGCTGCTACTTTGCATGCATTGCACTATCACCAAGTGAATGTGGCTGAGCTCCAAAAAGAAATGGAAAAGCTCGACACTGCTGCTGAAGCTGAAGCATTAATCAATGATTTGCTCACTATTCCAGTCGTTGAAAAAGCAAACTGGTCTAAGGAAGAAATTCAGCAAGAACTCGACAATAACTGCCAAGGCATTTTGGGTTACGTTGTACGCTGGATTGATCAAGGCGTTGGTTGCTCTAAGGTGCCAGATATTCATAACGTTGGATTGATGGAAGATCGTGCGACATTGCGTATCTCCAGTCAGCATATTGCTAACTGGCTCTTAAACGGTATCGTGACTGCCGATCAGGTGAATGAGTCTTTGCAGCGTATGGCTAAAGTGGTTGATAGCCAAAATGCTGGCGATGCTTTGTATAAACCGATGATGCCAAACTTCAAAGATTCATATGCCTATAAAGCAGCTAGTGATTTGATTTTCAAAGGTCTCGAGCAGCCAAACGGCTATACCGAGCCTTTGCTTCACGCATGGCGTTTAGAGGTTAAAAAGGCTGCTGCTAAATAATTTAGCCTCAGTCTGAATCAGAATGGATTTGCCCACAAAGCAAATCCATTTTTTATTGGGCAAAAAACAATGTTCAGCCTCTTCCATCTCTTTTCCAAAGGACATCCAAGCTACCCATTTCAGTTCAATGATGGTGGTAGGGAAGAGGCTGGCTTTAAGGGTGGGGCAGGTGACTGTGTAGTGAGATCGATTGCGATTGCTGCTAGCTTGCCCTATATGCAGGTCTACGAAGACCTAAGGCTAGCTAATGAGTCCTACGCTCATTCGCGCAATGATCGCCTTGCCAAAAGATTAACTGCCAAGGGTTCATCTCCCAGGAATGGTAATCATCGCAATGTTTTCCATGACTACATTCTCAAACAGGGTTTTTCTTGGGTCCCCACAATGAAAGTGGGAGCCGGATGCCAGGTGCACCTAAGGCCTAATGAGCTACCTGCCGGAATATTAATTATTAAGGTTTCCAAGCACTTAACAACTATTATTGATGGAGTTATTCAAGATACTCATGATCCATCACGCGCAGGAAATCGTTGTGTTTATGGGTACTACATCAAGAAATAAGACTAAAAGCCCCATAAAAAAAGCCCTTCTGAATCTCAAAAGGGCTTTTTCATATAAAACAGCTAAAAATCAATGTTTTTAGGCGGAAATCAGCAAAAAATTACCAATTTGCGCTATTTTTGTGACTTTTTTGTTCCATTGCCTTAGCTTCTGACCAAGCTGATGAAATCAAGCTAAAAAAGTCACGAATTGCGAAAAAAGGCTTAAAACTGAACATCGATGATTCATGTAACTGAACTGAGTTGGAATGTGCCATTTTGGTTCTCCTTAAGGGTATTCCCTAATGATATACCTCATTCCATTAAATTGCTGCATTACAGCAAAAAAATAAGTTTAATGAAAGAACTTCACATATTTTTGTCGCCAAGCATCTTTGTAGGTATTGGTCATGCCAATCATGACTGAAGTCGTCCAGGCGATCGAGAAGAGGCCCGTAAAGGAGATAAAGAACGCTAGACTGCGCCAACCTGGCGGTAGGATGTCCTCAACAAATCCAACAGTTGTGTAGCAACTTCCTGAAAAAATAATGGCTTTCACCGGATCATTAATTAAACCCAATTGAATGATATAGACCGCCCAGATCAATATTTCTGAAATATGAATGAGGGCAATCAACATAAAAGAGACGTAAAAGTGTGTAAAGACCCAGTTGTAATGCCTGAGCTCTAGGTTCTGCTTAGTGCGCGACTCAAATTTCATGATCACGTGGTTAATGCCGCTGCCATGAAATATCAAAATGATTGTTAAACCTAGTAAGCCCCATGCAATATCGATAAATAGGGGGGCAAACTGGAACTGTTCTAGAGCTGGATTCATATCAACCTATTGTCCTCGGTGCACGTGTTGTCATTGGCATTGATAATGTCATACACACTAAATCATGTAAAGCCAGCTTTGAATAAAATTTTATCCGGTCCAGAAGTAAAGATGCGAGAGCGGTTTTTCCTGCTGGCGCTAGCGGGTATTCAATTCACCCACATCCTGGACTTCATGATCATGATGCCTTTGGGCCCTGAATTCATAAGAGTGTTTAATATCAACACCCATCAGTTCGGCTTATTGCTTTCTTCGTATACCTTTGCTGCTGCTGTCGCTGGAATATTCGCAACCTATTACATAGATCGTTTTGAGCGCCGTCAACTACTCTTAGGGCTTTACGCATGTTTTATTGTGGCTACTTTAGCCTGCGCTATTGCTCCTTCTTATGAAGCGTTATTTATTGCCAGGGCATTCGCTGGGGCATTTGGGGGGATATTAGGATCTTTGGTTCAGACTATTGTGGCTGATGCGATTCCATTTGAGCGCAGGGGTAAGGCACTTGGAACGGTGATGGCTGCATTCTCAGTCTCTACAGTTGCTGGAGTGCCATTGGGATTATTTTTGGCAAATCACATACCCTCTTTGGGTTGGCGTGCACCATTTGTATTTATCGCTCTGGTATCCACTCTCATTTTATATTTGGGCTATCGAAACATTCCTAAAATTTCCGGACATTTAGATCACGTACATGAGGGAAGTCGCTTTACTCAAATTTATAGAATTTTGACGGCGCCCCAGCATCTCAAGGCCTTTATCTTTATGGCTTTCATCATGATTACGGGTTTCTCGGTGATTCCATATATTGCACTCTATCTCACTACTAATGTAGGGATTAATAACTCCTATATTTCTTTGATTTATTTATGTGGCGGTGTAGCTACTCTGATGAGCTCTCGCTTTATCGGTCATATGGCCGATAAATACGGCAAGGTAAAGGTGTTCAGAGTTCTTGCAGTAGTTAGCCTAATACCGCTAATCGTGACAACCAATTTACCCGTCACACCCTTATGGCTTGTTCTTATTAACTCAACTGCATTTTTTATCTTAGTTTCAGGTCGAATGATTCCCGCGATGGCTATGGTCAGTCAAGTTGTAGACAATAAAATTCGCGGAACTTTTATGAGTCTTGTGGGCTCAGTGCAAATGTTATCTTCTGGCATCGCTTCAGTGGTTGCTGGAGCAGTGGTAACCATTAGGCCTGATGGCATGATGGAGCACTACAACCTAGTCGGATATGGGGCGGCCATTTGTGGTTTGCTAACGATTTGGCTGGTAGGATATATTCATTCAGATGCCAAAATGCATCCGGTAAAAAACAAAGAACAAATCAAGTAATGGAGAACAGCATGATTGAATTTAAAAGGCCTGATGGCAAAACCTTAAGCGGCTACTTGGCAGAACCCATGGATAAACCAAATGCTCCTGGCGTGGTCGTGCTGCAAGAGTGGTGGGGTTTGGATGACGAAGTAAAGTCAGTGGCAGATCGCTTGGCTAAGGCTGGATATAGAGCATTGGTGCCAGATTTATATCGTGGCAAGTTAGCTCTTGAGGCAAGTGAAGCGCAGCATCTCATGAGCGATTTGAACTTTGGCGATGCGGCAAGTCAAGATGTACGAGGCGCAGTTCAATATCTCAAAGCTACTGGTAGCAGTAAGGTGGCTGTCACAGGATTTTGCATGGGAGGTGCATTGACAGTTTTATCTTCTTGCAATGTTCCTGAATTAGATGCGACAGTCGTTTGGTACGGCAACCCACCATTAGAGTATGTCGATGCAAGTGCTATTAAAACGCCTATGATGGCCCATTGGGCAATGCATGACGAATTTTTTGCGCCAGCTGGGGTCGATCAATTAGAGGAAAAGCTAAAGTCTTCTGGGGTTGATTATGAGTTCCATCGCTATGACACTAAGCATGCTTTTGCGAACCCTAAGTCTGACTCACGTGGCCTACCTCCCTTGCAATACAACGCAGAAGCTGCCCAGCTAGCTTGGGATCGCACATTTGAATTTCTGAAAAAGAATTTATCTTAATTACCATCAACAAATTTCCTGTATATGCACCTATTTGCCGAAAATCTCGCTGTTGAAATTTCTAGCTACTATCGAAATCTAGCTTTAGGTCATGGCGTCATCCCAAAAGTATTTACCTTGGTTAACGCTGAAGGCGATCAATACCTTTTCTTTATTGACGATCTCCGAATGGAACAAGATGAGGAGAGTAAGTTTCTGGCGTACATTGTTGAGCAGCATGACGCAGTTTGTTATGCACGCGGAACTTTGGTGATCGTAGAAAAGAATCAGCAGTTCATCGAATTTGCTGTGGTGGATAAAGATGACGAAGATGCCATTGTCTGTTCGGCAGAGTTAAGTAGGGACTTGGACGATAAGCCCATTGGCTTGAGTGAGTTTGATAAGACCCTAGTAAAGAAGGGCTCTATCATTTTTGGCGGACTATTTGCCCCGGTCAAGCTCTCAGAGGAAAAGATAGAAGATTTTCAGAGTCTATGGGATGAAATGAAGTCTAAGATTTTGCATAGAACTATGGGTCTTTAATTTCAGGCCATGAAGCCAGAGCAAAAACAAGCATTTATTGAGGGATTTAGAGATGTTGCTCAGTCCGGAGTGACGGTTTTAATCTGGGGTTTCGTGACCGGTATAGCGCTCGCTAAATCAACCTTAACCGTCTACCAAGCGATTAGCATGAACCTCTTTGTTTATGCAGGCGTTTCTCAATTGGCAGCACTTCCTCTGATTGCGGTCGGCATACCCATTTGGGTAATACTCATCACATCGTTTATGGTGAACTTGCGTTTTGTGATCTTTAGCTTGGCCTTGCAGGCGCATTTTTCACACTTGCCAGTTTGGCGAAGGATTTTTCTAGGGTATTGCACCGCTGATTTTGGTTACCTCTTTTTTATCAAGCGCTATCCCAAGCCACTTTCAGTAGACGAGCGCCGAGGAGATCCACATCAGATATCTTTGCACGTACTCATGGGTATGCAGTTTGCTAACTGGTCTTTTTGGCAGGTGGGCGCTATTGGCGGAATTCTCCTGGCTAGCCAGATCCCTAACGACTGGGGCTTGCAGTTTGCGGGCGCAGTTGCCTTGGTTGCCATTGTGATGCCTATGCTGGATCGACCTGCAGCCAGATGGGCTGCTGTAACAGCGGCCGCAGTTGCAGTAATGACCTATGGAATTCCACTGCGTTTAAATATTATTCTGGCTATCGTTGCGGCCATTATTGTTGGCATGATGACTGATAGATCTCCTAAAACTAGGATGACTTCATGAGTACGGAAATGTATATTGTCTGGTTAATTGTTGGCATGACTTGTGTATCTATCTGCGCGCGCAGTTTTTTTCTAGTTTTTGGTGAGCGTTTTAAGGTTGCTGATTGGGTTTTGGAGGCGATACGATTTGCGCCTCTAGCAGCTATGGTTGCTATTCTGGCGCCTGAACTACTTTTACCAAGTGGCGCATCTAGTGTTGCGCAGTTTGATTTAAAACTTCCCAATATATGGGGTGGGTTAGCAGCTATGGTTGCTTTTTATTTCACCAAAAAGATGATCCCAACTCTAGTAGTTGGGATGATTGTTTATACAGCGGCCAAACTCTTCTTCGCATAAGAATGCCGCTGTATTCGCAAATTATTTTTGTGGATTCCTAGATTGTTCTATTAGCCTAAGTTCCCATGGAATGATGACTTTTGAAAAAATCACGGGGTCAATCCATCCAGTTGGTTCACGTCCAAGATGGCCGCCGCGAGGATTTATCCAAGCATCCTTTGGTATATCGCCGCTACGAAGTAAGAGTTCTGCATCTTCTATAGGAGTTTGCGTATCCTTAGCACCCGCTACAACGAGCATTTGTGTGGTTGGCTTACCCAATAGCCCTTGTTTCTTTAAAGACATCTCTGGAACCAATCGGTAAAGATCATCTACCGTATTTGCACCCTCATATACATAGAGAGTGGCGGGGATGTAGTCAAACAGATATTCTTTGTTGCCCTTTACTTTTGATGTAATCACAGCTTCTGAGAATGTCACATCCACTGCTGGCGACTGCGCAACCGCCCCAAGTAAACGATCCTTTTCTTTTATCGCCAGCTTGGTTGACCAGTGCGCGCCAAAGCTAACACCAAAGGCAATGATTCGTTTGTTATCAACTTTAGGGTGTTGGTATAAATAATCAAGCGCGGTGCTAAACATACGATCTGCTTTGTTGTCGACCTTGATTGGTGCTTGTCCTGTACCTGGACCATCAATTGCTAGAAACCCGACACCTTGATTTAGTATTTGCGCATAGCTTTCTGCCACCGTTTCTTTTCTACTATCGAGACCATTGATGGCTAGAATCATAGGCACGGGACCTTTGGCGTTCGGTGGAAAGCGTAGGTAGCCAGTAATGTATTTACCTTCAAATGGAATTTTCACTACTTCTGTTGGTATGTCTTGAGTCTGAAGATATTTGATGTATGCATCAATCGCCTTGTCATAAGAGACTTTTTTGCCAGGAGAGTTTGGAACTGGAAACTGTCCAAAATAATAAAGTCGCCACGCGCGTTTATATGCTGCCCCAGATTCTTGTTTTGTTTTGGCATTTGCAGCCATCTTCATATATTTATCTGCAACAAATCCAAATCCATTGGCCCAATCATCGGGATCTCGAGTGGTAATTTTTGAAAAAGCTTCTTCGACGTCACCTTGATCTAATCCGCCCAAGGGGTATGCGCCCCTTTTGACTCGGTCAATCGATTCTTGCTTGATCTCATCAATGTTGCGATCCATGACTTGTGCATTTGCAGTGACACCAACTGTTAGCAGCATCAAAAATGCCGCAATTGCCTTGATTAGTTTGCTTGTCCGACTATGTCCCACTTTTGCTTTTTTAGATATGCCAATAAATTGCATATTCGTCTCCTTGGGTGCTTTTTATAGTGTTTTTCAAATCTCGGCTCATCCTAATTCAAATTTGATGAATTCTCAATATCTGGGGATTTGATTTATGATGGGATGACTTCATGATTAGAAAAAATATGAGACAAATTCAGGAAATATTAGCCCTCATTGGCCTTATAGCATCTGTAATTAGTGGGACGGTTACCGCTCAAACTTATCCGGATCGGCCAGTAAAAATTATTGCGCCTCAAGCTCCTGGAGGTGGCGTCGACATTGTTGGAAGAATCATCGCAGATCAGTTGCGAATTCAATTGGGTCAGTCATTTTTGATTGATAACCAGGCCGGGGCAGGAGGTGCAATCGCTGCAAAAATGACTTCAAGAGCGGCTCCCGATGGTTACACGCTGATGATTGGTTATGTAGCCACGCACGGGACCAATCCCGCAGTGAAGAAAAATATATATGACCCTATTAAAGATTTCACTGCCATTGGGATGATTGGCGGTACGCCAAATATTTTGGTAGTTTCAAAAGCCGTTCCGGTTCGAACATTGCAGGAATTTGTGGCTTATGCAAAGGCTAATCCTACTAAGGTAGATTATGGAACCTCAGGGGTTGGTACTTTGAATCATTTGTTGATGGAAGAATTTAAATCTGTCTCTGGAGTACCCAGTATGGCCGTACCTTATAAAAGTATTGGACAGGCTTTTACTGACTCAATTGGTGGTCAGATTCAAGTTATTTTCCCAGGACTATCGGCTGCAATGCCGCATATTCGTGAAGGCTCCTTTAGGCCTCTAGCTATTACTGGTGAAAAGCGCAATCCATTATTACCAAACGTTCCCACCTTTAAGGAGTCTGGGTACGATGGCTTTAATAGTCTGACTTGGTATGGGTTAGTAGGTCCTCCAGGTTTACCTATTCCTATACGAAATAAACTCAATAAAGCTTTAGATCAAATACTGGCAAAACCTAACGTTCAAAAACTCTTAGTTGAGCAGGCTATATACATCATGCCCATGACCCCAGAGCGTTTTGAAAAATATATTGCTGAGGAAGTGAAGCATTGGACTGAAGTTGCTAGAGCAAGCAAAGTAGAGGCGGAGTAATTCATGAAAAATTTGCCAGATATTTCTATTTCAGAGCGGATGGCCGCTGCCTTCTCGGAGATGCCGTCTGACTTACCTCAATCTATGCAGATTTTATGCGACTCGCTGTTAATTGATGTTGCTGGACTATGTGTTGCTGCACGCCATGCCGACTATGTGCATGCTACGTTTGAGGCTTCAAATGAATCCGGAGATTGCACGATTATTGGACGCAAGGGACGTTTCAATGTCGCTGCTGCTGCATTAGTAAATGGTACTGCCACACATGGCGAGGATTATGACGATACCTTTGAAGGCGGTCCAATTCATGCTGGTGCGGTAATTGTTCCGGCACTTTTGGCAACGGCAGAACGTCACCAGCTTTCTGGTGCTGATGTCGCTAGAGGGATCGCTGTTGGTTCCGAGCTGATGTGTCGTCTATGTAGTGTGGCGCCTAAGTTGGTTCATAAAGCTGGTTTTCATCCCACTGCGGTCTTTGGTGCTCTTGGCGCTGCTGCTGGAGTTGCTTCTGCTCTAAGGCTTTCAAACGCACAATGGGTCAATGCTCTTGGTATCGCCGGTAGCATGGCTTCGGGCATTATTGAATATCTGGCCGAAGGTAGTTGGACAAAGAGAATGCATCCAGGTTGGGCCGCCCAATCTGGTTATAGAGCTGCACGAATGGCACAAGAGGGGTTTACTGGGCCGCGCACCCTATTTGAGGGCGATCATGGTTTTTTTCATGCGTTCGCCAATCAAGATGACAATAATTTTACGGAAGTATTAAGTGGTCTTGGCCATACTTGGATATCTGCGGAGATGGCATTCAAGCCCTATGCCTGTGGCACGATGGCACATCCTTTTATTGACTGTGCAAGAAAACTGGTCTCCGAAGGTCTCGTTGTCGGTGAGATCGAATCTATAGAGTGCAACACTGCTGAAGGCATTGTCCATCGTTTATGGGAGCCCCTTGCCCTAAAACAAAACCCTCCAAATGGTTATGCCGCTAAATTTAGCATTCCCTACGCCATTGCTATTGGTATGCTGCGGAACAATGCGGGCTTAGATGATTATGAAGAGCGTGTTGTTCATGATCCCTTAGTCAGGAGTCTTGCTTCGAAAGTCAGCTATCGAATTGATCCGGATAATCCATACCCAAAACAATTTACCGGGCATTTAAAGGTAACCCTTAAAAGCGGGAAGATTCTTGAGGTAAGCCAAGGACATTTTCGTGGAGGCAGGGATGAGCCCATGACAATAGCCGCCCTGGAAGAAAAGTTCCTGGCAAATTGCGAGTATGGTGGGTGGAGCAAGAGCGATGCATCTGAGGCATTGACTTGCCTAAAAAATATTCGTGCATCACAGACACTGAATCTCGGTGCTTTGGCTAAATAACCATCCTGATTGAGGATAAAAAGAATATGGCTACTCAGCCCCTTAAAGACCATGTGGCGATTATTACTGGTGCAGCAAAAAATATTGGTAGAGAAATCGCCCTGGAGTTAGCTCGTGAAGGTGCTTCGGTTGTTATAAATGCACGCACTTCACTTGAGGAGGCTAACTCCCTTGCTCAAGAAATTCAGAATCTTGGAGGAAATGCTTACGTCCATCTTGCGGATGTTAGTCAGCCAGAAGGTTCGGCATCTCTGATTGCCGCTGCAATTGAGCAATTTGGCCGCATTGATATTTTGGTTAATAACGCTGCTGTTAGACGCCATTCTTCAATTGAGGTATTAGAGTTAAACGAATGGCGAGAAGTGCTGGGATGTATTTTAGATAGTGCGTATTTATGCTCACGTGCCGCATTACCGTACTTGCGCCTATCTGATATGGCAAGCATTATTAATATTGGCGGGATGTCAGCTCATACAGGCTCTAAAGATAGGGCGCACGTACTAGCAGCCAAGGCGGGATTGATTGGATTAACAAAGGGACTTGCTCACGACTTAGGTTCTAGCGGCATTACTGTTAATTGCGTCGTACCTGGGTTAATCGATACAGTAAGGGGCGAAAGCGCAGGTCATGGAAGTCCTGAACATCATGCAAAAAACAAAACCTTGATTGGTAGAAGAGGTGACCCTAAAGAGGTGGCTTATATGGTTAGCTTCTTGTCTGGTCCAAAAGCGAGATACTTAACCGGCCAAACGATGCATGTTAATGGTGGAGCCCATTTGAATTAAGCCTAACAATTTTCTTAGGAGCCTGATTTCTTTCTTAGAAATTTTCTAGAGAACGCCTCAAGCGCAAACGATCCAACTAGTGCGCTTATTAAAGCGATAGCGCTTCCTGGAGCGCTTTCAAGAACGCTAAGGAATAGCGTTGTAAATAGATAAAGATTGATAACAATGGCGCACCAAAGAGGCCATTGTTTTGCCCCTGTTTTCTTGCGAACTTTGAGGTGGCCAAAGGTGATGGCGGCATAGACTAATAAGAACGCTAAGCTTGCCATTTGACCAACAATATCCAGCGGGAATATCAAGACCAAGATAATGACAATCAGAGCAGAGATGCTAAGTCCTCTAACTTGAGTTTTTAAAACCGTATCCCCCAACGCTTCTGAGACTGAGGCTTTAGTGACCATATCAGATGCAATATTAGATGCAGCAAAGATGGTGGCGTTCAAGGCTGCAGCGCACGCTAGCAGTGCAGCAGCACCGATTGCAATAAATCCTGCTCTTCCAGAAATCATTTGCGCTGCATCTGCTAGAACATGGCCATTAAAGTTCTGTAGTTTTTCTGGGGGAAGTAGATAGACGGTAGCGCTACTAACTAATAAGTAGACAATAGTCACCATTATCAACGCAGAAAACATTGCTAAGGGCAATTCCTTTTGAGGTCTTTGCATAGCACTAGATGAGTTAGTCACCACACCAAAGCCTTGGTAATTGATATACAAGATACCGGTAGCGATCGCAATACCGTTAATGGATTCAACCGATCCCTGAAAGGCGTTAATATCAGCAGCGTGCATACCTTTAAATGAATACACTAAAAGCGCTAAGGTGACAAAGCCTATGGCAAGAGTTTCTGCGCGACCAACAATACTGGTTCCTAGTAAGTTGATGCCGGCACATACAATCACAATTCCAGCGCCAACAATCTTGACCTCGTTTGGTGATAGATGTCCACCAAGCAGGGTATTGGTGTACTCAGAAAATCCTGCAGCATAAAGAGCTGCCGCAATAAGGTATGCGATGTACTGGAAGATGTTGAGACCCCCGGAAATTACTCCGGGACCAAAGCTCATCACTGTAAAGGTAGCTGCCCCGCCGCTACTTGGAAAAGTTGCGCCTAACTTGGCATAGGAGTAAACCGAGAACGAGGCAGCAAGAGCCCCAATCAAAAATGCCAGGGGAATATGGGTACCAGCATGAACACTGGCTGTACCTAAGAGGGAAAAGAGGCCGGCACCCATCATTCCGCCAATACCTAGGGCGGTAGCTGAAAAAAGACCTATTGGCTTGCCATGCTTACTTGTAGTCTTTAAGAGTGATGAGTCCACTTGGGCGTCTTGTTTGATCTGATGGTGTATGGGCTTGTATTTAAGCATAACGCCCCCATATCTCGGTATATTAAGAGAATTTGGTGCCCAGGAAGGGACTCGAACCCCCACAACCTTTCGATCGCCAGCACCTGAAGCTGGTGCGTCTACCAATTTCGCCACCTGGGCATAGCTCTATTATAGAGGGGTAGGCGTTTTTCGACCTTTTCAACTCAATTTGGCTTTTTCCCTTCAGACTTGGTGGTTTGATACAGTAGCCTTAATTCATAACAAAAATAGCTATATAAGGCATGTATTGCCGAAGGAATTAAATGCGTAAAGCAAAAGACTTGGTGCCACGTGAGGCTGACCGCTTAGGAACAGTCCAAGGGCATCGAGATGGATTTGGATTTGTCATACCCGATGATGGTGGTGAAGATATTTTTCTCTCTGAAAGAGAAATGTCCCGCGTCATGCATGGTGACAGAGTTAATGTCAGAGTATTAGGAACAGATCGACGTGGTCGTCCGGAAGGGCAGATCGTTGAGGTGGTGCTACACGCCAATAAAGTAGTTATCGGGCGTCTCTTAAATGAGAATGGTGTCTTGATTGTTGCGCCAGAAGATAAGCGTATTGGCCATGACATATTAATTCCGCCTAAGGCCCAAGGAAATGCCAAGCTAGGTCAAGTGGTGAGTGTTGAGATCATTGACTATCCCGATAGTTATCGTCAAGCAGTAGGGCGCGTGGTTGAAGTCTTGGGTGAGATTGATGATCCCGGGATGGAAATCGAAATTGCCGTGCGTAAGTATGGTGTTCCTCATGAGTTTTCGGCTGCGGCCATGAAAGAAGCGGCAGCTTTGCCTGATACTGTTCAGCAAGCAGATCTAGAGGGTCGTGTAGATCTACGCGATGTACCTTTAGTAACCATCGATGGCGCAGATGCGCGAGACTTTGATGATGCGGTGTATTGCGAGCCAGTAATGTACGGCAAGACCAAGGCATGGCGCTTAATCGTTGCTATTGCTGACGTCTCTCACTATGTAAAACCAGGTCAGCCGCTCGATGATGAAGGTCTCTTGCGTGCTACTTCGGTGTACTTCCCAAGACGTGTTATTCCGATGCTGCCCGAAAAGATCTCTAATGGTCTATGTTCGCTTAATCCTGGGGTAGACCGTCTGTGTATGGTCTGTGATTCTGTTGTAGATAACAACGGCATTGTGTTGGCGTACCAGTTTTATCCGGCAGTCATGCATTCAGCGCAGCGCTTTACTTACGATACTGTTTGGGAAATTCTTTCAAACAGCAAAGGTCCTGAAGCAACTCGTTTTGCGCAATTCCGCCCATTACTCACAAATCTATATTCTCTCTACAAGATTCTTTTGGCTGCTCGCGAGAAGCGCGGCGCGATTGAGTTTGAGACTACCGAAACTCAAATCATTAGTAATGAGCTTGGCAAGATTCTTCGCATTGAGCCCCGTATTCGCAATGATGCGCACCGCTTAATTGAGGAGTGCATGTTGACAGCCAACGTTTGTGCTGCTGACTTCATTGATAAAAATAAACACTTAAGTCTTTATCGAGTTCATGGTGAGCCTTCAGAAGAGAAGCTGATGACCTTGCGCCAAGTTCTAAGGACTTCAGGCTTGTCATTGGGTGGGGGCGAAAAGCCCAAGCCACGTGATTTTGCAAAGTTGATTCGTGAGATTAAAGATCGTCCTGATGCTAATATGCTTCAGTCGGTAGTATTACGCGCTATGCAGCAAGCGATGTATCAGCCAGATAATGAAGGCCACTTCGGTTTGGCTTACCCAGCATATTCACATTTCACCAGCCCGATCCGGCGCTATCCAGATTTGCTAACACATCGCGTCATCAAATCAATTCTGCAGAAAAAACCATACGTACCCGTCTTACCCCCTAAGGTTCCTCTCAACCTTACCTTGCCACGCAAGGGTAAGGGTCGTGAGAATGCAGTCAATGCGAAGAAGTCCCAGAGTGATGCAAAAGCTGGTGTGGCAAAAGGTGTAAAAACACCTAAAGGCGCTAATGCAGCACTACCTATTTGGGGTCAACTAGGTGTTCACTGCTCATCAAATGAGCGTCGTGCAGATGAAGCCTCGCGTGATGTAGAGGCATGGTTGAAGTGTTATTACATGCGTGACCATTTAGGCCAAGAATATGCCGGTACAGTCACTGGAGTTGCCAACTTTGGATTATTTATTCAGCTAGAAAATTTATTTGTAGAGGGTATGGTCCACGTCACCGAGTTAGGTGGGGATTATTTCCAATACGACGAAGCACGCCAAGAACTCCGCGGTGAGCGCACTGGTATTCGCTATCGTTTAGGCGATCGCTTGCATGTTTTGGTGAGTCGTGTTGACTTAGATGCTCGCAAAATAGAATTTAGTCTCGTTAAATCTATGGGTGCAGAGCCTGGCGGATCATCTAATCGAAGGCAGCTCATCTTAGCTACCGATACTGGTAGACCAAATAAGAAGGCAGCCTCTAAAAGAAGTCGACCTGATAATAAGATTCCGCAAAAACCAAGCGGCGTCAATGTAAATGCTGCTAAGTCGGCTGGCACCTTGGGCGCCAATCAGTCGAAGAGTAAGGCAGCTCGCAAAAACGGCAAATCTAAACCTGGTAGATCTATTGGCAAACCTGCTGGTACTAAGCCGCCAGTACGCAGTACAAATGCTCGCCGTAAATAATGCTTCAGTTAAGAATAAATAAAATAAGATGAAACAAATATTAGTTGGTTTTCATGCAGTTCAAGCGCGCTTACGAGTTGATCCTGATAGTTTGAAGTCGGTGTACTTTGACCCTAGTCGTCGAGATAGGCGCATGGGGGATTTTTTAAAGCAAGCTGAAGAGCTTTTAGGTGAACGTTTGCATGCAGCTGATGCTGAACGCTTGCATAAGTTAGCAGGGCACGATCGTCATCAAGGTGTGGTTGCCTTGGCGGAAAAGATGACCATTGCACGTACCATTACTGAGGTAGTTGAAGATGTTGAAGGCGCCCAAGAGAAACCTTTGTTTTTAGTGTTGGATGGCGTAACTGATCCTCATAACTTTGGCGCCTGTTTACGGGTGGCTGATGGTGCTGGAGTAGATGCAGTGGTGATTCCGAAAGATCGATCGGCATCCATTAATGCGACAGTGAGTAAGGTATCAAGCGGTGCATCAGAAGTAATGCCAGTCATTACAGTTACGAATCTCGTTCGTAGTATGAAAGAGATGCAAGAGGCGGGTGTTTGGCTGATTGGTACGGATGATGAAGCCACTAAATCGATTTACGACATTGATCTTACGGGCTCTATTGGTATTGTGATGGGGGCTGAGGGCGAGGGTATGCGTCGCCTTACTAAAGAAAACTGTGACGAATTAGTGCGCATTCCGATGCAAGGGGTTGTTTCTAGTTTGAATGTATCGGTAGCTAGCGGTGTATGTTTATATGAGGCATTAAGACAACGCCTTGCTAAATCCAAAAAATAAGCCTAAGCTAATTTGACTCAACCAATTAAAAGGGGCTTCCTATGAAATGCAATATTGGACACACTGATCGTGTGCTTCGCATGACTGTTGGTGCAACCCTTATGGGTTTAGCCGGCTTTGGTATTACTGGCCCCTGGGCTTGGATTGGTATTATTCCTTTGTTAACGGGAATGATGGGTTATTGCGGCGCATATAGTTTGTTAGGTATCAATACCGCTAAGAAGTAAGTAGCACTGTTTTTGATCTAAGGCAAATCCTGCTTCATGATGATTTGCTAATGTACATTTTTTGTCGATGTTTTTTATTTCATAATTGTTCGGAGAATTAAATGATTTCATTCAAGCGAGCCTTATTGGTTCTTTCAGTTTCTTTTGTAGGGCTTTTAACTGCATGCGTCACCCAGCAAAAATATAATTCACTAGATCAGGCTTATAGTCAACTTCAACAAGCCTATCAAGGTGATGAAGTGGAAATTCGTCAACTTCAAGGTGAGCTTCGTATTACGATTCGCGACAAGATTCTATTTCCTGAAGGCGGGTATAAATTAAATGCTAAGGCAGAGCAAGTTTTAGCTAAGATGGCCCCAACACTTTCTGGTTTTAAAAATACCAAAGTAGTTGTTCGTGGTTATACCGATAATGTAACTATTGGTTCAGGTTTACGTAGTCAGGGTATTAGCACCAATCTTGATCTATCCTCTAAGAGGGCGGACGATGTTGTTGACTACCTCATCCGTAAGGGCGTCTCTCAGAATTTAATCTCCGCTCAAGGTATGGGGGATTCCAATCCAGTAGCTTCTAATGCCACTCCCGAGGGAAGAGCTCAGAATCGTCGTATTGAAGTCACTTTGGTTGGCCCAGGTAACTAATACAGCGCTAAATTACACAAGGAAAAGATATGAATAATCAATTTAAAGTTCTTACGGCAGCGCTTTTTGCTGTTATTTTGGCAGCATGCTCCGGTGTGCCTGATGTAAAAACCCCATCTGCAGATTTTGTCAAAGTCACTAATGGTATTTTGACTAGCAGTTATGGCAAAACAATTTATGTCTTTGACAAAGATCAGGCTGGCTCAGGAAAATCTGAGTGCGTATCTACTTGTGCCGATAATTGGCCACCTGTATACGTAGAGCCTGGCATTAAGTTATCAGGAGATTTTTCTTCCATTACTCGTAATGATGGTCAGAAACAATTGACCTACAAGGGGAAGCCACTTTATTTCTTTGTTAAAGATAAAAATCCAGGGGATAAAACTGGTGATGGCGTGAACAATATATGGCATGTTGTAGCACCATAATTTATTAAGTTGACTGAAACAAAAAACCACCTTTGGGTGGTTTTTTGTTGAAGTTTTATGTCATCGATTACTTGGCCAGTAGCACCTCAAGCTTCTCCGTATCAACACAGAAGTTTCGAATGCCTTCCGCTAGCTTCTCTGTAGCCATCGCATCATTATTCAGTTGCAACCTAAAGTTAGACTCATCTAACATGAGCGGCTTAATATTCTCGGCGCTCAAAGCGCCTTGAGCGTTGACCGCATCTAGCTTTTTCTCAACTGAGGCGTTGCTGCTTTGTAATTCAGCTAGGAGCTCAGGGCTAATGGTTAGTAGATCTACACCAGCTAACTCCAGAATCTGACTGGTATTGCGAAAACTTGCTCCCATGATCTCGGTTGGAATGCCAAAATGTTTGTAGTAGTGAAAAATTCTCTTTACTGAAGTCACGCCAGGATCATTAGAGCCACCATTATTTGCATCATTCCAATTGGCGGCAAGTTTTGTTTTGTACCAATCGGTAATGCGACCCACAAATGGCGAGATGAGTTTAGCGTTCGCAGCGCCACATGCTGCCGCCTGAACTAAAGAGAAGAGCAGGGTCATATTGCAATGAATCCCTTGGGCCTCTAATTCTTTTGCAGCGGCAATGCCTTCCCATGTGCCGGCCAACTTAATTAGGATACGTTTACGGTCAACACCATGGGATTCATACAGGGCAATTAAATGTTTTGCTTTGGCCACAGTGGCTTTAGTGTCAAAAGATAATCTTGCATCCACCTCGGTAGAAACACGTCCTGGAACAATTTTTAGAATTTCTAGGCCAAAAGCAACCAAGATGTAATCGACCAAATCGGTAGGACTCATGCCTGGATGAGCATCTTTTACTGACTGCACCAGGTTTTGATAATTGCTTTGCTGGGCAGCCTTCAGAATCAAAGAGGGGTTGGTAGTTGCATCTTGCGGCTGGAATGCCTGCATGCGCTCAAAATCGCCTGTATCGGCGACAACCGTGGTCAGCTTCTTAAGCTGGCTTAATGCTGAGGAAGTGTTGTTCATGGGCTTACTCAATTTTCTAAAGGGGTTTTCTTGTGAATATCATATGATAGATGGATTAATTACTCTGTTCCAGTTAAGGCATAAGGACATTCAATACACCTATGAATCAGGATCAACTTAAACAAATGGTGGGCGAAGCAGCTCGTGATGAGGTTCTCAAGCTATCGGCAGGACAAATCTTGGGAGTGGGTACCGGTTCAACTGCTAATTGCTTCATCGATGCCTTAGCGCCTCATAAGGATTATTTTGCTGGGACGGTATCAAGCTCCAATGTAACAACCGAGCGATTACTGAAACATGGCTTTAAGGTGCTCAATCCTAATGATGTTGTGAATTTGCCTGCTTATGTTGATGGTGCCGATGAAATAGACCCAGCCGGCTTCATGATTAAGGGTGGTGGCGGTGCACTTACCAGAGAAAAAATTATTGCCTCAATGGCAAAGCAATTTATTTGTATTTGTGATTCATCTAAGCAAGTTCCTGTGCTGGGCAGTTTTGCGTTACCAGTTGAAATTATTCCATTGGCTCAAGGTGTCGTAACGCGTGAGCTCGAAAAGTTTGGCGGTAAGGTAAGTCTGCGCTTGGCAAAAAATACTAGACCAGATTTAAATCAAACCCCAAGCGAACCCTTTGTAACGGATAACGGTGGATGGATATTAGATGTGGCGGGGTTGAGTATTGTTGATCCCCTGAAGATGGAAGCCCAGATCAATCAAATCGCGGGCGTTATCACGGTGGGTCTATTCGCTAAAGAAAAAGCCAATATTCTGCTGGTTAGCAATGCTGCTGGCGTAGAAAGAATTGCACTGTAGATATTAAAAAACCCGACGGGGTATGCCCATCGGGTTATTTGCCATGATTCGCATGGCGCAGGCGCTCGGAAGAGATTTAGTTCCTTAGCCTATAAGCACATAGATGCACTTATTTGTAATGGCTTTCGCCAATGTAGCGGGGCACTACAACTGCCTCTCTACATCTTCATCCTATGCTTCGAGATTTGTAGTGTCAAGCATTAGGTAATCTTTTTTATCAAGATTTGATGCTGTGCTGCAATACCTATTACTCCGCTGGTGGCACATAACCTTGGGCCATATCAGCACCGCCTTCAAAGAAATACTTTTCCACCTGCTTCAAAAGGTATTGACGTGCGCGCGGGTCTGCCATGTTGAGGCGATTTTCATTAATCAGCATGGTTTGTTGCTTGAGCCAACCGGCCCAAGCTTCTTTGGATACTTGATTCCAAATCTTTTTGCCAAGATCCCCGGGGAGTGGAGCGAAATCCATTCCTTCAGCCTCTTTATTGAGTTTGATGCATTGAACCATACGTGCCATCTGTAATGCCTTTCTTGTATCTCTTAGTTTTCTTATAGGTCTTTAGTTAAAACCATGGACTTGCGGTCCCAGTTATAAATTTGTTTTCTTTCTTCGGGCAGATCATCAACCGACGCGCGTTTAAAGCCGCGCTTTAAGAACCAGTGCTCAGTTCTTGTAGTGAGAACAAATAATTTTTTAATGCCCTCTTGTTTAGCGCGCATTTCAACACGCTTGAGAAGGCGTTCACCATCACCAGAACCTTGAACATCAGGATCTACTGCCAAGCAAGCTAACTCTCCCACTCCGTTAGGAAATGGAAAGAGGGCCGCACAGCCAAAGAGAACGCGATCATGCTCGATTACAGAAAAACGCTGAATATCACGCTCGATGACATCTTGACCGCGGGCAGCTAAGATACCTTCTTCTTCTAAAGGCATAGTTAATTGCAAAATGCCGCCAACGTCATCCTGATTGGCTTCGCGTAAGTTTTCAATATCAGATGAAGCAAGCATCATGCCAATACCATCGTGGGTAAAGAGCTCCTCTAAGAGGGCGCCATCTTGATTACATGGCAAGAAGTGTACACGGCTAACGCCTGCCCGTATGGCTCTACCAGAGATATTGAGCAAGCTCTTCATGCCTAAGTCCATATCGTTGTTTTGCGCTACATACTCTTGTAGTTGCGGCATAGATAGCTCAGTGATGAAATCGCCTTCTGCATCTTTTAAGCCAGCGTAAGGGCTTAAGAAGATCAGCTTATCTGCTTTTAAAGCTGCGGCAGTTGAAGCTGCAACATCTTCATAAGCAAGGTTAAAAGCTTGGCCTGTTGGGGAAAAGCCTAAAGGCGAAAGCAAAACAATCTTATTGCTATCCAAAGATTGCCCAATAGAACTTGAGTCAACCTTGCGAACTAAACCGGTATGAACGTAGTCAATACCTTCTACAACCCCTACTGGCATTGCAGTAATAAAGTTTCCGGAAATGACTGAAATACGTGAGCCTGCCATCGGAGTGTTAGGCAATCCCCGACTAAATGCAGCTTCAATATCAAGACGTAATTCACCGGCAGCCTCTTTGACACACTCTAAAGCTGCAGCATCTGTAATCCGATAGCTGTGCATAGCGCTTTTGCCAAACTTGCTTTTAATCTTGCGGAGCATTAACTGCTCTTCAATTTGAGGGCGAATACCGTGAACCAAAACGATACGCATCCCCATGGCATGCAACATCGCAATATCTTCAATCAGGTTCTCAAGACCAATTTCTTGGACCAATTCGCCGGCAAAGGCAATCACAAAGGTCTTCTCGCGAAAGCTATGAATGTAGGGCGCAACATCGCGCAACCACCCTACGAAGGGGAAGTTGGAGGCGGTTTCTTCGGCACTTAAGGCCTGGTTTGGTGCATTTGTTGGCATAGTGAGAAAATTATAGGGTGCAAGAGCCTATAAACCAACAAAAACCCAAAGCAATGCCAAAGCCTGTGCCTGCTTCCAACACCTCGCGCAAGCTAGATATTCGGTTTCCGGAGGAATTGCCTGTTTCTGGTCAGCGTCAGCTGATCAAGGATGCCCTGCAAAGCCATCAGGTAGTGATTGTTTGTGGCGAGACCGGTTCAGGTAAAACCACCCAGTTGCCTAAGATTTGCTTAGATCTGGGTCGTGGCACGATTAATGGCGGCAAACTGATAGGTCATACACAGCCACGCCGAATTGCGGCGACAGCGACGGCCAAGCGCATCGCCCAAGAGCTAGGCTCGCCAATTGGACAAGATGTTGGCTATCAGGTTCGCTTTGCAGACAAGACAAGTCACTCAGCTTCTATCAAGCTGATGACGGACGGCATACTACTGGCAGAGACTCAGCGAGATCCTCAGTTGCGTGCCTATGACACCCTCATCATCGACGAAGCTCATGAGCGTAGCCTTAATATTGATTTCTTATTGGGATATTTACGCCAGCTACTTCCTAAGCGGCCAGACCTCAAGCTGATTATTACCTCGGCAACTATCGATGCCCAGCGATTTGCAGAGCACTTTGCAATCAATGGGAAGGTAGCCCCAGTCATTGAAGTAAGTGGCCGACTATTTCCGGTTGAGCAGCGTTATGCACCGCTGGAGCCAGATGCAAATTCAGGTAGTAAGCCTGATGGCAAAAAAGAATCCAAGCTTGCAAAAGAAATTCCGGATGCAGTTACCGAAGAGATTGCCAATTTATGGCGGGAAGGTGCGGCAGGCGCTGGCGATGTATTGGTCTTCTTGCCCGGTGAGCGGGAGATACGGGATTGCGCAGAAGCCTTACGTAAGGATCACGTCTTGCAGCAACGCTTTCATCCGGAGATTCTGAGTCTCTTTGCGCGTCAATCGGTAGCAGAGCAAGAAAGGGTATTTAGTCCAGGCAATGGCAGGCGAATCATTTTGACTACTAACGTTGCCGAAACTTCATTAACTGTCCCTAATATTCGCTATGTGATTGATAGCGGATTAGCAAGGGTCAAGCGCTACTCCTATCGCAATAAGGTTGAGCAACTCCAGATTGAACCTATTTCACAGGCGGCGGCCAATCAAAGGGCGGGACGCTGCGGTCGTGTTTCAGATGGCATATGTGTACGCTTGTATAGCGAGCAAGACTATCAAGGGCGTCCTAAATTTACCGACCCTGAGATTCTGAGGAGTTCTCTGGCAGCAGTTCTGTTGCGCATGAGCTCTTTGCGTTTACCTAAGATTCAGAACTTTCCTTTTATTGATAAACCGCTTGGAAGGGCTATTGCTGATGGCGTTCAACTTTTAGATGAGTTGGGAGCAATTGAAATTGATGAAACAGAGCCAGCCGATGCCAGGGATATTAATAACAGCTTTAAGCTCACAGCAATTGGCAAGCAATTAGCCGACCTACCACTTGATCCACGCATTGGAAGAATGTTATTAGCTGCTAAAGAGCAGAACGCTATAAAAGAAGTTGCCATCATTGCTTCGGCCTTGGCTACTCAAGACCCTCGTGATAGACCAATGGATCAGGCGGCTGCCGCTGATCAAGCTCACTTACAGTTTGCTGATGAGCGCTCAGAGTTTCTGAGTTTTGTAAAACTGTGGAATTGGTATCAAGATGCTTTGCAACACAAGCATAGCAATCGTCAACTTGAAAATCTGTGCAAAAGTAAATTTTTATCACCACGACGCTTAAGAGAGTGGCGTGATGTACATGGTCAATTGCACACGATGCTTGGTGAAAAAGGTTGGAAAGAAAATGGCTTAGCTGCAACTTATGAGCAGGTTCACCTATCTTTATTAACAGGCCTATTAGGTTATGTTGCAAAAAAAGAAGAGGACGAAAAATCTCAAGACCGCAATAGTAAAGCCGGTGGTTATGTTGGTGCTCGGGGTATTCGTCCATTTATCTGGCCTGGTTCAACGATTGGTAAGAAGGCAGGCGCATGGATTTTGGCAGGTGAATTACAGGAAACTACCCGTATGTATGCCCGGACGATTGCGAAGATAGAGCCGCAATGGGTGGAACGCGTAGCAGCTCATCGCCTCATTAAATCTCTGAGCGATCCATTTTGGGATAATCGCCAGGGTGAAGTCATGGCATTTGAGCGTGGCACTTTATACGGCTTACCTATTTACCATGGCCGCAGAGTTCGGTACGAGCCACACAACCCAGAAGAAACTAGAGAGCTATTTATACGCCAGGCTTTAGTTCAAGAAGAGATGTTTGGTCGTATGGACACCCCTGCGCTCCAACGTGAAACAGAAGCTGACGCTAGAAAAAAATATTCCAATCTGTTTGGATTCTTTTGGCATAACCGCCGACTCATTAAAGAGATTGAGGCGCTAGAGCACCGCTCACGTCGCCCAGATGTCTTGGTAGATGATGATTTGTTGTTTGCTTTTTATGATTCACGCATTCCCAAGGAAGTGCGCAGTCGTGAGAGTCTTAAGGCATGGCTTAGTAAAGAAAACGAACTTGATGGTCAGCTTCGCCTCGAAAAAGCAGACTTGATGCGACATGAGGCAGCGGGCATTACAGTTGATCGCTACCCTAAAAATATGCTGGTAGGGGGCGTACAGCTTAGCCTTACCTACCACTTTGAGCCTGGCAGCCCTAAAGATGGTGTAACCCTAGTTGTTCCGTTGACTCAACTTAATCAAGTAGACGGGCGTCGTTGTGAATGGCTGGTGCCTGGTATGTGTGAAGAGAAGGTCTTGTTGTTGCTCAAATCATTGCCACAAAAATTGCGACGTCACTGTGTGCCACTGCCTGATTATGCAAAATCATTTCTTGAGCGCAAATTGGATGAAAAGCAATTTGGCGTTGGAGACTTCCTCGATAGTCTAATTGGCGATATTCGCAAAGAACGTGGCTTGGAGATAAAGCGCACGGATTTTAGACCCGAGTCCTTGCCTTTACATTCTTCAATGAACTTTCGCTTAATTGATGAGCATGGACGTCAACTTGAGGTAGAGCGTAATTTGGTGCGCTTACGTTCTGAGTATGGAGAGACTGCTCGGAGTGCTTTTCAGGCAATTGCCCAAGAGACTGCGCAGGTAGAGCTGGGTGTAGAGCCGCCGATAGGCACTAAGACAATCCCTGGTCTAGGTGGCGATACAACCCGCAAAGTTGAGCAGGGCGGTTATCGTTCTTGGGACTTTGGTGAATTGCCGGAAACATTAGAGATTCAAAAAGGCAATAAGACATTGTTTGGATATCCTGCGCTAGTTGATCGTGGGGATTACTGTGATCTTGAGGTATTTGATGATCTAGAAGAAGCAAGGAAGCAGCATGCATTAGGATTGCGCCGCTTATTTGCCCTTAGTAATAAAGATACCCTCAAGGCTTTACAAAAGCAGTTACCGGGTATTCGGGAATTGGGATTACTGTTCATTAATGTTGGTTCAGTTGATAACTTGATAGACCAAATTCTTAATCTGGCACTAGAGCGCGCTTTTATGCCTGAGCCTTTGCCAGCTAATGCAGAGCAATTTGCTGAGCGCTTGCAGGCAGGCAAACCAAGACTTTCGCTGATTGCACAAGAAATTGCGCGCCATGCTTTAAATGCACTTCAAGCATATGCCGACTTGCAGAAGAAAGTTGCTAGTTCCAAAGCAGCATCTCCCGCAGCTTATACTGATATCCAAGCCCAAATGCAGGGACTGATCTTTCCAAAGTTTGTTACAGAAATTCCTTATGCGCAGTTGGTTCATCTGCCGCGCTACCTAAAAGCTATTGCCATGAGAATTGATAAGCTGCGCTCAAATCCCCCACGTGATGCTCAATGCCAAAAGGACTGGGAGTCGGTCGCTCGCCCTTGGCAGAAGTTGATGCAAGGCAAGAAAGGGGTCGCCTCTTATGCCATGACAGAGGATCAGGCATTAGTGGATTTTCGCTGGCAACTTGAAGAATTGAGGGTGGCTTTATACGCTCAGGAGTTGAAAACACCAACCCCAATGTCTTTAAAGCGTCTTGAAAAGGTTTTAGCAAGCTTGCGCTAAGTCAAATCCATTGGGTTTTAGAGGGCATTTTGATCCCCCGATTGCTTACAATGGTGACATGTACACATTTATTAAGATTAGAGGTTTTCGCACAATTGCGATTTCCACTTTATTGGCCTTACTTTTAGCCAGTCAAACAAGCTCTGCTCAGACTACTAATGCGCCAGCTGCCGCAGGCTCTAATAGTCAGCCAAAGCTGGCAGTGATTTTGAATTCGGGTGTGGCATCGGTTAGTTTGATTGATATGAGTACTCGTCAAGTAATTAAAACGGTACCGGTTGGCAAAGAGCCACATCACTTAATGATCACTCCGGATCAAAAGACCTTATTGATTGCTAACGCAGCTGGTAATGATGTTGTTCTCATGAATCCTACTACCGGTGAGCTAACCGGCAAAATTCCGAACATCATTGATCCTTACCAAATAGGCTACTCACCCAATCACAAGTGGTTTGTTGCTAACGGTAACCGCTTAGATCGCGTGGATATCTATGCTGCAAATGGCGCTGATTTGAAATTGGCTAAGACTGTTAAGCTAGCAAAGACACCTAGCCATATCGCTTTCACTGCTGATAGCAAAATTGCATTCATTACTTTGCAAGATTCCAATGAGCTAGCAGCAATTGACTTGGATACTCAAAATATATTGTGGGTAATGCCAACGGGAAAAGTTCCTGCAGGTTTGTGGATGACTCCTGGAGATCAATATTTATTGGTAGGCATTACTGGTGATGATTATGTCCAGGTAATTGACTGGAAGACTCGCAAAGAAGTAAAGCGAATTCCGACCGGCAAAGGCGCTCATAACTTCCGCCCATTAGGGGATAAGAAGCATGTCTTCGTGAGTAACCGCATTGCCTCCACGATTAGCCTAATTAATATGCAGACCTTAGAAAAGGTTGGCGATATTACCGGACTGCCCGCAGGTCCTGATGATATGGAAATCACACCGGATGGAAAGACGCTGTGGGTCACTTTCCGTTTTTCTAAGAAGGTTGGGGTAATTGATATCTCAACAATGAAGTTGGTCACCGTTATTCCTGTTGGTAAATCACCTCATGGCGTGTTCTTTACCCCTAGGGCTGGATGGGAATAAGTGTTAATAAACTCCCAACTTACTAAAACCTAAAGTCGTAATGATTCATCAATTTGTTATCCGTATCGCAACCGGGCTTTTGCTCGGCTGTTTTTCATTGAGTGTATTTGCTCAAGCCGCAGAGTGCAGTAAGAAGATCTATCTCACGTTTGATACAGGCAATATGTCTGTTGCAGAAAAAGTAGCGGAGATCTTGAAGCGCCAAAATGTAAAAGCCACCTTTTTTCTAGCGAATGAGAAAACTCCCCGTGGCGACTTCTCATTGGATGATTCTTGGAAATCTTATTGGCAAGAGCGTGTCAAAGAGGGGCATCACTTTGGTAGCCATACCTATGACCATACCTATTTTGTAAAAGATGGTCCAAAGGGCGAGGTATTTGAAAAGCCGCAGTTTGGCCCTAAGGCTGGCATGACAGTGCTCTACAACGAAGCAGCTATGTGCAAAGAAATTCGTAGAGTAGATCAGCGTTTTCAGGAGTTAACAGGCCAATCCTTACAAAAAATATGGCGCGCTCCTGGGGGAAAGACTTCTCCCACCTTGATTCGGATAGGGGATATGTGCGGATATCAACATATTGGTTGGGCTCCAGCCGGTTTTTTGGGCGATGAACTCAATTCGGATAAGCACTCTAATGCAGACCTCTTGGACAAGGCCAGCCGCACCATCAAGGGCGGCGATATCACTATGGCTCATTTGGGTATTTGGTCCAGAAAAGATCCATGGGCGCCTGCAGTATTGGAACAACTCATTGTTAATCTCAAGGCTCGTGGGTTTTGTTTTGGTCTACTACCCCAAAATTCTTCAAATCAGTCAAAATAAAGCATGGATTTGAATACTGTGACTTCCTTCATTTCGGGCGCGTACGCCAGCGTGCAGGAGTTTCTTTTTTCAGAAATCGTAGCCCCCATTCTTTATCAATTCGATTTAATGTCTTGGGCTGAAGATGTTTTTGATGGAATGGATTGGTTTTTATTTGGCTGTATTCAAATATTCCTGATCTTTTTTGTATTGAGAGCATGGGAGCGTTTGGCACCAGCCGAACATCAAGAGCGATTTGCTAAGTCCAGTAGGGCAGATGTGCTCTATACCTTGTTTCATCGCTTGGGCATTTTTCATGGCCTAGTATTTATCGCTTTGTCGGGTTTCTTTTTTGAAATCGATTCCATCTTGCATGATTTTCGTTTTGATCGATTTAATGTTGAGTCATGGTGGCCCGGAATTACCTCGATTCCGGTAGTAAGCTTTTTGATCTACTTGGTTTTATTGGATTTTGTAGAGTATCTTTACCATCGCGCTTCCCATAGTTTTAACTGGTGGTGGCAGCTACATGCGCTACATCACAGCCAAACTGTGATGACTGCTTGGTCTGATAATCGCAATCACATTCTGGATGATGTTATGCGTGCAACGTTCATGGCGTTCTTTGCCCTGCTATTTGGGGTATCGCCAGGTCAATTCATTGCGCTAATCGCCTTAAGTCAATTTATCCAAAGTTGGCAGCATGCCAATATCAAGGTCCACTTGGGCTTCGCTAAATATCTTTTGATATCACCTATGTTTCATCGGATGCATCATGCTGTAGGTTATGGGCATGAAGCGCAAGGCAAGCCTGGGGTTTTGGGCGGATGTAATTTTGGAATCTTGTTTCCGTGGTGGGATATGGCTTTTAGAACCGCTATCTTTCCTAAAGAGGTCTATCCTACTGGGGTAAGAGACTTATCAGTTTCGCAAAACATCATCACTCAGCAGTGGCAGGGAATGATTCATGCCGTTAGAGAATTAAAGCCAAAGTAAGTATGCTTGGGTAATACCCAGCGCATAAAAGAGGAGTGTTATGGTTGGAGTGCAGCAGGTAATGAGGTCATTTGGTCTGGCGTTAGTTGGAACGATGCATCCCCGCATGTTATGGCTTAGCTTGCGACCATTTTTGATCGTCTCTGTATTGTGGGGTTGTCTCATTTGGCTGACATGGACTCCAGCTCTAGCAATGCTGAGTGAGTTTCTCACCAACTCTTTGTTTACAAATTGGATTCAAGAAGGCTTGATCTGGGCCGGTTTTGAAAACGCGCGAGCATGGATTGCCCCGTTATTTTTTGTCATGCTGATTATTCCGTTAATTACGATTAGCTTGCTAGTGCTGATTGCTTTTTCAACCGTACCAACTATTGTCAAGATTGTGGTGAGACAGGCCCATTATCAAGATTTGGAATGTAAGCGTGGCGGCGGTTTATTTGGCAGCTTGGTTTACACCCTATGGTCAGCACTCATTTGCCTCGCCTTGGTTATGCTAACGCTGCCTGTTTGGTGGATTCCACCCCTGTTTGCTGTTTTTCCGCCTTTAATGTGGGGTTGGTTAACAATGCGACTGATGTCTTATGATGTCTTGGCAAAGCATGCCAGCATAGAAGAGCGTGATCAATTGCTGGAAAAATATCGTTGGTCTTTGCTGACTATGGGTATAGTTTCTGGAATGCTAGGTGCAGTGCCCACTTTCTTTTGGGCAACCTCAGCATTAGCATTGATCTTCTTTCCGATTGTGAGCTTTGTCGCCTTTTGGATTTATTCTTTGATTTTTGTTTTTGCTGCACTGTGGTTTAGTCATTTCTTGTTAGATGCCCTAAAAGAATTAAGACAGGAAGAATTGGATAAGGCCTTAACGGTGCAGTCGCGTGTTGTTGATATGGAGCTTCCTTACCATGGTTGATGCAATAAAAAAAGTTGAAATTGATGAGCCCGCTAAAGTGCAACGTCGCTTTGGTTTAATGGTGATCGGCGATGAAATTTTGTCGGGTCGGCGTGAAGATAAACACATGAGCAAAATGATTGAATTGCTTAATGAACGTGGTCTCAGTCTTGCTTGGGCAAAGTATGTTGCCGATGATCCTGAGCAAATTACCGCTACCTTAAAAGAAAGTTTTGCTAGTGGCGACGTTGTATTTAGCACGGGAGGCATTGGCGCAACTCCCGATGACCACACGCGTCAATGTGCGGCACTAGCATTGGGAACCAAAATTGAATTACATCCAACGGCAAGAGAGTTAATTACTGGCCGAATTCAATCGATGGCAGAGGGCGACCCAATTAAGGCAGACTTGAGCACCCCAGAAAATCAACATCGCTTCAAGATGGGGGAGTTCCCAATTGGTAGCGAGATTATTCCCAATCCCTATAACCAGATCCCTGGTTTTCGGATCAAAGAGCACCACTTTGTTCCTGGTTTTCCGGTAATGGCAGCGCCCATGATGGCTTGGTGCTTGGATACCCATTACAAAGATCTTTTTCATCAAGAAAATTGGGCAGAGCAAAGCTTTATTGTTCCCAAGGGTATCGAGTCGATGCTAACGCCCCTAATGGAGCGAATAGAGGCCAACTTTCCGGGGGTAAAGGTCTTTAGTCTGCCATCTGTTGGGGATGCCTCCAAGGGCGGGGTATACGCCGAACGCCATATAGAGTTGGGGATTAAAGGGAACGCCAATCTGCTAGAAAGTGCTTGGATTGCCTTGCGGACAGGCACTCAAGAGCTTGGCTACGAAATCCACGATATCAGCTAGCCCTATTTGCACTGAAAAGGTGCAAATAGGAGTGTTGTAGCTTGATAAAGGGGTAAATCAGCACTTAAACAGTGCAATAATGAGAGTTCCCATTTGTTTGCTTCAGTAAATTACATACATCCATAAGGCATGTTTGGTGCCTGGAATAAACAAGGGTGTATGCCTTAAGTTTTGGTTCCGAATTTAGTTAATAGAGGAGATTTGCATGACGAAGACCGTCGCTGATGTGATGAAGTTAGTTAAAGAGAAAGAATGTACTTTCGTTGATTTCCGCTTTGTTGATACAAAGGGTAAAGAACAGCACACGACAGTTCCTATCTCTGCTTTTGACGAAGATAAATTTGAGAGCGGTCATGCATTTGACGGTTCCTCTATTGCAGGTTGGAAGGGCATTGAAGCTTCTGACATGTTGCTCAAACCAGATCCAACAGCTGCTTACATTGACCCATTCTATGAAGAGCCAACTTTAGTGTTGACTTGTGACGTAATCGAGCCTGCGGATGGCAAAGGTTACGATCGTGATCCACGCTCTATTGCTAAACGTGCTGAGGCATATTTGAAGAGCACTGGTCTTGGTGATGCCGCTTACTTTGGTCCAGAGCCAGAATTCTTTATTTTTGACGGCGTTCGTTGGGGTGCTGACATGCAGGGCTGCTTCGTGAAGATTGATTCCGAAGAAGCTCCATGGTCATCAGGTGCTGAAATCGAAGGCGGTAACACTGGTCACCGTCCTGGCAAAAAAGGCGGCTATTTCCCAGTAGCTCCTGTAGATACATTCCAAGATATGCGTTCTGAAATGTGCTTGATTCTTGAATCATTAGGCATTCCAGTAGAAGTTCATCACCATGAAGTTGCTGGTCAAGGCCAAAACGAATTGGGTACTAAGTTCAGCACATTAGTACAACGTGCTGACTGGACTATCTGGCAGAAGTATGTCATTCAAAACGTTGCACATGCTTATGGCAAGACAGCTACATTTATGCCTAAGCCAGTTGTTGGCGATAACGGTTCTGGTATGCACGTTCACCAATCTGTTTGGAAGAACGGCGAGAACTTGTTTGCTGGTAATGGTTACGCAGGTTTGTCAGAGTTTGCTCTCTACTACATTGGCGGCATCATCAAGCACGCTAAAGCATTGAATGCAATTACTAACCCAGGTACAAACTCATACAAGCGTTTGGTTCCAGGTTTCGAGGCTCCAGTGAAGTTGGCATACTCAGCACGTAACCGTTCTGCTTCTATCCGTATTCCACACGTGCCAAGCCCTAAGGGTCGTCGTATCGAAACTCGCTTCCCAGATCCATTGGCTAACCCATACTTGGCATTCTCTGCCTTGTTGATGGCTGGTTTGGATGGCGTTCAAAACAAGATTCATCCAGGCGAAGCTGCTGACAAGAACTTGTATGACTTGCCACCAGAAGAAGATGCAAAGATCCCAACCGTTTGCGCGAGTTTGGAAGAGGCACTGGATGCATTGAAGAAAGATCACGAGTTCTTGACTCGCGGTGGAGTATTTACTGAGTCAATGATTGATGCGTATATCAATTTGAAGATGGAAGATGTCACACGTTTCCGTATGACTACCCATCCTATCGAATTTGATATGTACTACTCCCTGTAAGCGAAGGAGAGAACTTGAGCGCAGGTCTGTTGCGCAATTCGTTCAAGGGAGCAGCTTCGGCTGCTCCTTTTTTTCCGACATTGCTTGATCAGATGCC
>CANFMT010000014.1 GCA_947448415.1 Burkholderiaceae bacterium | reverse complement strand
GGTAATTTTGGCGCGTCCACGCAGGTCTTTGACAGTCTCTACCAAGTATTGCTGGATAAAAGCTTGGCGAAGCTGGGGTTTAGATTCTTCAAAAGTAGGTAGTTTGTAATTACGCTTGTCATCTAGCTTTATGATTGCCCAGCCACCTTGTACTTGAATAGGGGTGCCATAGATTGCCCCTTTATTCAATTTGGATACTAGCTGCTGCAGTTCCGGGCTAAGTTGTCCTGGAAATAGCCAACCCAATTGCCCGCCATTGCCCTTAGCGCCATCGGCAATAGAATACTGCTGGGCTAATTTACCAAAAAGTTCACCTTTGTTGATGCGATTGATAAGGTCTATAGCATCGGATTCATTAACAACAATGATCTGGCTAACTCGGTATTGAAAACCAGTAGTGGCATCGCCAGTTAATTTTCGTTGGCGGTCGTATTCTTCACGTAACTGGGCGTCAGTAATTGGGGTCTTTTTGAAGTGGTCTTCAACTAAGGCCTGAATTAAGAGGGTTTGGCGCAACTGTGTGTATTGATCGTCTAAATCAATACCTTTTTCTAGATCCATGCGCTCAGCTTGCTGGGTTAAGAGCTCGCGATTTATCAGCTCATCTTTTAAGGCTTTTTGAAGCTCAGGTGTATTTTTCTGACCTTGCGCCATAGCAGCCTTGACATTTAGCTCTAGCAAGCCTTTGGTGAGCATGGTGTTATTTACTGTAGCAAAGAAGTTGATATTAGAGGTGCTAGATTCTGGGGCGGCAATGACGCTATAAGAATTAATTAATAGGGTGGCACAGAGAAGGCTAAAAAGATGGGTTTTCATCTTTCCATTATAAAGTGCGAAACCTTTAAATCTCCATGGAGAATTTGGTGTGGGAGCCGCCAGAACATCTATCAAGTTGACAAAAATTAGAACCGTTTGAATTGGGGGGTATCAAAATTCGCACAACTCTGGAGGTATGGACGGGCTATTTTTGGATGCTCGGCGGATGATCAATCTTGGCTTCTGAGTGCATATGTCGTATTTAGCAATTATGTTTTTGATAGTGATTTATCAATTAGCCATAAAGCCAATGTCGATATCTTAGCTGGGTGTGATTAATTCATTTTTGAAGCCAGTTTACTTATTAAAGCAAGTCAGCAAAGTCATGGGATTTATACTTACAAGCACTGAAACACTCACTGAAAAATTGCCATGAAAAAAATATTCCGTCTACTTCTTTGTGCACTATGTATATGTGCTCTTGCTGCATGTAGCAATCCCAATGACATCGTTTTGGGTGCAGACCCGATGAAAACAATAGAGGCAAATGCAGAGGCTATTAAAAAACTCTCAGAAGAAGATAGAAAGCTATTGATATATTCGGTAGGTATGAGTCAGATGGCAGGAATTTTCGCCAGTAAAGGTGAGCCCAATCCATTGGCAGGCCTTACTATCGGAGAGGTTCTTAGTCGCGCAAAAAAGAAAAAAGCTGAGACGGATGCTAAAAATAAAGAGTCTGAAGAGCTTAGAAAAAAAGTTGAAGCTCAAACTAAATTAATGCAAGAAGAGTTCCAGAAAATTCTAACTGTTGCTCTGGTAAATAAGAGAAATGTAATGCAGGAGTATGGCAGGCGATTCGTTAATCTTGATATGGCCTATGAAAATAAAGGCAATAAGGATATTCAAGGTGTTAAAGGAGTATTGCGGGTTACTGATATTTTTGGAGACAAGATCTTGAATGTACGTTGGTCGTACGACAAGGGCATTAAAGCCGGTAAAACAGCAACTGAAAAAAATGTCGGGATTGATATCAATCAGTTCAAGGATGACGATATGAAGTTATGGAACACAGATTTTGATAAATTGAAATCATCTTTTGACGTTCAGACCATCATTTTTGTGGGTGGTGAAAAGCTTCAGGTTACTCAAGAGTAGTATTAGGTACTGCAAGAATGCGGGGGTAGTGTATTGTTATTTGACACACTTCTGCTACCAACAGATTGGGTTTCGAAAATTTCATATGCTGAGTGATTTGTTGGCCGGTTAGGCAATCTAGGCTATTCCCACTTCAATAGCTTTAGGAATGAAGTCAAAAATTTCTAAACCGTTTATATAGTGCCCTCATAGCTATTGCTATACCCCCCAACCGGATTGACACCCCCCCCTGGGGGTAGCGACTTATTTTTTATTCAACTTATTCCGATCACCAACGGTTTGGTTATCCGTTTAGCATACAGAATTATTTAAATCAGACTCCTCTTATCAGGCTGACATCACTTTGAGGCTTAGTACTTTTATAGTAGTACTCTTGCGGATTTTGTACCTAATCTTGTACACGATAAGCCCGGGTATCATCTTTACCCTCATGTATATGCCTTTAGGGCTCTCAACCTACGGATTACAAATCCGTAGGTGCTGATTCTCTCCATTCCTTGAATGCTGCATTCAGTGCGGGACTAAACCTGTAAAGGCAACCTTCTGGCTTGTCGATTCCCTCAGACTTGTACCATTTCCATCCAGGGACATTTCTATCTGATTCCGGTGTTGATACTAGGATGATGTCACTTCTTCCTTCAGGTGACCTATGAAAAGTAATTAGGGTCTCCATAGCGCCAAAGTTTTGAGCTGCGAGCATTTGTACCAATTCGCATTTAGAGGGCCTAGGTCCGAAGATGGGGATAAAAACTAGAGCCGTTTTAAACGACCCTCCTTGAGCCTGTTGCAGGGTCACCTGCATCGAATCTAGTAGGTTAGTAAGCTCCTCAAGTTTCGAGCTCATGGGAGCGTGCTCACGATGTCGATTTGAGCAATGTTGTTATGTGCCTCTCTCGAAGTAATTTCTTCAATTTGCTTTTGGAGTGAGTGTATGCGGTCTACTATCGCACCGCTTAGAGATACAGAGCCCGCTTTTTCAAGCAGGGCCATTGCTTTTGAGGCTCCATCGGCATCCATTTGGCCTGTTGCAGCAGCCGTAACAATTGAGTGAGCTGTTTGATCGACGGTAGGTTGGATGCTAAATTTCAGGAGTTGCTTTCTCTCAGGAAGAAACCGATTTATTAAAAGTTGAGAGGCTTGAATATCCCCACTGAGAGCTTTATCTACAAGGGCTTGCGTAATCCCTTCAGCATTATTAATTACGATTTCAAGCGCTCTTTGAGCCTTTGTGTGGGCATTTTCTAGTGCTGATTCAGGTAAATCTTTTGGAGCGATGCTTTTTAGCTGATAGACAAGCGCTTCTTGAGCAATTTCAGTCGCCACAGATTCAAAGCGTTTCCGCTCCTGAAATGCACGTGTTCTTAGAGTACTTTCACCTAGGGGCTGTCCGTCTGCTTTTCTTTTTCGGCCACCTTTTTTCTTCGGCGGGGGTAGGGCAGTTGGTTGCATTGTTCGATACCGTTCTATTCAGATGCTTTAACTATATGGAATACGCACCATATTTGGAAGTAAAAATCGGTACACAAGTACACGTGTGTACTGAAGTTTTATAGAAAGTATTTATTTAATTTTAAGAAAAGGATACTCCTTAAAAACAAGTGCCCCCATGTGTACTGGTGTCCCGATCTTCATTCCGCTGATAAAAAAAGGGGGGGTCAGACCCCCCCATCTATTCACTAGGTGTTTCAATAAATTTTTCGCCTAGACTTTCTTTATCCGAAACATACAAGTCAAGCTTTTCACGGCTATTGATTTTGTGTTTGATATCTTGGAGTCGGTCCAATTCAGTTTTGAGTTCAAAGGGTCTGCGTCCATTCCATTTTTCATGTTCTCTAATCACGTAAACGGTTACAGCTTCTCTTTCTGACACCTTAACCCTTTTTAAATACCTTCTGATATTGGCTCGATGAAGCGAGTGATGCTGCGCTGCAGTTGGCCTCCCGTTATCCTCATACCCCGAAAAAATCGCTTTGATGTCTTTGACGTCGATGAGGTCGCTAGGCCAATGCTCTGCTATGAGGCGAGCATACTCATCGAAATCAGAGAGACTGACCTCGATTGCTTGCTGTTTTGCATCAGTCATGGAAGCCTTTTGACCTGGATTGAAGTCCTTAATGTCGCGCATCCGAAGATAGTGCCCGACACTTCTTATAAAAAGTGGATCCTCCAAGGCCTTATAAAGAGCAATATAGTACTGAGCTTCTTTAGGCTCCTTTTCCGTATAGACCACCTCAAACCTCCTGTCACCTTGGTCAATAGGAATAGCAGCAATATGGTTGCTAAACATCAGCCATCTGCATGAGTTGTACTCAATTGATTGGCGCCCATATTTTGGGTTTATAACCCGAGTTTCTTCTGTAATGAGAGATTTCATTTTCTCGGCATGCCGCCATCTAGCCTCTCCACCGCCTTCCCGAATTTCGTCGACGATAGCCAATATCTTTCTCGAAAGGTGACCGTTGTAGCCGCTATTAAGTAGGGCGGGCAAGTCAACGTTAGCGGCAACATTGCCTTTCCATAGCCTAACTAGAACAGATGCCACCCAGTTTCTCCCCAGTCCGAACGATCGAGAGATATGGAGCCAGGCTGTATGGGGCAAAATTTCTGGTTGTTGCTCGATATGAGCCAACCAGTCCAGAAATCTTGGCGCCTGTGAGTCAAAGAGAAAGTTTATATGCTCAAGAAAAATCTGGATCCGCGCTTCCCAATCACTGGGATTGTCCTCTCTACATGGCATTCGCCACGAATTCAGAGCGGGTCGCCCCTGAGGGTCGTTTATGAAAACCGGACCTCCTGCTTTAAATGAATGCGTTTGAACAGTCTTTCTCTCTGGTGAAAAAAGCCATAGCTTAGAGATCTGAACAACATCAAATTGAGACACATTCCGCTTGGAGGGCACTTCATCACTTGATGCCAGCATTGCATTAACCCAATCCTGTTTGCTAGTAACAAAATTTGGGGAATTTAAATCTCCTATGAAAGACCCATCTGAAATGAATACGAATCGCGTTAGTGCCTCCTCAAGATCAATCAACTCAGCCAAGGGGACTACGTCCCCCTCGCCGATAAGCTGATTCTCAAGTTTTTGATCTGATCTGCGTTTAGCCTTCAATGCCTTTGCAATTTCAGCTGCTTGTTCTTCGAGGTTGTCATTTGCAGGCATTTATGTCTCCTTGACCTATAAATGCAAAAAGATCCTTGAGATTCTTACCCCGGCATGACCTGTGGAAGCAGTGAAAAGCACCAATCCAGCCATTACGTATATTTGGAGAAGCTAGCCCAGCTATTCGTGCGGCTTTGTCAGTGTGGTTTTCTGACCATGGGCATTCGACTGTTATCCATTCGTTCATTAAATTTACATCTTCGATAAGATTTTTTGTTTCAACTTTTGAAAGTAAGTTTTCCCAATATTGATCTACATCTTGTTTTAACTGCACTCCGATATCTATCTGTTTTATCCGGCGATTTCTAAATGGTCTCAAGCTCAATTTGTAGTGGGAGATCAATTCATCTAGGGTATAAATCTTTTTGGGCTCCCAGTGAATAAGTCTCGTTTGAAAATACTGCCCATTCTCTTCAGAAAGATGTTTTTTGGTATTCGAACCCACGGGAAGTCTCATGAATCGATTTATGCCCTTAGCTCCACCATCGGTAAGGCCTGCATCAGCTAGACCATTTATTACCTTCTCACACTTCGTTCTGTTGTATGTGTCATCGCCACTAAGAATGTAGTGAATTTGATAATTTCCTGGACTCGTTTCGATAATGGCTGAAGGAGGAAGGGTGACTGAATTCAAGTTAACTTTTTTCCCAATGTCGTCCAGCGAGATACATTTCATTTGATGGAAAAAATCACTTTTTCTGCTCCAAATCGCTGTTTTATGCTCTAGGCCGTCGATGCCAATGAACTTGTTCATTTCGCTCGGCAAAAAGGAGCTAATACAGAAATAGTTATTTGAATCTATCGTAGAAGGAATTTGGGATAAATTGCTAATGGGGATTCCACGAATACCTGCCGCCTTCACTCTGGCTTCAAAGCTCCCTAGAACTTTCCCGCAAATCATTCTGGCAGGATATTTTCCCATCGGGAATTTATCACCACATACTGCGCTTAAAAAGTCAGCATTACTAACTTCTAGATTACTTTTTTCTTGTGATGCTTCAATCAATTTTTTTAACATATTGGTTCCTAAATAAAAGTTATGGAACCATCACCATTTGTCACGCAGCTTGTGCGTCGAGATGGGTGTCGAATTTACTAGCCGGGGGTGCTAATTAAATCTGTGGCTTCGACGGTAAGCGGTCTAGTCAGTCGTGAATTATTTGAACTACTGTTTATGTATCTTTGAGTACATGCTTTCTTGGTCAGACATTTTCCCAATTGTTTTTTTGTATTGAGCCTTGAATTTCTCAATAAATAACTCGGTAGCTACTATGCTTGGTGCCAAAAGTGTCCTTTTAGCGCTTTCTAGGGTTGGAAATTTTTGTATTGAGAATCCATCATTATTCCTAATCCAGTACTTCGATGCGTCTGGCTCTATTGGTCCGGCCATGAATCCGTAGCCATCTTGATTAGCCCAATAACATTTTCGAGAGGTCGCAATTTTCCAATCGAATCCAGCCGTTTCAAGCCGATCTTTGTCTCTCAATAGGCCGTTCAAGTAATAGCAGATGGTTTCATTGGGGTCTTTAGATAACTCTAGACCGCAGTGGATACATAGATTTACTATGGATGCAAAGTTTCGGCCGTTAGTTCTTTTATAAAGTTTTCGTCCGACATGAATCATTGCGCCTTCGCCAGAAATTTTGCATTTACTACAGCGCTCCTTAATTGAAAATTCCGACACCCTTGGCGGCCTCTGCTCAACACAAATAACCTCCCAAGAATTTGGTTGCGCCCAGGCACCCATAGATACGAGTTTTTCTAATTCGTCGCCTTTCAAAACGTTAAAGGCCATCCCATTTCCAAAATCTAACATTTTTGAGTTCTCCGTTTCACGACCCAACTTAGAACGTCACTCCGTAAATAAACAGGCGTCCGTTTATCTATCCAAGAGCAAGGGATAGGGTCCATGCTCACTCGGTTTCTATCCACCCATCGCTTGGTTTTCCCAAGTAGAGACCCGACTTCCTCTGATCTCATGGGTTGGTCGGTTAAGTTAACTTCAGTTTTCATCTTTATTGCCTTTCATAGTTGTTGTCTGATCCGCAATTTCTTCAACAAGATTTGCTAGGGTTTGCCATGCTTCGGCTACGGATTCAGGATCTACCGAATAGTGGCGGTCCATCGTTGAAGTCTGTGAGTGGTCAAGCATTGCTTGCACCAGATGTGAGGGGATATTTTTATAGCGTGCGATCGATGCTGAGCATTTCCTCATATCTTTCGGCCTATATGCGTATTCGCCTTCGCGTCCAAGCTCTTTATTGATCTGAGTAAGTATTACGCGCCCCTCGTTTACTTGGAATATCTTTTCAGTTGGACTCCTGCCAGCACATTGCTCTTGAATGATTGCTAATGCTTGTTTGGACAAATAAATTACGTGAGGCGTCCTAGATTTCATTTCCCTAATGGTTAATGTTTTCATTTTGGGATTGAAGTCAGATACCGTAGGGCGAAGTGGCTCTTCAGATCTTTTCGCCGTCAACAGCAAGAACTTTATGTAATTAACAGCGTCTCGGTATTGATCTTTAAGTCCGTTAAGCTGCGCCCAAAATTCAGGTAGTCCAGATCTCCATAGCCGGCCTTCATCCGAGGAGGACTTGTTAAGGGTCACATAGCTTTCATGACCTTTTACGAATATATTTTTGGCTATGGGAAATTTGGAGTTAGATAGCACAGCCTTTAACCATGCTGCATCAGACGCAGATCTTATTGGGGCTTTATTTGAATAGTCCTTGTACCATTCAAGTAGCTCTTTTGCGCCGAGGTCCTTAAGTTTCGTATTGGCGAATTCGAATAGAGGGCCGGGTTTTCTTGCCTTTTTGGCATTTCCAAATGCTGCTCGAGACTGATCAGCCGTAATGCCTGGGGCAATCAAGCCCAATATTTGTTTTTTAGAGCGGTCTGAAAGGTTAAGCACTTCTCCTTTTCTATTTTTTCTGGTGTGCTCATTTGCATAACGCTTAAAGGCTTCTCCAAGCGTAATGCCTAGTTTTGCATCCTCCTGATCGCCAGTAGTGAAATCTAAGCCCTCCACCTCGTTGCCGAGCTCTAGATTTGCATTGATTCGCTTTACCCAGCTTCTAGCTTCAGTAACAGGATGTGCATCTGGATTAAGCCCCGAAGTTAGAAAGCAGGCCTTACCTTTGAAGGTTCTTCTGTATACCCACGATTTAGCGCCACTCTTCAGGGAGCGGAGAAACAGGTGTGGCTCTTTATCGTCTTTTCTATATTGGTTGGATTGTGGGGTCATTTGTGGGCCTTTTTGGTAACCACAACCGATAGTATGGAATTCGAGGTTAATTTCCAAGCGCTAGTCTTAGCCAGCACGATTTGGGCTGACGATCTAAGGTTTTGATTCATTCAGTTCTCCTTGTACAAAAATTGGACAAAGAGGTAGAACAAAAGACTTTTTAGGCTGGGCAGGGTGCCCACCAAAGAAAAAACCCTGTAGCTATTAGGCATACAGGGTTTTAATTTGGCTCCTCGACCTGGGCTCGAACCAGGGACCTACGGATTAACAGTCCGGCGCTCTACCGACTGAGCTATCGAGGAATAAGCCGATATTATAGCAAGATGAAATCACTTCTCTCTACTTCTGTGCAGATCCCTAAAGTATTGACTATTGCTGGGTCTGATAGCGGCGGTGGTGCAGGGCTTCAGGCCGATCTCAAGGTAATAACGGCTTTGGGTGGCTATGGCATGTCAGTTATCACCGCCATTACTGCCCAAAATACCCTTGGGGTTACGCGTATTCAGGATGTTGACCTAGACGTAGTTGAGGCCCAAATAGACGCAGTTCTGGCGGATATTGGGGTCGATATTGTCAAAATTGGGATGCTGGCCAGCCCAGAAATTGTTCGAACGGTAGCCAAGTCCTTACTTCGTCATGGAGTGAAGCGAATTATTCTTGACCCCGTCCTAAGAGCCACCTCGGGAGCAAGTCTTGGTGGGGACGATACCGCTCAGGCGATGATTGCTGAATTATTTCCGATGGCAACATTAATTACCCCAAATCTTGATGAGGCATCTTTGCTGTTGGGTCGGGATATTAAGGGTGTAAATGATTTCAAGTTAGCAGCAGAGGAATTGCTGGAGATGGGACCACAAGCCGTTCTCATAAAGGGCGGTCACTTAGATGCGACACATACTCAAATTACTGATTTCTTAATGTGGCGTACGCTTGAGGACGATCTTGAAGTTGTTCAGTCCAAAGAATTTAAACACTATCGTGTAAACACATTCAATACGCATGGTACGGGATGCTCTTTGTCATCGGCGATTGCCACTTATTTAGCTGACGGTCACGATCTCAGTCATGCAGTTGCTAAAGCTATTGCTTATGTTGAGGCAGGGCTAGAAGCGGGGCGTTTCTTAAGTGTTGGTGAGGGGCCAGGACCCTTATGGCATATGCATGACTTTTATCCAACAGCGTTATTGGATGAAAAAGGTAATTACTAGATTTAAGTCCGCATTAATTCTTGAAGATGTTTGACTGCTGCCTTGAGATCTTTTTCCCCAGTGATTGCGCGCACCACGGCAACAGAGCCTACGCCGCTTTTACTAACAGCATGAATACTGTCCTTATCAATGCCACCAATAGCGACAAGTGGGTAGTGGCTCATTAATTTTGCATATTTATAGAGGCGACCCAATCCCTGTGGCGCTGTTGGCATTCTCTTTAGGTTAGTGGGGAAGACTGCGCCCATTGCAATATAGCTAGGACAAAAACGATCGGCATAAGCAAGTTCAGCATATCCATGGGTGCTTAAGCCAAGCCTTAATCCGGCCGTACGAATTGCCTCTAAGTCGGCAAGATCTAAGTCCTCTTGTCCAAGATGCACACCGTAAGCTTCAGCGTTAATTGCTTCTTGCCAGTAATCATTGATGAAAAGGAGTGTTTTGCTATCTTTAACCGCCGCAACCGCTTCTTTAATTTGTTTGCGGATTTTGAATTTATCCTCCGATTTAAAGCGTAGCTGAACAGTCGGAATTTCTGCATCAACCATACGCTTTACCCAATCGGCGTCAGGCATTACTCCATAGAGCCCTAAACGTTTAGGACACTCTGGGAAGGCCTTGGGATTCATATTTCGAGTCCATGGCAATAGATCAAAATGCTCGGGTCTAGAGGGCCATTTAAATGGATTAAAACCACCATCTTGCTGAGCCATTCTTGACCAGGCCTTTCCGAGAACCTTGGCATCTGACTCAATGAAGCCCATTTCAATGCTAGCTAAAGCACCGGCCAGTTCGTAATGATCTGCAGCTGCTTCGTTGTCAATTTTGGGTGGTGGGCAAGCAAGCGTAAAAGTTGGAATCGGAATGGATAAGTCTTCATTGCGATGGGCTGCAACGATTTGATCGGCAAGGTCACGAATCAGACTCATAATTTCAGTGTACTCAAATAACTAGTTCTGGTGCCAAAAAGGGGTGCCCACCAATGGCGTGCTAGCTTGAGCTGACTCTTGTGGTTTCATGGCGCCAGATAAATAGGCACTGCGTCCAGCATCAACAGCCATTGAAAAGGCTTTAGCCATGACAACTGGATCATCTGCCAAGGCAACTGCAGTATTGAGTAATACTCCATCAAATCCCCACTCCATAACAGTGCACGCATGCGAGGGTAGGCCAAGACCAGCATCAACTAGGAGTGGAACCTTTAGACGATCCCGTAGGAGTTGCATGGCGTATGGATTTAAAGGACCTCGTCCAGTACCAATGGGAGCTGCCCAAGGCATTACTGCTTGGCAGCCGACATCAACGAGTCGTTGGCAAAGGATTAAATCTTCTGTGCAGTATGGCAATACTTTGAATCCATCCTTGATCAACGTTTCTGCTGTTTGCACTAAACGCAAAGTATCCGGTTGCAAGGTATAATCATCACCGATTAGCTCTAACTTAATCCAATGGGATTCAAACACTTCACGAGCCATTTGTGCGGTAGCAATCACTTCTTGAGGGCTGTGACATCCGGCAGTATTTGGTAAGACTGGAACGGCCATCTTCTTCAAAAGTTCCCAGAATCCGCTATGTGCTTGGGCAGTAGAGCTTCCTTGGCGACGTAAGCTAACCGTGATCATTGCAGGATTAGAGGCTTGCACTGCATTTTCCAAGACCTGTGGGGATGGGTAGCGTGAAGTTCCTAGTAATAAACGGCTGGCAAAACTCTCGCCATAAAGCACCAAGGCATCAGCACTATTCAGATTATTTGGCAAAGGGGCGGTCATATATGTAGAGGTCTAGACAAGGGTGATTAGCCGCCGGTAACGGGAGCAATCACTTCAATTTTGTCGTTTTCATTAAGTGCAAATTCTGAATGCTGAGTCTTGGGAACAAAATTCATATTCACAGCAACAGCGTATGGTGGTTTAGCTTGAATCAAGGTAAGCGCATCAGAGATCACGCTCTGACTGGGAACATCATATTCCACTTGGTTAACAATTACGCGCATGCTACCTCGTGCCGGCTCATATCTTTAGTAATATTTAAACCCAACTCTAGAGCGATAGCACTCTCGCCTTGGTCAAGAAGTTGCAATGCGCAATCAAGCACTGCCGGTGCAATCATAAAACCGTGGCGATAAAGACCATTGATTAATATCAAATCAGATAGCCCTTTTTCTTGCAGCATTCTAATTTCCGGAAGATTATTTTTAAGTGTAGGACGACATTGTGTAGCCATCTCCAGAATACGTGCCTCAGCAAATCCGCTGTGTACCGTATATACAGCACTAAGCAACTCCATTGCGGAACGTACGCTCATTTCAGAAAGATCATCGGATTCAATCTCAGTCGCGCCAACAACGTAGACATCATTTTCTTTTGGCGCAATATAGATAGGGTAGCGCGGATGAATTAAACGAGTTGGACGGCGTAATTTAACTTCAGGTGCATAGAGGCGCACTACTTCACCACGAACACCCCGTAAGGTATTTTGCGTAAGCAATGGATTCCAATTGTCCATGGCGCCAGTGCCACGACAGTCAATTACTGCCGTATAGGGTTGAGAGCGCAAGTTCTCAGGATTAATTTGTGCATCCCAATGGCAATGAACGTTTAATAACTCTAGTTCGCATATCAACGCATCGAGCAGTTGACGATTATCTAACTGTCCTTCATTTGGCAAGTAGAGCGCTTGGTTAAAGCGATCAGCCACTCCTGGCTCAATGTCATGCAATTGATCGCCAGTTACTTTTTGTGGCTTAGTTAATGATGTGTTTCGCTGGCAGTTATTAAGAAGATGCGCACTAAAGCGTTCAGCATCGCTAGCATCTTGTCTGTGCCAGAGAATCAAGGTGCCATCTTGCTGAAAATACACAGGCTTTGATAGATCCTTAATAAGCGCTTTCCAGCGAGGCAAGCTGTATTGGCCCATGCGCACAACTGAATCCTCGGTGATAGCAGATTCAGCAAGCGGTGCCAACATGGCAGCAGCAACACGTGCAGCTGCATATTGACCCTCACGCCCACCTTTATCAAAGAGGTCGATATGAGCGCCACGTTTAGCAAGCGACATAGCGAGGAGTCGACCCATAAGGCCGGCTCCAATGATGGCGTATCTGCTATTGGTTAACGCTATATTGCTCATGCTTACTGATAAATTTCGCTACCGCGTTTACGGAACTCTGCTGACATTTCTTCCATGCCCTTAGAGGCATCCGTAACTTCTGCGATAGGAATCACTTTTGCTTTTGGATTGCCATCAGCGTCCAGGGTTGCTGCGTAGTCACGCACTTCTTGAGTAATCTTCATCGAACAGAACTTCGGTCCACACATGGAGCAAAAGTGAGCAATTTTTGCGCCCTCAGCCGGCAAGGTTGCATCGTGATATTCACGAGCGCGCTCTGGATCGAGGCCTAAATTGAATTGGTCTTCCCAGCGGAATTCAAAGCGAGCCTTAGAAAGAGCGTTATCGCGGACTTGAGCGCCTGGTAAACCTTTTGCAAGGTCAGCACCGTGAGCTGCGATCTTATAGGTGATGATTCCCTCGCGCACGTCTTCCTTATCTGGAAGGCCTAAATGCTCCTTTGGTGTGACATAGCAAAGCATCGCTGTACCGTACCAGCCAATCTGCGCAGCTCCAATACCACTAGTAATGTGATCATAGCCGGGGGCAATATCAGTAATCAATGGTCCAAGGGTATAGAAGGGCGCTTCTAAACAATGCTTGAGCTCTTCAGTCATATTTTCTTCAATGCGCTGCATTGGAACGTGACCAGGACCTTCGATCATGACTTGAACATCATGTTTCCAGGCTTTAGCAGTGAGTTCGCCAAGGGTGTGTAGTTCACCAAACTGCGCGGCGTCATTGGAATCAGCAATACAGCCAGGACGCAAGCCATCACCAAGGCTAAATGACACGTCATAAGCCTTCATGATTTCACATATCTCATCAAATCTGGTGTAAAGGAAATTTTCTTTGTGATGTGCAAGACACCATTTAGCCATGATGGAGCCACCACGCGATACGATGCCGGTGATCCGATCAGCTGTAAGGGGTACGTAACGAAGTAACACTCCTGCATGAATAGTAAAGTAATCCACGCCTTGCTCAGCCTGCTCAATCAAGGTATCGCGGAACATTTCCCAGGTGAGATCTTCTGCAATACCGCCCGTTTTATCCAATGCTTGATAAATGGGAACAGTACCAATGGGTACTGGTGAGTTACGAATAATCCATTCACGGGTTTCATGAATATGTTTGCCGGTGGACAAATCCATAATGGTATCTGCACCCCAACGAATTGACCACACCATCTTTTCTACTTCCTCATTAATGGAAGAGGTCACGGCGGAGTTGCCAAGATTGCCGTTAATCTTCACGCGGAAGTTGCGACCAATAATCATGGGCTCTAATTCAGGATGGTTGATGTTCGCAGGAATAATGGCACGACCAGCAGCGATCTCAGAGCGCACAAACTCACCTGTAATGATCTCAGGAAGGTTGGCACCGTAGCCTTTGCCAGGATGCTGTTTCAATAACTGCTTATAGGCAGGATCCTTGCGTAACTGCTCAAGACCCATAGATTCGCGCAGGGCGATGTATTCCATCTCAGGAGTAATGATTCCTTGGCGGGCATAGTACATTTGACTTACATTGCGACCTGATTTAGCTACACGTGGTGCGCTGATGTGAGCAAAGCGTAAATTCTGAGTGGCTTCATCTTTGGAACGTGCAACACCATATTCTGAACTTGGGCCTGCCAATTGCTCAGTGTCATTTCGCTCTGCAATCCAAGCGTCACGTAATCTTGGTAAACCTTTTTCTAAATTGATGACAACATCAGGATCGCTATAAGGACCGGAGGTATCGTAGACAGGTACAGGAGGATTGGCTATCATTTCTTCGCCTACGCGAGTAGGCAACTGCTCAATCATTCGGATTGGCGCTTTGATGTCTGGTCTTGAGCCTTGTAAGTATGTTTTTGTTGAAGCGGGGTAGGCAAATTTTTGACCAAAGTCACGCTCTAAGCTTTTTAGGCTCGGAATCTCGTGTTTAGCGTTTTTGTTTGTGGTCTTTGTACTCATGTCCATCTCCTAGCGTTTTTAGATGGACGAAACCGGGTGTCGGTCTGATGTAACTCCCCACGCCAGCATTACCTGGATCGGGTTTTAGGGTCTTTCTCAGCACCTCGTAGCAAAATCTGCTTTGGAGGGCACCCCTGTTTCATCCTTATGTGAATTTAACCACGAATTTGAAAATTTACCCTTGACCTTGATTGGCTAGTCTCAAGAGTGGGCTGGGACTACTTATTGCAACGCAATATGAAGTCTGCGGTCACAAAAGCGGCATCAGAAGTAAATTCGTCAGCCAGAATTCTGGCGGCAGCTTCTGCGAGGGATATTTCAATAAACCCGCTGACTTCGCCATCATGGTTGGTAGGTACAAAGTTATCAGCAAGCTCTAAATCATAAACATAGAGCTGCTCATCATGAAAACCTCGTCCCGGAATTGGCCGTCGCATATGAATACGTCCAACCGGTTCAATTTGATCGGCAATTTGAGCGGGGACGCCTGCTTCTTCCCAAAGTTCTCGACGGGCACTAACCCATGGAGTTTCATCGGCCGTAATTCCACCGGCTGCAAGATTATCAAGTTTGCCTGGATCAGTTGATTTCGTTTCGCTACGCCTGCCTAACCAAATGGTATTTTTGGATGTAAATCCATTGATGTGAGTTGCCATGCTCCGAAAGCCAAAGGTTCTGAAGGCGGCACGCTCAAGGCAAAAATATTTATGACCATTCTGATCAACCCAGGCAAAGTCTTCATTACGCCATCCCGGTATGTAGCCACCTAAGCGCATTTTGTCAGCCAACTGATAAAGACTCGATGACAGGTCTCTAGGCCGACCTACAGTGATAGCGAGCCGTTCATTGCTCATTGCTATTAAAGGAATGGGCTTTTTTTTTAAGGTTTCTTCAAGGTATGGAATGAAGTCTGGATTGAGATGACCAATCACTTGCTCTCCAGCCGCCCCTCTAGATAAATAGATCGGCATGTAATCTGCGGGTGCAGAACGCGCCGAATTTTGGAGCATTTCTTCAAGCGCTGCGATGGTGCTGGTTGATAGCATGGTCATGAGGCAAGTGTAAGGGAACTTCAGCTTTTATGCCCCATTTCAGGTTCCATAACATGAATCTGCAATAAAGCAAGTAAATTTTTTGCTATTGGTTGAGGGAAAATTCGTATAAAGGGATTGCCAATTATTTAAGCAAGCTAGGTCAGCCTATACAAATCTGTGACTTACGAAAACTTTTACCAATTTATCCACAATATCTGTGGATAAGTATTTCTATTTTTGGTCCCGCCGACAGGAATCGAACCTGTATCCCACGCTTAGGAGGCATGTGCACTATCCATTGTGCTACGGCGAGTTTTGGTTAAATAAATAAGAAAATAAAAAAACTGTGTTGCAAAATTTTATAGATAAATGCTGATCTATGAATCATGGAATTACCAACCACAAAGAGCCCATACCTGATTTGTCATAGCAATCATCATATCTGGTGCGTAATAGCTAGAAAAAATTAACAACAGTACAAGTAAGGCAAAACAATACAAAATCCCTTTTCGTCTAAAAAAAATGCGCACACCATTTTTTTCATTACGCGTAATGACTTTATGCATTAGCTGCCCTGACAACTGCTTGTTCTTTAACAGGCAGGTTTACAAGGAATGCAAATACACCCAGTGCAATGGCAATTTCCCAAACAATTAAATATGAGCCAGTTTGATCAAACAAGTAGCCACCAAAAAACGCTCCGCAAAAACTACCAAGTTGATGCGAGAAAAAGATTAAGCCTGAAAGCATGGTGAGATATTTAACACCAAAGATTTGCGCAACAATACCATTGGTTAAGGGAATGGTGGAGAGCCAAAGAAAGCCCATGATGGCTGCAAAAATATAAGTGCTCATTGGGCTAAGTGGTAATAGCAAAAAGCCAGCGATCGCAAAGGATCTGCCAAGGTAGATGCCTGATAACAAGTAACGTTTGGGCAGTCGTTGGCCCAGGATTCCTGCGCTATAGGTGCCGAATATATTGAACAAACCAATCAAGGCTAATGCCGTTGTAGCAACTGCTGGCGCGCCAACTGCAGGATAGGTCACCGAAAGATCTTTTAAATAGGGCGCTAAATGCACGGCAATAAAGACCACCTGAAAGCCACAAACGAAATACCCTAAGGTCAAATAACGAAAGCTTGGATTTTGAATGGCTTCTTTTAAAGCCTCTTTGATGGTTTGATCACCAAGTTGATGGTTATGGGTGAAATTGTTCTCGCGCAACATAAACGCTGTTGGAATCATCATGCTAGCCATTAAAGCGAGCATCAACAGTGCATCTTGCGCTCCAAATTGACTTAATAATCCTTGCTCGGCCGGAATCATGAGAAATTGGCCAAATGATCCTGCGGCAGCAGTTATACCCATTGCCCAAACGCGTTTTTCAGCAGGAACATTACGTCCTAAGATTCCGTATACAACGCTGTATGTTGTGGCTGTTTGCGCCAGGCCAATTAACAAACCACCGGCTAGTGTGAAATTAAGAATGTCACCAGAAACAGCCATTCCTGCTAAACCTAGGGCATACAAAAGCCCCCCAAGCATCATGATTTTAAATGCCCCATAACGATCTGCTAGCGCACCTGTAATGGGTTGAACGGCCCCCCAAACGAGATTTTGCAGGGCAATCGTTAAAGCAAAAGTTTCTCGTCCCCAGCCATTTGCCATGGTGATGGGTAAATTAAATAAGCCAAAGCCGTGGCGTATACCCATGGATAGGGTGACCATTAATCCCCCAAATATGAGGATTTGTTTTACGGATAATGAAGGCTTATTCATTGGAGCTAGATGATTCCCTTGGCGCGTAGATTTTCAATGGTATGGTCATCTAACTTGAGACGCTCATGCAAAACTTCCTCAGTGTGCTGGCCTAAAGTAGGGGGCGCCATGCGAACTTCGGTAGGTGTTTTTGACATGCGCATAGGACTTGCTACTAACTTCATATTGCCGACAGTAGGGTGGGGTGCATTAATCTGTATCCCGCGATGAATGACCTGCTCATTTTCAAATACTTCCTTGAAGTTGTTGATGGGACCGCAGGGTACGTTAGCGTTTTCTAGAAGCGCAATCCACTCACCCTTGGTCTTCTTGCGCGTCATTTGCTCTAGCAAGGGTATGAGTTGTTTACGATGTTCAACCCGTAAGGGATTGGAAATGAATAGTGGGTTATCAGCCAGATGAGCCTCACCACCAGCAGTCACGAAGTGTCGATACTGCCCATCATTACCAGCCCCCACAATCATCCAGCCATCAGAGGTGGGAAAGGTTTGATAAGGAACGATGATGGGGGAGGCATTACCCCAGCGCTTTGGAACTTCTCCTGATGTGAGATAGGCGCTAGATACATTGGCCATAACTGCTACTTGAGTATCTAGAAGCGACATATCAATGTATTGACCCTCACCAGTATGGTCTCGATAGATGATTGCCGCCAAAATTGCGGTGCTAGCGTACATGCCTGTAAAAATATCTGCGATAGCAACGCCAGACTTTTGCGGACTAGCACCCTCGAAGTCATGAGCTTCGCCAGTAACACTCATAAAGCCACCCATACCCTGGATAATAAAATCATAGCCAGGTCGATGTGCATAAGGGCCGGTTTGACCAAAGCCGGTAATGGAGCAATAGACCAAATCAGGCCTTACCTTTTTCAGACTTTCATAATCCAGTCCGTATTTAGCCAAATCACCAACCTTGTAGTTTTCGATAACAACATCCGATTCAGCGGTAAGTTTTCGGATGAGTTCTTGGCCTTCCGGTTTGGCAATATCCACAGTAATAGAGCGTTTATTGCGATTGATGCAAATAAAATAGGCAGATTCTTCAGTATTGTTGCCAGCGGCATCCTTGGCAAAAGGAGGGCCCCAGTGGCGGGTGTCGTCCCCAACGCCAGGTCTTTCGACTTTAATGACATCTGCCCCCAAATCTGCGAGATTTTGAGCGCACCATGGACCAGCTAGCACTCGGCTGAGGTCTAAAACGCGAATATGACTTAAGGCTCCCATGCCTCAATTTTGGCATGGATGACAGGGGAATTCTCGAAAAGTTCAGGTTTGCCCTCAGACATGACTACAATTTGCGCGCATGGCTACCCGTAAAACATCCGAATACAGCGAATCGTCGATTCAGGTCCTAAAAGGACTAGAACCAGTCCGTCAAAGGCCTGGTATGTACACCCGCACCGATAACCCTTTGCACATCATTCAGGAAGTGCTTGATAACGCTTCTGATGAGGCTTTAGGTGGTTTTGGTAAGCAAATTATTGTGACTATGCATACCGATGGCAGCGTCAGCGTTGAGGACGATGGTCGGGGTATTCCGGTGGGAATGCATCCAACTGAGAAATTGCCAGTTGTAGAAATTGTTTTTACTCAACTTCATGCAGGTGGCAAATTTGAAAAAGGTACTGGGGGTGCTTATGCATTCTCTGGCGGTCTACATGGTGTCGGCGTTTCTGTTACCAACGCATTATCAAAACGTTTAGAGGTCACCGTTTGGCGCGATGGCCTAATGTCTACATTGACATTTGCTGATGGCAAAGTCATTGAAAAACTCAAATCAAAGCCATCCACTAAGGAAGATAAATCACGCGGCACGCGCGTTCGTGCTTGGCCAGATGGCAAGTATTTTGATAGTTCGACAATCCCTATGCCCGAGCTCATTCGACTAATGCGCTCCAAGGCTGTTTTATTGCCCGGTGTCAAAGTTACGCTAATCCAAGAGAAGTCTGGAGATACGCAAACGTGGCAATATGCTCAAGGCTTACGTGGCTATTTAAATGAAGCAATGGCCCAGGCGGGTCATGGTGCTGAAGTCATCCCACCATTTGAGGGTGAGCAGTACGCAACGGGTAATGGTGATGATGACTCTTTTGCGGAAGGTGAAGGCGCTGCCTGGGTAGTTTGCTGGACTGAAGACGGAGCTCCAGTGCGTGAGAGTTATGTCAATTTGATTCCGACTCCTGCTGGCGGAACACATGAAAGCGGTTTGCGTGAAGGCCTCTTTAATGCTGTTAAGGGCTTTATTGAAATGCATGCGTTGCAACCAAAGGGTGTGAAGCTAATGCCTGAGGACGTATTTGCGCGCGCCTCATTTATTTTGTCGGCAAAAGTATTGGACCCACAGTTTCAGGGACAGATTAAAGAGCGTTTAAATTCGCGCGATGCTGTACGTTTAGTTTCTGGTTATGTAAGGTCAGCGTTAGAGCTTTGGCTAAATCAACATGTGGATTACGGCCGTAAGTTAGCTGACTTGGTGATTAAGCAAGCTCAAGCTAGAACTCGTGCAGGCCAAAAGGTAGAAAAGAAAAAATCATCAGGTGTTGCCGTTCTTCCTGGCAAGCTCACAGATTGCGAGAGCCAAGATATTGCCATGAATGAGATCTTCTTGGTGGAGGGTGATTCTGCTGGCGGCTCTGCAAAGATGGGTCGTAATAAGGAGTATCAGGCCATTCTGCCATTGCGCGGTAAGGTATTAAACACTTGGGAAGCAGAGCGCGATCGCTTATTTGCGAATAATGAAGTTCATGACATTGCTGTGGCGATAGGTGTTGATCCACATGGGCCTAATGACAATCCAGATCTTTCAAACTTGCGCTACGGAAAAGTTTGCATCTTATCTGATGCTGACGTTGATGGTGCACACATTCAAGTTCTACTATTAACTTTGTTTTATAAGCATTTTCCAAGGCTTATTGAGTTGGGTCATGTGCACATTTCTAGACCACCGCTATTTAGAGTGGATGCGCCTGCGCGAGGCAAGAAGCCTGCGCAAAAGATTTATGCACTAGATGCTAGCGAGCTACAAGCGATCGAAGATAAATTACGCAAAGACGGCGTAAAAGAAACTGCCTGGCAAATCTCTCGCTTTAAGGGCTTGGGAGAAATGAGTGCGGAGCAATTGTGGGATACGACTTTGAATCCCGATACTCGTCGTCTGCTGCCAGTTACATTGGGCACTTGGACTGAAGATGAAACATTTAAAACCATGGATATGTTGATGGGTAAATCCGAATCAGCTGCACGTCGTGATTGGCTTGAAGAGCGTGGTAATGAGGTGGAGGCCGATATCTAATGACTACTAAAAAGACTCCAGGAAAAAATAATCCGGTCGATCAGGCTGATCTATTTTCCGATGCAATTGAAATGGACATTGTGGAAGTTGATGAGGCATCTACAGTAGCAGTATCCTCTGGTGGTTCAGGTACTCATGATCCTAAAACGATTGATTTAAACGAAGACGGAAAAGATAGTTTGACGCTGGCTGTATATGCTGAGCGCGCTTATTTGGATTACGCCATTAGCGTTGTTAAAGGGCGTGCGCTACCGGATGTATCGGATGGGCAAAAACCAGTTCAACGTCGTATTTTGTTTTCGATGAGCGAAATGGGCTTGCGTGCTGATGCTAAGCCTGTAAAGAGCGCTCGGGTAGTAGGTGATGTGCTTGGTAAGTTTCATCCACATGGCGATCAATCTGCTTATGACGCATTGGTTCGCCTTGCGCAAAGTTTTTCTTTGCGTTACCCCTTAATCGATGGTCAGGGCAATTTCGGCTCGCGTGATGGTGATGGCGCTGCAGCAATGCGTTACACCGAGGCGCGTTTAACAAAGATTGCTAGCCTGCTTTTAAGTGAGATTGATGAAGGCACAGTTGATTTCGCGCCAAACTATGATGGCTCCTTCCAGGAACCCAAGCTTTTGCCAGCTCGCTTGCCATTTGTCTTACTTAATGGCGCCTCTGGCATTGCGGTGGGTATGGCTACCGAAATACCTTCGCATAATTTACGTGAAGTTGCTACCGCTGCCGTAGCCCTCATGAAGTCTCCTAAGATGAGTACCGCTGATTTATTGGAAATCATGCCTGGGCCTGACTATCCAGGTGGCGGACAAATTATTTCCTCTGCTACGGAAATTGCGCAAATTTATGAGGCAGGACGTGGCAGTATTAAAGTCCGCGCACGTTGGTCAGTCGAGGAGTTGGCGCGCGGTCAATGGCAGATCGTTGTGAATGAATTGCCGCCAGCAACGTCTTCTCAGCGCGTATTACAAGAGATTGAAGAGATAACCAATCCTAAGGTTAAGGTTGGTAAAAAGACCTTAACGCCTGAGCAAAACAATCTGAAGTCCACCATTTTGAATGTCCTTGATGGTGTGCGTGATGAATCGAGTAAGGATGCTGCAGTACGTTTGGTATTTGAGCCAAAGAGTAAGAATATCGACGTCAATGAGTTTGTTAATTTATTGCTGGCACATACATCACTTGAATCCAATGCACCAATGAATTTGGTAATGATTGGAAACGATGGACGTCCACGTCAAAAGGGTCTCAAGGAGATTCTGACTGAATGGATTGCATTCAGAGTAGCAACAGTTACTCGCAGAACGCAGCATCGCTTGGGTAAAGTCAAAGATCGTATGCATATTTTGGAAGGGCGCTTAACTGTCCTCCTCAATATTGATAAGGTCATTAAGATTATTCGCAATAGCGATGAGCCAAAAGCTGACTTGATCAAAGAATTCAAGTTAACTGATCGCCAAGCTGAAGATATCTTGGACATTCGTTTGCGCCAGTTAGCACGACTAGAGGGTATCAAGATTGAACAAGAGCTTAAGGAGCTCAAGACAGAGCGCGATGATTTAGAGGGGCTATTACAAAGTGATACCGCCTTGCGCAAGCGCATCATCAAAGAAATCGAATCCGATATGAAGGATTTCGGGGACGACCGCCGTACCTTAATTCAGGAAGACAAGCGCGCTATCGCAGAAACGAAGGTCATCGATGAACCTGTGACTGTGATTGTTTCTCAAAAAGGTTGGGTGCGTGTACGTCAAGGACACGAGCATGATGCAACCCAATTTGGGTTTAAAGCTGGCGATGCTTTGTATGCCACATTCGAAGTGCGAACTGTAGATGTAATCCAAGGTTTTGGTAGTGATGGACGTGTCTACACAGTGCCCGTTAGCGAGTTGCCAGGCGCTCGAGGTGATGGTTCGCCGTTGACTAGCTTTGTAAATCTTGCAGCTGGATCTCAAATGGTTGCTTATTACGCTGGTCAGGCCGATGACTTAGTCTTGCTATCGACTAAAGCTGGTTATGGTTTCTTGGCTAATGTTTCCGATATGAGTACTCGCAATAAAGCCGGAAAATCATTCTTAAGCGTGGATGCAAAAGTTCCAGGTGATGCACCTTTAGGTGCTTCGAAAGTAAATACTGGAATGAAACAAGTTGCATGCTTATCGGAAGCTTCCAAATTACTGGTATTCCCATTAGATGAGCTCAAACGTTTACCTACGGGTGGTAAGGGCGTTATTTTGATGGGCTTGGACGATAAAGAATTCTTAGCCTCTGCTATTGCGGTAGGTCCCGATGGTGCTACATACTCTGGTGCTGGACGCGCTGGAAAGCCAACGGAGCTTGGTTTAGATGCCAAAACTTTGAAATCGTTTGCTGGTAATCGTGCGCGCAAAGGACATTTTGTCGAGCCACGCTTAAAAGATGGCAAGCTAAAAGCGAATTAGGCTGTTTATATTTTCTTTGGTACCGCTATTCCGTATTTAACGGCAATCACTTCCGCCAAAATCGATACCGCGATTTCTGGTGGAGTGAGCGCCCCAATTGAAAGCCCTACAGGGCCGTGGAGCCTTTCCACTTGCTCGTGATTTAGATCAAATTCAAGTAGACGCTCTTTGCGCTTCTGGGTATTTTTGCGACTTCCTAGTGCTCCCACGTAAAAAGCTTGTGATCGCAGGGCTTCCATTAACGCCATATCGTCTAACTTAGGATCATGCGTTAAGGCAACTACTGCTGTGTGTGAATCTACGCCAATTTCAAGCAAGATGTCATCTGGCATGCCCCTTGCAAACGTGATGTCAGAGCGATTAAGGCCCTCGGCGTACTCTTCGCGAGGATCAATCACAATGACTTCAAAGTCAGAGGCCAGCGCAAAATCTGCCGTATAAAGAGAAAGTTGTCCTGCGCCAATAATGACCATGCGCCAACGTGGCCCATAGGTGGTTTGCATGATTTGCTCGGTGCACACAAACTCATCACTTCGATCCCCAGCGCTTAAAGTAGATTTGCCTGTTTCTAAATTCACACTGCGAAGTGTCATTTGATGAGAGGTGATGTTCTCTAGGAGTTTTTCTAAAACAGCCAGCTCCGGCTTAGGCTCTACTAGTAGGCGCAAAGTGCCACCACAAGGAAGCCCAAAACGCGCAGCTTCTTGTTGGGTTACACCATAAACCACCATTTCAGGAGTATTGCGGGTGAGAATTTCAGATTGAACACGGCGTATGAGATCGTCCTCTACACAACCACCTGAAACTGAACCTGCAACCTGCCCATCTGCTCGTATGGCCAGCCAAGAGCCTATTGGACGTGGAGCGGAGCCCCAAGTCTGAACAACAGTTGCAATAGCAACGGATTGACCGGATCTGAGCCATTCGACTGCGGACTTGAGAACGCTTAAATCGGTGCTGTTCATGCTGTATCTTGTCTTTTGAATAATTTTTATTGATTACTATTTATTATCACTCTAATGACTCTTTCTTGTGAATCTTCTAAAAACCTAAACTTGCGTTTAGCCATTTTGATATTGGCAGCGGGAGAGGGGAGTCGCTTGGGAGGATATCCAAAGGCTTTATTGCAAAAGGATGGGGCAAGCTTGATAGAGCGGTTTTGTCGTTCAGTACAAAGTATTCTGCCAATCGAAATACTTGCTGTGACTGGCTTTTACTCAGATGAAATACAAAAAGAGATTCTTTCTTTTAATCAGAATCTTCAAACTCAGGTTACCTGGATAATCAATCCAAGTCCTGAGACTGGCCAATCATGCTCTGTGCGACTTGGCCTTGAGTCATTACAGAGTGACTACGATGCTTTGTTAATTGCTTTATGTGACCAACCAAATGTTGGTCTAAATGAGCTAGAGGAGCTATTAAGAGAATTTAATGATCGATCGGATGGGCAAGAAATAGTAATGCCGATAGTCGATGGACAGCGTGGTAATCCGGTCTTATTTTCAAAAAAGGTGATTGACCGAATCCTGGCGATTCCTGGGATGGTCTGTAGACCTTATATGGATCAGAATCCTGTATTAGTGAAGAAATTTGAAACCAAGAATTCTGCCTATGTTTTGGATGTCGACACGGCGCACGACATCCAAACATTAGGTCTTGAGATTAAGAGAAGCAGTTAGATCTCAGCAATTAACTCGATTTCAACGCATGCACCCAAAGGGATTTGAGCTACACCAAACGCGCTGCGAGCATGCTTACCAGCATCGCCAAAAACTTCAAAGAGTAGTTCAGAGCAGCCATTGATGACTAAATGTTGCTCTGTATAGTTATCTGTAGAGTTCACTAAACCCATCACCTTAACGATGCGCTTTACTTTATCCAAAGAACCTAGGTGATTTTGTAATGTAGAAATTAAATCAATTGCAATAGACCTAGCGGCAGACTTACCAGCTTCGGTATCCATATCTTTGCCCAATTTTCCTACCCAAGGCTTACCATCACGCTTGGCAATATGGCCTGATAGGAAAACAGTATTGCCGGTAGTGGCAGCCATCACATAGGCTGCAGCCGGTGGTCCCGGAGGAGGCAGTTCGATTCCCAGTGTTTTGAGGCGTTCGGTGATATTTGTGCTCATGATATTTAATATTTAGTTTGAATATTGAATATCTTACTTGGAAAGTTGGCGCATGGCACTTTCTAAGCCATTGAGGGTAACTGGATACATGCGATCTTTCATGAGACTTTGCATGATGTCGATTGATTGACGATATTGCCAAATGGATTCTGGCTCTGGATTGAGCCATGCAAAATGTGGAAAGTGATCAATTAATCGATTAACCCAAACTGCGCCAGCCTCTTTATTGTTGTATTCAACAGATCCATTTGGGTTGAGGATTTCATAAGGAGACATGGTGGCGTCGCCAACAAAGATTAATTTATAGTCTGGACCATACTTATTGATGATATCTTGAGTAGGCGTTACTTGATCTCGCCTGCGTCGATTGCTTTGCCATAAGTTTTCATATACACAGTTATGAAAATAGTAATGCTCTAAATGCTTAAACTCTGCCTTGGCAGCAGAAAACAATTCTGCAATTCTCTGGATGTGATCATCCATTGAGCCGCCAACATCCATTAAGAGCAAAACTTTAACCTGGTTGTGACGCTCTGGCCTCATCTGAATATCCAGCATTCCTGCGTTAGCGGCTGTCGACTGAATCGTTTTGTCTAAATCAAGCTCTAAAGTAGAACCCTCTCTAGCAAATCTGCGCAAACGTCGAAGTGCGACTTTGATATTGCGGGTGCCTAAGGCTAAATCACTGTCATAGTCCTTAAATTCACGCGCTTCCCAGACCTTGATAGCCGTTCTATTGCCTGCACTTTCTCCGCCAATGCGAATGCCTTCCGGGTGGTAACCGCTATGCCCAAAAGGGGAGGAGCCGCCAGCTCCAATCCATTTATTCCCGCCGCCATGCCATTCCTTTTGCTCTTTTAGAAGCTCCTCAAGACGTTTTTTTAACGCTTCGGGACCGCCTAATTTTTTAAGAGCGGCTTTTTCATCATCCGTAAGCACTCGCTGTAACTTTTTCTCCAGCCAATCAAGCGGGATATCTGGTGAGAGCGCAATAATTTGCTCTACACCGTTAAAGTAACTGCCAAATACTTGATCAAAGCGATCAAAGTGTTGCTCATCTTTTACTAGAGTGAGTCGAGATAGCTGATAGAACTCATCAATCGACGGGTTAATGACACCCGATTTCAAGGCCTCTAACAGTGTTAAAAACTCCCGTACTGAAACAGGCACTTTGGCCTCCTTCAGGTTGAGGAAGAATTGAATCAACATAAGATATTTTTAAATGCGATCAGGAATTAGCGATGATTGCGATTCATCATGACCAAGCGTTCAAACAAATGAATATCTTGTTCATTTTTCAATAAGGCGCCATGTAATGGCGGCACCACAATCTTCTCGTCATTGCTGTATAGCGCTTCTGGAGGGATATCTTCAGCCAGCAAAAGCTTGAGCCAATCAATTAATTCAGAGGTTGACGGCTTCTTTTTAAGCCCAGGTAGTGAACGTATTTGATAGAAGGATTTGAGTGCAGCATCCAAAAGATCCTGTTTGATATTCGGATGATGAACATCCACAATGCTTTGCATTGTGCCGGCATCTGGGAAAGTAATGTAATGAAAGAAACAGCGCCGCAAAAAAGCATCGGGCAGCTCTTTTTCGTTATTGGAGGTGATGATAACGAGAGGGCGGTGCTTAGCTTTGATTAATTCACGAGTTTCGTAAACGTAAAATTCCATGCGATCGATCTCGCGTAATAGATCATTTGGAAATTCAATATCTGCTTTATCGATTTCGTCTATCAATAACACTGTAGGTTCATCTGCCTCAAAAGCTTGCCAGAGAACACCTTTGACGATGTAATTGCGTATATCGTTTACTTTTTCATCGCCCAATTGAGAGTCACGTAAGCGGCTAACCGCATCATATTCATAGAGGCCTTGCTGAGCCTTTGTGGTTGATTTAATGTGCCATTGCAATAGCGGCATTTTGAGGGCTGTTGCTACTTCTTCCGCCAGCATTGTTTTGCCAGTACCGGGTTCGCCTTTAATGAGAAGTGGACGTTGTAAAGCTATCGCAGCATTTACGGCCAATTTAAGATCGTCAGTAGCGACATAGCTTTCGCTGCCAGCAAAGCGGTTTTTGGATGATGATGTAGATTTGCTCATGGGCTTGCCTAATTAAGTGCCTGAATAAGCGATCAAGTATAGGTAAATGAGCCGAATTTTTCAGTGTTTTTACTGATTTTGGGCTTCAAAATGGCGGGAGGGGTGTCTGTCCGCTATACTCTTCCCAAATTGATTCAAATCAAACTCATTAATAATGATTTCTATGAAAAAACTCTCAATCCTTTCTCATTTGGCAGTAACTGCAGCTTTAGCTTTTGCTGGCTCTGTTGTGCAGGCCGATGAAATTAAAGGCAATGCTGCTGCTGGCAATGCCAAGGTATGGCTTTGCGTTGGTTGCCACTCAATTCCTGACTATCGTGCTGATTACCCTTTTGTATACAAGGTTCCAATGCTTGGCGGTCAAAATGCGGCTTATATTGCAACCGCTTTAGCTTCCTATAAAAAGGGCGAAAGAAAGCACCCAACAATGCGCTCTATTGCCGCTAGCCTCTCAGATCAAGATATGGCTGATATTGGCGAATACTATGCTGCGCAAACTGCCAGCTCACCTAACAACCCATTGAAGTGATTCCTAGAGATACGTATATGAAATTCGCACTTATTACTGCAGTTTTGCTCTCAAGCATCGGATTGGCAAGCGTAGCAAACGCTGCTAGCGTAGATAAAGGCCAGGCATTGGTAGAGAAGGCCAATTGCGCCTCTTGTCATGGTGCTGGACTTAATGCTCCAATTTTGCCCGTCTATCCAAAGTTAGCAGGTCAGTATGCAGATTATGTTTACTACGCCTTAAAGGCTTACAAAGTAGGTAACGGTAATGCTCAGTTTGGTCGTAACAACGCCATAATGGGATCTCAAGTACAAAACTTCAGTGAAGCTGATATGCAAGATATTGCCGCATATGTTGCTTCATTACCCGGCAATTTTGTTGTTAAAAAATAAGTTTTCAATATGAATCTGCTAGCTGCGGCTAGCTAATAAAAAGGCTTAGATTAATACTCTAAGCCTTTGTTTTTTATCAAATAATTTCCTATAAGTTACTTTACAGCCTCTAGGCCACGCGCTAGGTGGTTTCGCATTGCGAGCTCTGCAGCGGCGGGATCTCTTTTGAGGATAGCCTGAAGAATTTGACGATGCTCCAATAGCGAGCTTTGTAGGCGACCGGTTCTACTCAGAGAGTCTCGTCTTTGTAACTTCAGAACTTTTCTGAGATCCTCAATAACCCCATTCATCCAGCGATTTCCGGCAATTTCTTGCACTAATTCATGAAAACGCACGTTAACCTCAAAAAATTGTTCTTGATCGCGATCTGCAGCGGCTTTTTCTAGGCGATGATGGATATCATCAAGCTGCGTAAGTTGGGCTTCAGTGGCTTTTATGGCTGTTTCTTTGGCTGCTTGACCCTCAAGAAGAGAGAGGACGGTAAAAATCTGCTCTAAATCTTTCCGATCAACTTCGGTGACATAGGCGCCACGCCTTAATTTCATAGTCACCAGGCCCTCTGAAGCTAAAACCTTGATCGCTTCTCGCATAGGGGTTCGACTGATACCAAACTGAACTGCGAGGCTTTGCTCATCCAGCCAACTTCCTGGAGCTAATTCATGCGCAAATATCTGAGCCCTCAAGCGCTCAGCGACATCCTCGTATAGAGGTCTATTATTCAGTTTTGTATTCATAATTATGTATACAATAACTAGACAAATATCAAATTGTCAAGCAAAATGTCTGACATATTTAGCAACTTTGTAATAAAGCCAACCGGGAGCGCTTTGTGAGTTCAGAAAAGAAAAGTTCTTTAAATCAACCTTGGCCATCAGTTCCAGAGACCAATCTGGACGCATGGAAAAAATCTGCACAAAAATCTGCGCCAAATGGCGATGTGGATTCACTGGGTTGGAAAACGCCTGACGGAATTCATTTAAAGGCTCTTTACACGTCTTCAGATATTGAAGGCCTCCAATACACGAACACATTGCCTGGCTTTGAGCCATTTGTTCGCGGACCACAGGCAACAATGTATTCGGTGCGTCCTTGGACGATTCGTCAGTACGCAGGTTTTTCAACGGCAGAAGAATCTAATGCTTTTTATCGCAAGGCATTAGATGCTGGTGGTCAAGGCGTATCCGTTGCATTTGACTTGGCAACACATCGTGGTTATGACTCTGATCATCCGCGAGTAACTGGTGACGTTGGTAAGGCTGGCGTAGCTATTGATTCTGTAGAAGATATGAAAATCTTGTTTGATGGCATTCCATTAGATAAGGTATCCGTTTCAATGACTATGAACGGCGCGGTATTGCCAGTATTGGCTGGATATATTGTTGCCGGTGAAGAGCAGGGGGTTAAGCAGGAGCAATTGTCGGGAACTATTCAGAACGATATTCTGAAGGAGTTCATGGTGCGCAACACCTATATTTACCCACCAGAGCCCTCAATGCGCATCATTGGCGACATCATTGAGTACACCGCAAAACATATGCCTAAATTCAACTCGATTTCTATCTCGGGTTATCACATGCAAGAAGCGGGCGCCAATCAAGTATTGGAATTGGCTTTTACTTTGGCTGATGGCAAGGAGTATGTGAAAACAGCTCTTGCTAAAGGTTTAGATGTTGATGGATTTGCAGGGCGCCTCTCTTTCTTCTTCGCTATTGGCATGAACTTCTATCTTGAGGTTGCCAAGTTGCGCGCAGCTCGTTTGTTGTGGTGGCGCATTATGAAATCGTTCGAGCCGAAGAATCCAAAGTCTTTAATGTTGCGCACTCACTGTCAAACTTCTGGCTGGTCTTTGACGGAGCAAGATCCCTATAACAATGTTGTAAGAACAACAGTAGAGGCGATGGCAGCTGTCTTTGGCGGAACTCAGTCCTTACATACCAATTCTCTAGATGAGGCTATTGCATTGCCTTCTGAGTTTTCTAGCCGTATCGCCCGGAATACCCAACTTATTTTGCAAGAAGAAACCCATATCCCTAGTGTGATCGATCCATGGGCTGGCTCTTACATGATGGAGAACCTAACCCAAGAGATGACTGATAAAGCTTGGGAGATCATCCAGGAGGTAGAGGCTATGGGCGGGATGACTAAGGCGGTTGAAAGTGGCTGGGCCAAGTTGAAGATTGAAGCGGCCGCCGCTGAAAAACAAGCCAAAATTGATTCTGGCTCAGATGTCATTGTTGGCGTCAATAAATACAAGCTTGGTAAAGAAGATCTTGTAGATGTATTGATGATCGATAACGATAGAGTGCGTGAAGGTCAAGTTGCACGACTAAAAGATATCAAAGCAAAACGCGATACTCAAAAAGTACAGGCTGCATTAGAAGCCCTCACGAAAGCCGCTGAAGATAACTCCGGAAACTTATTGGAGTTATCGGTTAATGCAATTCGCTTGCGCGCAACAGTGGGTGAAGTTTCTGATGCATTAGAAAAAGTTTACGGGCGCCATCGCGCCGATACTCAAAAGGTGACCGGTGTGTATGCAGCTGCTTATGATTCAGCCGAAGGCTGGGCAAAACTCCAAACAGAAATTGCTGATTTCGCAAAAGACTTTGGGCGTCGTCCGCGTGTAATGATTGCCAAGCTTGGTCAAGATGGCCATGATCGCGGCGCAAAAGTAGTGGCTACAGCCTACGCTGACTTAGGTTTTGATGTGGATATTGGTCCTTTATTCCAGACGCCAGAAGAATGTGCACGCCAAGCGATTGAGAACGATGTTCATGCTTTAGGGGTATCTACTTTGGCAGCGGGACACAAGACCTTGGTGCCGGCCATCATTGCAGAATTGAAAAGGCAAGGTTCTGACGACATCATCGTATTCGTTGGCGGTGTGATTCCGAGACAAGACTATGAATTCTTGTACGAGGCGGGTGTAAAAGGGATTTACGGACCCGGTACTCCTATTCCGGCATCCGCCAAGGATGTACTTGAGCAGATTCGCAAATCAGTTAAACCAGCCTAAGGTAGCTTTAAAGCATGCTCCAAACTGCTGACCAGGCACTAGTTGATGATCTCATTGGAGCGCCTTCGCTTAAACAGCGTCGTGCGCTAGCGAAGATCATTACATTGCTTGAATCAACACGTTTGGATCATCGTCAACGCGCTGACGAGGTACTCAATACCTTATTGCCCAAAACAGGAAAATCTTTCCGGCTAGGAATCTCAGGTGTGCCTGGGGTTGGTAAATCAACTTTGATTGAAACACTAGGCTTATATCTAATCGATAAGGGTCATCGAGTTGCAGTGTTGGCGATTGATCCATCCTCTAGCTTGTCTGGTGGATCTATTTTGGGTGATAAAACTCGTATGGAACGCTTATCTGTCTTAGAGAATGCTTTTATACGTCCAAGCCCATCCTCATGCACCCTTGGCGGTGTAGCTGAGAAGACTCGAGAAGCGATGTTGGTTGCTGAAGCAGCTGGGTTTGATGTAATTATTGTTGAGACAGTTGGTGTGGGGCAGAGCGAGATTGCTGTTGCCGGAATGACTGATATGTTTTTATTGCTGCAACTTCCAAATGCTGGGGATGATCTTCAGGCGATTAAAAAAGGCGTAATGGAAATTGCGGATCTGATTGTGATTAATAAGGTAGACATAGATCCTGATGCCGCGATGCGCGCTCAACTATTTATTACCAGCTCCTTGCGTCTATTAGGTTTTCAAGGCAATCCTGATCATGTATCCCATGACAAAGAATTTTGGCACCCACAAGTCATGACCTTAAGTGCACTGGAAGGAACTGGTGTCCCAGATTTATGGGACAAGGTGTCTCATTTTGAAAAACTCCAAAAAGCAAATGGCAAGTTCAGTGAACGCCGTAAACAGCAGGCAGGTGCTTGGATGTGGGATCGCATTGATGCCGGATTAAAAAATGCATTTCGTAACAATGTGGCAGTACAAGAACTCCTACCAAGTTTAAGTGCGCAAGTAAACCAAGGAACTATGGCAGCTTCAGTTGCGGCAAGACGTCTTCTGGAGTCCATGGGGCATGAATTTTTCTAAGGAGCAGGAAATGAAGGAAATCATTCAACAACTTGAAGCGAAGCGTGAGCTCGCCCGATTGGGTGGTGGGCAAAAGCGTATTCAGGCGCAACACGCTAAAGGTAAGTTAACTGCCCGTGAGCGTATTGAGCTTTTGCTTGATGCCGGCACCTTTGAAGAGTGGGACATGTTTGTCGAACATCGTTGTCATGACTTCGGCATGGGCGATCAAACGGTTCCTGGAGATGGCGTTGTTACAGGTTATGGAATGATCAACGGTCGCTTGGTATTTGTGTTTTCGCAAGACTTTACGGTGTTGGGAGGCTCCCTATCTGAAGCCCATGCTGAGAAGATTTGCAAGATCATGGATCAAGCTTTGAAAGTTGGCGCTCCCGTGATCGGTCTAAATGACTCCGGTGGCGCACGTATTCAGGAAGGCGTTGCCTCTCTTGGCGGCTATGCAGAAATCTTCCAGCGTAATGTGACTGCATCTGGCGTCATTCCTCAAATTTCCCTCATCATGGGGCCTTCAGCGGGTGGCGCTGTTTATTCTCCTGCTTTGACTGATTTCATATTTATGGTCAAAGATAGCTCCTACATGTTTGTTACGGGTCCAGAAGTCGTTAAAACCGTTACTCATGAAGATGTCACTGCTGAAGAGTTGGGCGGCGCAGTAACGCACTCAACTGTTTCAGGTGTATGTGATTTAGCTTTTGATAACGATGTTGATGCCATCATGATGTTGCGTCGCTTCTTCAACTATTTGCCGCTGTCTAATCGCGAGAAACCGCCCTTGATTAAAGGCGCAAACCGTACAGAAGAGCCAGATTTTTCCTTGGATACATTGGTTCCATCTAATCCAAATCAGCCTTATGACATGAAAGAGTTGATTGGGAAGATCGTTGATGATGGGGAGTTTTTTGAACTTCAACCTGACTATGCAAAAAATATCGTTATTGGTTTTGCCCGCATGGAAGGTCGTTCAATTGGTATCGTAGCCAATCAACCTTTAGTGCTTGCAGGTTGTTTGGATATCAAGGCATCTATTAAAGCAGCGCGTTTTGTGCGTTTCTGCGATGCATTTAATATTCCTGTAGTGACATTAGTTGATGTTCCTGGATTTATGCCAGGCACCGCCCAAGAATACGGCGGCATCATTAAGCATGGCGCAAAATTGCTTTATGCCTATGCAGACTGCACTGTACCGAAGGTAACTTTAATTACTCGTAAGGCTTATGGTGGTGCTTATGACGTGATGGCATCAAAACATTTGCGAGGTGATGTGAACTTTGCATGGCCTTCAGCAGAAATTGCTGTAATGGGCCCTAAGGGTGCTGTAGAAATTATCTTCCGCGAAGAAAAGTCAGATCCAGAAAAGATCGCAGCGCGCGAAGCCGAGTACAAATCTAAGTTTGCAAACCCATTCGTTGCTGGACGTCGTGGCTATATTGATGATGTCATTCTTCCGCACGAAACCCGAAAACGTATTGCTCGTTCTCTGGCAATGCTCAAAGACAAAGATTTGAAGAATCCTGCGCGAAAACACGGCAATATTCCTCTGTAAAGGCGCTGAAATATTATGACTACGAAAATGTTTAAGAAAATTTTAATTGCTAACCGTGGTGAGATTGCTTGCCGGGTTATGAAAACTGCCAAGAAGATGGGTATTAAGACGGTTGCCGTTTACTCTGAGGCGGATAAAGAAGCGCGTCATGTTCAATTAGCGGATGAAGCGGTTTGCATCGGGCCAGCTCCTTCACGTGAGTCTTACTTGGTGATGGATCGCATCATTCAGGCTTGCAAAGATACTGGTGCTGAAGCAGTGCATCCAGGCTATGGTTTTCTCTCTGAGAACGAACAATTTGCCAAGCGTTGCGAAGAAGAGGGCATTGTTTTTATTGGTCCTAAGCATCAATCTATTGCCGCTATGGGCGATAAGATCGCCTCTAAAAAGCTAGCGTTAGAAGCTAAAGTTAACACCATTCCTGGCTATAACGAAGCGATTGATAGCACTGAAGAAGCGGTCAAGATTGCTCAAGGGATTGGCTATCCAGTCATGATTAAGGCGTCTGCTGGTGGTGGCGGTAAAGGCTTACGTGTTGCTTTTAATGACAAAGAAGCAGCCGAAGGATTTGCGGCTTGTAAAACTGAAGCGATGAATAGCTTTGGCGATGACCGTATTTTTATTGAGAAGTTTGTTGAGGGCCCGCGTCATATTGAGATCCAGGTTTTAGGAGACTCGCATGGTAATGTGGTTTACCTCAATGAGCGTGATTGTTCGATTCAACGCCGTCATCAAAAGGTTATTGAAGAAGCGCCTTCACCATTTATCGATCCAGCTACTCGTAAGGCTATGGGCGAGCAGGCTGTTGCTTTAGCTAAGGCGGTTAATTATCAATCTGCCGGTACGGTTGAGTTCGTGGTTGGTAAAGACAAGTCTTTCTACTTCCTCGAAATGAATACTCGCTTACAAGTTGAGCATCCAGTAACTGAATCCATCACCGGTCTTGATTTAGTTGAGCAGATGATTCGCGTAGCTGCCGGTGAACAATTAGCATTTAAACAAGAAGATGTGAAGTTAGACGGCTGGTCAATGGAATGCCGTATTAATGCGGATGATCCGTTTCGCAATTTCTTGCCTTCTACAGGGCGTTTAGTCAAATACCGTCCACCTGAATCAATTAATGGTGTGCGTGTTGATACTGGCGTATATGAAGGTGGCGAGATTCCAATGTATTACGACTCCATGATCGCCAAATTGATTGTGCACGGCAAAGATCGCACTGAAGCAATTGAAAAAATGCGCGCGGCCTTAAACGATTTTGTTATACGCGGCATACATTCCAATATCCCATTTCAGGCAGCTCTCTTACAGCATCCTCGCTTTGTGAATGGCGATTTCACTACAGGATTTATTGCCGAAGAGTATCCAGAGGGATTCAAAATGGATTCTGTGCAGCCTGTTGATCCCAAGCGGATGGCAGCATTGGCAGCCTTCATGCGTTATCGCTACCTTCAGCACATTCAATTGATCGATGGTCAATTAGCTGGTCATGAAATGATCATCGGTAAGAAGTTTGTTGTTGTTACTGGTAAAAAAACAGGCTCAATGAATGATCCATATGAGGTGTCTATTCGTGTTGAGCTAAAAGACGGTGTTTACTCTGTTTATATTGATGAAGCAGACGATGTTAGCCGTTATGACATCGTTAGTGATTGGCGTCCCGGTCAAATTTGTATGTACGCCACGATTAATGGCACACAGAAAGTCACGGCACAAGTTGAGCGTCGCGGCGTACGATACGTCCTTACGCTTGATGGCACTAATTACGAATGCATGGTCCTAAGTCCCTTGGGCGCAGAGCTTCAGCGTCGCATGCCAGTTAAGTTGCCACCTGATACTTCTAAATTAGTAATGTCACCAATGCCTGGTTTACTGACAAAGGTTGCCGTCAAGGTTGGAGAGGCGGTGACTGCAGGTCAAAAATTGGCCTCTATTGAAGCAATGAAGATGGAGAATACGCTTTCTGCTATGCAAGACGGAGTGGTGGCTGAAATCTGCGCTAAAGAGGGCGAAAGCTTAGCGGTTGATCAATTAATCATCCGTTTCGAATAAGGGGTTCTACAAAATGAGCGTCAAACCATTTAAGATTTTGGGAATACAACAAATTGCCATTGGCGGCCAGAACAAAGATCGTCTCAAGAAGTTATGGGTCGATATGCTGGGTTTTGAATTCAAGAGCACATTTGTTTCTGAGCGCGAGAATGTAGATGAGGATATTTGCGCAATTGGAAAAGGCGCCCATGAGATTGAGGTCGATCTCATGCAGCCTCTAGATATTGATAAAAAGCCTGCCGTGCATCAAACCCCACTAAACCATATAGGCCTATGGGTAGACGATCTTCCAAAGGCGGTTGAATGGCTATCTGCTAATGGCCTGCGATTTGCGCCGGGCGGTATCCGAGCTGGTGCTGGCGGGCATGACATTACCTTCGTTCACCCTAAGGGCAATGATGAATTCCCGATTAGCGGCGAAGGTGTCTTGATTGAGCTGGTTCAAGCGCCTCCAGAAGTGATTGCTGGATTAAGTTCATAATTTGGCTTTATAAATAAGTAAATAGGGTTATTAGTGGCGTCTATATTAGCCATCGACACCTCATCAGCGTGGTGTTCGGTGGCTTTATCTTTACATGGGCATGAGCCTATATTCCGACACCAAGCGGTGACGGCTGGCGCTAGCCAGCTACTTTTACCTTGGATAGAGGAAGTTTTAGCTGAGGCAAAACTAGATTTGAGTCTGCTTGATGCCATAGCGGTAGGCATTGGTCCGGGTGCGTTTACAGGTGTTCGCCTTGGAGTTGCAGCAGTGCAAGGGTTGGCAATATCCCACGACATACCAGTTATACCTGTGGCTAGCATCGATGCTATTGCAGCTCAGGTAGTGCAAACACCTTCTTTTAAAGAGCATTGCCCAAGATATTTTGTTGTGGCCATTGATGCTCGTATGGATGAAATTTACTGGTCTAAGTACGAGCTACTGCAGGAGGGTTTGCCGATTCGCCTTGGGAATATACATTTGTCCAAACCCGAAGATATTGATCTAAATGACATTGATTATTTGGCGGGTAGCGCTGTCAATGAGTTTGGCGAAAGATTATTTCAAGGAAAAGACTTGTCCTTAGAGATGATTCCAATTGACGCAGGTATCAGCGTCTCAGCCCTTGGTGTATTAGATTGCGCTATGCGGTTGTACCAGGAGAATCGTTGTTGTGATGTTCGCGAGCTTGAGCCACTTTATATCCGTAACAAAGTTGCTTTAACAACCGCGGAGCGTTTAGAGGCCTTCAAGTAATGACAGAAGCATCGCCAGTTAATCAAGTTGCGGAGCTCTCTTTTTTGCCTATGCAAAACGCGGATCTTGATTCGGTTTTGGAAATCGAAACAGTTTCTCATCTTCATCCCTGGACAAAAGGAAATTTTTCTGACTCCTTGAATGCTGGCCACTGGGCTTATTGCATTCGTCCTCAAATTGATCAGGTAATCAAGGGCTCATATCTTGATCCTGAAATTTTGTGGGCATACTGCATTTTATTTCCTGCGGTTGATGAACTACATTTATTAAATATCACCGTATCACCTAAGTTACGCAAATTAGGCCTTGGCAAAAGAATTATGACTGCAATCGAGGGAGTCTCGGCACAGCAAGGAATTCCTCGAATTATTCTTGAAGTAAGACCGTCAAATCTTGCTGCACTAGGTCTCTATAAGTCTTTAGGATATGAACAAATAGGTATTCGCAAGAACTATTATCCGCACAACCCACAGACAGGATCTCGCGAGGATGCTATCGTGATGGCTAAATCGATTAAGCTAGAGTCATGAGTAATTCTGAATTTTTAAAAGAAATGGGCATTACTGAGTGGGTATCCCGTGATATTCCCGCGGAAGTGACTCACACTATACTAACTAGCTCTTTGCCTGCGCAAAATTCTGCTGCAGCTTCATCTGATAGAGTGCCTCAGGGTGGATGGTTATTTTTCGGCACCCAGCCGCAAGGCGATGCTCAAGTTCTTTTTCAAAATATTGTTCGTGCCCTTGGTTTGGCTTCCCATGAGTGGTCATGGAAGAATCCAGCAGACCCCTTAAATCAAATTACAGCACCAGAAAATGGTCTTCCTTTGGTTGCGTTTGCATTAGGTGGATCGGTTGCGCAAAAAATTACTGGTGAACGAGATCCTTTGCCTCAATTACGCGAAACAGTGCTAGCTCTAAACACGGGCAACGAGGATGAAGTACCCGTCATTGCCTCATATGATTTATCTCAAGCAATGGCTAGCCCAAAAGAAAAAGCTCTTCTGTGGCAAGACCTACTTCTTGCTAAATCAGTACTGCAAAATATTTAACACTTATTTGCTTTGGTGATGGCTTAGTGTTTGTGCTCACCAATGAGGTGCATGGAGTCATATTCAGCCTGATTTCTAGCATGACGCTTAATGACTAGCCACATGATGAGGCTGACCGTGATGCCAAACCCAATGATGACAAATTGAATTGGTATATCAAGCCAGATAAGCGCTGAATAGATTAAGAGCATCATCAATACTGAAATATTTTCATTAAAATTTTGTACGGCAATCGAATGGCCCGCCGACATCAATACATGCCCGCGATGTTGCAACAAGGCATTCATTGGCACCACAAAATATCCTGCTAACCACCCCACTAGTAGTAATAAGAAATACGCAGGAAGTAAATTGAGTGAGACATGCATTGTGCCAATCGTCAATATCGCAGTATTGGGAAGCATGTCTGAGTTATAGACTGCCATCACACAAACCACTATCCCCATGGCAATACCGTAAGGCAAAACATTGAGAGATTTACGTAGTGGGACGCGGCATGCTGCGTAAACTGCACCACCTGCAACGCCTACGGCTGAGATAGCCTGAAGAATGGCTCCTTGAGATAGGTTCATATGCAGCGCTACTTGAGCCCACTTAATCACAATAAATTGCAATGTGGCGCCAGCACCCCAAAAGAGAGTCGTAACAGCTAATGAGATCTGACCCAATCTGTCATCCCATAAAGTTTTAAAACAAACTGCAAAGTCCTTAATCAATTCAATTGGGTTGGTTTTCTGAGAAACGTAGCGAGCGCCGGTATCAGGAATCTTCAGATTAATGAGTGCAGCGATGATATAAATCATCATGATGAGCATGATCGCTGACTCCGCCGGGGTATCAATCCCGGTGTCTATGCTTGGCAGATCGAATGCCAAGAGACTTTGTGAAACGGTGCTACTGATCAATACGCCGCCCAGTACCGTACCTAATATGATTGATCCAACAGTCAACCCTTCAATCCATCCATTGGCAGCTACTAATTTCTCTGGTGGTAAAAGTTCGGTCAATATTCCATACTTTGCTGGAGAGTATGCGGCGGCACCAAGGCCGACAATGGCATAGGATAGAAGAGGGTGACCTCCAAAGAGCATTGCAATGCAGCCAATAAACTTAATAGTGTTGGTGATAAACATAACATTCCCTTTTGGTCGGGAATCCGCAAAGGCGCCCACGAATGCAGCCAGCAAAACATAGGACAATACAAAGAATAATTTGAGTAAAGGGGTCATCCAGGCCGGAGCATGGAGCTGGGCCAGTAGGGCAATTGCTGCGATCAGCAATGCGTTATCAGCAAGCGACGAAAAAAATTGCGCCGCCATAATGATGTAAAAGCTACGGTTCATTCGTACAATCTAGTCATTAATGTAATTAAAGCATGAAAGGAGGGGTGAATATGGGCAATGTATCTAATGGCTTGATTAATAGACCAATTTTGGCATCTATTCACACTGAGGCCTTTCGCCATAATTTAAACAGAATTCGGGAGTTAGCTCCCGAATCTAAGATTTGGTCTGTTATCAAGGCCAGGGCATATGGACATTGTTTTGAAGCCGCCCTTAAAGGCCTTGCCTCAACAGATGGATTTGCCTTATTGGATATTCAGGATGCTGTTTGGCTCAGGGAGCATGGCTGGCAGGGTCGCATATTGCTACTTGAAGGTTTATTTCATGAAAATGAAATGGGATTAGCCCAAGAATTAGCTTGTGATTTGGTAGTCCATTGCAATGCGCAGGTTGAATGGCTAGAAAAATATCCCTCCAAAGACCCTAAGAAATTTAATGTTTTTCTAAAGATGAATACAGGCATGAATCGCTTGGGCTTTAAGCCTGAAGCCTACAGAATCGCTTTTCATCGCTTGCATGCTGCCGGTTGCCATATGCATCATATGACGCATTTTGCTAATGCCGATCAAGTTGACCGTCAACCTTCAGTTGGTAGTCAACAAGAGTTATTTAATGAAACTATTGCGGGGTTGGGTGGTGCGACATCACTCGCTAACTCAGCAGCGATTCTTTGGCATCGCAATGCTCTAGGCGACTGGGTGAGGCCGGGCATCATGCTCTATGGCGCCTCTCCCACTGGTTTGCATGCTGATATTGAACATGCTCATTTGAAGGCCGTGATGCAACTGAGTAGCGAAATTATTGATACTCAAGAGCTAAAAAAAGGTGATCGCATTGGTTATGGCGGACGCTATGAAGCCCCACAGGATATGCGGATTGGTATTGTTGCCTGTGGTTATGCTGATGGTTATCCACGCCAAGCAAAAGATGGCACCCCTGTTTGGGTTGATGGAGCTACCAAAGAGGGTGCTGGAATGATTTGCCCAATCGTGGGACGAGTATCAATGGACATGCTCACAATAGATCTTCGCAACGCGACCAATGCACGTATTGGAAGTACTGTAGAGCTTTGGGGAGATAAGGTGCCGGTAGATGAGGTTGCACGCATCAGCGACACTATTGGATATGAGTTGCTTTGCGCCGTAGCTCCGCGTGTCCCTGTCAAAATTCTGTAGCCATTATTAACCACAGACTATGGATAAAAAAATCCTCCAGAACTATGGAGGATTTATTGTAGAAACAAGTCTGTTTACTTATTCCAGAACTGCCACCATCTGCGTTCCTTTTGAACACGCTGTCCAGTAATCATCATCTGACTATCAGGAAAGTTAAGCTTAAAAACACGAGCTGCATCATTACTCAAATCCACCATGCCTAATTTTTCATAGGATTTGGTAAGAATATAGAGAGCTTCCTCAACCGCTGGTGCGCGGTCATAATCACGAATTACCAATTGCGCTCTATTAGCAGAGGCCAAATAGGCGCCACGCTGATAGTAGTAACGCGCGACAAGTACATCAGCTTCAGCTAGGGAGTTAACGATATAGCGCATTCGATCTATTGAGTCCGGCGCATATTTGCTGTCAGGAAAACGTTCAACAACTGTCTTAAAGGATTCAAAGGCTTCCTTAGCGGCCTTAGGATCTCGTTCGCTTAAGTCTTGTCCGGTAAATTTACCAAGCCAACCTAAATCATCATTAAAAGTAATTAGCCCTTTAAGGTAGTAGGCGTAATCTAAATTGGGGCTTCCTTGGTGTAATTTAATAAAGCGATCAATTGCCACCAATGCTTGCGCTTGTTCTTGTGCTTTCCAATAGCAGTAGGCCGCATTAATTTGAGCCTGCTGAGAATAGGGGCCAAAGGGAAAGCGAGCCTCTAATTTGTCAAAGTACTTGCCGCACTTTGCAAAGTCGGCATCGTTTAATTTATCTGTAGCCTCTGAGTAAAGCTTAGCTTCGGACCATATATCCGTGTCATCTTTTTGACCATCACTTCCTGCGCAGCCACTTAGCACTAAAAGAGTTGCTAAAAGACTGAAAAGTAGGGCGAGCGTACGAAAACTCATAAATGAATGGGTTTTTTGTGGGGAAGTTTTCCCGGTAAGCCTTAAACTGGCGTCTGATATTACGTCGGACATAACTGAAAGGCTCTCTAAGCGTGGCATTGCCGCAAACTCCTGAATCGAATCCCATTGATTATATCGATGAAGAGGATTTCATTTCCTTGGATATTCCATTGGAGATGGCTGGCGAACGTTTGGACAAGGTATTGGCTGGTTCTTTGCCGGATTATTCTCGAAATAGACTGAAATCATGGGTAGAGGCAGGTGCCGTCATGGTCGATGGCAGGGTTACTAAAGCTCGGTATTTGTTACGTGGAGGGGAAAGCATCAAGGTGTTTCCCCAGGAAATGCCAGAACAATATGCTTTTAGCCCCGAAAACATCCCTTTAGATATTGTTTACGAGGATGAATCCATCATTGTGATTAACAAGCCCCCTGGCTTGGTGGTACATCCTGCCGCTGGAAATTGGTCTGGAACCCTTTTAAACGGGCTGTTATTTTATTTTCCTGAATTAAAGCAATTACCTCGAGCTGGAATTGTGCACAGACTGGATAAGGATACTTCCGGCTTGATGGTTGTCGCTCGTACTGCCCAGGCCCAAACTTCACTGGTACGGCAATTACAAGAAAGAACGGTAGGCCGGAGATATTTAGCCTGGGTTTGGGGCGAGGCACCAAGTCAAGGCAAGGTACTGGCCTCGGTTGGCCGAGATCAAAGGGATCGATTAAAAATGGCTGCCGGTAGTCCACAAGGCAAACCAGCCGCAACCCTTTTTCGTCGTTTAGCAAAAGGCTCATTTTTGGAAAGCCCAGTAGCTTTATTGGAGTGTCGGCTTGAAACAGGGCGTACCCATCAAATTCGAGTTCATCTTGAGTCGCTTGGGTTCCCTTTGCTCGGTGATCCTGTTTATCGCAAGAAAACCCCGGGTGTATCTAAAACACTGCCTTTTGAGCGTCAGGCTTTGCATGCTTACGCACTAACGCTACAGCACCCAACTAGCAATGCATTAATGACTTGGTTTCGCTTGCCGCCACAAGATCTTCTGGAGCTTATGCCACAGATTGATTTAAGTCTAGACAATCTGCCGCAAGAACAGGCTCTTTTAAGTTCCATACAGAATGAACGTCAATCATGAGATTGATTTCCCCGCAATGGTCGGCGCCTTCTATTACCCATGCATTTATTACTACTAGATCTGGTGGGCTAAGTCGCGCTCCTTACGAGTCACTTAATCTTGGCGATCATGTAGGGGATGATTTTGCTAAAGTTATAGGTAATAGAAAGATAGTTCGATCTCACGTACCTTCGGAGCCTTTTTGGCTCACGCAAACCCATAGCACCAAAGTCAGTACACCTTTAAGTCGTCAAGACTTGCAGGGAGGCGATCCAATAACTGCCGATGCTTCTGTGACAAATGTTCCAAACGAAGTGCTCGCGATTCTGACGGCGGACTGTTTGCCGATCTTTTTTTCAAGCAAAGATGGTTGCGTTATCGGTGCAGCCCATGCTGGTTGGCGGGGTCTTTGTGCGGGTGTTATTGAAAATACCGCATCAGAAATGCTCAACCTTTCACCTGGGTTAAGCCCTAAAGATTTGGTTGCTTGGTTAGGGCCGGCAATTGGGCCCGAGTCTTTTGAAGTTGGCGCTGATGTAGTGAAAGCTTTCCAAGACGCAGGCTTGTCTGATCCATCAAAAGCATTTAAAACAATCGAAAATAAGAGTGGAAAGTACCTTGCTGATATCTATCAATTAGCTCGTGATCGATTAAACATCTTGGGGATTACTGATATATCTGGTGGCGGTCATTGCACGGTAAAAGAAGGTCAAGACTTCTTTTCGTATCGCCGCGATGGCAAAACTGGTCGTTTTGCCTCATTCATTTGGATTTCGAAATAACTCAACGTCATTAAGTGCGGGTTACTACTAGCTTATCCCTAAGGCTAGGGGTTATTGCGTATAACCCTATATACCTTATGCATGGAGAATGTCTCTAGTTTATAAAAGAGATCACTATGTTTGCAGGCATGAATACCGGCGCAACGCCATCTTTGGCGCCGCACCATATGGCACTAATTCCACCAGAGCGTTTGGCAGAGATTCAAAAGGATTACTTTGCTGAGCTTGCCCACATTGCCACTAATCCAGAGGCTATTGAAGTCAAGGATAGGCGCTTTGCCGGCAAGGCATGGCACTCCTCCTGGAGCAAGGTAATTGCTGCGACTTATTTGCTGAACTCAAAACATCTCATGGCGCTTGCTAAAGCCGTGGATACGGATGAAAAGTCTAAGCAAAAAATCCTGTTTACTACAGAGCAAATGATTGATGCGCTTTCTCCATCAAACTTTATTGCTACTAATCCTGAAGTTCTGGAAAACATTATTAGCACCCAAGGGCAATCTATTCAAAAGGGGATAGTCAATCTTCTTGGTGACATGAAGAAGGGCAAAGTTTCCATTACGGATGAAACTGCTTTTGAAGTTGGTAAAAACATTGCGACAACAGAAGGTCATGTCGTATTTCGTAATGAGTTGTTTGAATTAATTCAATACACGCCTCTGACTGAAACTGTGTATTCGCACCCCTACTTAATGGTGCCACCTTGTATTAATAAATATTACATATTGGATTTGCAGCCAGAAAATTCAGTAGTGCGTCACATGGTCAGCCAAGGCCATACGGTGTTCTTGGTTTCATGGAAAAATCCCGACTCATCGATGGCGCAAGTTAGCTGGGACGACTATGTAGGCAAGGGTGTTATTAAGGCTATTGATGTTGTTAAAGAAATTGGCAAAGTAGATCAGCTCAATATTTTGGGATTCTGCGTGGGTGGCACACTCACCACTTCTGCTTTGGCGGTCTTGGCAGCAAAAAAGCAGCATCCTGCTGCTAGCTTAACCTTATTTACTACGCTTTTAGATTTCACGAACACCGGCATCTTGGACGTCTTCATTGATGAGGGCACGGTGGAGATGCGTGAAAATACTATTGGCGGTAAGGGCGGCAAGTACGGCATGATGTCGGGACTCGACCTTGGAAACACCTTCTCATTTTTGCGTCCAAATGACTTAGTGTGGAATTACGTTGTTGAGAACTATCTCAAAGGCAACTCTCCACCCCCTTTTGATTTGCTTTATTGGAATGGCGATTCTACTAATCTCCCAGGTGCAATGTATTGCTGGTACTTACGCCATACGTATTTGCAAAATGATTTGGTTAAGCCAGGTAAGGTGACTATTTGTGGTGAGAAGGTTGACCTTGGCAAGATTAAATGTCCTGCGTATCTATATGCATCCCAAGAGGATCATATTGTTCCTTGGCAATCAGCTTATGAATCAACTCATATTTTGAAAGGTAAGAACCGTTTTGTTTTGGGTGCATCAGGCCATATTGCTGGAGTTATTAATCCGCCGGCAAAAAACAAACGTTATTACTTTGAAAATAATGTAATTACTCCAACAGCTCAAGAGTGGCTTGAAGGGGCAACGCAAATACCAGGTAGTTGGTGGCCAAACTATACAAAATGGTTAGAGCAGTTTGCTGGTGAGAAAAAACCTGCTAGCACTACTTTTGGAAATGCCAAATACAAAAAGATGGAAGCTGCTCCAGGGGTATATGTCAAAGAAAAAGCAGCTTAACTAAAAATATTTAACGAAGGTTTTTTACAAGGGGAAAGTAATGTCTCAAAAAGTCGCATATGTAACAGGTGGTATGGGTGGTATTGGCACCGCTATTTGTCAACGATTAGCAAAAGACGGATTTAAAGTCATCGCCGGTTGCGGCCCAAATTCTCCACGAAAAGATCGTTGGCTGGCCGAGCAAAAGGTATTGGGTTATGACTTCATCGCTTCTGAAGGTAACGTTTCAGATTGGGATAGCACTGTTGCAGCCTTTGATAAGGTCAAGGCAGAAGTAGGTCGTGTCGATGTGCTTGTAAATAATGCTGGTATTACGCGTGATAGCGTTTTCCGCAAAATGACCCCAGATGCTTGGAAAGCTGTTATTGATACCAATTTGAACTCTTTATTCAATGTCACTAAACAAGTCATTGATGGCATGGTCGAGAATAATTGGGGCCGTATCATCAATATCTCTTCGGTGAATGGTCAAAAAGGCCAGTTTGGTCAAGCGAACTATTCCACTGCAAAAGCAGGCTTACATGGTTTCACGATGGCTTTAGCTCAGGAAGTTGCAACTAAGGGTGTAACTGTTAATACCGTTTCTCCTGGCTATATCGGCACTGATATGGTTAAAGCAATTCGTGAGGATGTTTTGGAAAAAATCGTTGCAGGTATTCCAGTTAAGCGCTTAGGCACTCCCGATGAAATAGCTTCCATTTGCTGTTGGATTGCTTCTGATGATGGTGGTTATGCAACTGGTGCAGATTTCTCCTTAAATGGCGGCATCCACACTGGTTAATATTGCACTGCAGCATTATGAGCAGTGTGTGAAGTGCGCAACTCAGCATATTTACCTTTTAATTAAACAAGAGATAAACTATGCTGATGTTGCGTTGCAGTAAAAAGTAAGGAAAAAAATGGCTACCCGCACAAAACGAGTTGGTGAAGATCGACTCATTAAGAAGTACCCCAATCGTCGTCTTTACGATACCCAAACGAGCACTTACGTAACCTTGTCCGACATTAAAGGATTGGTTATGGGTAATGAAGAGTTCAAAGTGGTTGATGCAAAAACTGACGAAGACTTAACACGTAATATTTTGCTGCAAATTATTCTAGAAGAAGAGGCTGGTGGTGCACCAGTATTCTCATCACAAATGCTTTCTCAAATTATTCGCTTCTATGGAAATTCCATGCAGGGATTAATGGGAAACTATCTCGAAAAAACCATGCAGTCATTTGTTGATATTCATAACAAGCTTGGCGATCAAACAAAAGGGCTTGGTGCAGGCAGCACCCCAGAGGCCTGGTCACAAATGCTCAACATGCAAAATCCACTCATGCAAGGTTTGATGGGGAATTACATGGAGCAAAGCAAAGACTTGTTTGTCAAAATGCAAGAGCAAATGCAGAACTCCCATAATTTATTTGGCAGTAAATTCCCTTTTACTCCGCAACCTAATAAAACGGAAAAAGAATAGTTGTGGCGGGAAAAATTGGTTTTGTATCCTTAGGTTGTCCTAAGGCGCTAGTTGATTCTGAATTAATTCTGACGCAACTGAGTGCCGAGGGATACGAAACTGCAAAAGACTATTCTGGAGCCGATTTAGTCGTAGTGAATACTTGCGGTTTTATTGATTCAGCAGTTGAAGAGAGTCTTTCTGCTATTGGTGAAGCGTTGGCTGAGAATGGTAAGGTCATTGTTACCGGCTGTTTGGGCGCCCGAAAAAATGCTGATGGCTCAGACCTCATCCAAAGCATTCACCCTAAAGTGTTGGCTGTAACAGGACCTCATGCTACTGATGAGGTTATGCAGGCCATTCATCTTCATCTACCAAAGCCGCATGATCCATTTACGGACTTGGTTCCTCCGGCCGGGATAAAGTTAACTCCCAAACACTATGCTTATCTGAAGATTTCAGAGGGCTGCAATCATCGTTGTACGTTTTGCATCATTCCTAATATGCGCGGTGACTTAGTTTCACGCCCAATCGGTGAAGTGCTACTAGAAGCTAAACGCCTATTTGAATCCGGTGTAAAAGAATTATTAGTCGTTTCGCAAGATACCAGCGCCTATGGTGTAGATATTCAATACCGCACTGGGTTTTGGGATGGCAAACCTGTTAAGACAAAAATGTTTGACTTGGTTAATGCCTTAAATCAAATTGCTCGCGAGCATCAAGCATGGGTAAGGTTGCATTATGTTTATCCTTATCCGCATGTTGATGATGTCTTGCCTTTGATGGCGGAGTTCTCAGAGTATGGCTATGGGGTTTTGCCTTATTTAGATATTCCCCTGCAGCATGCTCATCCGGACGTTCTCAAAAGAATGAAACGTCCCGCTAGTGGCGAAAAAAATCTAGAGCGTATTTTGGCTTGGCGAGCTGCTTGTCCAGACTTGGTGATTCGAAGTACCTTTATTGCTGGTTTTCCTGGTGAAACAGAAGAGGAGTTTGAGCACTTACTGAATTTCCTGGATGAAGCGCAAATCGATCGTGCAGGATGTTTTGCATACTCCCCAGTTGAAGGTGCGACAGCTAACGAACTTGAAAATCCGGTTCCAGATGCCATCAGAGAAGATCGTCGCGCGCGATTTATGGCTAAGGCGGAAGAGATTTCTATTAAGCGACTTGCCAAAAAGGTTGGCAAGCGTGTTCAGATTTTGATTGATCGCGTAGATGAATCAGGCGGAATTGGCAGAACTATTGGCGATGCCCCTGAAATTGATGGTTTAGTGAGGGTTTTGCCACCTAACAAGCCCTCTAAGCGTTATAGAGTTGGGGACATCATCCGCGCCACAGTCATTAGCTCCCAAGGGCATGACCTAATAGCCGAAACTTGACGAATCGAATAAAACTAGTGGTTGTTATTTTTAATCAGCATGAATGCAGTACAAATTTAGCCTAATTTTTAGGCAAAGCTAAGGGGATTGATATGAGTCGTGATGTCGTTGTCTTAAGTGCAGTTCGTTCCGCAATTGGCGCCTTTAATGGCTCACTTAGTAGTTTTGAGCCATCTGAGCTCGGCGGTATTGTGATGAAAGAAGCGATAACTCGCTCTGGCGTTGATCCTGCGCTCATCAACTATGTAACTGTGGGGAATACCATTCCAACAGATAGTCGCTACGCTTATGTCGCTCGCGTAGCCTCTATACAGGCTGGCCTTCCAATGGAATCTGTGGCCATGGCGCTAAACAGACTCTGTAGTTCTGGCCTACAAGCAATTGTTACAACAGCGCAGCAGATCATGCTTGGCGACTGTGATTACGGTATCGGTGGTGGTGTTGAGGTGATGTCTCGTGGAATGTATGGTTCACCGGCAATGCGCAGTGGTGCACGCATGGGCGATACCAAGATGCTCGACCTAATGGTTGCTGTTTTGACTGACCCATTTGGTGTTGGTCATATGGGTGTTACTGCAGAAAACCTTGTAGAAAAATGGAAATTTACACGCGAAGAGCAAGATGCCTTGGCTGTGGAATCTCATCGTCGCGCTGCTAATGCTATTAAAGAAGGTCGCTTCAAATCACAAATCGTCCCAATCACTATTAAATCTCGCAAGGGCGACGTAGTGTTTGATACTGATGAGCATTGCAAGCCCGATACAACTATGGAAACATTAGCCAAGATGAAGGCTGTGTTCAAAAAAGAGGGCGGCTCAGTTACTGCTGGTAATGCTTCTGGTATTAATGATGGTGCTGCATTCTTTGTATTGGCTGATGCCGAAACAGCTAAAAAAGCTGGTCACAAACCTATCGCACGATTAGTCTCATATGCTGTAGCTGGCGTACCAAACCACATTATGGGTGAGGGTCCAATCCCAGCAACTAAGCTAGCCTTAGAGCGTGCTGGTCTGAAATTAGATCAAATGGATGTCATCGAGTCTAACGAAGCCTTTGCTGCACAAGCTTTAGCAGTTACTAAGGGCTTGGGCTTAGATCCAGCAAAAACCAACGTGAATGGTGGTGCGATTGCATTAGGTCACCCTATTGGTTGTTCTGGCGCGGCGATCGCCACCAAAGCAATTCATGAATTACAACGTGTTCAAGGTAAATACGCTTTGGTAACAATGTGTATTGGCGGTGGCCAAGGTATTGCTACTATTTTCGAAAGAATGTAATGGTCAGTAGCTTGACGCAAAAATTACTAGAGGTCTCTTAGGTCAATACTTAAGAAATCAGCAGTAAAGCAGCATCTAAGCCGACATGGTCAAAAGCCGCGTCGGCTTTTTCTTTTACAACAGGCTTGGCTTGATAGGCAACGCTGATACCAGAGTCATTCATCATCATCAGATCGTTGGCACCATCACCCATCGTGATGGCATTGGCTTTAGTGCAGCCTAAATTTTGGCAGGCCATATCAAGATGAGCAGCCTTAGCGGCTCCATCGACAATATCTCCAAGTACCTGGCCGGTGAGTTTGCCATCAAGAATTTCGAGGGTATTAGCTTGAGTCTGTTTAAAACCTAATTGCTCGCGCAGCTTTTCTGTAAAGAAGGTAAAGCCGCCTGATACTAGGAGTGTGTAAATTCCGCGTCCGTGGGCACCCGCTAAAAGTTCTATGGCGCCAGGATTTGGACGTAATCGCTCGCGATATACCGACTCAAGTGCATCGGCGTGTACGCCCTCTAAAAGCGCCACGCGTCTACGCAAACTTTCTTTAAAGTCTTTAATTTCACCGCGCATTGTGGCTTCAGTGATTTCTGCAACGGCAGATTTTTTACCGGTAAAGTCAGCGATCTCATCAATACATTCAATATTGATCAAGGTGGAGTCCATATCCATTGCTAAAACTTGAATATCCTGAGGATTCAGGCCGCTCTTTAAAAAGCATAAATCAACATGAAAGCGAGAGCTTATGGATCGTAGCTCTTCTCTTGTGTTGGTATCGAGATGAATGCTGCAATCCCAGCGTTCTGAGAAATAACTGCCATTACTCACCAATCCACCAACTGTATGTAGGGATGCTCCAAGCCTTAAGGCATGCTCTTTAAGTTCAAAAACCATCTTCTCGGGAATTGGATCTCTTGAGAGGGCAACTAATGTTTGGTGTGACATGGTACTTATCATAATCGGAAATGCAGGGCTGTTATTTGGTTTTGATAGGACTCAGGATGGCTGACTCATTAAGGCGCCGCAGTACTTGTCTGATTGCATCTAGGCGCTGTTCAAGCTTATCGAATTCACGATCTTTTTGGGGTAGTACTTTGAGTTTGTCTTGACCGTTTAACTGAATATGTTTTGATGACTGTATTAGCTGAATGATCTTCATGGGATCAATGGGTGGATTGGGGATAAATTGAATTTGAATCGATACGGGAGTAGCATCAATTTTTTTGATGCCAAAGCCCGCCATTTCTAGGCGCAAACGATGGGTTTCATAAAATGATTTGGCTTGATCTGGAAGATCTCCAAAGCGATCTACTAACTCCTCGCGTAAGCCCATTAATTCGGAAAAATCATTTGTGCCGGCAAAACGTTTGTACAAGGATAGACGTTCATGGACATCTGGACAGTAATCTTCCGGAAGAAGTGCTGGCACACCCAGATTGACATCGGTTGTTGCTTGCAGTGGCGAGAGTAGATCTGGCTCCTTGCCGCTGCGCAATGATTTAACCGCTCTGTTCAGCATTTCTGTATAGAGTTGAAAACCAATTTCATGTATTTCGCCTGACTGCTTGTCACCTAATACTTCTCCAGCCCCCCGAATCTCCAAGTCATGCATCGCCAAGTAAAAGCCAGAACCTAATTCTTCCATTGCTTGAATGGCGTTAAGACGTAGTTGGGCTTGCTTGCTTAGGGCCTCAGGATCTGGCACCAGAAGGTATGCATAGGCTTGGTGGTGTGATCGGCCTACTCGACCACGTAATTGATGTAATTGAGCTAAACCAAATTTATCGGCACGATGCATGATGATGGTATTGGCTGTTGGGACGTCAATACCTGTTTCAATAATGGTTGTACATAAAAGAATATTAGTGCGTTGCGTAACAAATTCACGCATAACTGATTCAAGTTCCCGCTCATGCATTTGACCATGGGCAACACTGATCCTGGCTTCAGGAATTAATTCTTGCAAGGCATGCTTACGATTTTGAATCGTTTCTACTTCGTTATGTAAGAAGTAGACTTGACCGCCACGTTTGATTTCTCGTAGGACAGCTTCACGGATGACGCCATCACCTTCGCGACGAACAAAAGTCTTAATCGCCAGTCTTTTTTGTGGAGCAGTTGCTATGATTGAAAACTCACGTAAACCTTCCATAGCCATGCCCAATGTTCTGGGTATCGGTGTAGCGGTCAAAGTCAAAATATCGACCTCAGCGCGGAGTGCCTTCAGGGCATCTTTTTGACGCACACCAAAGCGATGCTCTTCATCGACTATGACTAAGCCAAGGTTAGCAAATTGCGTTTCCTTAGAAAGTAGCTTATGAGTGCCGATGATGATGTCTGCTTCACCCTTAGCAATTGCTTCAAGTGCGGCATTAATTTCTTTAGTAGTCTTAAAGCGTGAAAGTTCAACTATTTTTACTGGCCAATCGGCAAAACGATCTTTCCAGGTGGCAACATGTTGTTCAGCAAGCAGAGTTGTTGGGGCTAATATAGCTACTTGCTTTCCACCCATGACTGCTACAAAGCTTGCCCGTAATGCTACTTCTGTTTTTCCAAAGCCAACATCACCACAGACCAATCGATCCATTGGGGTGCCACTAGTCATATCGCCAATCACGGCAGCTATTGCATTGGCTTGATCCGGCGTTTCTTCAAAGCCAAAGCTTTCCGCAAAAGCAGCATAGTCATGGGCAGAGAACTCAAATGCATGACCCTTACGAATCGCTCTGGCAGCGTAAAGCCCCAGTAATTCAGCTGCCGTGTCGCGTATTTGTTGGGCAGCCTTGCGTTTAGCCTTATCCCACTGACCCGATCCAAGTTGATGCAGTGGTGCAGAGTCAGGATCTGATCCTGCATAGCGCGTGACCATTTGCAGTTGCTGCACTGGGACATACAAGGTTGCTTGACCCGAGTATTGCAAATGCAAAAACTCTTCAAATATGGGTACTTCTTTGGGCGGCGCCAAATTTAGTAATACTAGCCCTTGATAACGACCGATGCCATGTTCGGCATGCACTACCGGATCTCCAATCTTAAGCTCCGATAAATCCTTGAACAACATATCGGGATCAGCATTTTCAGAACCTTTGCTCTTACGACGCTGGCGTGCAGTGCTGGTAAATAATTCAGCTTCAGTGATCAGAACTAAGTTTTCTGCAGGCCAAGAGAATCCACTAAATAGCGGGGCAGTGACGAGCCCAAATAAAGAGCCGCTCTTAATAAACTCTGCAATATTGTCAAAGCTCTCCGGCTTGAAGGAGTAGGGTGATTTACCATCTAGGCCTGCAACAGAATTGCTTTCTTCGAGCAACTGTCTAATAGATTCTTTGCGTCCAGCGCTATCACAACAGATTAGGGTGCGAATCTTTTCCTCGGACACCAATTTACGTAGACGGTTGATTGGATCGGCATCGCGGCGGTGTACTGCAATATCAGGTACCGGCAAGAACTCTGACGTATCACCAGCTTGCTTTTCTAAATTTAGGCGCGCATAAGATTTTGCAGTTGAAAAGAACTCATCAACATCTAAAAACAATTCTTTCGGTGGCAGAATAGGGCGATCAAGATCATGTTTTAAAAACTCATAGCGTGAAAATGTATCTTTCCAAAAGCCTTTGATGGTTTCATCAATATCACCAATATTAATTAGCCAAACAGGGTCTCCAGAACGAGGGAAGTAGTCAAAAAGATTAGAACGTTCTTCAAAGAAGAGCGGTAAATAGGATTCAATGCCGGCACTAGGGATGCCTAAGTTTACATCCTTATAGATAGAACAGCGGGTGGGATCACCTTCAAATACTTCACGCCAACGCCCCCTAAATGCTGTGCGAGAAGCGTCATCAAAAGGAAACTCATGACCAGGGAGTAGGCGAACTTCTTTAACTGGGTAAAGGCTACGTTGGGTATCTGGATCAAATGCTCGAATTTGTTCAATTTCATCGCCAAATAAATCTAGGCGGTATGGCAAGTTCGAGCCCATAGGGAATAAATCAATTAAACCGCCGCGTATGCTGTATTCACCAGGGCGCATCACTGCGCTAACGGGGTCATAACCCGCTTGTTGTAATTGCAACTTTAAGGCGGCTTCATTGAGTTTGTCGCCTTGCCTAAAGAAAAATGTATGGCCCGATAAAAAATTAGGTGGTCCAAGTCTTTGTAGGGCTGTTGTAACAGGTACTAAAACAATATCGCAGCTGCCGTTTAGTAACTCATACAAGGTGGCGAGACGCTCAGAGACTAAATCTTGATGGGGGGAAAAAAGATCGTATGGAAGAATTTCCCAGTCAGGTAAAAGTCTTGTTTTAAGTTGCGGTGCAAAAGCAGGAATTTCCTCTAATAGCCGCTGGGCTTCCTGAGCTTGGGCGCAGAAGATAACCATCACTGAGAATAGATTTCGATAGCACAGGGCAGTTTGGGCTATTAAAGCGGCATCGGCCGAGCCCACGAGCCCAGAAAAGGTAAAGCGCTGCCCAGCCCGAGGAGCGGGTATAGGGGGTACAAGATTTAATGCATCTGACATCTGCGCTCATTATAGAATCAGGTATGAGCTCTGCAAACACACATTCTTCAAAATGCCACGCTCTGCTCCCTACTGCAGGCACGGGCTCTAGGCTCGGAGGCGATTTACCTAAACAGTTTCAGGAGTTAGCAGGCAAGCCAATGCTTTCCTATGCCATTGAGGCATTTTTACAGTGTCCGCTGATTGAGTCGGTTTGGATTGGTATCAGCCCTAGTTTTATAGGCAATCCGATTTTGCGTAGTTTTTCTGATGCTAATAAACCGATCCATTTTTTACCTACTGGTGGACCGACTCGTCAAGAAACTGTTCGCAATACTTTAGCTAGTATGCTTAAAGAAAATATTTCGCCGACAGATTGGGTATTGGTTCACGATGCGGCAAGGCCGGGAATTACACCAGCCTTGATTGAGAAATTGATTGCCGCTGTCCGCGTTTCTGAATCCGGAGGGTTGCTTGCTATTCCATTGGCAGACACCTTAAAGCGTGCAGATTTAGATTCTGTGGTTGCTGGAAATTTGCCTCACGTAGAGCAAACTATTCCCCGAGAGTACTTATGGCAGGCCCAAACGCCGCAAATGTTTACTTTGAAAAAATTGCATACTGCTCTAGAGGACGCAATTCGTCTTGAAGCGGATGTCACCGATGAGGCAAGTGCTATGGAATTGGCGGGATTTAAGCCATTATTAATTGAAGGTGCAATTCGTAACCTGAAGGTGACACACCCGGCTGACTGGGATTTAATGAGCTTGCTGCTAAGTTCTGAGGGTAAATAAAAACTCATATGACTACATCCAATCAACATATCCCACAGTTTCGAATTGGTCAGGGTTATGACGTTCATGCACTGGTAAAAGACCGCAAACTCATTCTTGGCGGCGTGCATATCCCTTTTGAAAAAGGCTTGCTGGGCCATTCTGATGCCGATGCTTTATTGCACGCCTTAACGGATGCTTTGCTGGGGGCTGCGGGCTTAAATGATATTGGCCAGCTATTTCCAGATACTGACCCTCAATTTAAAGGGATGGATAGCCGAATTCTGTTGCGGGCAGCCCTTCAGAAAGTTCAGGCAGCAGGCTTTCAGATTGGTAATGTAGATGCCACAGTGATTTGCCAGCGACCAAAACTGGCTGAATTTCTTCCGGAAATGGTCAGAAATATTGCCGCTGATTTGGCGGTAACCCCTAGCCATGTCAATCTCAAGGCTAAGACCAATGAATCTCTTGGCCATCTGGGAAGGGGCGAGGGCATAGCCGTCCACGCTGTAGCTTTGCTCTATAAGGTCTAAAAGATCCTCTAAAACCCTAAGCATTGTAGAATTACAGTCTTTAGAGTGAAGTTTAAGCTTGGCAAGTTTGCGGAAAATCGCGAGGATGGCGAAATTGGTAGACGCACCAGGTTTAGGTCCTGACGCCAGAAATGGTGTGGGGGTTCGAGTCCCCCTCCTCGCACCACAAGATTGCACTTGGCTTGGACTTCACATACCCTGATCTTTATTTAAGAGACGAGAATGGCTGTGCAAATAGAAAATTTAGGTTCTTTGGACCGCAAGATGACTTTGGAATTAGCTCGCGCCGATTTGGCAAAAGCGCGTGAGGCCCGTTTAGCCCAAGTTGGTAAGACCATGAAAATGGCCGGCTTTCGTCCAGGTAAGGTTCCGAAGAATCTCGTTGAGAAGCAATACGGTATGCAGGTTGATTTTGAACTTCAGTTTGATAAAGCCTCTGAGCTGTTTTATGAAGAGTGCAAAAAGGCAGGTGTAGCTTTAGTAGGTCAACCACGTCTTGAGCCTAAGAGCGAGCTTGATGCCGAAACCATTATTTTTGATGCATTCTTTGAAGTTCTTCCAGAAGTAAAGATTGGCGACTTCAGTACGGCTGAAGTGACTAAGTACACCACCGATATTGGTGAAGCTGAAATTGATCGTGCACTTGATGTGTTGCGTAAACAGCAAGTTCACTACCATCCGCGCGGCGAAGCTAGTCCTCACGGGGATGGCGGAGCCAACACAGCTGCGCAAAATGGCGATCAAGTGGTGATTGATTTTGTTGGCAAGATCGATGGCGTAGAGTTTGCTGGCGGTAAAGCAGAGAATTTTGAATACGTAATAGGCGAAGGTCGTATGCTGCCAGAATTTGAAGCGGCAACATTGGGCCTAAAAGTGGGCGAAAGTAAATCTTTCCCATTGAGCTTCCCTGAGGATTATCACGGCAAAGATGTTGCTGGCAAGACAGCTGAATTCACAGTTACTGTTAAAGCAGTTAATTGGGCGCACTTACCAGTAGTTGACGATGCATTTGCATTGTCCTTAGGCGTTGCTGAAGGTGGCGTTGAAAAAATGCGTGCCGAAGTAAAAGAAAATTTAGATCGCGAAGTAAATCGTCGTATCACCAATTTATTAAAGAGTGAGGTGATGGATAAACTCAATACATTATGCGAATTAGATGTCCCTAAATCATTGATTGCTTCAGAGCAAGAGCGTTTAGTTGAAGGAGCTCGTCAAGACTTGATGCAGCGCGGCGTTCCTAATGCAAAAGATGCGCCAATACCTGCAGATATTTTTGCCGAGCAAGCTACTAAACGTGTTCGCTTAGGCTTGATCCTGTCAGATTTGGTTAAACAGCAAAAATTGGCTGCAACTGCCGATCAAATCAAAGCTGAAATTGACGAACAAGCTGCAACATACGAAGATCCAAAAGAGGTGGTTCGCTGGTTCTATAGCAACCCAAGCCGCTTAAAAGATATCGAAAATTTGGTGCTTGAAGACAATGTAATCAAATTCTTCACCTCACAGGCTAAAGTAGTCGATAAACCAATTAGCTTTGAAGAGTTGAGCAAGCTAAACTAATCTAACGCTATTAACCTACCTACAAGGGGTCTCACAATGCACCAAACTCATTTGCAAAATGAAAATCTAGAACCAAAAGGCTTAGGCTTGGTTCCAATGGTGATTGAGACCTCCGGTCGAGGCGAACGCGCTTATGATATTTATTCTCGCTTACTGAGAGAGCGCGTTGTTTTTTTGGTGGGCGAAGTAAATGATCAGACGGCTAATTTAGTAATAGCCCAATTATTATTTTTGGAGAGTGAAAATCCAGATAAAGAAATTTCTCTGTATATCAACTCTCCTGGAGGCTCGGTTTCTGCTGGGCTTGCCATTTACGACACTATGCAATTTATTAAACCTCATGTCAGCACTTTGTGCATGGGTATGGCGGCAAGTATGGGTGCATTTTTATTGTGTGCCGGAGAGAAGGGTAAACGTTATGCCCTGCCAAATTCACGCGTCATGATTCACCAGCCTCTAGGTGGTGCTCGTGGACAGGCTTCGGACATTGAAATTCAAGCCCGCGAAATTTTGTATTTGCGTGAACGCTTAAACAAAATTCTGGCCGATCGTACTGGTCAGTCTATTGAAACCATTGCAAAAGATACTGATCGCGATAACTTCATGTCTGCTGAACAAGCGCGTGACTATGGTTTGATCGATAAAGTTATTGAAAAGCGTCCTTAAATCTTAAATAGATACTTACTGAGTTTAATTTGAGCGATACAACAACCACTAATTCAACAGACAAAGTTCTTTATTGCTCTTTTTGCGGCAAGAGTCAGCATGAAGTAAAAAAACTGATTGCCGGCCCATCTGTTTTTATTTGCGATGAGTGCATCGATCTTTGCACAGATATTATTCAAGAAGAAATTGCCAAACTTCCTAAGGAGGAGGGAGATGATTCTTTGCCAACACCTCATCAAATTCGTGAGAATTTAGATCAGTACGTTATTGGCCAAGATCACGCTAAAAAGACTCTGGCTGTAGCTGTATACAACCACTACAAGCGCTTGCAATACCTACCTAAACCTAAGAAAGAGAAGGTAGACAAAGACGGCAAGCCTGTAGAGGGTACCGACAAGAAGGATCCTAAGCTACCTGCCAAGGCCATGGTTGATGGTGTTGAGTTAGCTAAAAGCAATATCCTCTTGATCGGACCTACGGGATCAGGAAAAACCTTATTAGCACAAACATTGGCTCGCATGCTTGATGTGCCTTTTGTTATGGCAGATGCAACCACCTTAACTGAAGCAGGTTATGTTGGTGAGGACGTTGAAAATATTATTCAAAAGCTTTTGCAAGCATGTGATTACAACGTTGAAAAAGCGCAGCGCGGTATTGTTTACATTGATGAGATCGATAAGATCTCCCGTAAATCCGATAACCCTTCGATTACTCGCGATGTTTCTGGTGAGGGTGTGCAGCAAGCCTTGCTTAAACTCGTTGAGGGCACTATGGCCTCTGTGCCACCACAGGGTGGCCGTAAACATCCCAATCAAGATTTCTTGCAAGTTGATACTACTAATATTTTATTTATTTGCGGCGGTGCATTTGATGGGCTTGAGAAAGTCATTCAACAACGTACTGCCAAAACAGGTATTGGATTTAACGCAACTGTTCCGGGAAAAGATGACCGTGGCGTGAGTGATCTCTTGATTGAAGTGGAGCCAGAGGATTTAATTAAATTCGGCTTAATTCCAGAGTTAATTGGTCGTCTTCCGGTAGTTGCAACATTGGCGCAGTTGGATGAGGAGGCATTGATACAGATCCTTACAGAACCTAAGAATGCCTTGGTTAAGCAGTATCAAGCCCTTTTGACTATGGAAGGCTCTGAGCTTGAGGTTCGCCGTGAGGCCTTGTCAGCGATCGCTAAGAAAGCCATTGCCCGTAAAACTGGAGCACGCGGCCTTAGATCGATTCTTGAGGGCTCCTTGATGGATGTGATGTACGACTTGCCGTCTATGAAGAATGTTCAAAAGGTAGTCATCGACGAAAACAGCATTGCTGAAGGTGGAAAACCTCTTTTAGTCTACAAACAAGATGTAGAACAGACTGATTTGAGTAAAAAAGCCTAAAAATTTAGGGTTTTTGCAATTTTTGGGGCATTTTTGCCCCTTTTTTGTCTTTTTACCCCTTGTTTTTCTCCAAAGCTTACCCATATAGGTAGTATGCTACTCATGAATAATGTCTCCATATAGTGGTTTGGTTTTATTTGGAGACTTTTTGAGGATTGATTACTTTGGAGGAATTGCCCTATGCCTGGCCACTTATTATTACCCTCTGAACCCATTCAACTACCCTTACTCCCTTTAAGGGATGTAGTTGTATTCCCCCACATGGTGATTCCCCTTTTTGTGGGCCGCCCTAAATCTATTAAAGCTCTTGAAGCTGCCATGGAAACTGGCAAAAATGTGCTTTTAGTAGCTCAAAAGACTGCCGCCAAGGATGAGCCTGGAATTGAGGATCTCTATGAGGTGGGATGCATTGCTAATATCTTGCAAATGCTTAAGCTTCCAGATGGCACGGTTAAGGTGCTGGTCGAAGGTGTCCAGCGTGCTGAAGTCAGTCAAATTGAAGATAGCTTGGGCTATTTCAATTGTGAGGCAACACCAACGGCAATCAATTCAATAGATGCCCATGAGACTGAGGCCCTACGCCGCGCCATCATGGCTCAATTTGATCAATACGTAAAACTTAATAAAAAAGTCCCGCAAGAAATATTGTCTTCGCTCGGTGGTATCGATGATCCAAGCCGATTAGCAGACACTATATGCGCTCATTTGCCTGTTAAGCTTGAGCAAAAACAACGCTTGCTCGAGATGACTGATGTAGTGCAACGTCTCGAAAGTCTTTTGGCTGACTTAGAAAGCGAGATTGATATCTTGCAAGTAGAAAAGCGCATTCGTGGTCGCGTAAAGCGTCAGATGGAGAAGAGTCAGCGCGAGTATTACTTAAATGAACAGGTTAAAGCCATTCAAAAAGAATTGGGCGAAGGGGAGGAGGGCGCCGATCTAGAGGAGCTCGAGAAGCGCATTAAAGCAGCTCGTATGCCCAAAGAAGCTTTGAAAAAAGCCGAATCCGAATTGAAGAAATTAAAACTGATGTCGCCGATGTCTGCTGAGGCAACCGTCATTCGTAATTTTATTGATACGCTCGTTAATCTTCCCTGGAAGAAAAAAACCAAGATTAATAATGATCTAACGAATGCTGAAAAAGTACTCGACGAAGATCACTATGGATTAGATAAAGTAAAAGAGCGCATCCTAGAATATCTCGCGGTTCAGCAACGTGTTGATCGCGTTAAGGCGCCTATTCTCTGTTTAGTTGGTCCTCCGGGCGTTGGTAAAACTTCCCTTGGTCAATCTATTGCACGTGCCACGAATAGAAAATTTGTACGCATGGCTCTAGGTGGAGTTCGTGATGAGTCTGAGATTCGTGGACATCGTCGCACCTATATTGGCTCAATGCCAGGCAAGATCTTAACAAGCCTGACTAAGGTTGGTGTGCGCAATCCATTGTTCCTTTTGGATGAGGTGGATAAGATGGGCATGGATTTCCGTGGAGATCCAGCTAGTGCGTTGCTTGAAGTGCTGGACCCCGAGCAGAATCACACTTTCCAAGATCACTATGTAGAAGTTGATTTTGATCTTTCTGATGTGATGTTCGTAGCAACCTCTAATTCTTTGAACATCCCGGGACCTTTGCTTGATCGTTTGGAAATTATCCGCTTGGCTGGTTACACAGAAGATGAAAAGACGAGCATTGCGGTTAACTATCTCATTCCTAAGCAGATCAAAAATAATGGTTTGAAGAAAGATGAGCTAAAGATTGAAGAGAGCGCAGTTCGCAACATGATTCGCTATTACACACGCGAAGCTGGTGTTCGATCTTTAGAGAGAGAAATTAGCAAAATTTGCCGCAAGGTAGTCAAGTTATTACTTTTGAAGAAGGAAGCTGCTCCAGTTGTGGTGAATGCCGATAATCTTGAAAAGTTCTTGTCAGTTCGGATGTACGACTTTGGTTTGGCTGGAAAAGAAAATCAAGTAGGCCAGGTTACTGGTTTGGCCTGGACTGAGGTTGGCGGCGATTTGCTAACGATTGAAGCTGCTGTCATGCCGGGTAAAGGTGTCATTACTCGCACTGGTTCGATTGGCGATGTTATGAAAGAATCAGTAGAGGCTGCTCGTACTGTTGTTCGCTCAAGAGCGCGTCGTCTTGGAATTACAGATGAAGCTTTTGAGAAGAAGGATATTCATATCCACTTTCCAGATGGCGCCACTCCAAAGGATGGCCCTTCAGCGGGTATCGCCATTACGACGGCGTTAGTCTCTGTATTCACAGGTATTCCAATTCGTTCAGATGTTGCGATGACAGGAGAAATAACTCTACGTGGTGAAGTTCTCCCAATTGGAGGCTTGAAGGAAAAACTATTAGCCGCTCATCGTGGCGGCATTAAGTTGGCTTTGATTCCAGAAGAGAATGTGAAAGACTTGATTGATATTCCAGATAACGTTAAAAATGCTATTGAGATTGTCCCGGTTCGCTGGATTGATAAAGTCCTTGAGCTGGCTCTTGAGCGTCTCCCGGTTGCTTTGCCGGAGCCAACACCTGAAGAGCTTGCCAAAAAGGCTGCTGAGGCCAGCAAAGCCAATGAGAAGTTATCCTCAGGAGATGCACTTAAGCACTAAGTTGTTGCATCTTCTTGTATAAATTCTGTCTTTTCCGCTCTGTATTTTGGGGTGGATTAGATGGTTTTTATGCGGGTAATCTGTGCTTAGGTTACAATCTTAGCTGTAATATTTTGGGGCGCTTAGCTCAGTTGGTAGAGCGTCTGCCTTACACGCAGAATGTCGGGAGTTCGAGCCTCTCAGCGCCCACCAAAACATTACCTTCTTCAGCCTTACAACAGGCAATACACCCTCAACCCTGATAGCCTAGTAAAATCAAGCCATTGATATTTATTACTAGCGACCTTATACATGTTTGATACCGTCCGTAAGCACCAAAAGCTTCTCCAGCTCGTTTTGATGTTATTCATTGTTCCATCGTTTGCCATGTTCGGTATTTCAAGTTATTCCGGATTTATGGATAAGGAGACAGATCTTGTCAAAGTGAATGGTAAGCCGATCACCTCTCAGGAAGTTGATACTGCTGCTAAACGTCAGGCTGAGCGTGTTGGTGGAAATGTTCAAATTGCTCAAAGTTTGCAATTTAGACAAGCAGTCTTAAATGAGCTTTTACAGCAACGTATTCTTGGTTTTGCAGTGGGTGATCTGCGTTTGCAGGTTGGAAAAGAAGCATTAATTAAGAGCTTGCAAAATATTCCACAGATTCGCGCCTTGTATAGACAGGATGGCAGTTTTGATGATGTTCGTTTCAAGCAATTATTGGCAAGTAATGGACTTAATGAAGAGCAGTTCTACGTCAGTCAAGCATTTGATCTCAAGATTAACCAGTTGGTTAATTCAGTTGCGCGTACAGAGTTAGCGAGCCCAAAGCTCTCTGAGATTGTCTCAACCCTCTATGAAACAGAGCGCCAAGTTCAGTCATTAAAATTCGATGCTAAAGATTACCTTTCTAAGGTAAACCCATCGCAAGACGAATTACAAGCTTTCTACAATGCTAACGCTAAGCTATTTGAAAGCCCTGAGTATGTAGATGTTGAATATATTGTGCTTAAGGCGGATCCAAAGGAAGACGCGAAGGTCTTTAGTGAGAGGGCAGATCAATTTGCTAATATGACTTACGACCAATCTGACAGTTTGAAGCCTGCCGCTGACAAATTAAAGCTAAGCATTCAAACGCAAAAAGGCCTTACAAGATCTGGCCCCCCTGGGGTTGCTAAGGATCATCCGCTTGCTAATCCTAAAGTTGTTCAAGCACTTTTTGGAGACGAAGCAGTTAAGAACAAGCGCAATATTGAGGCTGTTCAGTCCTCACAAGGTGTTTTTGTTTCTGCTCGTGTAGTAACTTTCCATCCAGCACAAACTTTACCTTTTAAAGATGTTGCAAATGAAGTTAAGCGACAGGTTAGTCAACGTGCTGCTGAGAAATTGGCAGTAGCTGCCGCTTCTGAGCGTTTTGCGTCACTAGAAAAAGATCCTAAAAATGCAACTGGATTTGCTTCGCCAACTTGGGTTTCGCGCAATAAGCCTACCAATTTAGTGGGGCCGGCCTTAGATGATGTTATGGCAGTTAACCCCGATAAGTTGCCAGCCATTGTTTCAGTGAAAGATCCTGGAACAGGTGTTACTTTATACAGAGTCGATCAGGTACGCCAACCATCTGGTGGTGATGCCAAGATCCATAAGGCGCAAGCCCAGCAAATACAAGCTCTTGCGGCCCAAGCTGAATTTGCAGGCTTCATGTCTTACTGGCGCGATACTGCTGGTGTCAAAATGATTAATCCTTTGAAGCAATCAACAAGCTCTGGTAGTTAATATTTCTTTGAAAGCATTTCTTGATATGGGGCCATAGCGCCCCATACGTTTTTGTAGAGCAATATTTGCGCTTTTTCGTTTGGATGTATGTTGTCCGTTTGGAACAATTCTTTATTAGTAACTACACCACTCATAAAGAATGGCAGTAAATCAACTTTTTCGCTACTGGCTAACTTTGGATATAGATCCTTAAATTTTTTCGTATATTCCTGGCCGTAATTCGGTGGAATTTGCATTCCAAGAAGCAATACCTTGGCCCCTGTTTTTTTGCTGAGCGCAATCATGGAGCGTAAATTCTTTTCGGTCTGGTCTATTGATAGCCCACGAAGTGCATCGTTCGCGCCTAATTCGAGTATCACTATTTTTGGACTCCTTTGGGAAAGCAGGGAGGGTAGACGCGTCAATCCTCCGGCGCTTGTTTCACCACTGATGCTTGCATTACTGACAGTCCATGATGAGCCTTGCTTTATGAGTTGGTTTTGAAGGAGGGTGACCCAGCCAGAGCCTCGCTCAATCCCATATTCAGCTGATAGGCTATCCCCCATAATCAGGATTGTGGGGTTACTTTGGGCTGATGTGCCAAATGGAATTAACAGGCAAAATAGGCCTAGACCAATTATTTTTCTAATCCACAAGACGGGCCAGTAATTTTTATTCATTTATGAGCAATTTAACTAAGGTTTTAAGTGCAAATCATCTGGGTAAAAGTGTTTTGTCCAGCGATGGCTCGCTAACCATTTTGCACGACATTTGCTTTGATATATATGAAGGTGAAAGCGCTGCAATCACAGGTGCGTCAGGTTCCGGTAAAAGCACCTTACTGGGTCTTTTGGCTGGATTGGATACTCCGACGACTGGAAATGTCAGCCTGATGAGTCAAAATCTTAATGATCTAGACGAGGATGGTCGGGCTAAGGTAAGAGGGCTTCATGTAGGATTTGTATTTCAATCCTTTCAATTATTACCGCATTTATCTGCCATCGAAAATGTGATGCTTGCGGCTGAGCTTAATGGCTTAAAAAATCCTTCTGAACAAGCATTAATTTGGCTCGAAAGGGTGGGTTTGGGTGAGCGTGCCAAACACTTTCCCAGGACTCTCTCAGGCGGGGAACAACAAAGGGTGGCCCTGGCTAGAGCATTTATTACCAAGCCCGCTATCTTATTTGCCGATGAGCCCACAGGCAGCTTAGACGAAGCTAACGGAAATAAGGTAATTGACCTCCTTTTTGAGCTTAATCAGGCAAATAATTCCACCTTGATTTTGGTGACCCATGACCCTGCCTTAGCTGGTCGGTGCCAGCGCCAATTGCACCTTCAGGGTGGTCGCTTGCTGTAGGCAAAACCTTATAATCTAGGGATGTCTTCCTACCATTTTTTACCTGGCGCTGATGCGCTATCCCCATTTCGCCAACAGCGCCTTTTGGCCTCTTTGGCCGCCCAAAATCTACATCTAGATGCAATTGAAGGTCAGTATCTTCATTTTGTATGGTCAGATAAAGCCCTTGATGAAAATCAGCTAGAGATCTTGGCTAGTCTTTTGACCTATGGTCAACCTTTTGTCTCTGCAATCAATCAAGGCAAATCTTGGTTTGGAAAAGGCTCCGATGATGTGCAAGGTGCAATTGTTATTCCACGCTTAGGGACAGTTTCTCCATGGGCCAGTAAGGCTACCGATATTGCTCGTCAATGCGGATTAAATGTATTACGCATTGAGCGCGGCGTTCAGTTTGCTTGGAAATCTAAAAAGGCATTAACTCGCGAACAAACTCAGATGATTTTGACAGCTCTGCATGATCGAATGACTGAGGCGGTGATTGAGTCTGTAGAGGATGCAAATGCACTTTACCAATCGCTAGATGATCGCCCCTTAAAACGGATTGCCGTACTTTCTGAAGGTAGGGCTGCATTAGATAAAGCAAATCAAGACTTAGGTTTGGCTTTATCAGATGATGAAGTTGCTTATCTCACTGAGAATTTCATTCGCCTAGAGCGCAATCCTAGCGATGTCGAGCTGATCATGTTTGCTCAGGCAAATAGTGAGCATTGTCGTCACAAGATCTTTAATTCAACCTGGACTATTGATGGCGATGATCAAGAGCGATCGTTATTTGCCATGATTCGCAATACTCATCAATTGCAGCCGGCGGGAACAATTGTTGCTTATTCTGATAATTCAGCCGTAATGGTTGGGTGTGAGGCAGAGACATGGACTCCGCAGGGAGGTCAACATCTCTATGCAAAAGACTCTCGATTAGTTCATACCTTAATGAAGGTGGAAACACACAATCATCCAACGGCAATTGCCCCATTTCCTGGAGCATCTACTGGCGCTGGCGGAGAAATTCGTGATGAAGGTGCAACTGGTATTGGTGGTCGACCTAAGGCGGGTTTAACAGGTTTTTCTGTATCCAATCTTAATATTCCTGGCACAGATCTTCCTTGGGAGCTTGAGCAATACGGCAAACCAGAGCGCATTGCGACTCCTTTGCAAATCATGATTGACGGCCCCTTAGGCGGAGCTGCTTTTAATAATGAGTTCGGCAGACCAATCTTAGGTGGTTATTTCCGAGTATTTGAGCAAACACTAGATGGTGTTCGTCGTGGCTATCACAAGCCAATCATGATTGCTGGTGGTATCGGAAGCATTGATTCTATTCACACAGAAAAAAAGGCCATTCAAGCAGGGCACCTATTAATTCAACTAGGTGGACCAGGCATGCGCATTGGCATGGGCGGTGCCACTGGTAGCTCTGTAGCAACTGGCACGAACACTGCCGACTTAGATTTTGATTCGGTACAACGCGGCAACCCAGAGATGGAAAGGCGTGCGCAAGAAGTGATTAATGCCTGTCGTGCGTTGGGTAAAAATAATCCCATTGTTTCTATCCACGACGTAGGGGCTGGAGGCCTATCTAATGCTTTCCCTGAGCTTGCAGACGGTGCAGGTCTTGGAGCTAAATTTAAATTGCGTAGCGTACCGCTTGAAGAGAGTGGAATGAGTCCAGCTGAGATTTGGTGCAATGAGTCTCAAGAACGTTATGTATTGGCTATTGAAGCCAAGGATTTAGATTTATTCAAATCATTTTGTGAGCGTGAGCGATGTCCATTTGCAGTAGTTGGCGAAGCCACTGCTGAACGTCAATTGCAGCTATCTGATTCAAAGCAAGCTTCTGGAGCAGATGAAGCATTACCGATTGATATGCCTATGGAGGTGCTACTTGGTAAACCACCTCGCATGCATCGTGATGTAAAACGAGTTGCACAAGAATTTTCTGAGTTAGATGTTACAGATGCCGATTTGGCAAAGTCTATAGCTTGGGTACTTCAGCAGCCAACTGTCGCTAGTAAATCTTTCTTGATCACGATTGGAGATCGTACTGTTGGCGGCCTTAATGCACGTGATCAATTTGTTGGACCATGGCAAGTACCAGTAGCTGACTGTGCCGTAACCTTAATGGATTACAAGGGTTATCGTGGCGAAGTAATGACTATGGGCGAAAGAACCCCATTAGCCGTGATTGATGCACCAGCCGCAGCCCGTATGGCTGTTGGAGAGGCAATTACCAATTTACTGGCTGCCGATATTACAGCTCTTGACAGCGTTAAGCTTTCGGCAAACTGGATGGCCGCATGTGGCTCGCCCGGAGAAGATGCCAAACTTTATGATTCAGTAAAAGCGGTTGGTATGGAGTTGTGTCCTGCATTAGGAATTTCTATACCGGTTGGTAAAGATTCTTTATCGATGGCTACCGCATGGTCTGATGGCGCTGAATCGAAAAAAGTAGTTTCGCCTGTCTCACTCATCATCTCTGCATTTGCATCTGTGCTTGATGTACGTAAGACCCTGACGCCATATCTAACCCTCAAGGACTCAGATGGATCAAATCTAGAAACAGAATTAATCTTGATTGATCTTGGTCGCGGCCAGAATCGTATGGCCGGCAGCATTCTTGCTCAAGTGCTCAATCAATCCGGTAAACATACTCCAGATTTAGATCATCCTGAGGATCTCAAAGCCATGGCGGCGGCAATTATTCAATTGCGTCAAGATGGTAAGTTACTGGCTTATCACGATCGCTCCGATGGAGGTCTCCTGGCTACTATTGCGGAAATGGCTTTTGCATCCCATTGCGGTATTTCAATCAACGTAGATATGATCGCTGTTGATATTGGGCAAGAGCCCGACCATGGGGATGCAAAAAACTGGGCTCAGCAGGTTTCTGGTCGTAGGCATGAGCAAACCATGCGCGCATTATTTAATGAAGAACTGGGCGCAGTAATTCAAATTCGTAGGTCTGACAGAGATTTTGTTTTTGCTGTCCTACGCTCTCTAGGATTAAGCGCATACAGCCACGTTATCGGTAAGCCAAATAACAATGGTCGCATTGAAGTTTGGCGCGATGCCAAAAATATTTTTGCAGAGCCTCGTGAAGTTTTGCAAAAAATCTGGACCAATACCAGCTATCAAATAGCTCGCTTGCGTGATAACCCAGTATGCGCAGATAGCGAGTTCTCTCTATTAGATAATTCGTCTGACCCTGGAATGTCTCCAAAGTTAACCTTTGATATTGCAGAAGATGTGGCGGCACCATTTATACAAAAAGGTGTGCGTCCAAAGGTAGCTATCTTGCGTGAGCAGGGCGTTAATTCTCATGTTGAGATGGCTTATGCCGTCAATTGGGCAGGCTTTGATAGCTATGATGTTCATATGTCTGATTTGTTGAGCGGTAAAGCTAAATTAGATGATTTCCGCGGTTTAATTGCTTGTGGTGGCTTTAGTTATGGCGACGTCTTAGGTGCAGGTGAGGGATGGGCAAAAACCATTCTGTTCAATCAGCAATTACGCGATCAATTCTCCTCATTCTTCACGCGCCAGGATAGCTTTGCACTTGGTGTATGCAATGGTTGTCAGATGATGAGCAATCTATCTGAAATTATTCCTGGTGCACAAGCATGGCCAAAATTTACTCGCAACCAATCAGAGCAATATGAGGCACGTCTTGTAATGGCAGAGGTACTTACTTCTCCATCAATCTTTACTCAAGGCATGGAAGGTAGCCAGTTACCGATTGCTATAGCCCATGGTGAGGGATTTGCTAACTTTAGCCAACAAGGAAATCTTGATCAAATTCAGAAGGAAGGCTTAGCTGCTTTACGTTTTGTGGATCACCAAGGTAACCCAACTGAAACCTACCCTATGAATCCTAATGGGTCACCAAGTGGATTAACGGGTGTTACAACGCCTGATGGTCGCTTCACCGTGATGATGCCTCATCCTGAGCGAGTATTCCGCGCCGCGCAGATGAGTTGGTGCCCACCAGAGTGGCTTAACACTCCGGATGGAGCAAGTCCTTGGTTGCGCTTATTCCGCAATGCACGTCGTTGGGCTAAATAACGATGTTGATGGAGCCAGTTACCTTCTCAGAGAGTGGTGGTATTCGGTATTTGCATTTTGGTACCGAATTAATTCAGGGGGCTATGCGTATACGTGACCCTGATGAAATATATCTAGAATACAACCAGCAAATGATGGCTTGGCTACTGTTTTTAGAGACTAGGCCTGGCATGCGTGTTGCCCAACTTGGTTTAGGTACAGGAGCATTAACGAAATTTCAACATCGCTATTGTCCTGCAGTAAAGACAACCGTTGTAGAGCTCAATCCGGCCGTAATCGTTGCAGCCAGATCTATGTTCTTTACGCCAGATGACGATCGTAAATTGGAAACTTTGCAAACCGATGCAAAAGTTTTTGTAAGGGATAAACAGCACAAAGAATCATTTGATGCGGTTCAGGTAGATCTTTATGATGCCATTTGTGATGGCCCCGCAGTGAGCTCCTTAGAATTTTATAAAGGTTGTTACAACATCCTTAAAGGACCTGGCGTTCTAACGGTGAATTTATTTTCTCGACATAAAAGCTTTGATGTGAATTTAAGTCATATATGTGAGGCATTTGATAATCGCGTTCTTTTGTTCCCCGAATCTCATGATTGCAATGTTGTGGCAATAGCTTTTAAGGGTCCTAAATTAGAGGCTCAATGGCGAGATGTTTCTAAGCGTGCGAAATTGATTCTAGACAAGACTGGTTTGCCTACAAACAAATGGGTCTCTGGAATCAGCCGAGAAAATGCACGTCAAGAGAATATGTTATCTATTTAATCTTTTAGCGTGAAAAAAGGCGATCAAAAGATCGCCTTTTTAATTCCCAACGTATTGTTGGGAGGTGCTAACCAAACTTAGACAGTTACAGTATCTGCAACATCACTAAATGATTTGAGCTTGTCAAAGCTCATATATCTATACACTTCACCAGATTTAGCATCGAGCGCTTTTACTTGCTCTAAATATTCAGCAGGAGTGGGCAGGCGACCAAGTAACGCTGCAACAGACGCCAATTCCGCTGAGGCTAAAAATACGCGAGTATCAATACCTAAGCGATTTGGGAAGTTTCTGGTTGATGTAGAAACAGCAGTAGAGCCTTTGCGAATTTGCGCTTGATTACCCATACAGAGTGAGCAACCAGGGCTTTCCATACGGGCTCCAGCAGCACCTAACATGCCGTAGTAACCCTCTTCCATCAATACCATGGCGTCCATCTTTGTAGGAGGTGCTACCCAGAGACGAGTTGGCATATCTTTTTTACCTTGAAGCACTTGGCCAGCTGCGCGGAAATGACCGATGTTGGTCATGCATGAGCCGATGAATACTTCATCAATCTTTTCACCTGCAACTTCAGACAACACTTTCACATCATCTGGGTCATTAGGGCAGGCAAGAATTGGCTCTTTAATTTCATCGATATTGATTTCGATGATCTCAGCATAGTCAGCATTTGCATCGGGCTGGAGAAGTTGCGGGTTGGCAATCCATGCTTCCATTGCTTTGATGCGACGTCCAAGGGTACGTTTGTCATCATAGCCATTGGCAATCATCCACTTCATTAAAGTGATGTTTGATTGCATGTATTCGATAATTGGCTCTTTATTGAGGTGAACTGTACAGCCGCCAGCAGAACGCTCAGCTGATGCATCAGATAATTCGAAAGCTTGTTCAACCTTCAGATCAGGTAAGCCTTCAATCTCAAGGATGCGGCCAGAAAAAATATTTTTCTTGCCCTGTTTTTCAACAGTAAGCAGACCCTTTTTAATTGCATACAAGGGAATGGCGTTTACTAGGTCACGTAAAGTGATGCCTGGCTGCATTTTTCCTTTGAAGCGAACTAATACTGACTCAGGCATGTCTAATGGCATCACTCCAGTAGCTGCTGCGAAAGCAACAAGGCCAGAGCCAGCCGGGAAGGAGATGCCAATCGGGAAGCGAGTGTGGCTATCGCCACCAGTACCGCAGGTGTCAGGCAACAACAGGCGATTTAACCAGCTGTGAATAACGCCATCCCCCGGACGAAGAGAAACGCCGCCACGATTTGTCATGAAGGATGGTAATTCGTGCTGAGTGCGGATATCAACTGGTTTTGGATATGCAGATGTGTGGCAGAAAGATTGCATTACCAGGTCTGAAGAGAAGCCTAAGCAAGCCAAATCCTTCAACTCATCACGTGTCATTGGGCCTGTGGTGTCTTGTGATCCAACGGTAGTCATGCGTGGTTCGCAATATGTGCCAGGGCGAACGCCTTGACCTTCTGGAAGGCCACATGCACGACCAACAATTTTTTGGGCAAGGCTGAAGCCCTTCTTGTTATCAGGTGGGCTGACTGGGAGGCGGAACTCTGTTGAGGCAGGCAAGCCAAGCGCTGCACGAGCTTTTGCAGTGAGACCACGACCAACGATCAGGGGGATACGTCCACCAGCACGTACTTCATCCAAGATTACGGGGGATTTCAGGCTGAAGTTAGCAATGTCTTTGCCATCCTTAAGGACTTTGCCTTCGTATGGGCGCAATTCGATTTCATCACCCATATTCATTTGAGAAACATCTAACTCAATTGGCAAGGCGCCTGAGTCTTCCATAGTATTGAAGAAGATCGGGGCAATATTTCCGCCTAAACAAACACCACCAAAACGCTTGTTTGGAACAAATGGGATATCTTCACCTGTCCACCACAATACGGAATTAGTTGCTGACTTGCGTGAGGATCCTGTACCAACAACGTCACCGACGTATGCAATCAAGTTACCTTTTTTCTGTAGGGCAGCAATTTGTTTCATTGGACCACGCACGCCTGTCTCGTCTGGTTCAATGCCTGGACGTGGGTTCTTGAGCATAACCGTTGCATGCAATGGGATGTCAGGGCGGCTCCATGCGTCAGGCGCAGGTGAGAGGTCATCAGTATTGGTTTCGCCTGTTACCTTAAATACAGTTAGCTTCATGCTATCTGGAACAGCAGGGCGACTAGTAAACCACTCGGCATCAGCCCAGCTTTGCATTACAGCTTTTGCATTTTCATTGCCTTTTTCTGACAACTCTTGAACATCATTGAAGTAATCAAACATCAAGAGGGTTTTCTTGAGTGCTTCAGCGGCAGCGCCTCCGCACTCTGCATCGCTTAACAAATCAACCAATGGTTTGATGTTGTATCCACCAAGCATTGTTCCCAATAATTCTGTGGCACGAATGCGATTAATGAGCGGAGATTTTTCCGAACCTTTTGCAATCGCATCTAAGAATTCAGCTTTTACCTTTGCTGCATCATCAACGCCAGCTGGAACACGATGAGTAATTAGCTCAACCAACTCAGCCTCTTTGCCAGCCGGTGGGTTTTTAAGTAACTTCACTAATTCAGATGTTTGATCCTTCGTTAAGGGAAGGGCTGGAATTCCGAGGGCTGTGCGTTCTGCTACATGTGCGTTATAGGCTTCTAACATTATGTTTCCTATGGGGTAAAAGTGATCAATAGAAAGGCCAAAATAGGAATTTTCTCCCGTTTTGAAGGATTATAGTTACTTATTTGAGTCTTATATAAGAGTTTAAACCCTAAAAAACCGACCTAAAAAGCCAATTTCATCGAAATTAAGGGTTTTAGGGTTATGAGACCATAAAGTAGCAATGCTAGGAATGGGGTTTATTAAACCGTTTTATATGACTTTTTCGTCTTTCATGGCCCAAACTAGGGCTATAACCCAACCTATAAGGGACCAGCCCAAAAATAGATTGAGTGCAAAGATTGCTCCTGAATTAGCCCTTTTCTTATTGAATGCAATGGCAAACGGCAGAAAGTAAAAGAGTGACAGAATCGTTATTAGCACTGCAAAAAGGAGGCGCATATAGTTTGAAAGGGTCAAATTAATAAATTCTTTCAATATTAACGAATTTCAATTTCTAATAACTCTTGCTGGTGTCGTTATAATTACTTTTTCCAACAGAGCTTAAGCGATGACCAAATACGTTTTTGTCACTGGTGGTGTGGTTTCTTCTTTAGGGAAAGGAATCGCAGCTGCCTCGCTTGCCGCGATTCTTGAATCCCGCGGCCTGAAAGTCACCCT